>NZ_LZGT01000028.1 GCF_001690525.1 Gilliamella sp. App6-5 | reverse complement strand
CGATTTATAACACCGAAAGACCGCATGAGGCATTAAATAACATGACGCCGATTGAGTATAAAACACTAAAACAAACAGCATGATTTTCTACTTGAATCTTGTACTAAGTTTGGGGTATTTACATCAGTTTGTATACCTTTTCTAAAAATCCAATCCCCTACTTTTACTGAATAAGGCAATTTAGAGGTGGGATTTGAAGAATAAACAGGCTCATTAACAATAACAACCGTTGCTAGCATAATAAAAATAATAGAGAAAAAGCAGCATTAGTTCATCAAAGTTTTTTCTTAGCCAAAAAGGATAAATAGTATTTATCCTCAGATTGATGACAAACCTCGATATAATTCGGGGTTTATTTTTTTATTTAAACCATAAATAAGATTTTTAATTTGGATTTTATTAAATAAATTAAAAAATAGCTTAAAAAAACGTAACAAAAATAGCTTTATCGCTATTTTCTTGATATTTTGAGCCGTTGCGGCCAATAAACACTGCATTTGAACCT
>NZ_LZGT01000027.1 GCF_001690525.1 Gilliamella sp. App6-5 | reverse complement strand
TGTGGCGGCATTGCGGTGTTTAAATGGGAACATATTATGCCCTCTAATTTTGGCGAGACTGGCTCGGATATGGGTGGTACTAACTTAGTTAATGTGTTCTCCTTTCACCCTTATAAAACTGGCTTTCCCGTTGCACAGTCCGTGGGCGTAGGCAAAAACACTTATAATCCTCAAGATTATAAAGACGAGTGGGAATTTATCCGCCGTTATATGGAAGACGGTCCGAAAAACCTGCCTAAACCACGCCTAAGTACCCACTTACCCATGCCCTTTCACGGTGTTGAGGGACATATTAGCCCCATGATCCATCTGGCAAAAAATAACCCCAGTGTGATCATGATTTTAATGTTAATCCCCGTCTTTTTAATCTTATTGCCATTTTATACTATGGGTTACTTTATTTCGGAATGCCTATGCTGGCAACCTCGTTGGCCAAAAGTGATCAGGCAAGCGGGTAAACCCGGTAAACCTTTACCAAAAGAAACCACCCTATCGGATTACCCACCCGAGGTACAAAAGGCCATTTTAGATAATAGCCAAGAGTGGGGCGTAATTGATGACGAAACGGGCGAACTTATCGACTATGGTCAATTTAAAAGACCCAAGAAAAAAGCCAGCCGAAAAAGAAAAACAAAAGCAACAAAACAAGCAGAAAAGCCCATAAAAGAGAATTCAGAGGATTAATTGGTAAGGTTAGATTGTGGCTGCTTTAGTAAAGATGCCAAACGTGATCAATTTGATGACTTAACTGAAGAGTTAAACGAGTTTTACCAAGCAGTTCAGGGGATATTTTAATGTATATTGGTGAATTTATATTGTGGTTAAGTAGTGCAATTAAACCTGAAACACGTAAAAAATTGAAAAAAGATTATTCTGATAACTCAATGAAGTTAAGCGAAGTCGCCAAAGATTATACCACAGAGTCGGTCAGTCATAATCCACGCCCGATAGGACCTTATTATGCCTATAACGATCGCTATTTAGAGATACGAGGAGGTATGCTTGAAAATTTTCGGGGAATTATTACTTGGATTAGTTTAGCTATATTTTTTGTTTCTTTTTCATGTTGTAATGCTGGTTTGCAAATTGCTTTACAATTATATAAAGATGGAGGAGTAAATATTGTTTCTGGAATATTTGCAATAATATTTTTGTCAATTATTTTTTTATTATCTTCTTACTTATTTATCCGTTACTTCCGCTATGTCTGTCGCTTGGAATTATTCACGCTTCGCCATATCCGGGTACGGTTTAATCGGGTAACACGGCAAGTGTATGTACAACGCCCTAAATATTGTGGCGGCATTGCGGTGTTTAAATGGGAACATATTATGCCCGCTAATTTTGGCGAGACTGGCTCGGATATGGGCGGTACTAATGTGGTTAACTTGTTTACTTTTCACCCTTATAAAACTGGCTTTCCCGTTGCACAGTCCGTGGGCGTAGGCAAAAACACTTATAATCCTCAAGATTATAAAGACGAGTGGGAATTTATCCGCCGTTATATGGAAGACGGTCCTAAAAATCTGCCAAAACCACGCCTAAGTACCCATTTACCCATGCCCTTTCACGGTGTTGAGGGGCATATTAGCCCCATGATCCATCTGGCAAAAAATAACCCCAGTGTGATCATAATTTTAATGTTAATCCCCGTCTTTTTAATCTTATTGCCATTTTATACTATGGGTTACTTTATTTCGGAATGCCTATGCTGGCAACCTCGTTGGCCAAAAGTGATCAGGCAAGCGGGTAAACCCGGTAAACCTTTACCAAAAGAAACCACCCTATCGGATTACCCACCCGAGGTACAAAAGGCCATTTTAGATAGTAGCCAAGAGTGGGGCGTAATTGATGACGAAACGGGCGAACTTATCGACTATGGTCAATTTAAAAGACCCAAGAAAAAAGCCAGCCGAAAAAGAAAAACAAAAGCAACAAAACAAGCAGAAAAGCCCATAAAAGAGAATTCAGAGAATTAATTGGTAAGGTTAGATTGTGGCTGCTTTAGCAAAGATGCCAAACGTGATCAATTTGATGACTTAACTGAAGAGTTAAACGAGTTTTACCAAGCAGTTCAGGGGACATTTTAATGTATATTGGTGAATTTATATTGTGGTTAGGTAGTGCAATTAAACCTGAAACACGTAAAAAATTGAAAAAAGATTATTCTGATAACTCAATGAAGTTAAGCGAAGTCGCCAAAGATTATACCACAGAGTCGGTCAGTCATAATCCACGCCCGATAGGACCTTATTATGCCTATAACGATCGCTATTTAGAGATACGAGGAGGTATGCTTGAAAATTTTCGGGGGATTATTACTTGGATTAGTTTAGCTATATTTTTTATTACAGCATCAGGAGGTTATTTCGCACTTAAAGTGGCTTTAAAATTATACAATAATGAATGGGATAATTATAAAATTGGTTCCGGAATATTTGCAATGGTATTTTTTGCAATCATTTTTTTAGTCTCTGCTTATTTATGCATCCGCTACTTCCGTTATATCTGTCGCTTAGAGTTATTCACGCTTCGCCATATTCGGGTACGGTTTAATCGGGTAACACGGCAAGTGTATGTACAACGCCCTAAATATTGTGGTGGCATTGCGGTGTTTAAATGGGAACATATTATGCCCGCTAATTTTGGCGAGACTGGCTCGGATATGGGTGGTACTAACTTAGTTAATGTGTTCTCCTTTCACCCTTATAAAACTGGCTTTCCCGTTGCACAGTCCGTGGGCGTAGGCAAAAACACTTATAATC
>NZ_LZGT01000026.1 GCF_001690525.1 Gilliamella sp. App6-5 | reverse complement strand
CTAGCTGAGTGGTTAGTCTCTGTAACGGGGGGTTACAACTAGCTGAGTGGTTAATCTCTGTAACGGGGGTTTACAGCTAGCTGGGTAGTTCAATTACTGTAACGGGGGGTTACAGTGAACTAAGTAGTTAATTTACTGTAACGGGGGGTTACAGCTAGCTGGAGACAACATCTATCCCTAAAAGGCCTTTTAAAGGTAATAGAGTAAATGAGATTGTTTACTGTTACGGGGGGCAACAGCTAGCTAGGTGGTTAATCTCTGTTACGGGGGGCAACAGCTAGCTGGGTAGTTCAATTACTGTAACGGGGGGTTACAGTGAACTAAGTAGTTAATTTACTGTAACGGGGGTTTACAGCTAGCTGAGTGGTTAGTCTCTGTAAAGGGGGGTTACAACTAGCTGAGTAGTCCAATTACTGTAACGGGGGGTTACAACTAGCTGAGTGGTTAATCTCTGTAACGGGGGGTTACAGTGAACTAAGTAGTTAATTTACTGTAACGGGGGGTTACAGCTAGCTGAGTGGTTAATCTCTGTAACGGGGGTTTACAGCTAGCTGGGTAGTTCAATTACTGTAACGGGGGGTTACAGTGAACTAAGTAGTTAATTTACTGTAACGGGGGGTTACAGCTAGCTGAGTAGTTAATCTCTGTAACGGGGGGTTACAGCTAGCTGAGTGGTTAGTCTCTGTAACGGGGGTTTACAGCTAGCTGGAGACAACATCTATCCCTAAAAGGCCTTTTAAAGGTAATAGAGTAAATGAGATTGTTTACTGTTACGGGGGTTTACAGCTAGCTGAATTAATTTTTAATTTTATTTAAATAGGAGTATTCCCATGGAAACAATTGAAAACAACCAAGTTGGTGTTTTACGAAGTGATATTAAAATAGAGCTTCATACTGTTCCAGCAATTCAAATCTGGTACGGCAGAAAAAAAACTGATGATAAGCATCCAATTCAAAGTATGACAAGGGCTATTGCATATTTAAGAGTTATTGAAATTGCAACACGGTTGGATGATCCGTATGCTGATATGAGATTAACTAAATTCTATAAGCATATTACTAAAATTGAGAAATTACTAGATATTGAGAATTACCGTATCGATGAGGTCCTTAAATCAGTTCCGAGCGGTTTTAAAATAAGCGATGCAACATCTGTTAAGCCTGTCGATTTGAATCTCTTTATTAATGTTCCCAGTGGTTATCAATTAGTATTTTTACTGTGTAAATTTGATTTATTTGTCCGAAAAATTCAGCTAGCTAAACATATTTCATTAATCAAAAATAGTGATGCATCAGATCGGCAGAATATGATTGCTCATGAATTACGTTCGTTAATTACTTATATAACTAAATATAAACGGTTGGGGGTAACACGAAAAGATTTTGTCGATAATACTCCATTAGCAGCTAAAGCTATTGAGCAACTTGGAGCTGTACCTGAAGAAATTCTAAATGCAGATAAAATGCGAGACAGAACAGTATCAAATTAACATAATAAGGTGAGCTAATGAATGAGCTTTATAAAGATGAATATGCAAATACACTCTCTCACTTAGATTATCAATTTGCAAAACAACATCTATCCCTAAAAGGCCTTTTAAAGCCTTTTAAAGATAAGGGGGAGTACAAAATTATTTTACAAGAAATTGAGTCGCACATTTCGAAGCTAGAAAACATTGCAGAAAGACTCATCAATGACACGAGAGATAAATTACCAATTAAATATTTACCGTTTTATTTAAAAAAAAGACGTCTATCAAATGGTTCAGTATATTTGAGCTGGAAGTATAAGAAAATAATCATTGTTGATGGTAAAACCAGTCGTACTGAAATAGAGGGGAAACGATTGATATTAGATGCGTTGAAACAAAATAATTTGAGTCATGATGATAAAGTTTTTATCAGGCAATTAGAAGTTGATCGCTTAACGTTAAATTTTCAAATGCGAGTATGTATTCGAATCAGGCATTTGATTAATGAAATGTTGCCAAAATTTGATGAGCTGAATATATCAACTAAATTAAATAATATGAGTTAATAAATTGGAGCAAGAACATGGCTAGAGGAATAAACAAGGTAATTTTAGTTGGTAATCTGGGACAAGATCCTGAGGTTCGTTATATGCCGAATGGCAATGCTGTTGCTAATTTTAGTGTTGCAACATCTGAAAACTGGAAAGATAAACAGACTGGCGAAACCCGTGATCGCACTGAATGGCATCGTATTGTTGTATTTGGTAAATTAGCTGAGATTGCTGGTGAATACTTAAAGAAAGGTTCACAAGTCTATCTTGAAGGACAGTTACAAACTCGTAAATGGCAAGATAAGTCCGAACAAGATCGTTATACTACAGAAGTTGTGATTAACCCAATCGGCGGTACTTTACAAATGTTAGGTTCACGGGATGGTTCACAAAATTGGGGACAAAGTGCAAACAATTCTCCATCTGCACCAGTGCCACAATCAACAACGCAAAATGCACCAACTACAGAACAAGGTACAGCTATGCCAGAGCCGCCAATGGATTTTGATGACGATATCCCATTCTAGAGTTTATAAATATTAAATAGGTAATCTAGCTAAAAGTAGTTAGGCTATCTATTTTTCTAGTGTTATTTTTAATTCATATCCGTTCATATCGTCATTCTCTAATTTTAAAATACGAAAATTTTTCGTATTTTGATTTGAAATTTTATTTATATTTATAACTGAATAAATCAGGAAATAAAATGATTTATTGAATAATTTAAAAAAATTAATGATAATAAATTATGAAAATGTAAAAAAGGTAGAAGATAATATGCACTTATATAAGATTTCGCCTGATAGTACAATATTTCATGTCATTGAACGGAATCAATTTGAAAAAGATACACAAAGTAAATTTCCTTTCGTTCAACAAAATGACAAAGGTGAAGCTTGCTATTTTGCTATTTGTCCTGCCTGTGATAATCCTATACAAATTATAAATCTATATCACAGCTCAGATAAATTATTGAACCCTTACGGGAAGCATTATCACAAGCAGGTTAACGGATCTTATAACAACGTCGTGCAATTAGGCTATTTTAATCCTGATAATTATAAACAATGCCCATTTGCAGCACATAACGCAAATAAACGTTATGACCCATCTCATAGAAAATCAAAGCTAGACGACATATCCAGAAAAATATTAATAATCTTAAACCAATATTTAGATCGAATTATTTATCTTATCCAAAAAGATATTGGTTTTCAAATAGGCAAGAATTTACTTATCAATATGTTACAAAATTATATTAACTTTGAAGGGTATCTTTATTGCGGAGCTACAACTCTTAATGTTCCCTGGATATTTGCTTATATGTCTAAAAACCATTCCTTGTTTGGTAAAAAAATAATAGACAGCACATTAAAGGACACAATTCTAGAAAAGACTAATAAATTTATAAAAATGGAAAAAGGATGTTTCACTTTTTCTAGTAAAATTTTTACAGAATTAAATTTCTATTTTACAAATCATATTCCGCTTAGTGCTAATAACAAAAAAGAGTCTATAGATTTAGTCATTACTTATCAAGTTTCAAATAGTGAATTTCGTGAACCACAAGAAATTTACCGAAAAACTATCGAAATGAATCATGTTTATTTTAGTAATTTAATAAATCTGGACCAGGGCAAATGGCATAAAAATTCTTTTAATGATTATTGTATAGAACAAGCAAATGAATTGATATCACCTATACTTATAAGATAAATTTAATATAGGTGATGTTCGTCGTAAAATTTACTAATTTAAAACTTATTGGATAAGTGGTAGCGATTTTCTACTAATATCCAAAATTGGACGTTTATTTGCGGTATATAGTTGTTTTGCTCTGCTATTTTTAAACAATTAAGAATAGTTAAAAGCCCAATTTGAAACTCATGTTTGGTATCTTTAACTTTAAATAAAATAGGATTATCGCAATTGTCACAAATGCAGTTTGTAATAATAGCAGGATTTTTCATACAAATTTTTTTATGAGCATTGTAACAGTCATCATTTTTATAATATTCATTTAACGTATTAGTCCATTTATCGTCTTTAGGAATATATCCGAGTTGCATTGCCAGTTGTGCAAAATAGATAATATTAAAAATTCCAATACAAAAATTGTTTTCCCCGTTTGACATGTTGAATATTAGTGTTTCATGGTTTTTATAATCTAAAAATGAATGATTAACGGGAATAGCCATATCTATCATAGTTTACTCCAATAATTATTTATTGAGCTTTAATTATAATTATGCTGTATATGTTTTTTATTATTAAATCAATATTCCATTTAGCAATATTGATTTAACTATCCCATATTTATTTCAATTCATTAATATTCAGTTATCAAAAACAATAAGAGAATGAATGTTAATGAAATTATTTATTTGTGAAAAGCCAAGCCAAGCAAAAGATATTCGTGACCACATTGGTGCAACAGTTAGTGATAACGGCTTTTATCGAAGCCCAAACAGTGAAATTTGTATCACTTGGTGTGTTGGACATTTACTTGAACTTGCAGAACCTGATGCTTACGATGAAAAGTTTAAAAAATGGAATATTTCTGATTTACCAATCTTACCTAGCTCTTGGATTTATAACGTTTCAAAAAAAACAGCAAAACAATACAAAACAATTGAAAACTTAGTAAAAAAAGCCACTATTATTGTGATCGCAACAGACCCAGATCGAGAGGGGGAAGCTATTGCGTGGTCTTTGTTAGAACGTTTTAACTGGAAAGGTGAAACAAAGCGGTTGTGGTTTTCAGCACTTGATGATTCATCAATAAGAAAAGCGCTTGCGAATCTTAAGATTGCTAGTGAAACTTATCCGTTGTATTTGGCTGCTCAAGCTCGAGCAAAAGCTGATTGGCTTGTTGGATTAAATAGTACTAGGCTATTTACATTATTGGGTAGAAATTCAGGTTTTGAAGGGGTTTTATCTGTGGGTCGTGTTCAAACACCTGTGCTAAAGTTAATTGTCGATAGGGATAGAGAAATTAAAAATTTCATACCCAAACCTTATTTTTCTGTCAATATTCAGTTATCAAAAACATCGCAGATATTTAATGCTACATGGATGCCTGAGGAGAATATAGACGAAGCTGGGCGGTGTTTCAGTGAATCGTTTGCAAGACAAATAGCACAAAAATTGCAGCATTCAAGAGAAGCAAAAGTTATTGATGTTAACACTGAACGGGTTAAATTCTCTCCTCCTTTAGCATTTAGTTTAAGTGACTTGCAGAAAGCCTGCTCTAAAAAGTATGGTATGTCTATGCCTCAAGTGCTGAATATTGCTCAATCCCTTTATGAAACCCATAAAATTACAACTTACCCAAGAACTGATTGTGGATATTTGCCCGAATCAATGTTTGATGAAGCCGAAACCATAGTTTCTGTCATTATGAAAAATGATCCTGAAATGGCAAAATTTATGCCACAGGTTAATTTAGCCCATAAGTCTCGACTTTGGAATGATAAAAAAGTAACCGCACACCATGGCATTATCCCAACGTCAAAGATTATTGAATTGTCACAACTTAGTGCAGATGAATTAAAAGTCTATGATTTGATTCGACGAAACTATTTAGCTAATTTCATGGTGCATAATGAAGTAGATAAAACAGTAGTTAATTTAATTAGTGCTGAACAGAAATTTCAATCAAAAGGTACCGTACTAGTTGAGCAAGGATGGAAAGTATTATTTGCAAAAGACAACATTGAAAATGCTGAAGATGTTGATGATAAACAAAAACTCCCTGTTTTATCTTCAGGAGATACCTGTATTATCTCTAAGGTAGATATTAGATCATTACAAACTAAGCCACCATCACATTTTGATGATGCAAGCTTGCTTGATGCAATGAAGCAAATTGCAAAATATATAGAAAACCCTCAGCTAAAAAAAATGTTAAAGGAAACATCAGGGATCGGTACAGAAGCAACAAGGGCTGGAATTGTAGAAACATTAGAAAAACGTAATTACATTGAACGAAAAAAGAAAGCTATCTTAGCAACTGATATTGCCTACGCACTGATAGACACATTACCTCCAGTTTTAAAAGATCCTGGTATGACAGCCTTGTGGGAGCAAGAATTAGAAAATATTGCAACGGGTCAACAGCAACAAAGCGAGTTTATGCGTAAACAGTATATTTTTATTAACCAACTTATTCAAACGTATAAAGGAGCTGAATTACCTAAAAATACAACGAAAAATTCAAAAGCAAAATCATACGATTGCCCTGAATGTAAAAGTGGTACACTCATCAAAAGAGAAGGTAAAAACCAAAAAGGCAAATATATATGGTTTGGTTGTTCTCGTTATAAAGATGGGTGCAAATTTACATGTTTTGGAGACAAAAAAGGTAATCCTATTCTAAGGAGTGTAAAATGAGCCATTCAAATTCTAAGAACAAAAAAATGTGGCAGTACGCTATTGATTTACATAAACAGCTCTATCCAAACGACTTCGGTGTTCTCATCAAAGACGGCGGTTATTTTCCTAAAATCAGCGAGATACTTATTACACGCCGAAAAAAAAGAATTTACAGTTTACTCGATATAGAACGATTACCGTCACATTTAATGTCATCGAATTCATTACCTTTAGTTGTGAAAACTGGCAATGGGCGACGGTTGATGTTTCAAGATGCCTCTGGTTTTTTTAGAATAAAACTAAATAATGAGCATACTATTCATATTTTACGATCTGTTCTGAATTCTAAAATATCAATTGAATATACGATTGGAACTGAAAAAGCGTTATTGCTGCTACATGATATTTGTCAAACTGGTGTGAAAAAGTTAATCAGAAATTTGCCCAAGAGTGGTGTTTGGGAAATATATGACTACAATAATTTACCGTATTACCAAAAAATTAAAACTCAAATAGTCGACGAATTTGAACGATTTGCTGTACATCCTAAATACAAAATATTAGAAGATGATTTCAAACAATTTTTTGATGATATTGAATATTATACTCGATACGGCCAATCTGGAATGAGAAAAGTTTTATTAACAGGTCCTCCCGGGACGGGTAAAACCACTATTGTTAAATCTCTAGCATCTATTCATAGAAAAAATATTGCTATTATTTACGCATCGGGTGACAATTTTTATCTAGCGTGCAAAGAAGCGGCAAAAAAACAAAGGCCAGTATTAATTATTGCAGAAGAAATCGATGAGTTGTACCGTGCAAATGCGTCGGTATTAAGTTTCCTTGACGGTAGCCTGACTCCAGTAAACAAAGCTGGCACGTATGTCATATTTTCGACAAACTATCCCAAAAGGATAGATCCGCGTATTAGCAAACGACCTGGTCGAATTGACAGAATAATTTCAGTTGGTGCTTTTAGACGCAAAGCCGCTATTGAGTGCGCAAAAATGTATCTTCCTGCCGATTGTAACATTGCTGACAAGGAATTGGGGGACGCATTAGATAGAACAACTCCAGCGGAGATCAAAGAGATTATCAATGTTGCATTGGGTATGATAAGAGCAACAAAAGATGATTTAACAGGTAATGCGCTTATTAATGCGCGAAAATATCTTAGCAAGTCATTAAAAATTGCTATTAATGAATGTGACGAAGACTCTGATTTTCGAAATGATCATTATGATGAATATGGTCCTGAGCCAGATTATAATGATTATTGATATTGTAAAATTAAATGAATTGTGACAGAATCAAGACTTACTCCGGTGTTTTTGTGGTTTTGCGGTCATAAAATCACTAATTTATTTCAGATTAATTTTTAACCCTTATTAATCTGAAATCCTAAGTCCATAATTTATGGCTGCTTGTAACAACTCTGTGTAACGTTACAACTATACATACGGTTGGATAGAGCTGTATGTGTATCAGAGCTGATTTAATTCACATCAATTTTGAAATATATTTGAATATACAACAAGGAACAAGGTGGTTCTTGTTCCTGTCCTTATGTCAGAACTCAGGGGGAATACCATTGTTCATTGTAAAACAGTGGTATTTACCTTGTTTGTTCTATAACAACACCAAAACTGAATGGTAAAAATCAGTAGCCCTTAGTGCGTTAACGCGTGCCAGGCAAAGCTGTTTAAAACAGATTTGTTTATTCGGTTCAACTCAGCTAACTAAATAGCGAATCGAGAATATGTGCAAAATGACATGATTTTTGAGGGGAGAGTGCATTTTGTCACTTTTTATTGAGTAATATTTAACTCTAATTATATTAATTATATATATACTTGAAAACAAAAAGCCCATTTTATAAATGGGTTTTTTTGTCATATTCAGAATTGATTTATTTGTTTACTCAGTCATCATTGCATTTTACTGTAAATACCCCAAACTTAGTACACAACTTACGTAGAAAATTAAGCTGCCTGTTTTAATGTTTTATACTCAATCGGTGTCATGTTATTTAATGCCTCATGCGGTCTTTCGGTGTTATACACTGTTAGCCATTCTTCGGTTACCTTTCTTGCTTGTTCTAGATTATTAAAAAGATATAAATCGAGTACTTCAGTACGATAGGTACGATTAAATCGTTCAATATAGCCATTTTGATAAGGGCTACCGGGCTGGATATAATCAATGGCTATATCATGGGATTTAGCCCAGTTTATAAAGGTTTTTCCTGTAAATTCTGGCCCATTATCGACCCGTATTTTTAATGGATAGCCATGATATTCAGCCAGTTTATCTAAGTAACGGGTAATTCTCCCTGCCGGTAAGCTTACTGCAATATCAATGCCTAGCGCCTCACGATTAAAGTCATCGATGACATTGAACGTCCTAAAGCGACGCTGATTACGACTACTGTCACTCATAAAATCCATTGACCAACATTCACCTTGTTTATTGGGGACTAATAACCTTTCTGGGTTTCGTGGAGGAATGCGCTGTTTACGCTTTACCCTGAGATTAAGCTTTAATTCACAATACACCCGATACACCCGTTTATGATTCCATTTATAGCCGAGCTTTCTGATGCGATTAAAACATTTGGGAAAGCCCCAGCGTAAATGCCGGTCTGTGATAGCATTCAACAC
>NZ_LZGT01000025.1 GCF_001690525.1 Gilliamella sp. App6-5 | reverse complement strand
TAAATAATTATTTACTAAGGTTGTAAAAAAGCCTTTTAGACGCCAAAAGTCATCTTGATAAAGTCAATTAACATAGTTTTTCTAAACCACGAAAATAAAGCTCTGTGGCGATTGATTGATGTAATCGCCATTGCACCACGTCTAGATCAGAATTCACTTTTTTAAATTCTTCATATGTCATAAAGTAGCGTATTGTATTACTACCAACACGATCATTGATACTATTGATAATAATATTAATTTTATCATTGCGAAGCTTTTTCAGCTCTTGCATTGTGATTGCTACAAACTCAGGCACGGGTATAGTACCACTCTCCCAATCATGCCATGTTTTAGCATCCGTTTTACCAATATATTGGCTAGCTTCTGATACTTTTAGCATCAGAAAACGACGATAAGCTTGCAATTCTAAGTTTGTCATAAATACTCCTTTTAATAATATAACTTATTTAAAAATTAACCATCTAATTTTATTTAACATACATCTCATTCACTTTAATGAAATGTATGTTCTATTTGCAATATTTATTTTCCAGCTAAAGCATCTATTACAGCTTGTTTTGCCCTATCGGAAAGATCTTTTCCTGTCCAAATTTTAAATTGTGCATTTGCTTGCCCTATAAACATTTCACGTCCTGAAATAGATTCCCAGCCAGCTTTTTCTGCCTCTTGTCTAAATCGTGTATTATATGGTGTATAAACAATATCATAAGCCAATCCTTTCCCTTTAAACCAAGCTTGTTCATAAGGTGTCTGATCTTCAAATTTGCCTTGCATACCCAAGGGGGTAGAGTTAATAATAATTTGCGCTTCAACTTGACTACGTTCTTCCCAAGCAACTATTTTAAGATTGAATTCTTTAGCTAACGCTTTGGGTAAGTCACTCGCTATGTCAGTCACGGTAATATCGGTATAACCAAGATCCTGTAATCCGACAACCGCAGCGCGTGCCGCACCACCAGCTCCTAGTAATAAAACTTTTTTATATTCAGCCGGTAATTTCTTCTGTTCAAGAGGTTGCATAAAACCAACAATATCAGTATTCTCACCACAAAGCTTATCACCCTCCCAATAGACTAAATTAGCAGCACCGGCTTTTTTTACATGCTCTGTTACTTTATCTAAATAAGGAATAATCGTTTGCTTATGCGGAATTGTGACACACAGCCCTCGAATGTTTAATAATCTTACAGATTTGAATAAGGTTGAAATATCTTCTGGTGGCGTAGCAAAAGGAACTAAAACTGAGGGAATACCGTAATCCTGAAATGATGTAGTATGAATAAGAGGGCTCATACTATGTCCTAAAGGATAACCGATAATACCGTATATACTATATGGCGTGAACGGGTTCATACAATCTCCTTGAAAGTTAGAAAATTAGACCTAATAGATAAAATCTATAATCAATAGTATTAAAACATATTTATTATAAAATTAAACAATTTTTGTATTTAACTAAGATAATCCTAACTATAGAATAATAGTTTTATGGTAATAATGGTTATCTATTCGTTAATATTTACTTAGGTAATGCGCTTATTTTTACACCAAAATAAGATAATGCTTGAGAAATTGCGTATAACAGCGTATACTTCGCTACCTCATTATTATGGGTGTAGTGTGAGAGGTTAGACTGCTTCTCAGATAGAACTGCAGCAAACTAAAAGCCTGACGAGGTTAATTCCATTAACATATTACGCCCAAGGCTTAAGCATTGAAATTTCGGAGAATTATTGACATGTCACGAGTATGCCAAGTAACAGGAAAAGGTCCTTTAGTAGGAAATAATCGTTCTCATGCGATGAATGCTACTAAACGTCGTTTTCTACCAAATCTTCAAACTCACCGTTTTTGGATTGAGAGTGAAAAACGTTTTGTAAAATTGCGTGTATCTGCTAAAGGTATGCGTATTATCGATAAAAAGGGTATTGATGCGGTTTTAGCTGAACTTCGTGCCCGTGGTGAAAAGTACTAATAAGGAAACAATATCATGGCAAAAGGTGTACGCGAAAAAATCAGATTAGTTTCTTCTGCTGGTACAGGTCATTTTTATACCACTAGCAAAAATAAAAGAACTATGCCTGAAAAAATGGAGATCAAAAAATACGATCCTGTTGTTCGTCAGCATGTTATTTATAAAGAAGCAAAAATTAAATAGTTTTAGACAAATTAGTAAAAAACCCCAGCCTATGCTGGGTTTTTTATACCTTTTTAGCACACAACATACCCGCATATTTTGTTAATTGATATTGCTCTAGTGAGTGACACTAAGCAATAAAAAAGCTAACAAGTTAATGAAAATATAATTATTATTGATAATTTTATATCTGTTTAACTCCGCAATCCATTTATAAAATCATTAAAATAAAAAAAGCTCCAGTTTTTAACCTGAAGCTTGCTAAAAGATAGCAATAGTTTTATTTCAAATATTGCTGTTCATAAGCTCTTGCTTTTTTATCGTCAAAAGCATGTTCCCAACGTGCAATAACAATCGCTGCTAATGCATTACCTACCACATTAACGACTGTTCTTCCCATATCTAAAATACGTTCAACTCCCATAATATAACCAATCCCTTCAAGAGGAATACCTACACTACCAAGCGTTGCAGATAAAACAAGAATTGAAGCACCTGGTACACCGGCAATCCCTTTTGATGCTATCATCAAAGTGATGACAATAATAATCTGATCTAAAATAGTTAAATCTATCTGGAATAACTGTGCTAAAAAGATAACCGTAATACTTTGATAAAGTGTTGAACCATCAAGATTAAATGAATAACCTGTTGGAATAACAAAGCTCGTTATCGATTTTGGAGCACCATAAGCTTCCATCTTTTCAATGATTTTAGGTAATGCTGTTTCTGAACTTGCGGTCGAAAATGCAATAACCAATTCTTCTTTTAATATTTTCAATAATGTAAAAATATTAAATTGACAAAGTTTACAAACAAGTCCTAGGACCACTAATGTAAAAACAATCATTGCTGAATAGACGGTTAAAATTAATTTAAGTAGAGGAAGTAGAGATGAAAATCCATATTTGGCCACCGTTACAGTAATCAGGGCAAATACCCCCACAGGAGCATAACGCATGATCATATTAGTGACTTTAAACATAGTATCAGACACTACTTTTAAGAAGAATATAAATGGTTCGCGTTGTTTATCTGGTAAAGACATTAAGCCTAAACCAAAAAAGACACAGAAGAAAATGACAGGTAAAACAGCACCATCAGTCATAGCTTTAAAGATATTGGCAGGAATCATATCAAGAATCATGACAATTAAACCATGAGGCTTGCCGCTTAATTCTTCAGCGGCTTGGGTATACTTACTAATATCTGCCGTTGCTAGTGTTGAGGAATCAATTCCTGCGCCTGGTGCAAAAATATTACCCCAAAAAAGACCTAATAAAATAGCAATCGTTGTAATAATTTCAAAATAGAGAATTGTTTTAAAACCTAATGTCCCTAATCGTTTAGAACCACCAATACCTGCAATACCTAGCGTTAATGTGCTCAGTATAATTGGCAGCACGATCATTTTAATTAATCGAATAAAGATATCGCCTGCAGGTTGAAAAATATTCACTATTGAAAATTGGTAATATGAATGTAATGGATGACTTGGAACTGAAAGTTCAAATAAATAAGCGCCTACTGCAACCCCTAACATCAAAGCTATCAAAATTTGCCATGCAAGATTTGTTAAGATTTTTTTTATAGAAAATGACATCAAATACTATTCCTTTTCGAGTTTATTCTAAATAAAAAAGGATTAGCTATACTTAACTAATCCTTTTAAATAATTAAAAATTATTCTTCAGATTCATGTTCTGAATCACTCCGTTCTTCACTTAGTGACAATAATTCAGATTCACCATCTTCATCTTCTGTTTCGGCAATTCGCTGTAATCCCACAACTTTTTCGCTTTCGGCAGTTCGAATAAGCATAACACCTTGAGTATTTCGACCAACAACACTCACTTCTGAAACACGAGTACGAACTAATGTACCTGCATCCGTAATTAGCATAATTTGATCGGTCTCATCAACTTGTACAGCGCCAACAACTGAGCCATTTCGTTCACTAACCTTAATAGATATAACGCCCTTCGTTGCCCTTGATTTTGTCGGGTATAGCTCTTGTTGTGTACGTTTACCATAACCATTTTGAGTTGCAGTTAGAATTGCACCATTACCTCGAGGTACAATTAATGAAACCACTTTATCATCACTATCAAGTTTTATACCTCGAACACCTGCCGCAGTTCGCCCCATACAACGAACTTTATTAGCCGGGAATCGAACAACTTTACCATTGGCAGAAAACAGCATAATATCCTCTGTATTAGAGCTCTCGGCGACTTCATTATCCTCATCTTCACCTTCATCAATAGTGGCATCATCATTCAAATCTTCATCATCAGTAGCAGCTAAATGGTCGTTGTTAGTTAAATCCACACCGATTAATTCATCATCATCACGTAGATTAATCGCAATAATACCGCCACTACGAGGTCGACTGAATTCAATTAAAGACGTTTTCTTAACGGTACCTTGTGCTGTTGCCATAAATACGCAATGTTCATCATCAAATTCTCGAACAGGTAGAATCGCAGTAATACGCTCACCAGCTTCAAGCGGTAATAAATTGATAATTGGACGCCCGCGTGATCCACGGCTGGCTTCGGGTAACTGATAGACTTTCATCCAATATAAACGACCACGGCTTGAGAAGCAAAGAATCGTATCATGGGTATTTGCTACCAATAATTTTTCAACAAAGTCTTCTTCTTTAATTTTAGTTGCAGATTTACCTTTACCACCACGACGTTGAGCTTCATAATCAGAAAGCGGTTGATATTTTACATATCCTTGATGAGAAAGTGTGACAACGACATCTTCTTGCGCAATAAGGTCTTCAATATTAATATCTGCACTACTTGCAGTAATTTCAGTTTTTCTCGCATCTTGGAACTGATCTCGAACAGCTTCAAGCTCTTCACGAATCACCTCCATTAATCTTTCTGAACTAGCCAAGATATGTAATAATTCACCAATTTGCAAAAGTAATTCTTTATATTCATCAAGAATTTTTTCGTGCTCTAGTCCTGTCAGTCGATGTAAGCGAAGATCTAAAATGGCTTGAGCTTGAGCTTCAGATAAGTAATAGTACCCATCACGAATGCCAAATTCTGGCGCTAAATCTTCAGGGCGAGCCGCATCATTACCTGATTTTTCTAGCATAGTTGCAACATGACCAAGCTGCCAAGCTTGCGCTAATAATTTGGTTTTAGCTTCGCTAGGCGTTGATGCTGAACGAATTAATTCTATAACTGGATCGATATTAGCAAGCGCTATCGCCAAACCTTCTAATACATGAGCACGTTCACGTGCTTTGCGTAATTCATATATGGTTCGGCGAGTGACTACTTCACGGCGGTGAAGTACAAAGGCTTCAATCATTTCACGTAAGTTTAATAGCTTCGGTTGACCTTTGTGTAACGCCACCATATTGATGCCAAAGGAAACTTGTAATTGCGTCAATGAGAAAAGGTTATTTAATACAACTTCACCCACAGCATCTCGTTTGATTTCAATCACAATACGCATACCATCTTTATCTGACTCATCGCGTAATGCCGAAATCCCTTCTACTTTCTTATCTTTGACTAATTCTGCAATCTTCTCGATCAATTTTTTCTTATTAACTTGATATGGAATTTCGTTAACAATGATAGTTTCTCGTCCGGAATGGTCATCAACTTCAATTGTGGCTTTAGAACGAATATAGATAATACCACGACCAGTACGATAAGCATTTTCAATACCTTTACGCCCATTAATGAGAGCTGCGGTCGGGAAGTCTGGACCATGGATATGTTCCATTAAACCATCAATTGAAATATTTTCATCTTCAATAAAAGCAAGACAGCCATTAATGACTTCAGCAAGATTATGAGGTGGGATATTCGTTGCCATACCAACCGCAATCCCTGAAGAGCCGTTAATTAATAAATTTGGAATACGAGTCGGTAATACATCGGGAATCATTTCTGATCCATCATAGTTTGGTGAAAAATCAACTGTTTCTTTATCAAGATCAGTCAATAATGCCCCTGCAAATTTCTGCATCCGAATTTCGGTATAACGCATTGCAGCAGCTGAATCGCCATCAACAGAACCAAAATTTCCTTGACCATCAACCAACATATAACGCAATGAAAATGGCTGAGCCATACGCACAATTGTGTCATAAACAGCAGAATCACCATGTGGGTGGTATTTACCAATAACATCCCCAACAACACGAGCAGATTTTCGATAAGGTTTGTTCCAATCATATCCCGCTTCATGCATAGCAAATAAAACACGTCTGTGAACAGGTTTTAACCCATCTCGCACATCAGGTAAAGCACGCCCAACAATGACTGACATTGCATAATCAAGATAAGAGGATTTTAATTCATCTTCAATATTAACGGGAGTTATTTCTTTGGCTAATTCGGTCATAACACCATGTTCTCTTATTAATTTAAGTCATCAAAATAGTTCATAATTGTACCATAAAATCAATATTAATGCAGAACTAAACTATTTTTATTTTAACTTATTCGTTATGAATAAATAACGTATTTTCAATTAATTGACATAAGCAATTTAAAATCATAGCATGCATTTCGTAAGCCATCACTTTTTTATAAGATGGAACTCTTATTTCAATATCATTTTGCCCAAGTAAACCAATAACTTCACCACCATCAAAAGCGGTTAATGCAACGATTTTCATATCTTTAATTACCGCTTCTTGAACCGCACGAATGATAGCTCGGCTATTCCCTTGGCTAGTTGCCACAATTAAAACATCACTTTGTTGACCTAAAGCTTGAATTTGGCGAGCATAAATTTCTTCATGATTAGCTATAGCACTTAATAAAACATTGTCCGAGACTAAAGCTATTGCTGGAATGCTTGGTCTTTCGATATTAATACTGGTAATTAAACGGGAAGTAAAGCTTTGTACATTAGCAGCGGAAGAACCATTCCCACAGCTCATAATTTTATTGCCGTTAAGTAAACTCTCAACAATAATATTTGCAGCCTTTTCAATTGAATAACCAAGCGATTCAGCCATCACAATTTGAGTTTGAATACTTTCAGTAAAATAATTTTTAATTAAATCTTGCACACTTTTTCACCTAAAAATTAAAATGCATTAATAATCCACTTTTGGCTTTTACCTGTAATAGCAAAAACATCAAATCTAAACTCTGTACCTTCAATATTTAAATTTTGCTCTATCATCCATAGCTGAGCAGCCTGCTTTATCTTATTTTGTTTATTTAATGTTACGGTCATTTCGGCATCACCAAAATTTGCATTTTTTCGGTAACGCACTTCAACAAAAACAATGCAGTCCTTATCTAACATTATTAAATCGATTTCACCTTGGCGAAATTGAATATTATGTGCTAAAAATATAAGACCTTTGTTAAGTAGATATTGGCAAGCAATATTTTCATAATACTCACCAATTTGTTTTTTATTCGCTCTTAGAATCTGATTTAGCATCACCATAAATATATTGCTGCCAAGAGAGTGTTCGAGTTACTTCGCATTGATCAGTTGTGGATAATTTACCTGTCATTCCATCTAAAAAATTAGGCTGATATGAACTAAGTTGATTAAAACGATTGGCAAGTCTCCACGCATCAATTCCCATTGCATATAGACGCATTAATGAATAATCTTTCTGAACATTGCTTGGTATATTTGTATTATCCTTTTGATTCATAACCATAGGAATTTCTGCATATTCAGTTTTATTCATATCATAATTAAAATCATTAGAGGCGTTAGCTACATGACTTTTTGAACTTGAATAAAGCATGACAGCAGATGAATTACCAATTGTCTTATTCGCTCCCATATCAAGCATAGGTTTTATCAATGTCAATTCATCATATGATGAATAAACATAAATAGCATCAAAGCCAGCGGATGACATTCCCTCTGTTGGTGTTTCATCAATCGAGATAGGACTACCTGCAAGACTAATACCTATATTATGATTCATGTTGGCACTTAGTGTTGTAGTATTGCCAAAATATTGCACGTAAGGCTGTGAAGCATTTGCCGACAATTGTGACCACTGTGTAGCAAAACTTTGTGCAACACGTCGCCCCAAATCACTTTGGGGTACTAATAATAATGGTTTAATTTTATTTTGAGAATAAATATGGTCTGCTGCATCTTTAGCTTCATCTTCAGGCGATAATGCAAAAAAACACATTTTATTAGCAGAAGTGGTCGTATTATCAACTTTGTTCAAGGCTAAAACAGGAATAGCGGGTGCTAGCTCTTTTATTTTAGTAACTTCATTTTTTAATAAAGGCCCTACAATTAATTCCACATTCTGTTCCTGTGCTTGCTGGATTAAAGTATCCATAGGTGCACTAGTTGTATCAAGTACAATCACGTTTTGTTGCGGTTCTTGTGGAAAAAACTTTGAGGCACTGATATAACCTTGACGAATAGTTTCACCAAATATATGTGAAGAACCATTTAATGGTAGCAATAAAGCAACCTTTTTTGCATTAGCGTCAGCAGAAAGTGTTTGTTCACCGGTCAATATCGAAATAATCTCTTTAGCTGGGTGATCTGGATATTGTGTAGCCCAGTTGTTGACAGCTTGTTTTAATAACTGTTTTTGATTTTCAGATTTTGCTGCAATTGTGTCTGGAGTATCATCATCTTGCGAAACAATTGCTTTACTATTATTTTGATAAGTATAAGCTAAGTCAACCCAGCCTTGTAATATTGCTTCATTTTCACCGACTAAAACTTTACTGATTTTATCAGATTTTAACTTACGGAAAAAATTCCATGTATTATTTAATAATTGCCTTTTTTCGGCTTCTGTTACATATTTTTCTAATTGAAGATAATCGTGAGCTTGAGCATTAATATCTTTACTATTTATATCCAAACCTAATTTAATCGTATAATAACGATATAGCTGTGAGTTATTCAAATCTGAAATAGCAAATTTATTAAGGTCAAATGATTGTCTTTTTTTTACCGCAATTTCACCTTCTGACAATAATTTTTCTTTTTGCTGTTCACTATTGAGATTAAGGGGTAAACTTGATAATAATGCATTTGCTTGCGAAAATTTATTTTCTTTTATTAGAGCACGAATAGCTAACAATTGCCAATTAACTTTAATTGAACCGGAACTATTATCTGCTTGTAATAGATAATAATTAGAATTTTGGTTATTATCAAAGTTAAGTGATTCCTTTGACGTTTCAAAAGTACATCCTACCAAAAATGCAAATATCGGCAGTATTAACATAGCATAAAAGGAGTGTTTTAAATTCATAGCCATTCTCTTGTAAGTTATTATCCCCAAATTCGTTGCACATGAACGGTCACTTCTTCTCGATCATGATAAAGCTGTTTAGCTTGAATTTGTGCATTAATTTTTTTATTATTTAATTCGTCGTTTAGCCATTGTAAACTTTGTTTTACTTCTTCATAACGTTTTTTCATTGGTAATTTGAGATTAAAAATAGTCTCTCTACACCAACCATTAATTAGCCATTTGGCTATTAATTCTGTTACTTTAGCCGGTTTTTCAACCATATCACAAACCAACCAGTAAATATTATGCTTTTTAGGTACAAATTTGAAGCCATCTTCACGATAATGTTTAACTTGTCCTGTTTCCATCAGTTTCTCATTCATCGGTCCATTATCAATGGCATAAACCATCATGCTTCTTTTTACTAGCTGATAAGTCCAACCTCCAGGACAAGCGCCCAAGTCAACCGCATTCAAACCACCTTTTAATCGTTCATCCCATTCTTCATAAGGAATAAAAATATGAAAGGCTTCTTCTAATTTTAACGTAGAACGGCTTGGTGCATCGGTTGGAAATTTTAGCCTTGGAATCCCCATATAAAAAGGTGAATTATTTTGACTCAGTGAATAACCAACATAACAACTATTACTATTGATAAAAAATAAGTGAATAACGGGTCTTGATGGGTTTGCAACTTTTAATAAAATACGTTTACTTCGTAATGCCTGACGAAGAGGAACTGTAAATTTACGACAAAAACCGGAAAGTGCCTTGCCATCATTAGTATCAGCAACCTCTACACGCAGATCCCCAGCTTTATCTATAATGCCAGATAGTGCATCAATAATGGGAGAGATACGATCATTATTCGGCAAATCTGTTAATAAATCACCCGCTACAAACATTTGTCTGGCAAAAATTAATGTACGAAAAGCCAAATCTTTTATTAATAATTGCGCATCTCCATCTTGATAGCATTCAAAAACAACATGACCACTGTTTTCTTTAAATTTAGCAAAGCCATATATTTCTCTTTGCACGGCTCTATCTGTGATTTCAGCAGCACATTCTTTTTCAAACCCACAACGACAATATAAAACGATCTTATTTAATTTTTGCATAATTGTATATTAAATTTATTAAACCACCATAATAAGCAACAATCACATCAATCAGATTGAACATTATCAGTATATAAAGGTGCTTCCCCTTTTGGGCGAGTCTTAAATCGTCGATGTAACCACATATATTGTTCAGGTGCTTTTAAAATTTCTTGTTCAATAACTTTATTCATAAAAGTGGCAGCAAGCACATCATCATCTATTGGATAGCCTTCAAGCTCTGAACTAACATAAACTGTATAGTGACCATTTTTCTCACGCTTAGGCGTAAAAGGGATAATGGCAGGCTCTCCTAACTTAACTAATATGCGCGTACCAACGGTAGTTGCAGCTTTTTCGACTGAAAATAGAGGTGCAAATACGCTATTTTTAGGACCATAATCATGATCCGGCGCGTACCAAAGTAACTCACCATTCTTTAGTGCGCGGATCATACCCTTTGTATTATGGCGGTCTAGCATGTATTTGTTTGACTTAAGTCTCCCTTTAAGCTGAACATAATCCATTACAGGATTATCATTTGGTCGATAAACACCCACACCTGGATGGCTCATTCCTAAAATACGTGCACCTAATTCTAATGTTAAAAAATGAATACCTATGAGCAGAACACCTTGACCCGATTGTTGTACCTTTTTAATATGAAAGTCGCCAACAATAGAAATGCGCTTGGCAAGCCGTTTATCTGACCAAAACCAAGCCATACCGGTCTCAAAAATAGCCAAACCGGTCGAAATAAAATTTTCACGTAACATCTGGTCACGTTCTTGTTGTGTTTTTTCAGGAAAACAAAGTTTAAGGTTTTGGCTCGCCGTTTCTTTTCGTTTGCCGATTAATTTCATTGAAAGTAAACCTAATCCTTTTCCCAATTGATAAATAATTGGGTATGGCAACAGTAGAATTAAATACAAAATACCGATACCAAACCATGTTAACCAATAACGAGGGTGCAGTAAGCATTTAGTAAAGATAGGGCGAATTTCTTGATTTTGACTCATATTAAGATCAAGTTATTGTTAATAATAAAGTTGATTATTATATACCATATCCTGATTTTAGGGGCAGAAAAATCAACAGGGTTAACTAACAACTTTATATCATCATTCAGTAACAAAATTTAGAATCGATTTATATTTAAAGTAGCAGATCATAGCGAATAATGAGAATTACTCATTATGATCGGTTCTTAGAACTTCCTTATTTTATACTAAAACACATATTTCCCTGAAACTTTTTCACAAAAGATCAAACCGCAACAGGGGCTTTGATTGCAGGATACGGATCATAACCAATAACTTCAAAATCTTCAAATACATAATCAAAAATTGTTGAAGGTTTACGTTTAATTACTAATTTGGGTAATGCTCTTGGTTCACGGCTTAATTGTAAATGGGTTTGTTCCATATGATTGGAATAAAGATGTGTATCTCCACCAGTCCACACGAATTCACCCACTTGTAATTCACATTGCTGTGCAATCATGTGAAGTAACAACGAATAACTGGCAATATTAAATGGTAGTCCTAAAAATACATCACAAGAACGTTGATAAAGTTGGCAAGAAAGTTTGCCATTTGCAACATAAAATTGGAAAAGAGCATGACATGGAGCTAATGCCATTTGATCTAATTCTCCAACGTTCCAAGCAGAAACAATCATACGTCTAGAATTAGGATCATTTTTAATTTGCTCAATTAATTGCGAAATCTGATCTATTTGACGACCATCAGAAGCCTCCCATGCCCGCCACTGTTTTCCATAAACAGGACCAAGCTCACCATCTTTATCAGCCCACTCATCCCAAATAGTAACCTTATTATTTTGTAAATACTTAATATTCGTATCACCCTTCAAAAACCAAAGCAACTCATGAATAATTGAACGTAAATGACATTTTTTAGTTGTAACAAGAGGAAAACCATCTTGCAAATTAAAGCGCATTTGATGCCCAAAAACAGATAGTGTACCAGTACCCGTTCGATCTGACTTAGAGGTGCCTTCAGCTAAAATTTTTTGCATTAATGCTAAATATTGTTTCATCTTGTTTTTGCCTTCTTATGAAATCTATATGTATATAACAGTATCAAAATTCCCCCAATAATCATTGGTAGACATAAAATTTGTCCCATACTGATAATATTTAAAAATAAGCCGAGTTGTTCATCTGGTTGTCGAAAGAATTCTATAGCAAATCTAAATAAACCGTAGCAAAGTAAAAATACTCCAGAAACTGCCCCCGTTGGCCTTGGTTTTCGGATAAAAATATTTAAGATAATAAATAGTACAATACCTTCAAACATCATTTCATAAAGTTGTGATGGATGCCTTGGTAAAATACCTTTTAATTGAGAATAAAGTGAAAACCATTCTGGGTGAGACTGAACAAACATAAAATCAGCATGTGATGATGTCGGAAATAACATACCAATAGAGGAATTAGTTACTCTTCCCCAAAGTTCCCCATTAATAAAATTGCCAAATCGACCAAACATCAAACCAATAGGTACAAGAGGAGCAACAAAATCACTTACTTGCATAAAAGTTTTTTTTGCCTTTTTAGCAAAAATGGCAATAACACAAATAGCGCCAATTAAACCACCATGGAAAGACATCCCTCCTTCCCAGACTTTAAATAAAATTACAGGATCTTTAATAAAAGTACTAATGTTATAGAAGAAGACGTAACCTAACCGTCCCCCAATAAAAAGACCTAGAAATCCCCAGAATAATAAATTTTCAACCTGCTGTGAGGTCCATTGACTATTTGGCTTACTTGCACGACGCTTAGCTAAGTAAAGCGCACCCAGCACACCAAACAAATACATTGCGCCATACCAATGAAGCGATATAGGACCAATGGAAAAAGCTATTGGATCGAAGTTAGGAAATTGTAAATATTGATTCATTTTTTAATACGCTTTTTATTTTTTCGTTTATGAGCAAAGAAATTAAATCGTTTCTTTTTAGGAATATTCGTTATTGGCGCCACTATTTCGGACTGTATAGCAAACACAGGTAAAGAAAATTCTTTCATTGCTTTTCTATAGACATCCCGCTTAAATGCAATAACCTGGCGAATAGGATACCAATAACTGACCCATTTCCAATCATCAAATTCAGGAGTTGAAGACATATTGAGATTAATTGCCGATGCATCAGATATTAATTCTAATAAGAACCACTTTTGCTTTTGTCCGATACAAACTGGTTGATTTTCCCAACGGATCATCCTTTTTGGTAACTTATATCGTAACCAACCATTAGTCACGGACAAAATCTTCACATCTTTTGATAATAAACCAACTTCTTCGTTTAATTCACGAAACATTGCCTGCTCAGGCGTTTCGCTTTGTTTTATTCCGCCCTGAGGAAATTGCCAAGAATTTTGCCCATAGCGACGAGCCCAAAGTACTTGACCATACCTGTTACAAATAACGATTCCTACATTTGGACGGTAGCCATCATTATCGATCACTGACTACCTCAAAAAATTTATTCCTATATAACTGAATTGTTTCATACATACAGTAATAAATAAATAAAAAAATAATACAAATAGGATAAATATGCTCTTTAATTGGTTAATTTTCATTCTTTTTAATGTTTGTTATTATATAAATGTTACTACTAACCAAAGATTTTCTAAAAATTCTATCCATAAACTATAAATGATCCTTAATGCAGCACTCAATTATTTCTTTATAAATAAAAACTTGAAAAGCAAAAAAGCCCAGCATCACTGCTGGGCTCTCTCTAATTTAAAAGTCTGGCGGCACCCTACTCTCACATGGGTAATACCCACACTACCATCGGCACTACGGCGTTTCACTTCTGAGTTCGGCATGGGGTCAGGTGGGACCACCGCGCTATTACCGCCAGACATATCCTGTACTCTTTTCAATTAGCTACATTATCTCATATCTGCACTAATCTCTCAATCCGGAACAAACTGTTATTTCAACTTTTATACTATCAATCGCATAATCCCAAAACAACTCCGAGTTGTAAGGTTAAGACTCTCGGTTCATTAGTATCAGTTAGCTCAATGTATCACTACACTTACACACCTGACCTATCTACGTCTTAGTCTCAAACGGACCTTACTGAATCTCTTCAGGGAAAACTCATCTCGAGGCTAGTTTCGTACTTAGATGCTTTCAGCACTTATCTATTCCGCACGTAGCTACCGGGCAATGCAATTGGCATCACAACCCGAACACCAGCGGTGCGTTCACTTCGGTCCTCTCGTACTAGAAGCAAACCCTCTCAATTTTCCTACGCCCATGGCAGATAGGGACCGAACTGTCTCACGACGTTCTAAACCCAGCTCGCGTACCACTTTAAACGGCGAACAGCCGTACCCTTGGGACCTACTTCAGCCCCAGGATGTGATGAGCCGACATCGAGGTGCCAAACACCGCCGTCGATATGAACTCTTGGGCGGTATCAGCCTGTTATCCCCGGAGTACCTTTTATCCGTTGAGCGATGGCCCTTCCATTCAGAACCACCGGATCA
>NZ_LZGT01000024.1 GCF_001690525.1 Gilliamella sp. App6-5 | reverse complement strand
AGCCTTACATGGCTCGATTAAAACGCCAGTTAGAGCGGTTTGGCTTTAATCCGGTTGGTGTCGGTCTTGATGCGGGTTATTTTACGGCTCCCATTTGCCATTTACTGCTGGCAGAGCAGATATATCCGGTGTTGGGTTATCGTCGTCCCACCCATGGTGCGAATCCCATCAGAAAAAAGCAGTTTATCTATAACAGTCAAAACGATACTTATACTTGCCCAAACGGGCAAACATTAATATATAAAACTACCAGCAGGGAAGGTTATCGTCATTATCATTCTGATGCAACAACCTGCAAAATCTGTCCGTTATTGTCACAGTGTACACAGAGTAAAAATACACAGAAAGTCATCACACGGCATATCTGGGAAGCAGATAAAGAGAAAGCCAACGAGATTCGTTTAAGTCAGTGGGGTAAAAAAGTCTATGCTCGGCGAAAAGAAACGATAGAGCGCAGCTTTGCTGATGCTAAACAACACCACGGACATCGCTATGCACGATTTAGAGGAAGAGCGCAGGTTCAAATGCAGTGTTTATTGGCCGCAACGGCTCAAAATATCAAGAAAATAGCGATAAAGCTATTTTTGTTACGTTTTTTTAAGCTATTTTTTAATTTATTTAATAAAATCCAAATTAAAAATCTTATTTATGGTTTAAATAAAAAAATAAACCCCGAATTATATCGAGGTTTGTCATCAATCTGAAACCAAAAGTTTTTGGTTTCTTTTAATTAAGATAACACTGTTAAAGATAAGTCGAAATTAAACTATAAATGTGTTGATCGTAAAAAGTATCATTTAAATACTCAGCTTGCTTAAGTGTCCCTTCATAGCTAAAACCACATCGCTTGGCCACTTCATTGCTTTGCCTATTTTCAACAGAGCATTTAATAACGAAGCGTTTAATGATTCGTTTTGTCGCATAATATTTTGTTAGGGCATTATAATGGCTTGTGTCATGATCCCCTGTCTTTGAACTCGGCTATCTAACCAATAGCCAAGGTAGGCTGTTTTATTATTTTGATCGATTTGATTAAAAGAAAGCATCCCTACAGCATGATTATTCAACATAATGACATAATTTTTTGACTGATTATTTTGATGTTTTGCTAAACAAGAATCTAAGAAATCAGCGGTATCTTTTGGGTGAGTCACAAACTTAGGCCATTCCATAAATTGGCTAAAATAATCTCGGTTAAAATCTATAACACGATACAACTCAGCAGCGAGCTCTTTTGCTGGTGGTTGTAGAGAAATATGTTTATTAACATAAATACTCGCTTGTTTGATATTGTTCATGTTTATTTCTTTCTTTTTTACGCCTAAATGTTTAATCTTATGGTTGGATATAGTGGTTGTAAATGTAAAATTTTTGTTGGTAAATATAAAACAAGAATGGCATTTTGCTTATGATCGGGTTATTTTCGTTGCCACAATTTTTATTTTTCCATATTAATCGCTTGTATAAAGCCCCTAATATGATTAGAGGCTATAGTAAGTATGCTTAATTTTTTGCATCCACTTTCGGTTTAGCAACATAATTATAAATAACCAATATGGCAAAAATAGCCATAAAAATACCCATTATCATATCTTTGTGAAACCATTTAGCCATATTACCAAGAATAATTCCAATACCACAAAAATCGACATCCGAGAAAGTCGTATTGGCAAAACCTAGTGATCCTAATACTGGTAATAGCATAACAGGCAAAAATGTGACTAATAAACCATTCGCAAACGCGCCTAGCATTGCCCCACAACGTCCTCCCGTTGCATTGCCAAATACGCCAGCAGTAGCGCCGCAAAAGAAATGGGGAACAACACCTGGCAATATGAGGACTAAGTCTAATTGCCCTAGAACAAATAATCCGACTAGACCACCAAGGAAGCTAAATAAAAAACCAATGAGTACTGCATTAGGTGCATATGGGAATACTACAGGGCAATCAAGAGCCGGTTTGGCATTGGGGACTAATTTTTCGGAAAAACCTGTAAAGGCAGGTACAATTTCAGCTAGAATTAATCGCACACCTTGAAGAATAATAAATACCCCAGCAGCAAAAGTTATTGCTTCTATAATTGCATAAACTAAATAATTATCACCTTTACTGAGATTGGTTTCGACATAGCTTGCACCAGCTGATATTGCTAAAATGAGATAGATAACCATCATTGTTAATGAGATTGAAATTGAGCTATCTCGCAAAAAGCTTAAGTTTTTAGGTAAATTCATCTCTTCGGTTGAACGAGAGTTTTTACCCACAGCTTGTCCAAGCCACCCTGCTAACACATAACCTAAAGTACCAAAATGTCCAAATGCAACATCATCATTACCAGTAATCTTACGCATATGTGGTTGTGCTAACGCAGGGAAAAATGCCATAATTAATCCCAGAACTAATGAACCTGTGAACACGAGTTGCCAGCCTTGAAAACCTGCTACGGTTAAAATAATACTAATCATACAAGCCATATAAAACGTATGATGCCCTGTCAAAAAAATAAATTTTAAGCGTGTAAACCGTGCGACCACAATATTGGCGATCATACCCAATGCCATAATTAATGCTGTTGCTGCACCGAATTCATTTAATGCCATAGAAACAATGGCTTCATTATTAGGAATGATACCTTGTAATTTAAAAGCTTGTTCAAACATTATGCCTAGTGGGGTAATTGCACTAATAAGTACACTTGCACCACCACTTAATACCAAAAAACCTAAAATTGTTTTAACTGTACCTTTTACGGTATCAGCAAATGATTTATGTTGGGCAATGAGTCCAACCAACGCAATTAAACCGACTAATATCGCAGGTACTTTTAAAATATCTACAATAAATTTTACGATTTCTTGAATCATGGCAACACCTCATAGGTTGATTAGTACTTAGCAAAATGTTCAACAAGTTTTGATTCTAAATCATTGATATCAATAATATTGTTTAGTACAACTAATTTATTGTCAGGAATACCTGAACTGGCAGCTAAATCTTTTGTCATGACAAATACATCAGCTTGATCTGGTGTTGCTGAAGCAAGATCGGCATGTGTGACCTCTGCATCAATGTTTAATTTTTTAAGAACTTTTTTGATGTTCATTTCAACCATAAAGCTACTACCAAGACCCGAACCACAAACAGCCATAATTTTCATTTTGTTTATCCTTTTATTGAGTTTAATTAAATTTAATAATGGTTGATAACAGACAATATTTGAGCAGGGGTTTGCGCATTAAAAATTGTCTGGATATCATTTTGTGTACCAAATAGTGTTGCCAATTGAGTTAATATTTCAATATGGCTAGTACTATCACTTGCTGCTAATAAAGTAATTAAATAAACAGGATCGTTTTCTTCTGAATTAAATTTGACGCCGTCTTTGACCAATAGCATTGATAGACCCAATTGGTTTACGCCCTGTTCTGGTCTTGCATGTGGCATCGCAATGCCAGGAGCCAAGACATAATAAGGGCCAATTGATTCATGTAATTTGAAAATGGCTTGAATATAATCAGGTGAAATAGTGTTATTTTGTAATAACGGTTTTGCACAAAGTTGTATCGCTGTTTGCCAATCCTCGATTGAATCAACAATATTGACCGTTTGGCTAGTTAACCATTTTGCTAACATTTTTCCTCCGCTAAATTTGATCTCATTGAGAGCTTATTAGGAAATTAACACACCGCGTAATAATAGAAATAAAAAAAAATAAGAAATGTGATAGCGCTATCAAAGTTGATAAAATTTTCAGCCATTATGTGATGTAGTTATCATTTTCAATAAATTAATCAGAAAACGTCTACTTTTGCCGAATAATATTATTTAAAAGATTGTGATTTAAAAGACAGATCCATAATCTTTTATGAGGTTATGATACATCCACTGTTAATTGGCTATCATTGACATGCAATTGGAGTGAAAGATGCAGGATATAAAAAAACGCAGAAGTACAGGACAGGTTACTTTATTTGATGTGGCTAAATTTGCGGGTGTTGGCTCTATGACGGTATCTCGTGCTTTGCGTAGCCCAGAGCGTGTCTCTGATAAACTTCGTAAAAAGATTCAAATTGCCATTGATACGTTAGGCTATAAACCAAATGTTGCAGCTAGCTTATTAGCATCCGCATCGGCTAATCAGGTCATCGCAATTATAACGACTAAAATCTATGATCACGCCACTCAAATATTACTTAATGTGTTACAAGCAAGCTTGGCACAAGAAGGATATACCATATTAATCATTGAATCTTACCACTACCTTAAATGTGAATCACAATTATTAAATACACTATATAGCCATAATCTTGAAGCAATACTCCTTTTTTATGTTGAAAGTGATGATTTTATTCGACAAGTAGCTCGAAATAAAACCGTTCAAGTTATGAATATTGGCAAGCAATATGATGAATTAACCAATCTGAATGTGGGATTGGATGATAGTTTAGCAATGTATATGTTGACTGAACATGTGATCAAAAAAGGTTATCGATCTATTGGTTTGCTTTGTGCTAACCAGCAATACTACCTTTTTCAACAACGGTTACATGGCTGGCATAAAGCAATGCTAAATCACCATTTATCTACGCATAGGATTATGCATGCTGCAAAGCCTGCTAATTTTAGCACAGGAAGTAAATTACTACCGGATGTACTTTTGAACTGGCCTGAGATCGATGCCTTAATTTGTACGACTGATGAATTAGCATGTGGTGTGCTTTATGAGTGTCAACGGCGGCATATTGGTGTTCCATATCAATTAGCGGTAAGTGGGTTTGGCGATAGCGAGTTTAGCAAAGTCAGTTTTCCACCATTAACAACCGTTGCTCAGCCGTCTAAGCAAATTGGCAAATATATAGCTAATTTATTGTTAAATCAGTTAAGAAATGAAACTAATTATCAATCAGACTTATCAGTATTAGTGCCAATGATTCAATCAAGAGCTAGTTTATAGTTTTTGTTAGTCAAAATGAAGTGTGCTGACTTGATAAGTATCGCTGCTTTGATTGTATTGCAAAAACAGTATTAGCTAGCTTTGTACAAAGCATCATTCATTTAAATTCAGCCAAAATAGGATTAAATAAAAAAGCCTACTCATTTGAGTAGGCTTTTTTATGAAATTGGTCGGCGAGAGAGGATTCGAACCTCCGACCCACTGGTCCCAAACCAGTTGCGCTACCAAGCTGCGCTACTCGCCGTTAGGAAGCGCATAATACTGCGCTAACTAAAAAGTGTCAATACTTACTGTAAAAAATTATGCTTGTTATGTGTTTATTTTGATAAAGGAGCAGGTGTTTTGCCAATGCGTTGATAAAATTCGACAACAAAATCTTCGTAACGTTTGTTGGCAACCGCTTCACGAATTTCTGCCATTAAGCGTTGATAATAACGTAAATTGTGGATGGTATTTAAACGTGCACCTAAAATCTCTCCACATTTATCTAAGTGATGAAGATAAGATTTTGTGTAATGTTGACAGGTATAACAATCACAATGTGGATCAAGCGGTGTGGTGTCGTCTTTATATTTCGCATTGCGGATTTTAATCACGCCATTTGTGACAAATAAGTGACCATTGCGCGCATTTCGCGTCGGCATCACACAGTCAAACATATCAATCCCTCGGCGTACACCTTCAACTAAATCTTCAGGCTTACCCACTCCCATTAGGTAACGAGGTTTATCGGCAGGTAATTGTGGACAAGTACCTTCTAAAATTCGGTGCATATCTGCTTTAGGCTCGCCAACCGCTAATCCCCCAACAGCATAGCCATCAAAGCCAATTTCGGTTAACCCTTTAATCGAGATATCACGTAACTCCTGATGTATACCACCTTGCACAATACCAAATAGCGCATTTTTGTTGCCTAATTCATCAAATCGCTGGCGACTTCGTTTTGCCCAGCGCAATGACATCTCCATTGATTTTTTGACATAATCCCACTCAGCAGGAAAGGGCGCACACTCATCAAAAATCATGACAATATCTGAACCTAAGTCGTATTGAATTTCCATTGAGATTTCAGGTGATAAGAAAATCGAATCGCCATTAATCGGATTACGAAAATAAACGCCTTCTTCTTTAATCTTACGAATATCTCCAAGACTGAAAACTTGAAACCCACCTGAATCGGTTAGAATTGGGCCATGCCACTGCATGAAATCATGTAAATCACCATGTTTACGCATGATTTCTTGCCCCGGTCTTAACCATAAATGGAATGTATTACCAAGCAAGATTTGAGCGCCGGTCGCGGCAACCTCTTCAGGTGTCATACCTTTTACCGTGCCATAAGTACCAACAGGCATAAAGGCTGGGGTTTCAACAGTATATTCGACCCCGCGACGATCGAATTTCATACGTCCTCGACGAGCTAATCCATCGGTATTATCTAATTCAAATTTCATTTTTTATTAACCTCTTGCGACCAAATAAACAGTTTGGCGCGAATTATTGTTATAATACGTAGCCGTATCATTAATTTGCAGGGCCTAGTTTATCGCGCCTGACTGGAATAAACAATATTTGGAGGGGGTTTGAATCGTTTGAAATGCATTATTTTATTCTTGTCGTATTTGTTGCTGTTTTTAATCACTGGCTGTCAGAACCAAAATAAGACTTATCCAAAAGTCATTACCTCAGAACGGCTTAAATCGCTCTCCGAAAATGATATATTTGCCATTAGTGAGCTTGCTTGCATTGAAATAGATAAGCGAGCAGTGATACCTGCTGATGATCATGCATTAAGCCAAAGGCTAAATAAAATTGCTAAAACCTTACCCACAAAAGCGAATAATATTGAGATAAATTATAAAGTCTATATTAATACCGAGCCTAATGCATGGTCTACCGCTAATGGCTGTATACGTGTCAACAGTGGCTTAATAAAATTGTTAAATGATAATGAGTTACAAGCAGTGCTTGCTCACGAACAGGCGCATATAGCGCTCAAACATGCAGTTAGTTTATTTCTACAAGCCCCTTATATTGAATTTACTGATAACATTGACGAACTTGTTATTATTGCTAAAGAAGAAGTTGCTCAACAATATGAAGTCGAAGCTGATAATTATGCTTTTGATTTATTAGTCAGTCAAAATATTGATCCGATGAGTTTAGTTGAAATGCTAGTAAAAGTGCCTATTCATTCAACAAATAATCCAACATCTCACCCTTCAAGCAAAAAACGCATAACGAATATTATTAATAGGATAAACGGTAAATAAATATCTGGGTAGTTAATTGAAAATAGCCAATCTGATTTGGGATTAGTTCAAATCAGATTGGCTATCTATTTAATGTTTTATTAAGATTGATTATTCAGGTCAGTGATAAACATAGCATCGCCGTAACTAAAAAATCGATAGTTTTCTTTAACTGCATGTTGATAAGCATTCATGGTATTTTCGTAACCCGCAAATGCAGAAACAAGCATAATCAACGTTGATTCTGGTAGATGAAAATTGGTGATGAGGGAGTCAACAACCTTAAATTGGTAGCCTGGATAAATAAAAATTTGGGTATCGGCAAAAAAAGGTGCTATTTCACCTGTTCTTTGCGCAGCACTTTCTAAAGCGCGAACCGAAGTTGTTCCCACAGCGATAACTTTATTGTTTCTCGCTTTACATGCTAATACGGCATCCACAACTGAGTCGGGTACTTCGGCATATTCTGAATGCATAATATGCGCTTGAATATTTTCAACTCTAACTGGCTGAAACGTTCCTGCTCCAACGTGTAAAGTAACAAATGCCATTTCAACCCCTTTTTGTTTTAGTCTTTCTAATAAAGGTTTATCGAAATGAAGGCCGGCAGTAGGAGCTGCGACTGCTCCGGGCACTTTACTATAGACGGTTTGATAAACTTCACGGTCTTGTTCATCATCTGGACGATCAATGTAAGGCGGTAATGGAATATGGCCAATTTTATTTAAAATGCTAAGTACATCATCAGGAAACTGTAACTCAAATAAAGTATCGTGGCGTGCTAGCATCGTAACATAAATAGATGCATTTTCTCCTAATATCAGTTCTGCGCCTACTTTAGGTGATTTCGAGGCCTTAATATGCGCAAGCGCTCGGTTATTATCTAATATCCTTTCAATTAAGATTTCGATTTTTCCTCCTGAAGCTTTTTTTCCATACAAGCGAGCAGGAATCACTTTTGTGTTGTTAAAAATAAGTAAATCACCTGGATTTATTTTGTCGATAATATCAGTAAATACATTATCTTCAATTTTACCTGTATGGCTATCAAGTGATAAAAGTCGACATGCACTTCTAGTTTTTGAAGGATGTTTAGCAATCAGCTCTTTAGGAAGATAAAAATCAAAATCGGATAGTTGCATAATTGTGTTCCTTAACAAATGAGGCATTAGTCTAAAGCCCTCATAATGCCTAAGCAAGTAATTATTTGTTGATTATTATAATAGTTGCGTTAAAATTCCAACCGTCTAAAAGAAATTAGGCAATTGAAAGTTATATTAATATAAGGAAAAATAGTATGAAAAATACCCAAAAAACATTGTTGGTTACACTGCCTTTAGTTGCAGCAATGTCTCTCGTTGGTTGTAACATGAATCCTAATGATGCAGTTAACTTAGGAATGAAAGGTTTAAAAGCTGCAACACTTAGTGATAATGATGTAAAAGACATAGCTAAACAAGCTTGTGCTGAAATGGATGCGCAATCAAAAGTTGCTCCAGCAAAAAGTGCTTATACTAAACGATTAAATAAAATTGCTAAAGCACTTGGTAACAATTTAGATGGAACCCCAATTAACTATAAAGTATACATTACAAAAGATGTTAATGCTTGGGCGATGGCTAATGGTTGTGTTCGTGTTTATAGTGGTTTAATGGACATGATGACTGACAATGAAATTCAAGGCGTTTTAGGTCATGAATTAGGTCACGTTGCTTTAGGTCACAGCAAAAAAGCGATTCAGGTACAATATGCAACCGAAATTGCTCGTGATGCAGCCGCTGTATCAGGTAATGCAGCAGTAGCTAAATTATCTAAATCTTCTATAGGCGCTTTAGCTACTGCTGTTGTTAATGCGCAATTCTCACAACGTCAAGAAAAAGATGCTGATAACTACTCTTTTGATTTTCTAGTGAAAAGAAAAATTAACCCAGCAGGTCTTGCAACTGCTTTTGATAAATTAGGTGGCGGTGATGCGTCAATCTTAAGTAGCCATCCATCTTCATCAGATCGTGCTGCTAATATTCGTAAAAAACTTGCTGAGCTAAAAAAATAAGCACAGTAATTTCTAATCTAAAGCGTCATTAAAGACGCTTTCAGATTGATGACAAACCTCGATATAATTCGGGGTTTATTTTTTTATTTAAACCATAAATAGGATTTTTAATTTGGATTTTATTAAATAAATTAAAAAATAGCCTAAAAAAACGTAACAAAAATAGCTTTATCGCTATTTTCTTGATATTTTGAGCCGTTGCGGCCAATAAACACTGCATTTGAACCTGCGCTCTTCCTCTAAATCGTGCATAGCGATGTCCGTGATGTTGTTTAGCATCAGCAAAGCTGCGCTCTATCGTTTCTTTTCGCCGAGCATAGACTTTTTTACCCCACTGACTTAAACGAATCTCGTTGGCTTTCTCTTTATCTGCTTCCCAGATATGCCGTGTGATGACTTTCTGTGTATTTTTACTCTGTGTACACTGTGACAATAACGGACAGATTTTGCAGGTTGTTGCATCAGAATGATAATGACGATAACCTTCCCTGCTGGTAGTTTTATATATTAATGTTTGCCCGTTTGGGCAAGTATAAGTATCGTTTTGACCGTTATAGATAAACTGCTTTTTTCTGATGGGATTCGCACCATGGGTGGGACGACGATAACCCAACACCGGATATATCTGCTCTGCCAGCAGTAAATGGCAAATGGGAGCCGTAAAATAACCCGCATCAAGACCGACACCAACCGGATTAAAGCCAAACCGCTCTAGCTGGCGTTTTAATCGAGCCATATAAGGCTGGGAATCATGGATATTTCCGGCAGTGACATAGGTATCGGTAATTAAATTATGTTTGCCATCAACCGTTCGGTGATCTAAGTAGAAGAACCCTTTAGGCTTGCCTTCCCGATGCATAAAGCCACTGTCCGGATCTGTTGTACTGACTTTAACCTCCTTGTATTTCTCTACCGTCGATGGCTTTAAGGCTTTTTTCCGTTTAATTCTCTTTCTGCGTTGATGGCTTGATTAAGC
>NZ_LZGT01000023.1 GCF_001690525.1 Gilliamella sp. App6-5 | reverse complement strand
TGTAACCCCCCGTTACAGAAATTAACCACTCAGCTAGTTGTAACCCCCCGTTACAGAGACTAACCACTCAGCTAGCTGTAAACCCCCGTTACAGTAAATTAACTACTTAGTTCACTGTAACCCCCCGTTACAGTAATTGAACTACCCAGCTAGCTGTAACCCCCCGTTACAGAGATTAACCACCTAGCTAGCTGTTGCCCCCCCGTAACAGTAAACAATCTCATTTACTCTATTACCTTTAAAAGGCCTTTTAGGGATAGATGTTGTCTCCAGCTAGCTGTTGCCCCCCGTAACAGAGATTAACCACTCAGCTAGTTGTAACCCCCCGTTACAGAGATTAACTACTCAGCTAGCTGTAAACCCCCGTTACAGAGATTAACCACTCAGCTAGTTGTAACCCCCCGTTACAGTAATTGGACTACTCAGCTAGTTGTAACCCCCCTTTACAGAGACTAACCACTCAGCTAGCTGTAAACCCCCGTTACAGTAAATTAACTACTTAGTTCACTGTAACCCCCCGTTACAGTAATTGGACTACTCAGCTAGCTGTAACCCCCCGTAACAGCAAATCCAATTTTTGTTTAATGAATATCATACAGAATGTTTTTTATTGGGCTGAAAAGCTCATCTATCCTTGCTTTGCTAATTACTTTCTTCTGTTCAACAGGTGTTTCAGATACTTTATCTATTGCGGTATTTAACATTATTTTTGAAGTCTCCTGATGATTAATGTGGTTATATTCACCTCGGGCTGCTTTTTGTATATTTGTTACAAGATAAGCCGTCATGTTTTTAATTTTAGTCATATCTTTCATAGAGATATTTTTTAATATCTTATTGGCAACTTGGATGTCTAAATTATTTTTATATATCGCACTTATAACATCATTTAATCCTTGAACACCAATATTGCCTTTAATATTGTCTGGAACATTTAAATCTAATAAAACATCACTATTATTATTAGTAGTAGTACTACTATATATACTACTACTACTAGTAGTACTGTTACATGATTCGTAACTTAATGATTTTTTAGGTAGTTTCTTTTTGGAACTTAGTTGTTTTTTACTTAGTTCACTTTTGGAACTTAGTTGTTTTTCACTTAGTTCCTTTTGGAAACTTGGTGTTTTTTCACTTAGTTTCTTTTGGGAACTTAATAAATTTTGTAAGTGAGTGAGTAACGATGATGCAATATTATTAAATTTGTAATTTATATTGCTTTCATTTTTTGCATCGTTAATGTGCAAGAAAATGTCTTTATTAGGTTGAGTGCTTTTATTGGTATATTCGTTGATTAGATTGTATGCAAGAATTGCTAATGATTTTGTAATGCTACTTTTATTTAACAATGATGTTAAAATATGTATAACACTGTCATCAATAATTCTCTCAACGGGTAGTGCTGTATTATGAAGGATATAAATATTTCCCATTATTTGTCCATTGTTACTTCGAATCATTCTAATTGACAACCAGCCTGATAAAACTAACCTAGACAGTATTTCTCGTACAGTTTTCCTAGATAATGTACCGCCTTGATTTCCCCATAATTTTTGTAAATTATCGTAAGTCGGGAAATAATTACTATGCGTGTATTTCTGCAATTCAATATATAAACGCTGCCATGCATATTTATCTAATGATGTAATTGAATCATCTTCTAATAATGCACGAGGCATTGAGTCATATTGATGGCCAGCAAAAAACATAGCAATTTTTTCATCAGAGGAAATGCTATTTGTCTTCTGCTCAACTAATGCATTACGTAATACGCTAATTTGATTCTCAAAATCTACCATAATATTTAATTTAAATTGATTAATGGCTCTAGTTCTTTAATTACCGATGTCAATGTTAACGGCTCAGTATTATCATCGCTCATCATCGAAACATGTTGAGTAATATCCATATAAACTAATAAACGATTCAAATCATCATTTATTTCAATATCTGGGTTTTCATTTTTTTTAAGCTGCCATTGTTCCCAGATAGCTATTTTTTCGACTTCGTAGGGTTTCCTAAAACGTCCTTTCGATACTGTTAAATCCTTTAGTTTTCTTGAACAACTAATATCAGATGTTGATAACCCAAAATATTTATTTAAAATTTCTATAGATGCACCCAGTGAATGTGCTTTATCAATAATATGGCCTCTTTCTTCAAATTCTTTTGCTCTTGCCAATACAACATCAAATAATTTTGTATCTATGGTAACTTGAATCAATAGTACGGGTGAGTTTGCAATATAAGTAATTTGTGAATAACTCAATTCTTTCATTTGTTTTAGGTGTTCTATTGTAAATCCCATTTCAATTAATGATTGGATCTTTCCTTCATTAATAAAATTATGGACCATATTCAGGATCGCTAAATTTATATTATTACTGACACTTACCATGATATACCCTATATTTTCTATATTTAATAATGTTGTTTATTTAAAAACTCGTTATAAACTCTGAACAGTCGAATAATTCGTAAAAATTTAATCACTATAAAATCATTGAATTCAGTAATTAAATAATGTATATTTATAGGTTCACTTGTTTGCCCCGTAAGTAATGATAATAATAGTTTATATGCGTTGTGTTTTTTGCTATCCACTTCATCTTCTGTAGAAAGAGGATTAAATGCAATAACAGGTAATTTTGATTTATCTTCATCGTCAATTGAAAATGCAAAGGATTGGTTGTTGATGCCTAGCTCATCAAAAATATCAAGTACATGTCCTGCAATATCACGAAAAACATATTCATAATTAGTAGCTTCCTCTGGCAGTTTCCAAATATCTAAAATAGGCGTTCTTTCCGTTTTTCCATACGTATTTAAATTAGCACTAACACTATATGCATAAGGATTAATTTTAGTTAAATCAGTACTTTTAATTATGTCTTCCATAACTGATTCAACATCAACTGCCCCGTCATGAACAGTAATATCACCACTAGGTAAAACAGTATAAGAGGAACTTACAGTAGTTTCCGATTCAGGCTCATCATCGGATATGATTGTTGGATTTATCTCTCTTTTTAATGAAATTGAGTCAACTTTAGTTGATTGTTGGCTACTAACATTAGTTTCTGATGAAATATCCTGTTGCAATTGACCTTTTAATATTGGTGCAACTTCCAATTTATTCCCCTCACCTTGTTCAGTATTAGCCTCATTTTTGCTAACATCGATTGGTGGCAAGTTTTTCTTTATCCCTTTATGGTTTTTTTCCTCTAATTCAAATTCAAAAAGCTGATAGCTAATTCCCAACAATTTCGCAAAATAACCAAACATCTCGTCTTGCAAACGTTCATAACTAAATAATTCTGGCTCATAATCAAACTCACTTAATACTAAATTAAAACCTTCAACAAAGGCATCATCGTCATCATATTTTTCGGAACGTTTATATAAATCCCAACATATACTTCTTAACATTAGAATTTTTTCAATTTGATTTCGACTTAACCCTAATTTCAGAACCTCAGGAATATGTGGATACAAATAATCAACGGTATTGAGCATCTTGTTGATCAATGCATGTGAAATAGGATATCCATGATTTTTTAAACACTCACTCAACTCTCTTGAAGATAATTGTTTGCCAGCTTCCTTTTCATATAAGGCTTTGCTTTTTGAAACACCCAATGCTTTTTCTATAAATGTATAATCGCTACGAAGGCCATTTTCAGTTAAATGTCCAACAATGGATTTCAGCTCTCCGCCCCAAGGTCTAAAAATACAATTAATTGTATAAAATCGTTTGTCACCTGTTTCTTCATACAACTCTTTCAAAATTTGTAATCGTGTATTTCCCCCATCAGAAATCACATACCCTTCCTCTCCTGGCATTTTTGTAATAGCAGGAGTATGATCAAGCCCTTTTTTTCGAATAGATTCTTTGATATCTTCATATGATTCATTTTTTTTCAAACGAGGTAATACTTGGCTTGGCCTCAACTCATCAAGATTGACTCGCATAGGCATTTCATTCAATGTGATTTTAGTGGTTGCACGATCCCCATCAGGAAAACCTATAGACATACGCTCACGCATAACATCAACAGACGATTTTTGTTCTACCATAATATTAATATTTCCTTTAAGATAAATTTTGATAATGCATATATGGCCCATCAAATTTGACTGCTACTTTACCAGTAGCTGCATTACGTGCTTTGGCCACAATTAATTCACCAGTTCCCTTAACTTCGCTATTTTCGTTATAAACATCATCCCGATATAGCAATATTACTGTTGTTGCATCTTGTTCAAGGCTACCCGACTCCTTTAAATCAGATAAAAGAGGACGTTTATCAGAACGGGATTCTACAGACCTGTTTAATTGTGAAAGCAGAACTAAGGGAATATTGAAATCTTTACAATGAATTTTTAGCTGTCTACTAATATTTCCCACTTCAACAGCACGATTTTCATTGTTTTTTTCACCTGATGACATTAACTGCACATAATCAACTGCAACAAATGTTGGTTGACCATATAAGCGTGTATAACGCTGAACTTTACGTCTAAAAATGCTGGGTGTTAAATACGCATTATCATCAATAATCAGAATATTTTTTAATTTCAATAAAATTGCAATCGCATCAGAAATTTTTCCGTAATCACTATCATCCAGATTTTTATTCTTTATATCGATAAATGGTACATGAGATAATGCTGATAATAATCGCAACATCAACGATTGTGCATCCATTTCTAGACTAAAAACAAAAATAGGTTGTATCTGTAAATTAGGATCATTATTAAGAGCTACTATATGATTGTAAATCAATGAAATAAGAAATGCTGTTTTCCCCATGGAAGGTCTTGCGGCAATAATTGTAATTTCCTTGGGTTCCAACCCACCTATTTTAGAATCCAAATTTTTAAAACCTGTTGGAATAAATGGGTTGTGTTCTGTTTCTAAGAAATTCATGACATTAGTCAATAATTCAGGTATACGTTGTTCATTTTGATTTTCTACATCGTGCCCAAGTTGAAATAGTTCTGATTCAGTTTGTGCTATAATCTGATTACTGCTGTCTGAATTACTAAATGACGCTTTTGTGAGATTTTTTATCAATGTCTTTGCAATATTATTTGCACTACGAGCTTTTGTATAATTGCGTAAAATTGATGCGTAGTGTTTAAAATTTGTTGCTCGCGGTGTATCTCTACTCAACTCAGCTAAATATGCTAACCCTCCGCAATTTTTTAGTTGTTCTTCGGAAAGAGCCTGAGATACAGTCAGAATATCAGCATGCTTACCTTCTTGAATTAAAGAAACTGTAGCATTAAAGATCAATTTGTGTTGTGGTATATAAAAATCATCCACATTTATTTCAAATGTATCATCAATACAGCTATTATCGATTAATAATGCACCCAGTACCGATCGCTCAGTATCATTAGAATAAAATTGCTTATTCATATAATCACCTTGTTATTTATTGTGAACAGAAATAAAAATGATTAATGAGCAATTTCGGTTTTCATAAATGCATCAAATTGTGATTTGTACCCAGGTAATAGGTGTTGACACAAATAATAAATATCATCTTTGATACTTTGGGCTTGGGCTTTTGTTATTTTATACGGATGAGCTACTTTATTTGTTGGTTCGGTATAATGTTGAAATGCTGCAATACCGAGTGATGCTGCAACTTTGTAACTATTTTTCTTTTTAATATCTTTATCTAAAACAGTAATTTGAAAAGGTAATGGTGGCAGAGATTTGATTTGTTGATTAAAAAGTTCTTTTATACGACGGCAATCATTATTTTCTTCTACTCGATTAAAAAACGTATAAACAAGAGGTAATTCTATTCCGTAGTCAGTGAAAGGAATCAAACTTCTAAACAAATTAGAAATAGTACCCCGTAGATATTCTCGAACGCCTGGCATGGAAGGATCTAGCGGAGATAAAACCACATCAGAAGCAAGTACTGCCATGTTAACAGTAGGATCAATTGTTCCTACAGTATCAATGACTATCACATCATACTCACTTTTGAGAAGTTTTAAGCATGATTTTAAACGGATAATACCATCGGCCGAAGCGTTTAAATGTGAAACGATTTCTTGTCTAACGCTGTTTGATGACATAACATCTAATTTTTGTGTTGTTGTCTCAGATATTAGTTTATCTAAATCTGTTTCATGCATTATAAGAAACTCATAAACGCCATACGGAGCCTCTTTTTGCAATGGAAAATATGAACAAGCTGTAGGCTGCTCTAAATCAAAATCCAGTAATAGTGTTTTTAACCCCGAATGTGCTATAAATGCAGCAATATTAACTGCTGTGGTAGATTTGGTAGAACCGCCTTTCGTATCGGCTATAGTGATCACTGTTGCATTTTTTTTCATGATATTAACCCTTAAAAAATTAAAAATTTATTAAACATTAAAATCATGATATTGATGGTGGCCCCTACTGGACTTGAACCAGTGACCAATCGATTATGAGTCGACTGCTCTGACCAACTGAGCTAAGGGGCCTTTTGGATGTGCTACTGAGTTAGTAGAGTTATGATTATAATAGAGTTGAATCAAATTTGCTATAGTTAATTAATAAAATAGGTTGGTTTGATTATTTATTAAACTGTAATTTATTGGATTTTATGCAAGTCTAATTACTGATATTTTTTGTTTAATTAAACTGATACAATAATTTGGTTTATTATTGTTCGTTATTTTATTGGTTGAGGGAATGTTATGTCTATTAAAAAATTATTATTTATTGGTGTTACGATGTTTGCAACCTTGCTTTTAGGTGCTTGTAGTGGCTCTAAATATCAACCGACTTCTGCTGGTAGTCAAGTTCAGTTTATTGATACTAAGCCTGCGGCTTCTTGTCAATTATTAGGTAAAGCAGAAGGACGTCGTAGTAGTTTCTTTTCTGGTCTAAAGACTCATAGCGAGCTAATTCGCGATGCAGCTTCTGAGCTGATGAATAAGGCTGCTGCAATGGGGGGGAATGTGATTTATAACGCACAAGATGCTTCTATGCAATATATTTCGGATATAGCGCCAACAGATGCAGTTATGGTTGGTGATGTTTATAGTTGTAAATAAAGCTAGTTAAATAAGAAAGGGAGCTTTGCCTCCCTTTCTTATTGGTATTAATGAATTATAATATCTTGAATTAATTTAACCATTTTGTTTTTCAAATTGCTGCATAAAGTCAATTAAATAATTCACTCCTTCTTGATCCATCGCATTATAAATGGATGCACGCATTCCACCTGCAATACGGTGACCTTTGATGCCAATAATGTTAGCTTGAGTTGCTTCGCTTACAAATTTTTTATCTAGTTCTTCATTTGGCGACAAGAAAGTGACATTCATAATTGATCGATTCGCTGTTGCGACAGCATTTCGATAAAAATCGGATTGATCGATAAATTGGTATAGTAATTGCGCTTTGGCTTGGTTTCGTTGCTGCATTGCTTTTAGTCCGCCAAGGCTTTTTATCCATTTAAACACTAAGCCCGACATATACCATGCAAATGTAGGAGGCGTGTTAAACATGGAATCGTTGTCTAATAAAATTTTGTAATCTAATACTGATGGTAGTATTTTTTGCGCATAACCAATAAGATCTTCACGCACAATAACAATGGTAATGCCTGATGGACCAATATTTTTTTGTGCACCGGCATAAATAATGCCATATCGGCTTACATCAATAGGTTGCGATAATATGCATGATGATAAGTCAGCAACCACGGTTTTATTGCCAAAGTTGGGCTCTTCAAAGATTTGAACTCCATCGATTGTTTCGTTTGGGCAATAGTGTACATAGGCGGCATTATCATTTAATTGCCATTCTGACATAGGTTTGATAGCTGTTATTCCATATTCTTTGATAACAACATTTTGTTCATTAATTTGGCAATATTTGCTAGCTTCTTTAGCTGCGCATTGGCTCCAATAACCGCTGTTAATATAGTCTGCACGGGTTTTGTTACCTAAGATGTTTAATGGAACTGCGGCAAATTGTGCTCTGGCACCACCTTGGCAATAAAGGATTTTGTAATTATTAGGGATGTTTAAAATTTCACGCAGGTCGTTAGAGGCTTCAATAGCACATGCATCAAAATCTTTACCTCTATGGCTTAATTCCATAACCGATGCACCTGTATTACGCCAATTTAATAATTCAGTTTGCACTTGCTTTAATACATCAGCAGGCAATTTTGCAGGACCTGCACTAAAGTTATAACTTTTATTCATTGCGATTCACTTTAATCCATTCAAAAAAGTATTCTATTTTTACACTGTATGGACAGATATACAATCAGATTTTTTGTAAAAAAGTTTCAGAAAACCATGTGTTTTAGTATAAAAACACCGGCGAATGCCGGCATGGTTGTAATTAGATTGATATAGGTGATTATGAAAGTTGTTGCTTGGCAACTTCAATCGCTGATTTTACCTGCTGTAATGCAACGCCGCCTTTCGCACAGCGTTTAGCTAAGCATGATTCTAATGATAATATTGAATAGACATCACTATTGATAACAGGGCTGAATTTTTGTAGTTCGGCAAGTGAGAGTTCTTCGAGTGCTTTTTGCTTTGCTATCGCATCAACAACGGCTTCGCCAACAATGTGGTGAGCTTCGCGGAATGGTATGCCTTTGGCAACTAAATAATCAGCAAGTTCAGTTGCATTAGAATAGCCTTGTTTGGCGGCTTCTTGGCAGTTTGTATAGTTAATTTTGATATCTTCTAACACTAGTGTGGCCATATCTAAACATTCTTGCCAAGTGTCGAGCGCATCAAATAGGTGTTCTTTGTCTTCTTGTAGATCTTTATTATAAGCAAGCGGTAAACCTTTGATAGTCATGAGTGTTCCCATTAGAGCCCCCGTAACCCGCCCTACTTTGCCACGAATCAGTTCTAATGCATCAGGATTCTTTTTTTGTGGCATGAGTGAAGATCCTGAAGTCACACGATCTGATAGTTCAACAAAATTGGCTTCGCCACTGTTGAAAATAATAAGATCTTCAGCAAAACGCGATAGGTGTATCATTCCTATTGAGGCGTTATTTAATAATTCAACAATATGATCACGATCAGACACCGAATCTAAACTGTTATTAGTTGCTTGAGTAAACCCTAACCAATGCGCCAATTGCTCACGATCCATTGGATAGGCGGTTCCGGCTAATGCACCTGAGCCTAATGGGCTAACGTCTAAGCGTTTTAGTGTATCTTGTAAGCGGCTGACATCACGACTAAGCATTTCAAAATAGGCTAAGCACCAGTGCGCAAAAGTAATTGGTTGAGCACGTTGCAAGTGGGTGTAACCGGGCATAATGGCATTTTGATGCTGTTCGGCAGTTATAACTAGAGATTGTTGCAAGTGATGAATCGCACTAATTAAGTAAGGGATTTGATCTTTACACCATAGTTTTAAATCGGTCGTTGATTGGTCGTTACGGCTTCGACCGGTATGTAATTTTTTACCTAAGTCGCCAATTTTTTCGATCAGTTTTTGTTCGACCCAACTGTGTATATCTTCGGTATCACTTTGTAAAATCTGTTTGGGATCTTGTTTAACCGAAATTAGTAATTCATTTAAGGCTTTTTCTAATTTTTTTTGTTCATCATAAGATATAACGTTAACCGTCACCAATGCTTTTGACCAAGCAATTGAAGCCATGATATCTTGCTCTGCAAGACGATAGTCAAAGCGCAATGAATCATTAAAATGCTTAAATCGTTGATCTGCCGCTTGACTAAAACGTCCCCCCCATAATGCCATAATTACCTCAATATTATCTTCAATAATTGCTTAAATAATTTAAATTTTATCAAGAATAAAAATAATATATACAGGATTTAACCTGTATATATTTATAATTATCACTATTTTATTTGCGCATTAGCTTTTACTTTCTCGCTTTTTTGCAGGTTGTTTTTGCTTTTCTTCATTTAATGCACGTATACGTGATGATAACGAGAATAGACGAATAAACCCACCAGCATGGCTATGATCATAAACTTCATCTTCACCAAATGTGGCAAACTCTTCGCTGTATAAGCTATTGGGTGATTGCTTTTGTACCGCAGTCGCATTACCTTTATAAAGTTTAACCACTACTTCACCTGTCATATCTTGCGCTAAAACTTCGGCTGCAGCTTGAATTGATCGACGATATGGAGAAAACCAGCGTCCATCGTAAACAACGTAAGCCATTTCTAAACCAAGTTGTACGCGCCATTTAAAGCTGTCACGATCTAAGATTAATTGTTCTAAACCGCGTAATGCTGTCATCATGATTGCGCCACCAGGCGTTTCATAACAACCACGTGATTTAATGCCAACTAGGCGGTTTTCAATAATATCAACTCGTCCAATACCATGTTTTGCACCAATTTTATTTAATGTTGCAACACAGTTGTAAGGCGATAATTTTTTACCATTGACTGAAACCACTTCACCTTTTTCAATACCAATGGTCACCAATTCTGGTTTGTCTGGCGCTTCTTCTGGCGAAACAGTCCAAGCCCAGCAATCAGCGTTAGCTTGGTTCCATGTGCTTTCTAACACGCCGCCTTCGGTTGAGATATGCCATGCGTTTTCGTCACGGCTGTAAATTTTTTCAACAGTTGCGGTAGTTGGAATTTTACGGACTTTTAAATAATCAATTAATGCTTCACGTGAACGTAGATCCCATTCACGCCAAGGTGCAATCACTTTAAGCTGTGGCGCGAGTGCGGTATAAGTGGTTTCAAAACGTACTTGGTCATTACCTTTACCCGTTGCTCCATGGCATAATGTATCAGCACCAACCTCTAGCGCATACTCAACTTGTGCTTTAGCAATAATTGGACGAGCCATCGAGGTACCAAGATAATAGGTACCTTCGTATAAAGCCCCTGTTTTTAAGACAGGGTACACATAGTCTTTAACAAATTCTTCTCGTAAATCAACAACTTTACAAGCAACTGCACCCGATGCTTTAGCTTTTTTTTCTACATCTTTTAATTCTTTTGGATCTTGACCTACATTAGCAACGAATGCATAAACTTCACACCCGCCATAATTTTCTTTTAACCAAGGAATAATCGCCGATGTATCCAAACCACCTGAATAAGCCAATACAACTTTTTTTGTTCCACTTTTTTTCATTCTACACCCTTTCTAAATTAACTTACGATAAAAAATGAGTTAAAGACCTCTACTTTTAAACGTTAAATATAACTAACTAGCTTAATATACTAGCAGCTTAATATTTAAGCAATTATTCTTGTGCCTGTAGTATCTGATTGTCCGTTAAATAATTTAATCAGTTGGTCAGACTCTTTCCAACTAGCAATTGCAATCGGTCGTCCTAAGGCTTTGGCAGCTTCAAAAGCGGAATTGACTTTTACGACCATACCCTCTGTAATAATACCTTTGGCAATCAGTTGATCAGCTTGTGATTGCGTTAGTGATTCAATGCGTTGTTTATTTTCATCAAGTACACCAACCACATCAGATAGCAATATCAAGTCAGCATTTAAGGTTTTAGCTAGCGCAACCGCAGCGTGATCGGCATTGACATTCATCATTTGCCCTTCTTCAGTGATACCAATCGAGCTGATAATGGGTAAGTAACCGGCATTAATAAGTAGGTTTATTAATGTAGGATCGCCGGTTTTGGCTTCGCCTACATAACCAAGATCTTCCGAAATTTGTTTGACTTCTACACTATTACCATCAGCTAAGCAGAGTCCCACACTGGCTATTTGCTGTTTTTTAGCTTCTGACAATAAAGTGGTATTGGCACTGCCAGCAAGGCTACCGACAATAACGTCAATTTGGTCAGCAGGGGTGACTCGTAGCCCGTTTCGACGTACCACGGGTAAAGAGAGTCTATCCATTAGTGAATCGACCACTGTACCGCCACCATGCACAATAATTAATGGCCGTTGAAAATTCTTTTTATATTCACTAATAACAACAAATAATTTATTTAAGGCATCTTTGTTATCAAGTAATACACCACCAAGCTTTATAATTAATGGTTTCATTTTAGTTTCCTATTAATTTAACTTACTGCTAATTTATTCAATAATTTTTTACAGAATTTAAATATAATTTCATCCATTTTTATAATAATGATGTGGTTTCATCAAAACCATATCGAATATTCATACACTGCACTGCTTGTGCTGCTGCACCTTTTAATAAGTTGTCTTCAACAGAAATTAATATTAAATGGCGATCTTTTAATACAAAACCAATATCACAATAAGGCAAACCAATGACAGATTTTAATGCCGGCCAATCTTTTTGATAGACTCTAATTAAAGGTTTATTTTGGTAATATTTATTTAAAGCCGTAAGAATATCTTGTGATGTTACGCCCTCTTTTACTCGGCAAGTTATTGTGGCATGAATACCTTGTTTAAAACTACCTAAATGAGGTGTAAAGATCACTTCTTGACCTAAATGTGTTGCAATTTCGGGTTGATGGCGATGAGTAAATAACCCATAAGCATGTAAGCTCACTTCGCAAAATATATTATTATGCGAAGGTTTTCGCCCTGCTCCACTTACACCACTGACGGCATTAATAACAGGCCATTGTGAATTATCTAATAGACCCTCCTCAATTAGTGGTTTTAGTGGTAATTGTGAAGCTGTAGGATAACACCCTGGTACCGCAATAAGTTGAGCACTTTTGATCTGTTCACTATTCCATTCAGCTAAGCCATAAACGGCTTTGTCTAACCATTTTGGGTGTTGATGGGTGAAGCCATAATAATCAGAATAAAAAGTGGCGGAATTGACTCTAAATGCACCGGATAAATCAAAAACGGTACAACCATGTTCTAAGAAATAAGGGGCAATAGTGTGACTAACGGCATGTTCAGTAGCTAAAAAAACCATATCGACATCATTAATATAAGCGGAATAATCGGCAGTGGCTATAAGCGGTAAATCAACAACACCTTTTAACTGGGGATGTAAATCGTAATCAGAAATGAGCTTGCCACCATCTTGGCTGTTTTCTGATACTGTTAAAGCAATAAGCTCTATATGCGGATGCTTATGTAAATAATAAGCTAATTTTGCACCAGCATAACCACTTGCTCCTACAATAATGGCCTTTAACATACCTATCCTTATCTATTTTTTATACAATAATTTGTATATAGTAGGTTATTTATAAGGCTATTACAAGTGTCAAAATGAATTTTTATTCACTTTTTATGAATTTAATTTCATTTTTGTTTTTTGGGGATTTTGTCCTAATATTTTAAGCGAATCTACTTTATGATTTTTATTTTCTTGAGTAAATACAAGCAAACAACTCTAAATACCTACCGATAAAGATCGGCAGGTACGCGTTAGATTATTTTAAAAAACTTGCCGATTTTAATATCGCTATCAATAATTCCCAATAGCGGTAAACACTTTGTATGTTAACTTTTTCGTCTGGTGAATGTGGCGAAACAATCGTTGGCCCAATTGAAATCATATCCATATTTGGATAACCTTGTTTAAATAAACCACATTCAAGCCCTGCATGGATCACCATTATTTTTGCTTGCTGAGAAAAAATTTCGAGATATTTATCTTTAGCTAGTTTAAGTAATTGTGAATCTAAATTAGGTTCCCATCCTGAATAACCACCACTTATTTCATAATTGGCATTCACGAGTTGACTAAGAGATATCAATGTTGATACAACGGCATCTTTAGCACTATCAACTTGAGAGCGAATTAAAAAATGGGCATTAAGTTGGTTATCTTCAATATTAACAATACCGAAATTGAGTGATGTTTCAACCACACCATGAAGCTGATCACTCATTCTAACCACACCATTAGGTGCTGTATTTAACCAATTAATGATCTTATTTTGATGTTCAGTGGTTAATACACGTTTTACTTTATTGGTTTCAACCTCTGATAAAATGATTTCGATAGCAGGCTCTGCATGACCTAATTCACTGTGTAAAATAGTTTGATATTGTTTAACAATAGCTTCTAATTTAGGTAAATCTTGTTTATTTAATGTGATTTCAGCAAAGGCTTCTCTTGGAATAGCATTGCGCAATGATCCGCCTTTTATATCGGCTAATCTAAACGAGATATCTTGTGCATATTGCGATAAAAAACGAGCCATTAATTTAATTGCGTTACCACGACCAAGGTGAATATCACAACCTGAATGCCCACCTTTTAACCCTTTAAGCGAAATGCTCATATAACAATCATGTTTTTCAGGTATTACTGCATAAGTAACGGCAAACGTTGTGGTAAACTCAACACCGCCAGCGCAACCAGTAAATATTTCGCCTTCGTCTTCAGAATCAGTGTTAATTAAATAGTGGCTTTTTAACCAATTTGGTTGTAAACCAAAGGCGCCGTGCATGCCGGTTTCTTCTGATACCGTTATCAACACTTCAATCGGCCCATGTTCAACAGCTGGATCGATTAAAACAGCTAACGCAGATGCAAGCCCAACTCCGTTATCTGCACCTAATGTTGTACCTTTGGCTTTTACCCATTCACCATCAACATAAGCTTGAATTGGGTCGGTTAAAAAATTGTGACTCGTGCCTTCGTTTTTTTGTGGCACCATATCCATGTGTGCTTGTAATGCAATTGACGGGCATGCTTCCATGCCTTTGGTAGCGGATTTAGTGAGTAAAATATTACCCACTTGATCAAGTTTACAATCAATATTATGGGTATTAGCAAAATCGACAATATATTTGGTTATCATTTGTTCATGGTGAGATGGATGCGGAATTTTACAGATATCATCAAAAATCTGCCAAACCAATTTGGGTGTTAAGGTAGAAAGCATAATTTAACCTCAATATTAAGTAAGTAATAAATTAATGAGTGGTTTTTTTTTACTAATCACTCTATAATAAGGTGCAATTTTACATCTATTTTTAATCCATTAATATTTATTTATTCGTACATCCGATTAAAATTGCAGGTTACACATGTCAACAGAACAAACTTTATTAACAGAAGCAGAAATCCAAGCAAAAAAACAACACAAAGCAGAACTTATTGCTGAGAAGAAAAAATTCAATGTTACTTGGGAAATGTTACAATCCTATGGACGCCAACTTTCAGAACGCTTATTACCAGCTAATCAATGGAAGGGTATTATTGCCGTTAGTCGTGGCGGATTAGTGCCAGCGGCGATCTTAGCGCGTGAATTAAGTATTCGTTATGTCGATACGGTTTGTATTTCAAGTTACGATCATGATCATCAACGCGAAAAACTAATATTAAAACAGGCAAATGGAGATGGTGAAGGCTTTATTGTCGTTGACGATTTAGTCGATACGGGTAACACCGCTCATACTATCCGCGAAATGTATCCAAAAGCACACTTTGTTACTATTTTTGCAAAACCAGCAGGTAAACCACTTGTTGATGATTATGTTGTTGATATCGATCAAGATACTTGGATCGAACAACCTTGGGATACAGGCGTCATGTTCGTTAAACCAATTTGTGATCATAAATAATCAATAAGGAAATTAAGGTTGTTATGGCAACTACCGAAAATCTAACGGCACAGATATTCAAACCACAATTTGATTATCCTGAAACATCAACACTTATCAATCGAATTGATAGTAGTGATGGTAGTAGTATTAGCGCCTTAGATGGAGAAATTGATTCAAGATGGTATCGTATTATTAATCCCATTTTGTGGCATTGGCGTGGATTACCTAAATTAGAAGCTGAAGCGGTTTTATCCAAAATTGCCGCTTCAACTAGACATCATACAAATGATAACTGGTTAGACACGGTTGTTGGTTATCAATCTGGTAACTGGGTTTATGAATTTTTAAACCAAGCAGCAATCTGGCAAGCAAAAGCAGAGTCGATTGTTAGAACAAATCTTACCAATGAAGATAAAAATAATTTACTCAATTATTACCTTATAGCCAGTGAATTTTCAAGTATTGCCAGTTATCCACATTTCAAAAATGATGGTCTGGCAATGTATGCCCAAACTTGTGCTTATCAAGCTTATGCAAAAGCCCTTAATTTTTCACCATTTTTAATTAAGGAACTTGAATTTAAAGTTGATAATCGTAGCGTCAAAGCAATTTTGCATCTACCAAAAACTGGAAAGGCTTGCCCAGTTGTGCTAATTTGTAATGCACTAGGCAATTTACAGATCGATTATTATCGTTATTTTAGTGAGTTTTTAGCCCCTCAAGGATTTGCTATGTTAACCGTTGATTTACCGACAGTTGGATATAGCCGTAACTTTGCTTTAACACAAAATAGTAGCCTAATTCATCAAGCTATATTAGAGCAATTGTCCTCTGTGCCATGGGTTGATGATCATCGTGTTTTTGTTGCAGGCTTTCGTTTTGGTTCGCATATTGCTACACGTTTGGCCTATTTAATGCCAAATAAAATAAAAGGGTTGTTTAACTTCACTCCATTTGTTCACCAAATTTTTGTTGATAATGAGCTGCAAAAAAATCTACCTAATAGCTACAAAGATATGCTCGCAAGTCGCTTGGCATTACCTTCGATATCTAATCAGCAATTAGCGGCAGAATTGAAATACTTTTCACTAAAAAATCAAGGACTTTTAACTCATGCTTGCCATGTACCGGTGATGAATATCATCTTTGAGGATGATAAGCTAAGTAATCTTTGTGAAGCAAAATTGATTCATTCAATTAAGCAAAATAAAGTAGTAACAGTGTCTAAAAAACAGTTACAAAAAAGTTTGCATCAAGCGTTAACTCAATCAGTCCAATGGATAGAGTCTATTTTATAATTCACGATTTAAACTAAGAGCAATGTTATGATCAATAAAAAACAACAAATTGTTGTTAAATTAGGTACCAGTGTGTTAACTGATGGCACAAAACAACTCGATCGGGCACGAATAGTTGAGCTGATAAGACAATGTGCATGTTTACATAAAGATGGACATAAAGTTATTATTGTTACTTCTGGCGCAATTGCAGCAGGTCGCGAATACTTAAACTTCCCGACTCTACCTAATACTGTTGCATCAAAACAATTGCTCGCATCGGTTGGCCAAAGTAAATTAATACAGCTTTGGGAACAACTGTTTTCTATCTATAAAATCTATATTGGCCAAATGTTACTTACCCGTGCCGACCTTGAAGATCGTGAGCGATTTTTAAATGCGCAAGATGTGTTAAAAGCCATGTTGGATAATCATATCATTCCAGTTATTAACGAAAATGACGCTGTTGCAACCGCCGAAATAAAAGTTGGCGATAATGATAATTTATCAGCGCTAGCCGCTATTTTAGCCGAAGCCGATAAGCTGATTTTATTAACCGACATTGAAGGCCTCTATACAGCCGATCCAAGATCAGATAAAAGTGCCAAGTTAATTCATGAAGTCGATCATATTGATGATAAATTACTCAGCATTGCTGGTGATAGTGTTTCGGGGCTTGGCACTGGAGGTATGACAACAAAACTACAAGCAGCAAAAATTGCTGGCAGTGCGGGTATTGAAGTAGTGATTGCGGCAGGAAACAGAGCCAATGTGATTATTGATATTATCAATAATCACCCTGTCGGTACACGATTTCTTCCTCAAAAAACGCCTTTAGAACATCGAAAACACTGGCTTTTTGGTGCTCCTAAAGCTGGCATAGTACAATTAGATGATGGTGCGGTTAATGCAATATTAAATAATGGTAGTTCACTATTGCCTAAAGGGATTATCAATGTACAACAAGATTTTTCTCGTGGTGAAGTTATTGATATTTGCGATAAATCTGGTAAACGCATTGCGCGCGGTGTCAGTCGTTATAACAGTGATGCTTTAAGACAAATTGCTGGGCATCATTCTCAAGAAATTAGTCAAATTATTGGCTATGAATATGGTCACGTTGCTGTTCACCGTGACGATATGATAATTAAATAATAAACAACAAGGAAAGAAAATTATGGTATTAGCTATTGGTGGCATAATTGCCAATTGGTTGGCAGTATTAATATTTTATCTTAATGCTTCATTAAACTATGATGAGGCATCTCGGACACTTTTACCATTTGCTATTATTTTTGCTTTGGTTGCTACTATAGGATTAATTATTGCAACAAACAATAAAAAAATTGGAGGTGTATTAATCATTATAGGTAGTATTTTTTTTGTACCTTTAGGATTGATTGGTGTTTTCGGTGGAAGAAAAATTATGAGTCAAGAAAATGCAAGATCTTTAGATGAAAGACGCAATTTTTAGAACATAAAAGGATATTACAATATATAGAATAAAAAAATGGAATCAAAAAATCAAACCATTAAACAATTTTATGCACGATATTTGGCTATGTTCCGTATTTTCGTTTGTATTATTGCTATCATAGTAATGTTAGTCATAGCTCCAGAATTATGGTATAACACTACTTTGTTACTATTGGTACTAGTCATATCAATTTGGCAATATTTTATGGTATATATTACCATTGGTGAAGATTTTATTACACTCAGACCTGCACCAGTAAAAAGCGATATAAGCGTGCTTTTCGATGAAATTAAATCTGTTAGATATGAGCCTAAAAAAATATTTATAGAATACTGTAATAAAATAAGTAAACAGGAATCTACTTTAAAGATATCTTTAAGTGTTTTAGATAATGACACAAAAACAGAACTTTTAAATATTTTACATACAGTTTTAAAAGATAAAGAGTCATAAATTGATGCTTATTAGAGCAAAGAAGCACTGTTCTTTGCTCTTATTTTTATTCATACAGCATACTTAAATAGAAAAATATTATTGTTATATCCTACTTAGATTTTACTTCTTTTCAAGGAAAGTATATTTTTGATATCTATCATCGGCATTAAAGATGAATAAAATGCAGGAAAACACCGAGTAAATAATGAAATAAAAATTTCTTGGCAAATTTCAATATAATATTAACGTTATGCAAAAAATTATTTTAGAGAAAATAGCGCTTAACAAGTAGAATTTTAAAAATAAACTTTAGAGACAATAATAATGTTACAACAAATGGGTAAAGCAGCAAAACTTGCATCATACCAATTAGCACAATGCCCTACTTCAACCAAAAATCAAGTTTTAACCATAATTGCAGAGTTATTAGAACAGCATAGTGAAATTATCCTTGAAGCGAATAAACAAGATATCCAAGCGGCTAAAACGCAAGGAGTAAGTGCTGCTATTTTAGATCGTTTATTATTAACACCTGAGCGACTATCATCTATTGCCAATGATGTTCGAAAAGTCGTTTCATTAACTGATCCTATTGGTCAAATCATTGATGGTTCTACTTTAGAAAATGGCTTAAAGTTACACCGTCATAGAGTACCACTTGGCGTTATTTGTGCGATTTACGAAGCACGCCCAAATGTAACAATTGATATTGCAGCCTTGTGCTTAAAAACAGGCAATGCTGCAATACTTCGTGGTGGAAAAGAAACAATCAATACCAATGCAGCCACAATTTCTGTTATCCAAAAAGCCTTAAAACAAGTTGGGTTACCTCAAACAGCTGTTCAATGTATTAATGATCCTGATCGTAAATATATTCATGAATTGCTTAAACTCGATAAATACGTTGATATGATTATCCCCCGAGGTGGTGCATCTTTACATAAATTATGCCGTGAAAATTCAACAATTCCAGTTATTACTGGCGGTATAGGTGTTTGTCATATTTTTGTCGATGAAACTGCTGATTTTGATAAAGCCCTACCAATTATTGTCAATGCCAAAATTCAGCGCCCAAGCACTTGTAATACGCTTGAAACGCTACTAGTTCATCGAAATATTGCGGAGCAGTTTTTACCTAAATTCAGCAAGATCATGGCAGATAATAACGTGATTTTACATGCTGATCTAAGCTGTTATGACATATTAAAAATAGGGACAGCAACTGTCCTTCCCGTTAAAGATGAGGAATTACAGCAAGAATGGTTATCAAAAGATTTAAATGTGCTCATTGTTGATTCGCTTGAACTGGCTATAGAACATATCCGTGAATATGGCACAGGTCATTCAGAATCAATTCTAACACGTAGCCTACTTAATGCGGAACAATTCGTAAATCAAATTGATGCCGCTGCAGTTTATGTCAATGCCTCAACACGTTTTACTGATGGTGGACAATTTGGCTTAGGTGCTGAAGTTGCGGTTAGTACACAAAAACTGCATGCCCGAGGCCCAATGGGTCTTGAAGCTTTAACCACATATAAGTGGATTGGTTATGGCGATGATTTAATTCGCCAATAACAAAATAAGATTTACTGTTCGGTTATCCCGAACAGTTTTTATTGTCCAATTTACTAATCAAAATTACGCATTAATAATGCAAAATTCAAATCGATTTCTTCAGGAATTGGAATATAAACAATATGACCGTCGCCAAGCCCTGAAGGCACTGGTTGCCCTTTTTTATTTTCCATTCGGTCAATAATGAAAGTTTTATTGCCTTTTGGCGTCATCATTTCAACACTATCACCAACCGAAAACTTATTTTTAACAATGACCTCGGCAAGGCCATTTAAACGTTGGCCACTAAATTCACCGACAAACTGTTGCCGATCAGAAACAGAATGGCTATGTACATAATTTTGCATATCTTCATGTTTATGACGACGTAAAAAACCTTCGGTATAACCGCGATGCGCAAGCGAATCGAGTTCAGCTAATAAGCGAGGATCAAAAGGTTTACCTTCACTTGCCGCATCAATTGCTTGGCGATACACTTGCGCCGTTCTTGCACAATAATAAAATGATTTAGTGCGCCCTTCTATTTTAAGGGAATGTACGCCAATTTTGGTTAAGTCCTCCACCAATTCAACTGCTCTTAGATCTTTTGAATTCATAATATAAGTGCCATGTTCATCTTCAAAAGCCTGCATATATTCGCCTGGTCTACCGGATTCTTCAAGCATAAAGACCTTATTGGTAGTTTTACCAATTCCTAACGTAGGAGCAATTTCCTGCACAGGAATTGGTTCGCATTTATGGACAATTTGCCCTACTTCATCTTCTTTGCCTTCTGCAACTTTATATTCCCAACGGCAAGCATTAGTACAAGTGCCTTGGTTTGAATCACGCTTATTAATATAACCAGAAAGCAGACAACGTCCAGAATAAGCCATACAAAGTGCACCATGGATAAACACTTCAAGCTCCATTTCGGGTACTTTTTCACGAATTTCAGCAATTTCATCAAGTGATAATTCACGAGATAACACAACACGAGTTAACCCCATTTGATTCCAAAATTTTACCGTTGCCCAGTTAACTGCGTTAGATTGTACCGATAAATGAATTTCCATATCAGGAAAGTGTTCGCGTACTAACATAATTAAACCTGGATCTGACATGATAAAGGCATCGGGTTTCATGTTTACAATTGGTTCTAAATCGCGAATAAAAGTTTTTAACTTAGAGTTATGCGGTGCTATATTAACCACTACATAAAACTTTTTGCCTTGGGCATGAGCTTCGTCAATGCCGATCGCTAAATTTTCATGATTAAATTCATTATTACGAACCCGCAAACTATATCGGGGTTGCCCTGCATAAACTGCATCTGCACCATATGCAAATGCATAGCGCATATTTTTTAAAGAACCAGCAGGAGAAAGTAATTCTGGTTTTGCATATAAATTTGTCATTAAAAATGCCTCTGATTTCAGGTCAGTATTACTAATTAGTAATAGATTAAGCAAAATAGGATGGGCATTTTACGCTTTAGCCTATCAGTTGGCAAATTTATTATATAGTCAAACTATTTAACGCAAAAACTACACTCATTAAAAATGTGTTTTTATTAATCAATATGATTAGACTAGCCTCGAACAAATTTACGAATGTTTCTCACTCTTTTAATTTTCAATCATTCTTTTTAGGCAAAACCGCATGGCGCAATACCTATTACAATAATAAAATTAGTTTGAACATAACTTAACAAAATGGAAATAAATTAAGGAAAAAATTCAAAGATTAAACTAATGCTACACAAAGTATTATGGAGGGGATAGTGATTTGAGCATTAGCACTTGAAAAATAAATATTACTTCAACATATCAGCCTAATGCTTTATTAAGAAAAGCCATTTATCTTAATAAATTCTCCCCATTACTCAACAATGGTAAATATTCATTCCATCGATATTCTCTAATTGGCATGGGATTAGCCTCTTTAAAATATAAAACTAACGCAGGCTTGATACCATTCCAATTATCTACAAACTCATACCTGATAAGGCAACCATCTTTGATTAACTTCTTCGCTTTCGCATGATAATTAAAGTAGCTCATAGTTAAAATTGATAAGTTAGATTGCAAAATTGAAAAAATGTGATTACAAAAAATAGCAAAAGATTGATTTAAATGGAGGCGCGTCCCGGAGTCGAACCGAGGTAGACGGATTTGCAATCCGCAGCATGGCCACTCTGCCAACGCGCCGTACAGGTCTATCTGAATAGGGTGCAAATATTAGCATTGGCTTTATTAGTCGTCAAGTTCAAATAGATTATAATTACAGCAGTCACTTCTTTTTTATTTGATTATTAAAAATCTATTTACTTTGGACACAAGTTTTAAAAACTTAATGTCTTATAAATGAAAAGCGCAACTATCGGCGCTATTAGGGTGTCTTTTACTCTATAGCGTAATCTTATTACTAAACAGCTCGCATAATATTGAAATCTAACTGTAGCCTCAGTATATAGCATTGTCTACAAACTAAGATCGCACTAAATATGGTTCAATTTTATTTCATGCTAGACCAACTCTTATAGCGTTCATGACAAGTTATTATAGTCTTTCTGGATATTTGTAGATCCAAGTAATATCCGGATAATTTGCAAATGCGTTGGGGAATAAATAAACACCATTTAATAAAGGTTTTACCTTGCTTAGTTAGAAGCTTATCGACAATTTGCTGTTGTTGTATATCAGATAAAAATTAGGTCTTGCTATAGCATATTTTTCGGCTAATTCAGGAATTATGAACTCGGGTAAGGTCGATATGATCATGCCAATATGTGAAAAATCACCACCACCTAATTGTTTGACAATAAGGCTATCAGTGTAACTATCCCCTAAAATAGTACAGCAAAAAAGTAGAAAATTCTCTATGATAAAAGTAAAAGAGGATTCAATTATGAAAAAAATGACTGAACATCAAATCGTCGCTATTTTAAAAGAAGCTGAAG
>NZ_LZGT01000022.1 GCF_001690525.1 Gilliamella sp. App6-5 | reverse complement strand
TTTACAAATCTTAACAAAAAATAAGTTTATTTACTTTAAAGCGATACGTTTTTATGTTTATAATCTGTCTCTCTATTTATCCTAAAGTCTTATTTTGAGATTTAAATATAAGTTATTATTAAATAATCAATTGGGGAAAATTAATTAATCAGTTATTAATTGCTAATCTAATAATTTTATATGAAGATAACAAAATAAATCAAAGGCTTTGCGAAAATGTATAGGTCATGGTAAAATGGTAAACAACAGCACACAGCACACAGCACACAGCACACAGCACACAGAACACAGCACACAGCACACAGCACAC
>NZ_LZGT01000021.1 GCF_001690525.1 Gilliamella sp. App6-5 | reverse complement strand
TTAAAGGTGTTGCAGATAAACCGATGTTATTTAATGCCTCATGCGGTCTTTCGGTGTTATAAATCGTTAACCATTCTTCGGTTATTCTCCTTGCTTGTGCTAAGTTGTTAAAAAGATATAAATCGAGTACTTCAGTACGATAGGTGCGATTAAATCGTTCAATGTACCCGTTTTGATATGGGCTACCGGGCGCTATATAATCAATGGCTATATCATGTGATTTAGCCCAGTTTATAAAGGTTTTTCCTGTAAATTCTGGTCCATTATCGACGCGTATTTTTAATGGATACCCATGATATTCAGCCAGTTTATCTAAGTAACGGGTAATCCTTCCTGCTGGTAAGCTTACTGCAATATCAATCCCTAACGCCTCACGATTAAAGTCATCGATGACATTGAATGTCCTAAAGCGACGTTGATTACGACTACTGTCACTCATAAAATCCATTGACCAACATTCACCTTGTTTATTGGGGACTAATAACCTTTCCGGGCATCGTGGAGGAATGCGTTTTTTACGCTTTACCCTGAGATTAAGCTTTAATTCACAATACACCCGATATACCCGTTTATGATTCCATTGATAGCCGAGCTTTCTGATACGATTAAAACATTTAGGAAAACCCCAGCGTAAATGCCGGTCTGTGACAGCATTCAACACCGAAATAATCACTGAATCATCCTGTAACTTAGGTTGATAATAGTAAGCACAACGGCTTAAGCCAACAATGGCACAACTCATAGCAATAGTAACTGAATGATTTTGTTGTAGTTGCTGTGCCCACATTTTACGTACCTTTGTGGGCACTAAAGCTTTTTTATGATTTCTTCCTGAAGCTGGGATTTTAAGCTCAGTTCGGCAAACATCTGTTTAAGCTTACGGTTTTCAGCCTCCAGCTCTTTTAAGCGTTTGATATCCGACGTTTCCATTCCGCCGTATTTTTCTCGCCATTTATAGAAAGTTGAATTACCCATGCCATATTTACGGCACAGTTCTTTAACGGGAATACCTGCCTCTGCTTCTTTTAAAATAGCGACGATTTGATGTTCAGTCATTTTTTTCATAATTAAATCCTCTTTTACTTTTATCATGGAGAATTTTCTACTTTTTTGCTGTACTATTTTAGGGGATAGTTACACAATGTACCCGTTTTGATATGGGCTACCGGGCTGGATATAATCAATGGCTATATCATGTGATTTAGCCCAGTTTATAAAGGTTTTTCCTGTAAATTCTGGTCCATTATCGACGCGTATTTTTAATGGATACCCATGATATTCAGCCAGTTTATCTAAGTAACGGGTAATCCTTCCTGCTGGTAAGCTTACTGCAATATCAATCCCTAACGCCTCACGATTAAAGTCATCGATGACATTGAATGTCCTAAAGCGACGTTGATTACGACTACTGTCACTCATAAAATCCATTGACCAACATTCACCTTGTTTATTGGGGACTAATAACCTTTCCGGGCATCGTGGAGGAATGCGTTTTTTACGCTTTACCCTGAGATTAAGCTTTAATTCACAATACACCCGATATACCCGTTTATGATTCCATTGATAGCCGAGCTTTCTGATACGATTAAAACATTTAGGAAAACCCCAGCGTAAATGCCGGTCTGTGACAGCATTCAACACCGAAATAATCACTGAATCATCCTGTAACTTAGGTTGATAATAGTAAGCACAACGGCTTAAGCCAACAAT
>NZ_LZGT01000020.1 GCF_001690525.1 Gilliamella sp. App6-5 | reverse complement strand
TGATCCTCGCCAAAATATTAGACAGTGCCCACCTCTATCATTTTTTCGTTTTGGTAATATTGTTGTTCATATTGTTCAGGTGATACCCAGCCATTAGCTGAATGACGGCGTATCCGATTATAATAGATTTCAATATATTCAAATAGTGCTTTATTAGCCAGTTTCCTCGTTTTGTAGTAACAGTCATGAATAATGTGTGTTTTGAGTGTATGAAAAAAACTTTCAACAACCGCATTATCAAAGCAATTTCCTCTTCGACTCATGCTTTGCCTGAGTCCATATTGTAACAATAACTGCTTGAAATCAGCACTGCAATATTGGCTTCCTTGGTCACTATGAATGAGTACATTTTTAGGAAAGTAACGCCGAAATAAGGCTTGTTTTAATGTATTACACACTAAATGGCGGTCTATGTAGCGACTCGTTTGCCTAGCAATCACTTTTCGTCCATATAAATCGATAATCACCGTCAAATATAACCAACCTTCACCCGTTTTAATATAAGTAATATCGGTTACCCATGTCGTATTCGGCTTATCAGGGTTAAATTGCCTATCTAACGGGTTGGGCGCAATATTGTGATGAGCCGTATCTGTTTTATACTTGAATTTACGTGCTGCTTTACTCCGTAATCCCAATTGTTGCAAAACACGGCTAATTGTCCTTTCTGAAACTTGATAGCCCGCTTCTCTTGCATCATGAAGCAGGCTTGGCGCACCCAAACGGGCTTTATGTTGCCAATACTGCTTTTGGATATACTCGCTGAGTTTGGCTGATTTGTTTGCTCTTTTTAACCAAGCATAATAACCCGATGAACTGACACCAAGTAATGAGCATATCTTAGTAACGGGATAGCAGATTAAATGATTTTTCATATAAGCGTACTTCACCGACTTGGATTGTTGATGAAGTACACATGCGCCTTTTTTAGTATATCATTGGCCATTTTCAGTTCTTTAATCTCTTTTTCTAACGCCATAATCCGCTGTTGCTCAGCCGTTAACTCTCGACGGCTGGTTTTATTCGGGGAAAGTTGCCTAATCCATTTATCTAGGGTTGATTTACCCACACCTAGATGGTTGGCAAGTTCGCTGATAGAAAGGTGTGCATTAGATAACGCATAATCCACCGATTGTTGTTTGAATTCGATACTAAATTTTTTGACCATGATATTTGTCTCCTATGATTTTTGTTTATATCATAGAGGCAACTTTTGTCCACTTTTTTGGCGAGGATCAATTAATATCTTTCAATTCATATAAAAATTCTATAACATCACATTGAAATAAGAAATTAAGAGAAACGAAATAATAACAATGAAAACGATACTATTTGCTTTGCTTGTAATACTCTCCTTTCCTGTACTGAGTTTTACTTATGTTTACAAAGGCCATATGGAGGATAAAGAAATAACGTTATATTTGAGCACAATAAAAGCTTTTTGGGTCGATAAAGATGATCACAAACAAATACAACATGTTTTATCCTATGATTGTGTGCTAATGGACTCATGCGATGAAGTTATCCAGCAAACCAGTTTAAAACTTTATGATGATAAAGATATTTATTTTGATAACAATGATAATCGCCCAAAAATGAAAAACTCAATCAGTTATTTCAAATTTAATCATAGTGGGCAAACACTATTTAATCAGACATTAATTGGTTATTGGTTTGATGGTAAAAAAAATCAACAATACCCAGTAAAATTACAAAAACAGTTTGAAATAAGTGATGAAGCAGATGATGAATTTGATCGCCTTGAATTATTACAGGCAGATTCATCAGATAAATTTTATTTTACTGCGGTATTATCAAAAAAGAAAAAAGAAAAAATTAAACTAGTTGGTGTGAATGTTTATGAAAAAAGCAACCACCAATTAATTCAAAAAATACAAAATTTACATTATAGCTACAACCAATTTAACAGCATTTATCTAGAGGATATCAATTTTGACGGCAATCTTGATTTAGCCATTAAAAAATATGCCTCAAGTGCCAGAATAGGAGAAAATTATGACTACTATATCAATAACAAAGGTAAATTTGTTGCCACAAACTTGTGGGGTAGCGATATCGATTTTAACCCGAAAGATAAATCGGCCACAGGTAAAAAAAATTGTTATGATTATAATGAAAAACAGCAAAGAGTCTTGACAACAATACAAAGTATTTATCATTATCAAAAATACAAATATATCAATATAAAAAATAGCTGTCAGTTTAAAAACATTGATACTCAAAAGCACAGAAAATGTAATGAAGATGAATATAACGCTTGTTTGTTAAACCGAAATAATATTAATCGAGAAAATCCGCATATGATTGGTGAAGATAATATATTGTATAAAAATATGGTATGGTACAAAGGTAAATTCATTGATGGCATTGTAGATGATGAATGATTATGATGTGGTTTTAACTAGCAATAGTCTTATATAATCGTTATTTAGTATAATAATCTAGTTAAATTATTTACAATATAAAAAACGCTTTTTACTGGCTATTTTGCCAAATTTTTACTGCATTGGATTAATACTGCTATTTATTCACGCCATAAAAACACAACTATTTTCGATATAATTTTTAGTTTGATGCTGATCATTATCAGCATCAAACTATGAATTATCCTTTACAAATTGCATATCCTAAATCAGGATCTTCAGCTAAAAAGGAACCAATAAACCCATCATGGCTATGCACAATATAATATATCCCATGTTCACGGACATTTATAGTCCAATATCTAGACATAAAATAATCAGGATTTAATTCTTGCCATTCTGAATCAGGATAAGAAGATTTAGTGGTCCACCCCCATTCACCCAAAATAGAGTCTCCTATGGCACGAGTGTAACTATTAGAAATTGTCAGTTTGTCTCTATCTAATTCTGCTGTTTGACCTTCATATCGTGGTGAGTTTGTTAATTGAGCTAGTCTCATCATATTTTGTAAACCGCCACAGCGTTGTTGTACAGCATTAAACGTTCCCCTAAAATTTTGAGGTATTCCCCAAGTAGCAGTAGGATTAAAGGTATAATCGTGAACAATTGAGGGATCTCTTTTTAAAGTAGCTCTCACTGTAACATTTCCTGATGGTTTGCTATTAAGTTTTACTAAGCCATTTTGATCAACCGACACCCCTCCTCCTGGATTGTTAATTAATTGATAGCGGTAATCTGTTTGCGCACCAGTCATCACTAACTGAAATTTAGCTCCAGGAAATCCCGTTGCTGGAAATGTTTTTGACGACACCACGGGTTTAACCTTAAAACCATAGTTTGGTACATAATCTTGAGTATAACCGCCACCAACAAGAGGATGGCGATTAGCATATTCAGGTCGATTAAAATAATATGCCTCCGTTTTTAAATCAACTCCAATCCATTGGTGTTCTGGATGAACAATAGTAGAATTGGGTTTGGCATAACATAGCTCTGATTTTGCTGCTATTTGGTAGCTCTTGGATAAATTAAGCTGTTTGCTTTCATTTGGGATACCATACTCCGAATAGGCTTTTACTTTTGTTTCAATTACCAATTTTAGTGGCATTGAAAAACCACTGCCACAACCTATAATCTTTTTCTTATCATCACCAGTTATGCGTCTTCCGCTATTGTCATACCACCAATAGTAAGTCGATTCCACTTTAAACGGTTGACTCGGATCAGCATTATCACCATCGATATCGCGATAATTCTTTACCCTATCTAAGTTGGTTGGTGTATAAGTTGCCACTTTAAAATCATTCAGCGTTAAATTACCATCAAATTCTTTCACTTCACCAGATTTTAGCGTGCCATTTTCCTCACTATAAAAAACACCGTTGACAGTAAAACCATGTTTATCTGCACTCGATAACACCACCACTTGCGGTGCATTCCCAGCAATAACCTGACTTGAAGTCGCTGTTAGTATTGCATTAGCTGAGCCAACGTGTACCCATTGTGATAATAAGATTAAACTCATTACTTGAGTAGGTTTTGGTTTTAAGTGAGCTGTCAGTGCCGTTATTTTGGTAGCAAAGTGAGATTTGCAATGGAAGTGTTTAAAACAAAAAGGTAACGCTAAAGATAAAACGTTTTGCTGTAATATTACATTTGAAATAAAACAACTAACAAAATGCCCGATGCCCGATGCCCGATGCCCGATGCCCGATGCCCGATGCCCGATGCCCGATGCCCGATGCCCGATGCCCGATGCCCGATGCCCGATGCCCGATGCCCGATGCCCGATTAAGTTCATATTCTATCATAATTTTATTATTCCTCATATTTATTTTTACGAATTTATTGTTATAAAATAATCAGTTAATATCATTTTTAATGATTTAACATAAAAAAGTATATAACTATGTTACGCTATTTTAGAATAAAAACTTCATTTTTTACCTAATTTTTTGTAAAGTTTTGTTAAACGTATAAAAATCCATAACTGTAGGAATTACTCACGTTGTTTATAGTAATTTGAGAAAATACTGTAATGAATAGATATAAAAATAAAACTAACACTTTATCAACAACAAGCAATATGGCGCTTACATCATAAAAAAATGACTGTCACTGATTTGACTAAATGTTTTATAGTTAGTCGTCCAACCATTTATAACACTAAAAACTCATGAAACATTAAATAGCATGACTCCCATTGCATATAAAACACGAAACAGACAGCTTAATTTTGTGTGAATTACACCCCCAAAAATGGGGATGATTTACACAACTGTTCACTTTCTAGATTATATTTTGTAAAAAATATTCAGGATCCTATACCGTTTGGTAATTAAGACTTCTGTCCTCATTTGTTTAAACGTGTGCTCACCATCTTATTAATTAAAAATTCACTAAACCTGCCTGCCCGCAAATGAATGGGTAAGCCGAAAACATAATTCGTACTTTAATGGAGATATAGCATAATCAGCAAATAGTAACAATTCAAAAGATAAAAGCAAAAGTTTAAGCGATTTCTGGTAAATCGCCTTATGAATTTTTTAGAAGCTTATTTTAATCATAAAATATAGATGACTCGATGTTTTCCTGCACATTAAGCTAGAGCTAAAACCAAAAACCGCCATAGTTAAATAACGTGATAATTATGGGCATAATGAGCGTCAATAAAAATCCTTGGGCAATAGCTGCCGGCACAATGGCTACCCCCCCACCTTTTTGTAGCATTGGTAGCGTAAAGTCCATTGATGTCGCACCACACAGTCCTAATGTTGTTAATTGATGACGCTTAATCAATATAGGAATTAAAATAATCGCACATAATTCACGCAAAATATCATTTAAAAACGTAGCACTACCAATAACTGGACCGTGGGCTTCTGTCATTAAAATACCCGATAACGAATACCAACCAAAACCCGATGACATGGCAAGACCAACACGAATAGGCAAGTTTAAAATAAACGAGGCAACCATCCCGCCCAATAAAACGCTCATTACAACCAATATGGATGTGGTCATCCCAACTTTATTGAGTAAAATTTGTTTAATCGAAATATTATTACTGCGTAATTGAATTCCGACTAAAAATAATAAAAAAAACAGTACAATTTGAGTTACATTTTCAGCATATTGCCAAATAAATAATGGCAATAACCCACAAATAAACCCAATAATTAGTGCAATACATACACGTAATGATTCAAGAATCATCTTAAAATGTGACGTATAAGTTTGATTCACATTATCAGTTTTGGAGGGGGATAAAAAATCCAACATCATTAAAACAACAAAATTCCCACCAAACGTGCAAATAAAAAGAACAATTGCATAATATAAAATAACTTGCAAATTAGTGACTAAATTATCTAAATGTGCCAGTTCAACTCCCATAATGAACAAAATAAGGTAGATCATCCAACTCAAAGTTAGATTAATTTTGGACATCCAACTGTTGTTTTTAATTTTAATTAAATATCCTAAACCCAATGGTACTAGCGCAATAAGAATACCAAAATACATATTTTATTCCTTAACTATTCCTTGCTTTTATTGTTAAATTATGGGGTCAATTATACGTTTTAATATATTACCACTAATCATTATAATGATGCTAAAGTTTGCTCAATATTAAGTTGAAGCTGATCCAATAACACATAACGATTACGATATTCTGAGCGTTTTTTACTGGCAATTTCTTCAATTGATTTTCGATTAATTTGATTTGGTAGTATAAATAAACCATTAGTATCTTGTTTTCCATCAAGGGTTAACCAAAAATCGTCATAATCCGACAAAATGCGCTCTTGACGGCTGTTATAGCGCCAATTGTTATAGATATGAGTTTTGTTACCCACGGCAACAATTTGCGTTAATTGATAGTAACGCGCAACAGTTAATGCGGCTTCAACAGCAATACGTTTAGGGAATAGCCCATAGCAGGCTTTAGTTGCTTTTTGTACACGAGTACGTGCATCATCGTGTCCTGTGCCTTGTAATCCAGCAATAAAGAGTGTTGGTTTGGCTTGATATTCAACGATTGAAAACGTCAAAGTGGCTAAGTCGATGCCATCACTATCATAAAAATAAAGGCTGACTTCGCCCTCTCTTGCAAATTTATTACGGGCTTGCACTGCTATTTTAATGTTTTGTTCATTTTTAACTGTTACATCCGCCAATACAAAAGGCAATTGCGGATTATAAAAAGCCTTGCTTACGCTATAAGGTTGTTTAGCTAAAAAATCATAGTGATACGCCAAAGCGTCATAACGGGCTTTTTGACTCAAGCAAGAGGCTAAATAAGGTCGCTGTAATTTACATGGTAAATTAGTTTGGCATGAAAAATAATAGCCAAGCAGTGGATACTGTCTTAATTTATCAAGCCATTTGAAAGTAATTGGACTTAAGAACAAGGTTCTTAAAAAAAACTTATAACGATAGGTCGGGTTAAGCCATAATTCGTTTAGCGGTAATTTACCGGTATAAAGCCAGTTAAAGAGTTGCCATTTGCTTTTTGGCTGAGACATATTCGTAATATTATTCATAAGTAGAACTTTAAATCAAGTTAGTTATTTTAACAATTATAGGGTGACTAAATTAATCAATACGCATTAGTTATTAATAAGCCATAAAAAAATCAAACAATAAGAGTACAACACAACTTTAGTCGGTGCAACTATTCCTACATAAAGTAGGTTTAAATTATATGAAAATAAAAAACGGTGAACTAGTCACCGTTTTTTTAAGTGATAATTTAGTTTATAAAAAACTAATTATTGACCTTTAACTTCTTTTAAACCATTGAATGGTGCTTTTGACCCTAATGCTTCTTCAATACGGATTAATTGGTTGTATTTTGCAACACGGTCAGAACGGCTCATTGAACCAGTTTTGATTTGACCAGCAGCTAAACCAACTGCTAAATCAGCGATTGTTGAATCTTCAGTTTCACCACTACGGTGAGAAATAACCGCAGTATAACCCGCATCTTTCGCCATTTTAACTGCAGCAATAGACTCAGTTAATGTACCAATTTGGTTTACTTTAATTAAAATAGAGTTAGCAATACCTTTTTCAATACCTTGTTTGAAGATTTTAGTATTGGTTACAAATAGATCATCGCCCACTAATTGGATTTTGTGACCTAATGCTTTAGTTTGGTATGCCCAACCTTCCCAGTCGCTTTCATCTAAACCATCTTCGATTGATACGATTGGATATTGTTCTGTTAAGCCTTCTAAATAATGAGTAAATTCTTGCGCAGTGAATTCTTTATTACCTTCACCTTTTAATACATATTTACCTGTTTCTTTGTTATAGAACTCAGAAGCGGCACAGTCCATCGCTAAAGTAATGTCTTTACCTAATACATAACCTGCTTTTTCTACTGCTTCTTTAATGCAAGCTAATGCCTCAGCATTTGAACCTAAGTTAGGCGCAAAACCACCTTCATCACCCACTGCTGTATTCATACCTTTAGCATGTAATACTTTAGCTAAGTTGTGGAATACTTCAGAACCCATGCGAATTGCTTCACGTACTGTTTTAGCACCAACTGGTTGAATCATAAATTCTTGTAAGTCAATGTTGTTATCCGCATGTTCACCACCGTTGATGATGTTCATCATTGGTAATGGCATTGAGTATTGACCTGGAGTACCGTTAAGATCTGCAATGTGTTGATAAAGTGGAACACCTTTAGCAGCAGCTGCTGCTTTAGCGGTTGCTAAAGATACAGCAAGAATTGAGTTTGCACCTAAGTTAGATTTGAAATCAGTGCCATCTAAGTCAAGCATGATTTGGTCGATAGCAGCTTGATCTAATGCATCTTTACCAACAACAGCTTTAGCGATTGGTCCGTTTACGTTTTCTACTGCTTTTAATACGCCTTTACCTAAAAAGCGAGATTTGTCACCATCACGAAGTTCTAACGCTTCACGTGAACCCGTTGATGCCCCTGATGGAACGATTGCAAGGCCAACAAATCCACCTTCTAAATGAACTTCGGCTTCAACAGTTGGATTACCACGAGAGTCGATGACTTCACGACCATGTACTTTAACGATTTTTGCCATGTTATTTTCCTCTATATGACAGATATATTACAAATGTTAATTCAAAACTATTTTTGTTGCTGCTCTTGATAATCTTTGGCAGCTTTAATAAAACTACTAAATAGTGGATGTCCATCACGTGGTGTTGAAGTGAACTCCGGATGGAACTGACACGCAACAAACCATGGATGATCTGGTATTTCGATGATTTCGACCAGCTTTCTATCCGTTGAAAGACCTGTCACTTTTAACCCAGCTTTAACCACTTCAGGTAATAAATTGTTATTTACTTCGTAACGATGTCGATGACGCTCAGTAATCGATTCATTTTTATACATTCCGTATACTAATGAATTTGGTTCTAAATGGCAAATTTGCGAACCTAAACGCATTGTGCCACCTAAGTCACTGTTTTCATTACGTTGTACTACATTGCCAGATTCATCACTCCATTCTGTGATTAAAGCAATGATTGGGCTTGCACAATCTTTAACAAATTCGGTTGAGTTAGCATCTTTAATACCTGCAACATTACGCGCATATTCAATCATAGCTACTTGTAAACCAAGGCAAATACCTAAATATGGGATTTTGTTTTCGCGCGCATAGCGAGCTGCCATAATTTTACCTTCAACACCACGATAACCAAATCCACCTGGAATTAAGATCGCATCTAAGCCTTGAAGTAATTCTGCGCCACGCGATTCAAGATCTTCTGAATCAATATAACGAATGTGCACTGTTAAACGATTTTTTAATCCCCCGTGTTTTAACGCTTCATTCACTGATTTATAAGCATCAGGTAAAGCAATATATTTACCCACCATACCGATTGTTACTTCACCCACTGGGTTGGCTTCTTCATAAATCACTTGTTCCCATTGCGATAAATCAGCTTCTTTACATTCAAGACTAAATCGTTTGCAAACGAAGGTATCTAAGTTTTGCGATTTTAATAACGCAGGTATTTTGTAAATAGAATCGACATCTTTAAGCGAAATAACTGCACGCTCAGGCACATTACAAAATAGCGCAATTTTGGCACGTTCATGAGCAGGAATAATGCGATCAGAACGGCAAATTAAGACATCCGGTTGAATACCAATTGACAGTAACTCTTTTACTGAATGCTGTGTTGGTTTGGTTTTCACTTCACCAGCAGACGCTAAATAAGGTACTAACGTTAAATGCATAAATAACGTGTGCTCACGACCCACATCCACAGCTAATTGACGAATCGCCTCTAAAAATGGAAGAGATTCAATATCACCTACTGTACCACCGATTTCAACAATGGCAACATCAAAACCTTTTGCCCCATCAATCACGCGTGACTTAATTGCATTAGTGATATGAGGAATAACTTGAACCGTTGCCCCTAAATAATCGCCACGGCGCTCTTTGCGTAACACATCAGAATAGATGCGACCTGTAGTGAAATTATTTTTTCGCGTCATTTTAGTGCGAATGAAACGTTCATAATGCCCCAAATCAAGATCGGTTTCAGCACCATCTTCAGTCACAAACACTTCACCATGTTGAATAGGACTCATTGTGCCGGGATCGACATTAATGTAGGGATCAAGCTTGAGCATGGTGACTTTTAAATTGCGGGCTTCTAAAATTGCAGCGAGAGATGCTGCGGCAATGCCTTTACCAAGAGAAGAAACGACACCGCCTGTAACAAAAATATAATTCGTGACCATTTACCAGACCATTATTAATTTATTAGAATAATATTGCATCGATTTTAAAGCATAAAACCAATACAACATACAAGAATCAGACGGGAATGTAGTATAGCAGAATCTGCCTTGTCTCACAATTGAATAATTAGCTTTAACTAATTCTTTTAAAAGAATGTCACCAAAGTTATTCTTATTTTTAAAACGTGCCTTTTTAATAAGGCATGTAGAATTTTGTTATATCCATCTAGACGACTCATTCTTTTTAATCAACCTTACTTATTATATCGGTGACAACTTGTTAAACTTTTGAGTTAAATTCTACACCTGCCTTTGCTTTTTTGTATTTTATATGATTTTAAAAGACCGGTTGCTTTAATATTAAATAATTAAATAAGTTTTATTACTAAAACAGCATTAAAAGCAACAAAAATAAAATTAGTATCAAATACGATGTTGAATTCACACAAATCTCTTACATGGCAATTTAATTGCTTGGTTATCATCGTCAACATTCGATATTAAATTCTCAGTCTCTCAACTAATATAAAAAACTCTATAAACTTATTTTTAATATTAAAACACCTGAATTTATTAACAAAATGCCGAATAAACAAGCTGGGTTATCTTGCCAATTATGACTTACCTCATATTTAAAGCTTAATTAATTCAGCATTTGTTTTTATATCACCTTACAGTTTATAACTAGTGGTCAACAAAAAGGCTCTAGGTGTACCCGGCATACTACTTGAACGCCAATACTCTTTACCTAGGAAATTAGTAAAGGCTAAAGTTACATCAAAGTAGCGAGATTGATAACCAACCGTAGCATTCCTCTGGGCGTTTAAATTGGTTCTTATCATCGTTATACATCGATCTTTTATAATTAAGTTCCACTTCAGTAAACCAATTATTGTAAGGTAAATAACGAACGCTTAGATAACCACTATGCTTAGCTGTGTTAGGCAAGTATTTGTCTTGATTGGCTGGTGTTTTTTTATCTTTATGGACTTTGGCTTGTTGATAACCAATACCACTATTAATATACCATTTTGATGCCAGCTGTCCAATAGCGCTTAGCTCAATGCCTTGGCTACGATCACTCCCTTTTACCTGCCAATTATAAGGATCATTAACGGCATCTGGTTGGTAATAGACATTATATAGTTCAAGATCATAAAGGGCGATTTGAAAAGAAAGCTTATCATCTAGCCAATCACTTTTAATTCCAACTTCATATTGACGCAAATATTGGGGTTTATCATCATAAACTGTTTTTGAGTCGGTCATAATTGTAATAAGACCTCGCCCTCCATAAGGTGCAAAATTTTTACTATTTACTATAAGAAGCATAAAAGCTCTGTAATTCCACAGTTTGCCAAATTAAACCAATTCGAGGACTTAACGAGTGCCCATCATATGAACTGTTTTGATGTTTTAATTTGTCATTTGATGCAAAATTATAATTATCGTAACGTAATCCTGCTAATAATTTCCATTGTGCTGTAAAACTAATTAAGTCTTGCCAATAAAATCCTTTCGATGTGGCTTTATGATTAGTTTTAGTATTCAATTTACTATAATGAGACTTTTTGGAATGCCAATACGGATGAAACGGATCAACCACCTCTGGATAAACACTGGTTAAGGCTAATCTTGGTTGGCGCTTTTCAATGTTATATTCAATACCAATAAGCATATCATAAACAATACTTGCTGTATTAAATTTACCCATTAAATCAGCAGTGTTACTATAATGTCTTATTAGCAGTTTCTTACCAAGCTCAGCGAAATTGCAATTTACCTTGATGATGACAATCTTTACCATTATTCAGTTTGCCATTTAAATGACAATAATTACCTGCATAAATGTGATCAAAATTTTGAGACGCTTGACGGTATTGATTGGTTAATTTAATAGACCAGTCATGGTTGAATTCAAATCCCATGACAGAAAGTAATGAACGATCTTTCACATAATCATCAGGATGAGCATAGGCCGTTTTAATCGATACGCCTTTAGGTAAATCATAATAAACCAGTGCTTTATCAGGCTTACACCACAAATTATCATAAGTATATTAAACTAACTAATTAAATCCAACTAAACAATCAAAAATTTACCAAACCGGCCTGCCCGCAAACGAATGGGAAAGCGGAAAGAGTGATACGAACTTTGAATTGAGATGTGGCATAATGTGCAAATATTCGAAGATTCAAAAGATAGGCAACAAAAACTTAAGTGATTTATTAACTATTATAATACAGTTAAACCACATAAGGCGATTTCGGGAAAAACACCTTATGAGTTTTTAGAGGATTATTTTAGCCATTGAAGTGTAAACAACTCGGCATTTTCCCACAAATTAGAACTCTAATTCATCCCACCAAATATCAATAAGTTGGCTAGTTTTTACATTTTTCAGACCATGAGTTTCCAGCCATTTTGTGACAATGTCACGATGTTCTTCAGTACAGTTCCCTAATTTTTGGGTGCAAATAATTCCTTTCCAATTTAAATAACCGCTTCCCTCATAAGCTAAACCATTGGGTTGAATAGCTTCAAGAATAAACTGATCAACGATATTATCTAAAGTCTCTTCGCTTGTACCTTCGTCAAAACACCAACTAACCGTAAAGCCTAACTCTTTAAACTCTTCAATGTGTAATTTTTTTCGTAAACGTCTGCTGCGATTTACCATAATAGTTTCCTTCTACATTATTAAATATTAATTAGTTTATTTATTTTTAGTATGATTATGTCGGCTTGATGATTTCACACCATCTTGATTGAACTGCGACGATCGGTTTGAGCTTGCACTTCCTCTTTTTGGTGGTGCTCGCCTTTGTGATGATTTTTTTATCGGTTCAGCTTTAATCTTAGGATCAACTTCAAAACCTTGGGTTGTTAATTCTGGAATCGTTTTTTTAATTAACTTTTCAATCGCTTTTAATTGGGGAAGCTCATCAATGCATACCAGCGAAATAGCCTTTCCTTCATTTTGAGCGCGTCCCGTTCGCCCAATGCGATGCACATAATCTTCTGCTACTTGCGGAAGTTCATAATTAACCACATAAGGAAGTAACTCAATATCAAGACCGCGAGCGGCAATATCGGTTGCGACTAATGCTCTGATTTGTCCACTTTTAAAATCTGCCAAAGCTTTAGTGCGTGCGCCTTGGCTCTTATTGCCATGAATGGCTGACGCTTTTATACCATCTTTAGTCAACTGTTCAGCTAAGTGATTCGCACCATATTTAGTGCGAGTAAAGACCAACACCTGTTGCCATTGATTTTTACCAATTAAATAAGACAACAACTCACGCTTACGACGTTTATCAACCCGATGCACATATTGGGTGATCTGCTCTGAAGCGCTATTTGTTTTCGCAACAGCAACCAATTCTGGGGCATGCAAAATCGATTGCGCTAATACTTTTATTTCATCAGAAAAAGTTGCCGAAAACATCAAGTTTTGGCGTTTTTTAGGTAATTTAGCAATCACACGGCGAATATCATGAATAAAGCCCATATCTAACATGCGATCAGCTTCATCCAACACTAGCATTTTAATCGTTGAAAGATCCACTGCATTTTGTTGCACTAAATCCAATAATCGACCTGGTGTTGCAATTAAGATATCCACACCGCCACGTAGTTTCATCAGTTGCGGATTAATACTTACCCCACCAAATACCACCAATGACCGAATGGGTAAATAACGGCTATACTCACGAATATTTTCGCCAATTTGTGCAGCAAGCTCACGAGTCGGCGCTAAAATCAATGCATATAAAGGACGTTTGCCTTTTTTCGCATCAGGTTTATTGGTTGCTTGCGCTTGCTGTTCGCCCCATTTTTGCAAAATAGGTAAACCAAAACCTGCGGTTTTACCTGTACCGGTTTGCGCACTTGCCATAAGATCTTTACCGGATAAAATGACTGGAATAGCTTGCTGTTGGATAGGCGTTGGGTCTGTATAGTTTTGTTCTTGAATTGCTTTTAAAATCTCAGCGTCTAAGCCAAGAGAGTCAAATGACATGAAATGATTCCTAAATAAATGAAAAGTGGATTGTCCGCTTACATTATAAAGCAATTCCATAATATTTTCTGTTTATTTTGTGACTTCCTATTTTCCACAATAAAATTTACTGTTTGTTTATTATTATAAAATAAAATTAGGGTTATATATAACATAACTTGAAAATAACTCATCAATTTATAGTTTTAATCATAATGATTTTTAATATGTTTTTTTATTAAAATAGATAAATGATATTTATTATCATTTGCGATTATGCTAATATTCTGCTCCCTAACAACAATAGTTTACTGGATTGCATATGCATTTAAACTTTAACCAAATTAAAAATGTGTTAATGGTCGCACTTTTATCACTTTTTAGCCTTAACTGTTTTGCTAAAGATGATATCACCTTTGCAAACTTCCGCGATATTCGCGATTTGAACCCTCATCTTTATGGTGGCGAAATGTGGGCTCAAAATATGTTGTATGAATCACTTGTTCATTATAATGAAGATGGCACATTTTCCCCTTGGCTTGCAGAAAGCTGGACTATCACTAACCAAGGAAAAACCTATACTTTTAAACTTAGAAAAGATGTGACCTTTAGTGATGGCGCTAAATTCGATGCCCACAGTGCCAAATTAAACTGGGATGCAGTCCTTGCCAATAAAGTCCGCCATACATGGCTTGAAATGGTACGTTTAATTACCGAAGTTAAGGCAGTAGATGATTATACTTTACAAGTCAATCTATCTGAACCTTATTACCCTTTTTTAATTGAAATTGCCGTCACCAGACCAATGCGTTTTATTTCGCCTAACGCGATGATTGATGGCGAAACCAAAAATGGTGTTAAATCTTTTATTGGTACCGGCCCTTATGTTTTAGGCGATCATAAAAAAGATCAGTATGCTATTTTTAATGCAAACCCTAACTACTGGGGAAAAAAGCCGCAAATAAAAACAGTAAAAATGAAGGTCATTGCTGATAATCAAAGCCGTTTAATGGCGCTTGAAAAAGGTGAAATTGATCTTATTTATGGCAAAAACATGGTTGATGCTGATTCCTATGAACGATTTGTTAAAATGGATAAGTTTCAAACATTAATGTCAAAGCCTGTTTCTAGCCGAATGGTCTTAATGAATACCACAAGACCCCAGCTTAACGATGTCAATGTACGACGAGCAATTGAACATATCATCAGTAAAAAAGATATTTCTGAAGGGATCTTTAATAGCAGTGAAGCGCCAGCAGATACGTTAATGGCAACAAATATTCCTTATGCTAATATCGGTTTAAAACCCTACCAATATGATGCAAAATTAGCAGAACAACTACTGGATAAAGCGGGTTGGATTAAAGTTGATGGTCAACATTATCGCCAAAAAGATGGAAAACCTTTCGAAATTACGCTTTATTATGATAGCAACACAGCCTCGCAAAAAACTATTGCACAATACATGCAAGATGAATTTGAGCAAGTGGGATTAAAACTCAATATTCATGGTGAAGAAGAACAAGGCTATCGTGATCGTCAAAAAGCTGGCGACTTTGATATGGTTTTTGATATTTCATGGGGTATGCCGTATGATCCTCAATCTTTCTTAGCCGGTATGAAACTGCCTGTATATGGCGACTATATCGCTCAGCAAGGTTTACAAGAAAAGTCTCAAATTGATGCCAACATTAGTAAAGCCCTGATCTCAACTGATGAAAAAGAACGACAAGAACTTTATCGCTATGTACTTGAAACGCTGCATAACGAAGCGGTCTATATTCCTTTAACTTATGAACGTAACCGTGCTATTGCCATAAAATCATTAAAAGGCATCGAATTTGCACCTTCGCAATTTGATATTCCATTTGACAAAATGCACTATTAATTGACTTATTTTATTACTTAATAAAAATGTTAAATTATATAATAAGACGTTTAATAATGATGATACCGATTGTTATCGGTATCTCATTTATCGCGTTTTTGTTAATTAACTTAGCTCCCTCAGATCCAGCAGAAGTGGCATTACGCTTAAACGAAATAATGCCAACCCCTGAAGCAATTGAAAGTATGAGTCAAGAACTTGGTCTAAACCAACCGTTTTGGCAACGCTATTTTAATTGGCTATATAATGTCTTTCATCTTGATTTTGGACGTTCATTTATCGAGCGCGACAGATTAGTCTGGGACGAGATGATCCGCTGTTTAAAACCCACGCTTATTTTAGCCACTTCATCTTTTATTTTTACCTTGATTATTAGTCTAGTACTGGGTGTATTATGCGCCATTTTTTCCAACTCAATATTTGATCATATTTTGCGTATAATCATATTCTTAGGTACTGCCATGCCAAGTTATTGGCTTGGTCTATTATTGATTTGGCTATTTGCTAACTATCTTGACCTATTACCAACTGGTGGTTATGGTTCTTGGCAAAATTTAATTTTACCCACCTTGACGTTATCATTTGTGTATATTTCTACTTATGTTCGTTTTATTCGAAACAATATGATCGAAAATATGCATAACTATTTTATTTTTTATGCCCGCAGTCGCGGACTAAAAGAACGAATCATCATTTTAAAACATGTATTAGTTAATTCATTGCATACCACAATTACTGCGTTGGGTATGACTATTCCACAACTCATCGCTGGCTCATTTGTGGTTGAATATATTTTTTCATGGCCAGGGCTTGGACGCTTATGTATTTCAGCAATTATGAACCGAGATTACCCAGTTATTCAGGCTTATATCTTAATGATGGCTATTTTATTTGTGGTTTGTAATTTTATTGTCGATGTTTTACACCAATTATTCGATCCACGATTAAGAGATAGTGGTAACATTTCATGAATTTACTTAAACAACTTGTTAAAAATAAAATTGGGCTATGTTGTTTAATCATTATTGCCACTATTATAATTTTAGGTATTTTTGCCCCCTATATTGCACCTTTTGACCCCAATAAAGTTCGAATAGTGCGCAAATATGCCAGCATTTCTACCGAACATTGGCTCGGATGTGATCATTTAGGTCGTGATATCTTTTCGCGATTACTTTATGGTATTCGTACAACGCTCTTTTTATCGTTATTAACCATGACAATTACCATTATCATTGGTTCAATAATTGGCTTAATTTCGGGCTATAAAAGAGGCAAGCTTGATGAAATGATAATGAGAGCGTGTGATATTATGCTCTCCTTCCCGAGTCAAGTGATGATACTTGCCATTGTTGGGGTACTTGGCGTTGGAATCGAAAATGTCATTATCGCCAATATTGTTGTAAAGTGGGCTTGGTATAGCCGAATGATCCGCAGCTGTGTAATTAAATATAGTCGTAAAAACTATATTCTTTTTTCGCGAGCAATTGGCGCGCCCCATTGTTTTATTATTCGCCGTCATTTATTACCAAATATCATCTCTGAACTCATTGTGCTTGCAACACTCGACACCGGTTGGGTTATTTTAAACATCTCAGCACTCTCTTTTATTGGATTAGGTGTACAAGCGCCAACGGCTGAATGGGGGCTGATGTTAAGTGAAGCGAAAAACGTAATGGTTCAGCACCCTATGCAAATGGTCTTTCCTGGCATTGCTATTCTAATTGTTGTTGCTGCCTTTAATATGCTCGGGGACTGCTTGCGAGATATTCTTGATCCAAAGGAAAAAACTGCATGAGTGACAAATTGCTTGAGGTTAAGAATCTAACCGTAACACTTGATAGCAATCAAAAATTGCTCAATGACATTTCTTTTTACCTTAAACAACATCAATGCCTCGGCATTGTTGGCGAAAGCGGTAGTGGCAAAAGTTTAACATGCAAAGCCATTATTGGCTTATTAGAGCCCTATTTTTCTGTTCAAGGTAAAATTCTTTTTTCACCGCAAACTTCCAACATTCAGTTACAAGAAACTGGTGATTTATTAAAGCAAACTAGAGAAACACTACGGTTCATTCGTGGCAATGTGGTTTCGGTCATTTTACAACACCCTATGAGTGCTTTTGATCCCCTTTATCGTATTGGTAAACAAGTGGTCGAAACATTACTTGCCCACCAATCAATCAGCAAAAGTGAAGCCATAACAAAAGCCCTTAATATGATGGCAGATATTGGGCTTAATGATCCTAAACAAGTTTATAATAAATATCCTCATCAACTCAGTGGTGGAATGTTGCAACGAATCATGATTGGTATTGCTCTAATGCTTGAACCTGATCTAATTATTGCTGATGAGCCCACAACAGCTTTAGATTCAATTAGCCAGTTTCATATTTTAAAAATGTTTGAACAAATCAAACAACAATCTAAAACAGCCATGATCTTTATCTCGCATGATTTGGGTGTTATTCATCATATAGCAGATCATATTATTGTGATGAACCAAGGCAAAATTGTCGAACAAGGTAGCTGTGAGCATATCTTTTATCATTCTGAAAATGACTATACACAATATTTAATAAATGCACGAAAACAGCTATTAACCAAATTTAATGCCGTTATTCAGCCAAATACCCTTACATCAACATCGGAGACAATTTAAATGCCACCGTTATTGCAAGTTGAAAATGTAAAGAAAGCCTTTTTACAACCCAATCAAGGCTTGTTCAGCCGAAAAAAAACGCCAATTATTAAAGATGTCTCTTTCTCATTATATCAAGGGGAATGCTTAGGCATTATTGGTGAAAGTGGCAGTGGTAAAAGCACGTTAGGCAAACTGATTTTAGGACTTGAAAAACCTGACAGTGGTAAAATCTACTTTAATGGATATGATACTACACAACGTGCTTGGCGTAAATCGGCGATGCGGCGAGACATTAGTGCGGTATTTCAAGATTATAATGCCTCGGTTAATCCCTATTTTACTGCATCTGAAATTATTGCCGAACCCATTGATATTTACGAAAAAATATCATCAAGCGCACGTAAAAAACGCATTGATGAACTTTTAGAGCAAGTTGGCTTAGATCACACCTTTTATAACCGCTTTCCTCATGAAATGAGCGGTGGGCAATTACAGAGGATCTGCATTGCACGAGCTATTGCTTGCTCACCTAAATTTATTTTATTTGACGAGGCAGTCAGTTCTTTAGACATATCAGTACAAACGCAAATATTATCTTTGCTCTCTGATTTACAAAAACAGTTAAACTTAACCACGATTTTTATTACTCATGATTTAACCACAATCACTTATTTATGCGATCGTATTATCTTTTTTTATCAAGGTAACATTGTTGAACAGGTGGATAACATTGACCAATTAAATCAAGTCAACCATGCTTATTCCAAACAACTTCTTGACTCTATTTTAGGTTTTTAAATTATGATAGCGCCATCACCATTAAATAAGCAGTATAATTTTAAAGATTATCTTGCTCTGGTAATTCCTTTTATTATTTCAACCATTACAACGCCCTTACTCGGTGTTGTAGATACTGCCCTAGTGGGTCATTTACCCAATCCAGCATTTATTGCAGGGATTGCTGTTGGTACGGTTATTTTTAACACCCTATATTGGTTATTTGGCTTTTTACGTGTAAGTACAACCGGTTTTGCAGCACAAGCATTAGATGATCCCATTTTATTAAGAGCCTCACTCATCCGTCCTCTGTTTATTGCAATTTTATTAGGTATCATTTTTATTATTTGTCAAAGCGTGATTTTCAATACCGCAATGCAGATTATTAAACCAAATCAAGACGTACAACATCACTCACACACCTATTTTACTATCCTGATTTGGGGTGCGCCGTTTGTGTTAATCAATTACGTTTTAGTCGGATGGTTAATGGGCATGGCGAAAATAAAAGCCGTCTTATTTTTGCAGGTATTAATCAATCTACTAAATATTGTTATGGCAATGATTTTGGTATGGGGATTTCAATTTGATGTATCAGGTGTCGCCTTTGCAACCTTAAACGCGCAAATAATCTGCACATTATTAGGCATTTGGTTTATTTATCGTTATTTACCTAAAGCCAAGCAAAAAACCGATCTCGCCACAATATTATCTTGGCAATCATTAAAAGGCGTGATTTTAGTGAATAGCAACTTAATGATTCGAACTATTTGTTTGTTAATTGTCACCAATCACTTTATCTCGATTGGCTCTAGTTTGAGTACCGAAATATTAGCCGCTAACGCTGTCTTATTCCAAATTCATTACTTAATGGCTTATCTATTTGACGGCTTTGCCAACGCATCAAGCGTATTTAGTGGCAAAGCAAAAGGCACTAAAGACATTACTTTATACAATCAAACGTTACGCTGGTCAAAACTTGCCTGTATTATTTGTCCAATCCTATTAGTTGCAATTTGGTTGACCCTTGATACTACTATTATCAAATTACTCACCAATCAAATTGACATTATTGACATTTGCTTGCAATATCAACCTTGGTTAATCATCTTCCCTATCGTGGTGGCTGGTGGTTTGATCTATTACGGCGTCTTTTCGGGCATTAGCTATACTTCGTCTATCCGTGATTCAATGATACTTTCTTTAATATTATGGTTAATATCGCAATATATTTGCGTACCAATCTGGGACAATAACGGGTTATGGCTTTCTTATATTTTATTTAGTTTAGGTAGAACCTTATTTTTAGTCATCTGGATAAAAAAATCCAAAAATTATCTATTACACTAATCAACTAAACTATCTGCTCGATATCTGGGCTTTATGCTACCTAAAACATTGTTCAGATAGTTTATATAAAAAATACTCAAGAAGTCATCCATAATACGTTTGTTATTGGATAAACCAATTGCTTAATTATATATTGCCTAAAAACTATATCCATACAGTTTAGATCGTTAAATTATAACTATGGTTTAATAAATTTATGATTTGTTCAAATGATATCGAACCGTCGAGCATTATTGTGATCCAATGATTTTTATTCATATGGTAAGCCGGTAATAAACCTGAACTATTTTTTATTATAGAAATCAATTCTGGATCGGATTTCACATCAATTATCTCTACCATATCGTTAGATCGAAAACCTAATTTATTTTTCTCAACTGACATAATTAAACCAAACCATTTACCATTACATTTATGTCGAAGTGCTTTATAATCAGGAAATTTTTTAAAAGGGTGATCAACTTGAACTTCATTCAAAGTCTGTGTGTATTCTATTAATCTATTTTTCAGGCTCATAGTTATTTCCTTTTTCGATTCACTAAATCTAAAGTTATAAACAGCTGGTTTAATCCTACAAACTACACTAACTCGTGACCTATTTTTAAGTTTTTCAATAGGATATAATCTTTCTTAAAAATTATAAATATAATTACGCTAACTATTTCAATTTTTTTTTAAAGTAAAAATAGTGAAAGAAAAAGATAAATTTGACATTAAAAAACAATACTTAATTTTACCGTGGAGAACAAATAAAAATACTAATTTACAGTTTCTTATTACACTCAGGTTGCAAAATTACCGATAATTTTACAACCGCCTTTAAGAGAGCAAACACCGCATTGATGCGGCTGCAATCAATAATCTGCTTATTGTTTTTGACAAATTTCATCAATTGATAATGTTGCAGGCACATTACGATTATCAGTGAATTGTAAGCGGAATAAAAAGCGAATATCATAAGCTCGTAACACATCAATCACGTCTTGCTTGTCACAAAATTGCGCATTCAGACCAAGCCTAATGCCTTCAGTGATATCTTCCATTGATGCACTTTGGCTATCGGTTGGCATATTGTATTCAAAAACGACGCTATTAAGGTTATAAAAAATATTAGTGACTTCGTAACCCGCTTCGACTTTAACCGGAAATGATCCACCTTCGCCTAATATCGATCTTTTAGCACTATCCGCAAAGGCTTTAGTTATATTTGCTGACAGAGGCAATTCGGCACTATACGCGCTCGAAATCATAAAAAAAGCAGAAAATAGCGCAGCCAATTTTATTCGTTTTTTCACTTCAGTATTCCTTATATTGAATCTTAATCAAGTTATATTATTTTAGCGGCATTATTAGTTTCGATAAGCCTAATTAGGTTGTTATTTTACACAAAAAATCAGAAAAAATAATAAAATATTCATCAAAACGGCAATTATCTAAAATCGACACAATCAAAAAAGGCAACCCAATGGCTGCCTTTAATCGTCTTAAGTGACTAAAATCACTTTTTATTTGGATGAGGATCATTAACTGAATCACCCTGTCCAGACATAATATACCAACCATTTTTTCTATGCGGTTTTTTATTATGATCAGGGCAAGGAGGTAACGATTTTTTGCTTTGGTTTGAATACATATAGCCACAATCGGCACACTTATAAGTACCAGCCGAAACATCACTACCATATGGAGCAAATTTTTGTACCATGATAAGTTTCCTCCTAATAAAATTGTCGATAAGTCCAATTACTTATCAATGTATATATAAGCGCTGATTTAAGAAAAAAGCAAGTACAATTTTTCAACAAAAAATCAATAAAATATTTATTTTTATTACACAAAAAACCTTCTGAAAGTGCATTTATTTTATTGAAGTTTTTATGTTGTTTTTTTTAAATAAACCAATCCTTTTGATATTGCTATCGTTTTGAAAAATTGGGATCATGAGGCTTGCTTAAAATAGCGTTACTATTTTGTTTTAACACAAAGCAAATCAACCATCTTAATACCTTAATAATAAACAATATGCCATATGCCAAGCCACTTAAAACTGGAAATAAAAATGCACATAAAAAGACAAAAAGTTCATTTAAACCAATATAGTAAACCACAGCACTAAAGAAAACAGCTCCACCCCAAAAAGTACAAAACAGTTCGTGGTTCGGCTACACTAAATCATACAACTTTTTTAAAAGGTAAGGTAAACTTATCACAACTAAAAAATATACTAGCTTAAATTTAATCTGACAGACACGCCCTACTCATCGGCATTCGTTCTAACACAATAGCTGTCTGATGAGTAAAATAAATTCTCTAGCTGCTTTGCCTCTACCCAAGTTTGCCAAGGTGTCTTACCATAACAGTATTTCCCTGAATGTGCTCTTTCCCGATTGTAAAACTCTAGCCAAAGCTCAATATCTTGTTGTATCTTTTTCAGTTCTGTATATATTTTACGTCTAAACATAATATCATAACATTCAGTCTTCATCGTCTTATGGAACCGCTCACATATACCATTCGTTTGCGGACTGTAGGCTTTTGTTTTCGTATGCTCTATGTAAATACCCCATATTTTAGAACCAGTCTTTTTAATAAACAAATACAACCCATCGCCATCAGATAAAGTGTAATCCTTTTCTTTTGGCTTGGCGTTTTTAATTTGGGTATCAGTAAGAGGCTTAACTATTTTTACCATGTTATACAACTCGTATGTTATATTCAAACGTATAACATAATATATAACATAAAAGTTTGAATTTTGCTAAATCAGGATGAACTTAGTTGAAACGTAAATTAACGATAAAGCTTGTTAGATAAAGGTTTTTTGAACGTTTTTAAACTTGCTTGATTCTTGCGATGGTGACCCCTACTGGACTTGAACCAGTGACCAATCGATTATGAGTCGAATCGGCTAACCAATTGATTTTAATGTTTAATTAATTTCCACGTATTAATAATACCTCATAAAGAGGGATAGATATTGTTAACAAATGATAAATAAATTAAAAATTTTGTCAACATTAATAATCATCCATTATTGTATGTATTACTACTAGTATTCTATATCAATTACATTGAATACTAGTAGTAAACCATTATTGAATAATTTTCATAATCAATAAACAATTATTTATATAATTAACCATTATTTTAATTGATTAAAATGCTCATCTAAACAAGATCTTAATTGATCATGATCTGTTACTATATATTCTAATGTTGTTGACAACGATGAATGCCCTAATAGCTCTTTTACTAATGTTACATTCCGATCAGGGTGTTTCATCAAATTTGTTGCTAATGTATGTCGAAATCGGTGAGGACTAACTTTAACATTGCAAACTTTTGATAATCGCTGAAAAAATGCATCTATTCGATCAAAATTCATTTCTTTGTAAAAATCACATTTATCATTTTTAAAATGATAAATATTAAATAGCTGCATGGTCGGTTTTTTATTTAACATTTTTAATTGTTTCTTTAATTCAACAATATCTTGAAAAACATCGTCAATCAGAGGAATTTCTCGTTCGTTATGAGTTTTCGAGCCCTCTTCTCTTAAAAAAAGTTTTTTATCTTTATCATTAATATCACAAATACGAATATGCAACAATTGATTACGTCGAATACCCGTATACTGCAAAATTTTAATCAGTGTTATCCAAAATTGGGCGGGATAACAAAAATCTCTTGGTGATTCTTTTAGCTGTTTTTCTTTAAGAAAACTTAAACAAATATCAATATCTGCTTGTGATATAGTCTTTTTAGCTTTCTTTCCTGGTTTTATTAACATCTTATCAAATGGATTTTTTTTTGAATAACTAAGCTTTGTTCTATACCAAATCCCATTAACGCTTTAAAATGACGACAATAACTATTCCACGTTACATGTTTACATTGTCTGACTTCCAAAATATGGCTTCTAAAGTTTGATACTGTTTTATGGTTAATTGAGTTAATATTTGTAAAATCACTATTAAAAAATCGAGTAAATGCTTCAATATACCTTCTATAATTATAGATAGTTTGTTTACGCAATTGTTTAAATTCTAGATATACTATGAGCAATTCCTGCCAAGATATTTTTTCTTTTTTTATTTCCATAAATACTCCTGATTCTCATTTTCTCACTAATTGTTTTTGTAAATATTAACATCATGAATTAATGTTAGATGTGGATTATCATGCAAATTATTCTCAATAGCAAATAATGGTTTGTTATCAATTAAATAACCTTTGATAAAAGTATGGCTTTTTCTTTTCCCAGAAATTAGGCACTTCCAGATATTAAATCCTTCATCACTAAATTTTGTATGAATTTTCAACTCTTGAAATTCACGTTGATATTGTTTCCAGTTACTATCATCATCATTACCATGTATATATAAACTATATTTTTTAAAAATTTTGGGAGTTATCATGAATATTTTGCCGTCAATAGTATGAATACATGCGTTCTGATTATTAACTGGTAGTTTTTTATCAATAATTTGACTCCTAACCCATTTAAAAAATGGGTGATTATAGATATCATCATTATCTAATGTGTTAAAACTACACTCATTTGAAATAGAAATATTATTATTTTTTGAATCATTCCTTTTTATCTGACGGTCCTCTTTGGAATTGTCGCAATCATCATGATTATCAGCCATATCCACATTGGAAAATAAACTAAATATTGTATCTTGCATTATAGAAGCTTTGTCATCTACAGACTCAGATACAATGTTTAATTTTGGCTTTTCATCAGCTTCGGCAGGAATTGCAGGAATCATAAGATCATTTTTTTCAACAGCTTCAGCTTCTGTCAGTGGAGTGATTGAACCTTTAAATGGTTCTGGAGCATTAGTAATATTATGAAAAGCCACATTAGCAGGTATACGGATAAGTGTTAATTTTTCAGCAATCCAACCACTCTCCTCAGATTCAATTTTACACGGCCAAATAGTTTTATCCTCATTTGCTATTGCTATCCCGTGCTCTTTTAGTATATTAAATATTTTTGCATTATCAGTCGGTATATCAGTTATACCATTTTGCAACAAATTAGCTTTCATTTTATCGGTGAATGACTTACTGATAACCCAAACATCTTTCCCATCAAACCAGCCATCGCAAGCTTTTGGACCATTCAAAATTAATTCCGATTCAATTAAATACCTTATCGAAACTATCATTTTACTCATTAATGATACTGGTTTGCTCAGTATTTTTGTTGGATCTCCACCTAGGTTATTCGATACAGAAAACATATCTGCTTTTTGTATAATTTCGGATAATACGCCAGCTTTTTCAGTGCGACCAGAACATAAACTTAAAAACGATTTAAATAATTCTGGGAATTGAGATAACCAAGTGATACTCTCATCTGGTAAAATTCGTTTAATCATCAATGCAGCAGCACTCGGATGAAGAGAATAATCCCTATCTTTTTTATAATTAAACCGATACGGTAAATCTAAATTGCTTTTCCACGGATACCAGATGTTACCGTCATTCATTTCGACATGCACATCTACAACAACTTTTCCTATGTCATGTAACAATGCACCGTATACAACTGCGGCACTCCAAGCCTGAGCTTGTCTTGGAATATCTTCGGCATTAGCTCCAAGTAAGTAAGATTGCCTCAACTTCAATGCATAATTTGCCACCTCAAGTCCGTGATCAATCATACCACCTGTATACGAATGATGGTGTGCCTCCGAAGCGGGCAGTAATTGCACTATTTCAACATAATTATTGATAACATCCATGTATAGTTTATTAAACCGTTGTTGATCAATTGATACTCGTTGCCAAATTAGTGAGATCAGCTTTTTTCGAGAAGGTGTATCAAGCAATTCTGTTGCCGATTTTGGAATATACCAGTCTTCCAATGATGATGAATTCTCATTATTGATACTCTCATGTTTATTTTTAACAATTAACTTTTTTATGAAATGAAACATAATCACTACAATTTTTAAATACCTGTATATTTATCAATATAAACTTGGTGAACCATATTTAATATAGAAAAATAAATATTCATCAAAATATTTTATTGCGGATTTTTACTTAATTAGTATAATTAGTTTGTTTCTTCTACTTTTTTAGTAGCAAACAACGAGAAGATGATCATTAATTCTCAGACGTAGCCAGAAATGGGACGTTCCTTTTTTAAGGTGATCACGCCCTAACAACCAACAAACTCACTACTTCTGTAGGTTGGTAACATCATTTGATGTTGAGTTCTTATTAACCTATCTTTTACTCACCCATAGGGGAATTTTATCCCTTTGGGCTTAAATTCTCCTTTTTTATTGACTTAATTTTGGAGAATATTATGACTAACTCAACTAATAACACAGTAACTAAACAATTTTTTGATTTACATACAACTGGAATTGGCTATTTAAACCGAATCCGTGAAGTTAAAGTCAAAAATGGTAAACCTTATTTATCATGTACAATCGCAGCACTAAGAGGAAATTGTCAAAGCGCCGAATATACTTACATTAACTGTAACGTTACCGGTGAAAAAGCAAAAAACTTAGTTGAAAAATGTATTGAAGCAAATAAAGCTAACAAAAAAATCTTAATCAGTTTTTGTGTTGGTGATATCTATGCTGAAACATTTACATACAGCACTGGGGTTAAAAAAGGAGATGTTGGAATCAATTTAAAAGCTCGATTACTAAAAATCTCAAGCATTAAAATTGATGGTGAGCTTAAATATTCGGATAAAATCGAACATTTAGAAAATCAAAGTGAACCTCAAGAAGAACTCAGTAATGTTGCATAACAATTAACAACTCAAAAAAGCAAGGAAACTTGCTTTTTTAATTGTTAAATCAGTTGCTTCAACTCTCCATTTGTGATGTAATCCATCACATGAACAGACTTATATGATAAAAAGTTTTGAACATAAAGGGCTGGAAATTTTTTTGAAACTGGTTCAACTAGAGGTATTGGAGCATTTATGGAAATGTTTAACCCTTCACATCCAGGTGAAATTTTATTAGACGAAATTTTACCTAATACATTAAATATGACTATTACTGATTTTGCTAAACATCTAGGTTTTTCGCGTGAAACAATATCAAGAGTGTTACATGGTAAAGCCCCTATTTCGCCAACCCTAGCTTGGCGATTAGAACTAGCTGGAATTAGCACTGCAAGAATGTGGTTATCATTACAATCCCAGTATGATTTATGGCAAATTAAACACAAATCAAACCAACCAGAAATAATTCGTTTAGTTCCGTGTATTGACGAAGATGAAGATATTCTTAGAATTGCCGAAGATAGACTCAGAAATCCTGGTAAAATTATTGAGGTAAATGTGGATGACCTTTAAAGTCGTGTTCGATGAAAAGGCATTTAAAGAATGGAATAAATTAGATCGGAGTATACAGCTTCAATTTAAAAAAAAGTTAAAAAAACTTCAGATTAACCCCTATATTGAATCAGCTAAGTTAAGTGGCTCACTGTCTGGGTGTTTCAAAATAAAATTGAGGTCATCTGGATTCAGAATGGTCTATAAAGTTATTGATGAGCTTATTATTATCAAAGTGTTAGCGATAGGTAAGCGAGAATCTTTAAATGTTTACAACGATGCAAAGCAGCGCATTAATTAAATCGTTATACTAATTTTTTTCGCTACTTTTAGTGGCAAACATAGAGAAGATGATCGTTAATTCTCAGACGTAGCCAGTAAAATGGGACGTTCCTTTTTTAAGGTGATCACGCACTAACAACCAACAAACTCACTGTTTTTTGCAGGTTGGTGACATCTGTTTGATGTTGAGTTCTTATAAACTTATCTTTTACTCACCCATAGGGGAATTTTATCCCTATCGGGCATAAATTCTCCTTTTTATTGACTTAATTTTGGAGAATTATCATGACAATTAATTACATTAAAGACTTATTTACAAATAATTATGGATTTAAACTAGAGATCACGTTTACGGACAATAATCAGGTCGAAATTATCACTTCTGAGCGTAGTTTTAATTCAATTATTGAGGTTGAAAATGAGATTACTCACATTCTTGGTAATGTTTGGGTTGATGGTGAAATTAATAATCGTCCATGTAAAGTTAAACGTGCATCAATAGTAGACAATTCTACCCAGAACATAGTAATTAGTGGCTTAGTAAATGTAGTATTAGTTCATTGGCAGTTAAACCCAACAACTAATTTACTCGAATATCTGAAACGCAAATTACCTATTGTTCGTAATATTGAAATAGTTAAACTCATTGATCTAACTCGTTATGAATTAGCCTTATAAAGATTATATACAATTTGAAAAATTTCCATTAGGAGAATACTCCTAATGGAGGTTCTCCTTCAATTAAACTTAAACTATAGGAGAACACTTATGCACAAAATTAATAGATTATATCTTCGAGATGATATTATAAAAATTGATGACGATATATTATCTAATATTAAACGATATGATTTGATTAATTCATTCTCTGATGGAGAAGGTGTTGAATTTAATCTCTATCTATCAGAAATGGAAGATTGGTTGATAAAACAATGGCAATGTAACAATTTAAATGATTTCAATCATAAAATTGCTAGCCGTTTCAATTCATCTTACAAAGAAATTTTATCATCAGGAGATTATACACAATGTTTTTTGATTTGCTTTTTGGAGCATTTAAAAGAATTAGGTCATAATGCCTATTTTGATTTGTATTCTGATGCTGTATTAAGTGTTGATGGTGAAATTATCGATAATGTTAATGAATTAAAGAGTTAATTGGAGCATAGAGACTAAATGGACATAACACATTTAGTCTTTATTATACGCGGCAATTAGCTATTCTGCTAAAGTATCTTCAATGAATTCATCATTGAAATTAAGTGTATTTAATCCTAATTCTGATATATCTCCTTTCCAGAAAGTACTTTCTGAAACAGCTATTTTGTCCATTACAAAAATATAAAGAAACTTGCTTTTTTTTAACGACACTATGATGTAATACAATATGCATTACAGCTACTTATATATGGGAAGTAAAGAATGGGAAATAAATCTATTCAAGTCAGAGTAAATGAGCGATTAAGAAATGATTCATTTTCTGTATTGAATCAATTAAATATTGAACCCAATGACGCTATACGTAGTTTTTTTACGTTATGTTGCCTGTATCAAAAAATTACCCTTTAAAGAAGTAACTAAGTTCATTGATAACGATGGAGATATTCTTAGCATTATTGAAGATAGGTTTAATAATCCAAATAATACTGTAAAAGTGAATATTGATGACTTGTAAAGCCGTTTTTAATAACAGTCGTTTAACGACTGAAATACATTTGATATTTTTATAAAATATATTTTAAAAAAATAAACTATTAAGTCCTTATTTTTCGACTAAGGAACAAAATAAATGAGTTGCCCAATAATTTATCCTGATATTAAAGCAAGGGCTATTAAAAACCCTTCAGAAGAGGATTATTTACGTTATGAGAATACTGATCACGGTTTACTTGATGATGATACATTTGGAGAGTTAACTAAACGAAAAATTCAAGAGTTATTCAAGACTCAAAGCTATGTTGAACAAGTTGGAAATGAAATCTGGCGAGTTAAACCAGATGGTTCTCGAGAACTCGTAAAAAGGATTGTTAAAATTGAATGTAATTAACAATACTAATGAAACTAAACTGAATGATCTAACATTTCTTATTATTTGAAATAAGTAAGCAAACTAAAATATATCTAATTGGATTACAGGATATATGATAAAATCACTTAAGATAGAAGTATCAGCTAGAACTTAAATTAATCGTCCAATTTATTGAACAATATGTAGTTTATTATTAATACGATCATAAACTATATTTTTCGTAATAAAGTTTATATGCGAATGAATAAAATCTTATTATGAAAAATATAGAAGATACAAATGGTTTAGTTTTTATATCTAATTCATCTCCTCTCGGCCATTTCTCAAAAAACATATATGGGATAAAATAGTTGGATAATATTAAGGAGAAATTGATGAGCAAAAAACATACATACATAAGTCTTTTTTCATCTGCCGGAGTCGGATGTTATGGGTTTAAATTAAATAATTATGAATGTATTGCAACTAATGAATTAATTGAAAGAAGAATTAATATTCAAAAAATTAATAAAAAGTGTCGTTTTGATTCTGGATATATTAATGGTGATATTAAACAAGATGAAATCAAACAACGTATTTATCTAGAAATTCAGCGTTGGCAAAAGTTAGGTTATCATCGTGTTGATGTCGTCATTGCAACGCCTCCTTGTCAAGGTATGAGTGTTGCTAATCATAAGAAAAAAGAAAATGAAATTGAGCGAAATAGCCTTGTAGTTGAAAGTGTAAATATGATAAAAAATATTCGTCCATATTTTTTTATTTTAGAAAATGTTCAGGCATTTTGGAAAACAGGTTGTACAAATAATCAAGGAGAAGTGGTTGCTATTGGCGATTTAATCTTAGCTGAATTGGCAACGGATTATAAAATTGAACATCGAATTATCAATTTTAAGAATTATGGTTCAAATTCATCTCGCACAAGAACTTTAGTAATTGGAGTGGATAAAAATTTATCACATTCCCCTAGCCAATTTTTTCCTGATGAACGTGATGAAGTTACTCTTAAGAAAGTAATTGGCAACATGAAATCACTTGATTGGGGAGAATATGATAATAATGATTTTTATCATAGTTTTCGTGTTTACCCTGAACATATGCGAGCTTGGATAACTGATATTAAGCAAGGGCAAAGTGCTTTTGATAACGTTGAATTAAATAAACGTCCCCATAAAATTGTAAATGGTGAAATAGTGCTTAACAAATCCAAAAATGGGGATAAATACACTCGCCAACTTTATGATAAAGTCGCTCCGTGTATTCATACTAGAAATGATCAACTAGCAAGCCAAAATACTGTACATCCAATAGATGATCGTGTCTTTTCTATTCGTGAATTAATGAAATTAATGACTATCCCTGATCAATTTAAATGGGTCGATATATCATTAGAAACATTGAATAATTTATCTTTAGCAGAAAAACAAAAAATTTCTAAGAAAAATGAGATGAATATTCGTCAAAGCATTGGGGAAGCTGTACCAACAGCAATATTTAAAACGGTTGCGGAAAAAATTAAGCAAGTAATTTGATATGACAGAGAAAGAAATATTACAACTGATCGAAAGACATGAACTTAATGATGAAAACTGTTTATCTAATTACCTTTTATCACAACTTAAAAATAACACTATAGATACTACGGTACTTTCTCGTATTATTGAATTAAGTAATAGTGAAAGAGAAAATCATTCTGCTTATTATACAAACCCTTTTATTATTCAAGAAATCATTAATTATTTACCTGATTTTTTGGAAAAATCACAACTACATATTTGTGAACCATCTGTAGGTGCAGGTAATTTCTTACCTTTCTTATTTGAGAAATATAAGCATATCCCAAAAGTGAAATTCACGTTAATCGATATTAACCCCAAAACTTTAGAATGGGTAAAATTAATTTATAATCAACAAAGATTACCCGAAAATATTGAATTAGAATTTATTTGTAATGATTTTATGTTATATCAACCAGAGAGAAAGTTTGATTTAATAATTGGTAATCCGCCTTTTACAAAGCTAAAAAGAACAGACCTTAGTTTATTTGATATAGAAAACTATAGCCAAAATGTCAAAAATCTCTCGGCCTTTTTCCTTGAAAAATCGTTACAATGTGCAGACGTTATTTCTTTAATCATGCCTAAAAATTTACTTAATACTCCTGAATATAAGGAAACAAGAGAAAAGCTAACAAATAATAAGATCCAATCTATTTTGGATTTTGGTGAATTAGGTTTTAAAGGTGTATTGGTAGAAACAATCAATATAATTTGTAATTTGAAAGAAAATAATCAAAGAAATATTGATGTATGTTCTTTACCTAAAAAACTAAAATTAATCCAAAAAGCAAATTATATTTTTGATTCTGCTTTACCTTATTGGGTTATATATCGGGATCAAGATTTTGATAAGGTGTTTAAAAAGTTAAAATTTAACCAGTTTACTGTTTTCAGAGATCGTCAAATTACAAATGAAAATTTGTCATTAGTAAAAAAACATTCAGAACAAGTTAGAGTATTAAAATCTAGAAATATTAGTGATTTAGGTGATAAAATTATAGATATAGAAAATTATGATGCTTATATTGAGCAAACAAAATTAATGAAATTATCCGTTGCTAAATATTTTGATCGTGAAGATGTTTATTTAACACCAAATATGACATATAAGCCTAGGTTAATGCGAAAACAAAAAGGCTACATTATGAATGGTTCAGTTGCAGTATTAATACCTAAATTTTCATATCATCTATCAGATGATGAATTAAAATATTATGCAAGTTCTGAATTTAGACATTTTTATCAAATAGCAAGGAATTATCAGACAAGATCGTTAAATATTGATGCTAATAGCGTTTTTTGGTTTGGTTTAAAAAATAGGGAGATAAAATGAGTAATGACTTTATTCAAAATTTCTTATCAAAATATGATTACGATGTGAAACTATCAGGTAATGCGCGTTGGATTGATCAAAAATGCACTTATGATGTTGTGCAAATTATTGCTGACTGTATTCTAGAATATACACAATCAAGCACATCAACCTCTTTTACAGTTAAAGACATTTGGGATAGTAAATATGCTCAGGAAAATGTGCAAACGATATTTTCAAAACCAGATCCTAGCCAAAAATCACGCAATGAATATGATAAGTATTTTGGACAACCTATTAAGTTACTCGCTTATAGTCGAATTTTAATTGAAACTAAAGTTAGTACTAGGTACTTATATCGAATTAATAACCTTGAATTATTACAACATATTGCTTTACGTCCATTAAATACACTGAATTTCCTTACTCATTATATCGAAAAAGTATTAAAAGACAGTGGATTGGCTACTAGTTTTAATGATTTTCTTAAAGTCCAAAATAAAGAGAGTTATCAACAATTAAAAGATACGTTTACATCATTTACGATTGACAACACACCGATTAACGGTAGTATAGAGTGTGGACGAATTTTTACAAAAATTATCAATCCATTAGCATTCAAATATAAAAAGCGGGGAACAGAAAGAGGACATATATCTAAAAACCTAATTACACTGCAAGATCTCACTTATAATCGCTTAAATTGGCGAGATCAACTATCTGGAAAGTCGAAACAAATTTCACGTCAAGAACACCAATCACTAGAACAACAACAATCAAAAAATTACCACGAATATTTGGTACAGAAAGCTAAAAAAGATGTGCGTAAATTTAACGATCTATATCGAAACGGAAAATCTGAAGTGTATCAATTAGGTGAAGATATTTTAGCAAGCCAGATTCATCATATTTTCACAAAGTCTGATTTTCCTGAAATTGCAGATTACCTTGAAAATTTAATTGCTATAACACCAAATCAACATTTTGGCATGGCACACCCTGAAAATAAGACCGCTTATATTGATAAAAATTTTCAGTACATCTGTTTAATTGCTAAATGTTCATCTATTATGGAAAATTTAACTCATTCAAAGGGCATAAAAATCTATGATTTCGAAGATTATCGTTTTGTATTAAACGTTGGCTTTAAAACCGATAAATTTAATTATATTCCCCCATTAGATTTTGCATCTATAATTAAACAAATTGATTTTTTCTGTAGTGATTATTTAGGAGGTGCATATTCAGCTCTTGTGGAAAGTAATTATCCAGTAATATAAAAACTAGAAAATATTTCCCATTAAACTATACAAAAATGGGGAACATGTTGTTGATGAATTTATAATAACAAAAACTGGCACATAACGTGCCAGCTCAGATTGATGACAAACCTCGATATAATTCGGGGTTTATTTTTTTATTTAAACCATAAATAGGATTTTTAATTTGGATTTTATTAAATAAATTAAAAAATAGCTTAAAAAAACGTAACAAAATAGCTTTATCGCTATTTTCTTGATATTTTGAGCCGTTGCGGCCAATAAACACTGCATTTGAACCTGCGCTCTTCCTCTAAATCGTGCATAGCGATGTCCGTGATGTTGTTTAGCATCAGCAAAGCTGCGCTCTATGGTTTCTTTTCGCCGAGCATAGACTTTTTTACCCCACTGACTTAAACGAATCTCGTTGGCTTTCTCTTTATCTGCTTCCCAGATATGCCGTGTGATGACTTTCTGTGTATTTTTACTCTGTGTACACTGTGACAATAACGGACAGATTTTGCAGGTTGTTGCATCAGAATGATAATGACGATAACCTTCCCTGCTGGTAGTTTTATATATTAATGTTTGCCCGTTTGGGCAAGTATAAGTATCGTTTTGACTGTTATAGATAAACTGCTTTTTTCTGATGGGATTCGCACCATGGGTGGGGCGGCGATAACCCAACACCGGATATATCTGCTCTGCCAGCAGTAAATGGCAAATGGGAGCCGTAAAATAACCCGCATCAAGACCGACACCAACCGGATTAAAGCCAAACCGCTCTAGCTGGCGTTTTAATCGAGCCATATAAGGCTGGGAATCATGAATATTTCCAGCTGTGACATAGGTATCGGTAATTAAATTATGTTT
>NZ_LZGT01000019.1 GCF_001690525.1 Gilliamella sp. App6-5 | reverse complement strand
TTCTATAATATGTAAAAAATATATTGCAAAAATAAGGGCGAATCACTAGCATGGTCAATATATTCTGTAAATCTGAAAAGATAGAGCCCGATATGAATAAAACAATTTTTTTAGTTGGCGCAAGAGCGGCAGGTAAAACAACAATGGGAAAGATGTTAGCAAAAAAGCTATCGTTTTCTTTTATTGATACTGATCGCCATTTACTTGAAACTACTCAAAAAACAGTGGCTGAAATTGTTGAAAAAGAAGGTTGGGAAGGATTTAGAACAAGGGAAAGCCAAGTGCTTGTTGATACAACTAAACCCAATCGCGTCATTGCAACTGGTGGAGGCATGGTATTAGCTGAATATAACCGTCATTTTATGAAACAAAATGGCACGGTTATCTTTTTATCTGCGCCAGCGGCGACACTAGCTGCTCGTTTAATGAAAGATCCTAATGTTGCTCAAAGACCATCGTTAACGGGTTTATCCATTGCTGATGAAATAGAAAAGGTATTAGCTGAAAGACTGCCTTTATATCATGATGCTGCTCATTATGTGGTGAATGTTGATCAAGATGAAAACTTGATTCTAGCTAAAATGCTCGAAATGCTTGAAGGCTGAATTTAAGTTTTTTATCAGATACCACTTAAAAAGTGGTATTTTTATTGGTATAGACAACAATAAAATTTAATAAAAATTCTATATAATTTTAATTTTCTGTCAGATTTTTACTATTTTTTAGGAATAAAGCAGATAAAAGCCAAGTAACAAATCTAAACTTACTCTTTCTGCTTAATATTGATACATATATATTGACTAGAACTAAAGTTTTATGTTTTACATATGGAGTATGACAAATGGAAAATCGAAAGGTCAATTCTTATGGAATTGTTGGATCTATTTATGCAAACTATATTATTCAAAGTATTGCGTTAATTGTGATTATGCAATTTTCTCAAGCGCTTTCAAAGCAACTAAATACTGATATAGTTGGGCTTGGTTATGTTGCATCAGGCATAGGAATTGGCAAAATCTTTTTAATGTTTGTTGGTGGGGTGCTATCAGATAAATTTGGTAGAAAGTTATTTATTTATCTAGGTATGATCTGTTACGCTATCTTTTTTGTAGGGATAATTTTTTGTACCAACATTCATATAGCTTTTTGTTTAGCGATTGCCGTGGGGGCGGGTAATTCTTTTTTAGATACAGGTTCTATGCCTGCGTTAACTGAATGCTTTCCTGGATCTGCGAGCTCTGCGAGTGTCCTTATAAAAGCCTTTATTTCCATCGGAACGCTAGTTCTACCTTTTATTGTTACTTTTTTTGATACCTACAAAATATGGTATGGTTGGGCATTTCTCGGTTTTACTGCTTATTTAATCATTAACAGTTTATTATTATTACCTCAACAATTTCCACATAAAGATACGACAATCAAAGGTTGTGAAGGTTCAGTAAACTATTTTACAGGTAATCCTCGATTTGAATTTGAAGGTATTTTACTGATTATCATGGGATTTACTACAACAGCAACATTTGTCATTATTTTACAGTGGTTGCCAACTATCGCTATTAAAGGTGTTAATATGAGCGATATCGATGCAAAACAACTGATCAGCTATTATAGTACCGCATCCATTATCTCGGTATTTGTTACAGCATTTGTGGTTAAACGTTTCTTAAAACCAATATTTTGTATTATTATTCTGCCTGTTTTGTCTGCCTTAGTATTAATTGTGTTTTATTTCAATATGTCACCAGTCATGTGTGTCATTGCCGCAATTGGTGTAGGATTTACTGCTGCAGGTGGCGTGTTACAGTTGACTTTGGTAGTAATGCAACAACTGTTCCCAACTCGTAAAGGTCTTGCTGTTGGTTGTATGTATACATTTAGTGGACTATCGTTTGTTGTCATTCCGCAAATAGTGCCAAAATTGGCGATGCTTAACGTCAGTTACGCTATTTTAATTGATATTTTTATTGCGACATCAAGCGCCGTACTCGGTTCAATTGTTTTTTATCGCTTTAAAAAAGTGATTGATTTAACAAAAATATAGCTCACAACTTTAATAATTTTCAAAAAAAAAATTAATTGATAAGGAAAAATAAAAAGATATATAGGCAAGTTAGTTTACCTATATATGTAAGCATCTTACCATCGTTAGTACAAAAACCACATCGAAAATTACGTTGCGTGTTTTAGTTTTATATTCAATAGGGAACCATATTATTTGGGGCTTTCCATGTTATAAATCGTCAGCGATTCTTCGGTTCCCATTCTTGCTTACTCGTGGTTATTTAAAAGGTATAAATATACTACTTTAGTTGGATAAGTACGATTAAATCGTTCAATATACCCGTATTGATAGGGTACTGGTGAAAATAGAATCAATGGTTACATTGGGTAATCTTATCCATTTTGCAAAAAATGTCTCGGTGAGTTCTGATTCGTTATTCACACATAATCTTAATGAAGCCTCCCCTATTATTCAGTGAGCTTATTAAGATAGCAAATAATTTGTATAAAATCTTAGCGCTGTTTACTGAATTTGAGCAATGATTGTCATGGATAGATATAAAAAATTAACATCTTATCAAAGACAAGAGATAGAGTGATGATTTCATAAAGAAAAAAATAACCGTCACAGATTCCCATAAAGCGATTTTTGATAAAACGCCTTATGAGCTTTAGTGGATTATTTTTATAATGAAACGAAAACACAGAGGTATTTTCTGCACATTATGCACTCTTTTCGTCTATAGCATGAGTTGACGGTTGAGCGTGATGAGCATTGTTAATTTGAATTGAGATATTATTTGGTGACTGCTGATTATATTTACTTTTATAGATGCAATTAGCATAATCAACCATACCGCTGGTTAGAAAAATGTCTACAATCCATCCAATACCGAACAAACCCGCAGTAAATAACCAAATAAAACCAGAAATCCATTTACCACAGTACATTCGATGGATTCCCCAAAAACCCAAAAAGAACCACAATAAATAAGCTACACCTTTACTTTTCATAATTATCTCCATTTTTATAATTAAATAATGTTATCCAATAATAATTAATATCATTTCTCGATCAATACATTTTGTAACGAATCTTTATTGATATCTGATACTTCTAATCATTGACTAAACGTTCTCTTTTAGTTTAGTGATAATATCTGCTGATGCCCTGTCTACGCTTTTTATTTATTGTGCAAACATCGAATTATCTAGGCATATGTTTTTGCATAATATCACTTATGAAAACAATATTATAGTAAATTAAGCTGATTATCAACATAGTATTAGGTATTTTATATATGAACTCCTTGAGTTATTTAGATTAATCTAAATAACAGTACTAATAAATATAAAAAACTGATGCCTTATCATAGGCAAGAGTTAGGATGACTACGCCATAAAGAAAAATTAACCAAAGAAAGTAGTCTTTGTATGAGTAGAAAGAGGGCTTGAATTGACAAAGTTGGCGAGAGATGTGCTTTAGCTGTTAGATAGCCAGTCTCTTCTTAGATATAAAAATATTTAAACCAAGCAGTAAAATAAAACCAATTTTTATACTCAAACACCTAGTTACCTGAAACTTTTTGACAAAAATTTCAAACTTGCACTAACCCAAAAAGAACTCTAAATCAACCAAACTAAAAAACAGAAACTGCTATATAAACGTTTGATTTTTTAAAGTACCAAAATAAAAAAATAATATCAATTGAATAGATGAAGTTTTTTTAATAAAAATAACTGTTATTATGGAATACCTAGATAAAAATACAATAATTAAACCCGCTGATTTAAAGCGGGTTTATTTTTTAATTTAAAATAAAATAGTGGTTAAACTTCTAAATAATCCAAGATGCCTTCTGCCGCTTTGCGCCCTTCACTAATCGCCGTTACTACTAAATCTGACCCCCGAACGGCATCGCCACCGGCAAAGATTTTAGTATTACTAGTTTGGTAACCGTTAGCTTCTGGTGCAATGATTCGACCTTGTGCATCAAAATCAACACCTTGTTCTTCCAACCACGGCATAGCATGTGGCTTAAACCCAAATGCCATCACGACTGCATCGGCAGGTAGGACAAATTCTGAACCTTCAATTATGACTGGTGAACGTCGGCCTTTTGCATCGGGCTCTCCAAGCTTGGTTCGGACCATTTTTACGCCCGTGACTTGCCCAGCGCTGTTAATTTCAATGCTTAGTGGTTGTACATTAAATTGAAACTGTGCACCTTCTTCTTTGGCGTTTTTAACTTCTCGCTTTGAGCCCGGCATATTGGCTTCGTCTCGGCGATAAGCACAAGTGACTTCGGTAGCGCCTTGGCGAATAGAGGTTCGGACACAGTCCATTGCGGTATCACCACCACCAAGCACAACCACACGTTTATTTTTCATGTCAATGTAAGGCGTATCTTGAGTTTGTTGATGTTGCATGAGGTGCTTGGTATTGGCGATTAAAAATGGCAGTGCATCGTAAACACCGTTAGCATCTTCGTTCTCAAGGCCTGCTCGCATTGATTGATAAGTACCTGCACCAACAAATATGGCTTCAAATTCATTGATTAAGTCGGTTAATTGCACGGTTTTGCCCACTTCAGTATTTAGCCTAAATTCAATGCCCATTTCGGTAAATATGCGACGTCGGTTAATGAGTACTTCTTTGTCTAATTTGAAAGCGGGGATACCAAATGTCAGTAATCCGCCAATTTCAGGGTGGCGGTCAAATACTACAGGTGTTACACCATTGCGGACTAAGACATCAGCACAGGCAAGGCCTGCTGGGCCTGCGCCAATAATGGCGACTTTTAACCCTGTTTGTTCGACAGTCGATAGGTTGGGTTTCCATCCCATTTTAAAGGCTTCATCAGTAATATAACGTTCAATATTTCCAATGGTAACCGCTCCAAATTCGGCATTTAAGGTGCAAGAGCCTTCACAAAGGCGATCTTGTGGACAGACTCGACCACAAACTTCGGGCAGGCTATTGGTTTGGTGCGAGAGTTCTACCGCTTCTAGAATTTTACCTTCGTTAACTAGTTTTAACCAATTGGGAATATAGTTATGTACCGGGCAGCGCCATTCACAATAAGGGTTACCACAAGCCAGACAACGATCGGCTTGTGCTTGTGATTGCGAGGCAGAAAAGCCCTCATAAATTTCAACAAATTCAATTTTGCGGATGTTTAACGATTTTTTAGGCGGATCAACACGTTGTAAATCGATAAACTGATAAACATTTTGACTCATTTTCGTGTTCTCCTTACTGTGCTTGAACGTGCAGTTCTGCCGATGAGCGACTGCGGTGTCCAAGTAATGCTTTGACATCACTGGATTTTGGTTTTACTAGGACAAACTGTTTAGCAAAATCGTCCCAATTAGCCAAAATATTTTCGGCTCGTGATGAGTGGGTTAGTTGAGCATGTTCCATAATTAAACCGCGAAGGTGTTCTTCGTGAATGGCGTAATTTGCGACGTTTAGCATTTCGACCAGCTCTTTATTGATGCGTTTGTGTAGTTCGCCATCTTCATCTAAGATATAAGCAAACCCACCCGTCATGCCAGCACCGAAGTTAACCCCCGTTTTTCCAAGTATACAAACAATACCACCTGTCATATATTCACATCCATTATCACCAATGCCTTCAACAACGCTGATGGCACCGGAATTACGTACGGCAAATCGTTCACCAGCTCGACCTGCGGCAAATAATTTGCCACCTGTTGCGCCATATAAGCAGGTGTTGCCCGCGATGGTCGCTTCATGACTTAAAAATGCCGAGCCTTGCGGCGGACGAATGACAATACGACCACCAGCCATGCCTTTACCAACATAGTCGTTGGCATCGCCAGTTAGGGTTAGATCTACACCACCGGCATTCCATACGCCAAAACTTTGCCCCGCCGTGCCGTTGAAGTTTAGCGAGATCGGATCGGTGACTAAGCCTTGATCGCCATATTTTTGGGCAATATAGCCTGATAGGCTTGTGCCAACCGAGCGATCGGTGTTTTGAATGTCAAAATAGAAGCTTTTGCTTTGACGGTTATCAACAAATTGTTGTGCTTGCGTAATAATCTCTTTATTCAGTACCCCTTTATCAAATGGTTTGTTATCTTCTATGCAGTAAACCGGTTTGCCTTCGAGTGGGGTGGCGGTTTTTAGCAGTCCAGATAGATCCAGTTTTTGCTGTTTCGCAGTGATGCCATCAAGTTCTAATAATAAATCAGTCCGTCCAATTAAATCGACAATTCGACTTACGCCTAGTTCTGCCATCACTTCTCGTGTATTACGTGCAATAAAGCGGAAATAGTTCATGGCTTTTTCAGGCAGTCCATGATAGTGCTCGCTACGCAGCTTTTCGTCTTGCGTTGCAACACCCGTTGCACAGTTATTAAGGTGGCAAATACGCAGATATTTACAACCTAAGGCGACCATTGGCCCGGTTCCAAATCCGAAGCTTTCCGCCCCTAAAATGGCTGCTTTGACAATATCGGTACCGGTTTTTAATCCACCGTCAACTTGTAGACGGATTTTGTGACGTAACCCATTGGCGACTAATGATTGCTGAGTTTCAACCAGACCAAGCTCCCAAGGTGATCCTGCGTATTTAACCGACGTTAATGGGCTAGCACCGGTTCCCCCGTCATAGCCAGAAATGGTGATGAGATCAGCATAAGCTTTAGCAACACCGGTTGCAATGGTTCCAACTCCGGGTTCAGATACTAATTTGACTGAAATCATTGCGTTAGGGTTAATCTGTTTAAGGTCAAAAATAAGTTGTGCCAAGTCCTCAATTGAATAGATATCGTGATGAGGCGGTGGCGAAATCAATGTGACACCGGGTACCGAAAAACGTAATTTTGCTATATACGGTGTGACTTTATCACCGGGTAGCTGACCGCCTTCACCTGGTTTTGCTCCTTGTGCGACTTTAATTTGGATAACATCTGCACTCATTAAGTAACTTGGCGTTACGCCAAAACGGCCTGATGCAACTTGTTTTATGCGTGAAACTTTTATGGTGTTGTAGCGTGCTGGATCTTCACCGCCTTCACCAGAGTTTGAAAAGCCACCGAGAGTATTCATGGCTTCGGCAAGCGATTCGTGTGCTTCAGGGCTCAGCGCGCCAATTGACATGGCGGCTGAGTCAAAGCGTTTAAATAGCGATTCTTCCGGTTCGACTTGTTCCAGTGGAATAGCTGCATCTTTAGGTGGATTGAGCTTTAATAAATCACGTAATGTGGCAATAGGGCGATTATTGACGATATCAGCATAACGTTTGTAATCGTCATAATTGCCATTATTGACCGCTTTTTGTAGTGACTGTACCACATCAGGGTTATAGGCATGATATTCGCCACCATGAACAAATTTAAGTAGTCCACCTTGTTCTAATGGTTTTCTTTTTAACCATGCACTTTTCGATAAGTTAAATTGGTCTTGCGTAAAATCATCAAAATTAGCGCCACTAATACGGCTAGTGACACCTTGGAAACAAAGTTCAACCACATCTTTATGTAATCCAACCGCTTCAAACAGTTTTGAGCAGCGGTAAGAAGCAACAGTTGATATCCCCATTTTAGACATGATTTTATATAGGCCTTTGTTAATCCCATTGCGGTAATTAAGAATTGCTTCACGATAAGATTTATTTATCGTGCCATTATCGACCATTTGACCTAAGGTTTCATAGGCCAAATAAGGGTAAATTGCTGTTGCTCCAAAACCGAGGAGTACCGCAAATTGATGTGGATCACGACAACTTGCCGTTTCAACAATGATATTGGCATCACAACGTAAATTCTTTTCAACTAAGCGTTGCTGAACAGCCCCAACAGCCATTGGTGCCGGAATTGGCAAGCGATCGGCCGCGATGTTTTTATCTGATAAAATCAGTAATACTGTGCCATTACTAACTTTTGCTTCGGCATCACCACATAATTGTTCAATGGCATCACGCAAGCTGCCATCAATATCATAGGTGATGTCTAATGTTTCTGATTTGTAGTAACGCGATTCTAACGCGGTTAATTGTTGTAAATCAGAATAAACTAAAACTGGATATTTAAATGCCACACGATGCGCTTGCCCTTCTGCTTCGGCAAATACATTCATTTCTCGACCGATGCTGGTTGAAAGCGACATAACATGCGCTTCACGTAGTGGATCGATAGGTGGATTTGTGACCTGTGCAAATTTTTGGCGGAAATAATCATAAATTAAACGCGGTCTACTTGATAATACAGCAAAAGGGGTATCATCACCCATTGAACCGGTGGCTTCTTGGCCGTTTTCACCAAGTACACGAATGCACTGGTCAAGTTCTTCAGCGCTATAACCAAACTGTTTCTGATAAGTGGCAAGTAACGTATCATCGTAATTGCGTGAACTAATGTTATCATCAGGTAGGTTTTCAAATGGTATTAGCTGTTTAACATTTTTTGTCATCCATTCTTTATAAGGATGACGTTTTTGTAAATCGTTGTCTGTTTCAGCAGATTGTAATATGCGACCTTCTTCGGTATCGATAACTAATAATTCGCCTGGACCAACACGACCTTTAGTGACGACTTCATCAGGTTGGTAGTCCCAAATACCAATTTCAGAAGCGCAGGTAATAAGTTTGTCTGTCGTTATCACATAACGTGCAGGCCGTAATCCATTACGGTCTAAATTACATGCCGCATAACGTCCATCTGACATCACAATACCAGCAGGCCCATCCCAAGGCTCCATATGCATTGAGTTGAAATCGAAAAAGGCACGCAGGTCTTCGTTCATGTCAGGATTATTTTGCCATGCAGGTGGAACCAATAAGCGCATAGCTCGTACAATATCCATTCCTCCTACAAGAAATAGCTCTAGCATGTTATCTAATGAACTTGAATCAGAGCCTGTGACATTAACAAACGGTGCGGCATCTTGTAAGTCTGGAATGAGTGGCGTTTTAAATTTGTATGAGCGCGCTTTTGCCCATTGGCGGTTACCTTCGATGGTATTGATTTCGCCATTATGCGCCAGATACCGAAAAGGTTGCGCTAATGGCCAACGTGGCACGGTATTAGTTGAGAACCTTTGATGGAATAAACAAATAGCCGTTTCCATGCGAATATCAGCCAAATCTAAATAGAATCGAGGTAAGTCTTTAGGCATACATAAGCCTTTATAGATATTGACCTGATTGGAGAAGCTACAAACGTAAAATGTATCGTCTTTCACCCGTTTTTCAATTCGACGACGCACCATATATAAACGACGCTCTAAATCGATTTTAGTCCAACCAGCAGGGGCGTTAACAAACACTTGTTCGATTTTTGGTAGTGATGATAATGCTATTTCGCCAAGTACGCTTTTATCAATCGGTACTTCGCGCCAACCTAAAATAGATAAGGTTTCTTCAGCGAGTTCTTGTTCAACAATATCACGGCTAGCTTGTGCTTCGGTTTCATCTTGGCTTAAAAATAACATACCAACGGCGTAATTGGTCGCTAATCGCCAACCTGCATCTTGTGCTACTAATTTAAAAAAACGGTCGGGTTTTTGCAATAAAAGACCACAACCGTCGCCAGTTTTGCCATCAGATAAAATGGCGCCACGGTGTTGCATTCTGGCTAAGCCGTGAATTGCAGTACGCACCACTTTATGACTTGGTTGCCCTTCAATGTGAGCAATTAGCCCAAATCCGCAGTTATCTTTTTCATGATGCTGGTTATATAACATATCATTGCCTCTAATTCATCGCTTTTATAATTTGAGAAGGTATAGGCATTAATCCCATATTAGGTGTGAAGTTAATTAAAAATCAGTTTTTGGTCAAATAAATATTACTTATAACTTAATTTTTTGATAACTAAGACTAAACTTATTAATAAAACTAATAAGTGGTAGTTCTAGATGAACTCAATATGGTAATTATGCGGTGAAAAAGGAAGGATATTAATGATGGTAATTTATTTTCAATTTTTGTAAATAAGTTTAATAAATAGTGTACATTTAAATGAAACTCTTAAGCTTAATTGAACAAAAAAGTATGAATTAGGCTTGCTAAATAACTGATTGAATCTTTTAAAATTAATTTTTTTTAAAAACTGATTATTTAAACAAATTAATCAATGCTCTCAATTTATAATTAATGTGCTAATTATTGATATACATCATCTTTTTTTGAATAAGTTCTAACTCTTAGCAATACAATGTTCAAAAAATATGCTTGCAAAAGTTGTTAATTAGAGTTTTAATTAAGCAGTAAACTCTTATAATTAGAAGAGTTGAATAAAAAATAGCAGTAATTAAAGACTCAATTAACTAAATAATATCTCAAAACAATAAAGAAAATTTAGGGAAAGTTATTATGAAATATTTTGCTTGGTCCATTTCGCTTTTAGTTGGACTTATGAGCTTAGGGCAAGAGATGCTATGGTTTAGAATAGTAAGTTTTATGTTGGGGGGAGCTCCTTTTGCTTTTGCTCTGGTATTGTTTTTCTTTCTATTAGGTATTGCCTTTGGAGCAAATCGAGGTAAGGCAATTTGTTCCCGTTATTCTAACTTATTCATCGCTGGTGGGACGGTTTTAATTTTTGCTGGTTTTATTGATATATCGATTTCATTGATTATCCAATACATACCTCAAAAAAATGCTATAGGAGAATTGTTAGGTATATGTTGTATTTTAATATTCGTCGTTGCTGCTTTAAAGGCAATATTATTTCCGATCGTACATCATTTAGGTACGAATATTTCCAATGGGAAAGTAGGTGCATCTGTCTCTAAAGTCTATTTCTTTAATATTATTGGCTCAACGCTCGGTAGTTTATTAATTGGGGGTATTTTCCTTGATTATATTTCTATTTCATCCATGTTTATTCTAATTGGTATCGCTTGTATTTTATTAGGCGCATTGATGATAGTGAAAAAATCGATTGTTTCTGTCATCGCTGTTGTTATGCTTGGTAGCTGTTGCTTTTATTTAGTGAATAAACACTCGGATTATATGTTTAGAAAAGTGTTTGAACAAGGAATATCTATCGATTCTTATATTGAAAATCGTTACGGTGTGATTCATATTGTCAATGACGATAGGGATGGCAGAAAAAATATCGTATTAGGTAATAAGATGTATGACGGGATATTAAATATCGATCCAGATATCGATATAAATGATCTAAATCGACTTTATTTATTATCGGCAACCCACCCAAACCCTAAAAAAGCGCTGGTTATTGGTGTGAGCGGTGGTGCATGGACTCGTGCCTTATCAAGTTTTCCGACATTAGAAACCATTGATGGTATTGAAATCAATAAAGGCTATCTAGATATTATTAAACAATACCCTGTTGTTTCACCAATATTAAATGATCCTAAAATTAATATTTATATTGATGACGGACGACGTTGGCTTAAACGAAATAGTGAAAAAAAATATGATTTAATCATTATGAATACCACTTATCATTGGCGTTCAGGCGTAACCAATCTATTATCGCAAGAGATGATGAAAATATTACATGATTCATTAAATACTAATGGTATTTTGGCATTTAATAGTACTCGTTCACTAGATACATTAAAAACCGCCCAATCGGTATTTAACCACGCATATTGGGGCACACTTGGCTTTATTTATGCCTCTGATTCGATGATTAAACTTGATGAAGTTATTGCTAGAGAGCGCCTCGATAAGTTAGTTTTAGATGGTAGACCATTGTTTAGTAAAGAATCTAAACAACTTGAAAATGGCGCTTACAAGAAAACATTAGCGACAAAACTATTAAGTTTAGACGAAGTTGAAAAACTTTATCATTTAGGGCGAGATACGGAAATCATTACCGATAGCAATATGATAACAGAATATAAATACGGACTTTTTGGAAATAAATAAGGAACCTTTTATGTTAAGCAAAAAACAATTATTACTATTAAGTACTCTATTTTTTATTTCTGGCATGAGTGGTTTAACTTATCAAGTTGCTTGGCAACGCGCACTTTATTCGGCTTTTGGTTCCGATGTTGATTCTGTTGCAATTATTGTATCAGCATTTATGTTAGGACTTGGTTTAGGAGCCCTCGGTGGCGGAAGGATTGTCGATAAATACCCGAATAAAGCGCTACAGTTTTTTTGTTTTAGTGAATTTGGCATTGGATTATTTGGGCTAATTAGTTACCCACTTATTTTATTTATCGGCGATATTTTTATTGTTTATAATTTGGCCGTTGTTGCAGTTGTTAATTTCTTATTGGTGCTTGTTCCTACACTTTTGATGGGGGCAACGCTTCCAATTTTAATCACTTATATTGCACAATTTTGGAAAAATATTGGTCAAACAACTGGACATCTTTATGCTATTAATACTTTTGGCGCAGCAATCGGTGCTGCTTTAACAGGATTCATACTATTTAACTATTTTGGCCTTAATATTGTAACGATATTTGCAGCTTTAGGTAATTTTATAGTCGCTATAATTGCTTATCTATTTTTTAATAAAGCACAGATAAAAAAAGTTGATAATAAAATAGTATAAAGCCATTTAGAATGATAAATCGGCGGTAATTATCACCGATTTATCAATATATTAACACATATTATTAAAGTTAATGAGTTAAGAATTATCCTTGGTACCCCCCCTCCTTTACTATTAAATTCATATAAGTAATAAAGTTTACCTTTATGTATTTGTCCATGATGCTTCACCGTAATAGAATCAATAACAGGTGAGTTTGGGAAAACGTTCAGTACCAACGCTTGAAATCTATAATAATAAACATTGAGTGACCTAGCCCCACGAAAGAATCACATAACCACAGATTATAAGTGAACAAAAAATAACATAAAAAGGAATGCTGAATAAATATTACTTATAAGTCAATTTGTTAATAATTAATATTGGTTTATTAATAAAACTAATAATGGTAAATATCACAATGATTTTGTAAGTTAAAATCATATTTTGACAATTTTTGGCACTATTTTTGATATAAATTCTTTTTTTGTTAAAAAGTTTCAGGAAAGTATGTGTTTTAGTATAAGAACTGCGGTTTATTCCAACGACTATGAGTGACAATTATATACTGTTATAATTTGTTATCTTTTATTTTTAATCTATCAATAATGCAAACTAAAATTACAATTGTAGGTGCTGGCGCTGCTGGGCTTTTTTGTGCTGGCTTACTCGGTCAAAAAGGGTACGATGTTACCGTGATTGATAATGGTAAAAAACGAGGACGTAAAATCTTAATGTCTGGCGGGGGTAAATGTAACTTTACTAACTTGTCGATTGAACCGAGTAATTATATTTCTGACAATCCGCATTTTTGCAAATCGGCTTTAAAACGATTTACCCAGTGGGATTTTATTCAATTGGTGAATCAATATTATATTGCCTATCACGAAAAAGAGCATGGACAATTATTTTGCGATAATTCAGCGCAAGATATTGTTGATATGTTATTAAAAGAGTGTCAAAAAGGGCATGTTAAGTTTATGATGCAGACCCAAGTTGAAGATATTGATAGTGATGGGCAAGGATTTAAATTACATACCTCTCAAGGTATGATTGATAGTGACAATCTTATTATTGCAACTGGTGGTTTATCTATGCCGGCTCTCGGTATGACTTCAATTGGCTATAAAATTGCTGAAAAATTTGCCATCCCAGTTGTGCCTGTGAAAGCTGGACTTGTTCCGTTTACGTTGCATAAACCGTTACTTGATGTGTTATCAACCTTGTCTGGTATTGCGGTACCAGTTGAAGTATCTAATGAACGAATCTGCTTCAAAGAAAATTTATTATTTACTCACCGAGGGCTTTCAGGTCCTGCTATTTTGCAGATATCAAGTTATTGGCAAGCCGGCTCGCCAATCACTATCAATTTATTACCCGATTTATCATTTGAGTCATCGTTTAAACCATTATTAGCACAAAATCGTAATCAAACTATAAAAAATTGCTTAGCACAGATTTTACCGAAAAGGCTTATTGAAGTATTAATACAACTGAAGTTGATAAATGACGTAATAGTCAAGCAACTGGATCCTAAACAACAGCAAAACTTGTATAATACATTAACACACTGGAGCATTACTCCAAATGGTACAGAAGGTTATCGTACTGCCGAGGTGACACTAGGTGGTGTAAGTACTGATGCGCTATCATCTAAAACTATGGCTGTTAAAACGCACTCGAACCTTTATTTTATTGGTGAGGTTGTTGATGTGTCAGGATGGTTAGGTGGTTATAATTTTCAATGGGCATGGAGCAGTGCATTTGCTTGTGCTCAAGCGTTTAATTGATGATTAAATTAATCATCAATTACCCCCATGTGAATATTGTATTTTTTGACCTTATATTGTAACGTTGTGCGCGAAATATTTAATCGTTTTGCCGCTGTGATAATTTTACCATTAGCTTGATTTAATGCATCAATGATAAGCTGCCGTTCATAGTTTTCAACTTGTTCAGTTAAGTTGTTTTCATAAGTAGATTTATTGATAGGTGTTTTGTCAGTTTTATGTGTCTTATCGTCTTGGGAAAATGAACTGTTGAGCTCAAAGAGCTCTTCATCAAGGGTAATATGCTGTAATTCACCTGATTTGTTTTGTAATACCATGCTTCTGACAATTGCATTTTCAAGCATACGCACATTACCGGGCCAAGGGGCAGTTATTAATTGTTGCAGAGCCTGTTCACTGATACCACTAATTACGACATTGACATCGTTTTTATGTTTATCAATAAAATAGCGTGCTAAAACGGGAATATCTTCTGTTCTGTCACGTAAAGCGGGAAGTTTTATTAAACCGACATTTAATCGATAAAATAGATCGCTTCTTATTTTTCCTGTTTTTAATAGTTCTGTTGGTGATTCATTCATGGCAGCAACAATACGAACATCAGAATGCATTTCTTTATTACCACCTAATTGCCAATAGGTTTTTTCTTGAAGAAATCGTAATAATTTGCTTTGCATTTCAAGCGGCATTGCGTTTAATTCGTCAAGAAACAATGTACCGCCGTTAGCGAGTTCTAAGTAACCTTGACGGTTTTCAGCACCCGTAAATGCCCCTTTTACAGTACCAAATAAAGTACTTTCGATCAGTGTAGTCGGTAGTGCACCACAATTAAGCGAGATGAAAGCTTTATCACGGCGTTGGCTTGTTTTGTGTATTAAACGAGCAAATAGCTCTTTGCCTGTTCCGGTTTCGCCCACAATTAACACAGGAACATCATTGCGCCCTAACATATTGGTTTGGTCGATAACTTTTTGCATTTTTTCTGAAACAAAAACAATATCGGGTAATGGTTGCTCTTTATTGTGGTATAACTTACTGTTTAGTTTCAAAACTTGATCTTGTAGGTGTCGAACTGTCGATAGGTTTCGACCTATTTCAATTGCACCAATGATCTCTTTTTTCTCATTATAAAGCGGAACGGTGGTATGCAAGTAATCAACCACCTTGCCAACATGATTATAATAAGATTGGTAGTTGTCTTGATATTCTTTTCCGAGTTGCAAGGCTTGCAACATCGTACTGTCTTCCTTTTTTAAATTAGGATAAACCTCAAGCATTGGTTTGCCAATCGCTTGTTCCTTAGGGTAGCCATCCAGTTCTGCGCTTTCCTGATTATAATAAATATAATTGCCTTTTTTATCGATAATAGCTATCGGCTGATGGATTAAATCAAAAAAATGTTTAAATATTTCCAATGCTTGTAATAATTCAGGATCAATGGTCATGATATTAGTACCTTTTAATATTTGGATTATTTGCTAAATTTAGCCAAATTTAATTTAAATCTCTTTCAACCATCATATGAAAATGACGAAATTTTGTCATAAAAACATATTTTATACTAAATGACTAAATCTTTACTTATGATTTTTTTGTTAACAAATTGATTATTTGTAATTTTAAAGTTGGCATGCTGATTGCACTATATGTGAGAAACCATTTTTTATTTTTTGTACTTTTTATGTACTAATTAACTGGAGGTCATATGTCCGACGCAATTATGTCAAATTATAACAAATTACGTACAGATCTTGTAACTAAAGATCGCCGTTTCAGTGCCGAAAACGGTAAATTATGTTTAGATGGCGTTAATTTAGAAGAGTTAGCAAAAAAATATCCTACCCCTTTTTATGTGTTTTCTGAAAAAGAAATTGATCGTAATGTACAAGAGATTAAAGATGCATTTAAGGCTCATCCGAATACAAAAATTTTCTATGCTTCAAAAACTTGTTCTGTTATGGGTGTGCTAAAAGCGATTAAAGATGCGGGTATCTATGCTGAGGCGAATTCTATGTTTGAAGTACGCAAATGCTTAGAAATCGGCTTTAGCGGTAGTCAAATTGTGTTTAACGGCGTGGTAAAAAAACCAGTGGATTTAGAATTTGCAATCCAAAATGATCTGTATATCATCAATGTCGATAGTTTATATGAACTTGATATTATTGATGAAATATCAACACGTTTGAAAAAAGTAGCAAACGTTTGTGTGCGCGTTGAACCGAATGTGCCATCAGCGACTCATGCAGAATTAGTAACGGCTTATCATGCTAAATCAGGTATCGATTTAGAACAAGCAGAAGAGACTTGCCGTCGAATTCTGGATATGCCTTATGTACATTTACGTGGTTTACATATGCATGTTGGGGATCAAGTGCCTGAAGCAGAACCTTTTGCAAAAGCAACTAAAGTATTAGTTGATGAATCACGACGTTTAGAAGAAGTACTTGGCATTAAATTTGATTTAATCAATGTTGGTGGTGGGATTCCTGTTCCATATAAATATGACGAAGAAAATGGTAATCCATTGCAAGATAATATGTATGCAGGCATAACCGCACAAGACTTTGCTGATGCAGTAATTAGCGAAGTACACAAATGGCGCACCGATGTTGAAATTTGTATTGAACCTGGTCGTAAAGTAACTGGTTCAGCTGGAGTACTTGTAACTGAAGTTGCCTGTGAAAAACGTAAAACCAATTACGATTTAGACGGCAACATTGAAGAGCATGTTGAATGGAAATTTGTTGATGCAGGCTATAGCGTTTTATCTGATAGCCAGCATTTTGATTGGTTCTTCTATGTTTATAATGCTTCAAAAATCAATGAAGCACATGACGAATACATTAAGCTAGCAGGACCTTTATGTGATGGTGGCGACTATTACCATATTGGCGTGAAAGGTGAAGAGTTCTTAATGCCAAAAGACACACAAGTTGGTGATATTGTTGCTTTCTTGGATGCTGGTGCTTACACCATTGAAAGCCAAACAGTCTATAACAATCGTCCTCGCACATCGGTTGTCATGATCGATAAAGACGGTAAAGATAGATTAATTCGTCGTGAAGATACTTACGAAGATATGGTTGGATACGACATATACTAATCATCAATTATCTGGGGCATTTTATGCTCCAGATATTATAATACGAGGTTATTATGAGTGATTCTAAAGATTCAAGTTTACTTGGTATCAAAGACATTGTGTTTATGAATGTCATTGCGATACTAAGTTTACGTCAGATTCCCAATGTTGCTCCATATGGGGCGTCAGCAATGGTGCTTTGGCTACTTGCTGCATTTTGTCTATTTTTCCCATTAGCGATGGTTTGTGGTGAGCTTTCAACTGGCTGGCCAAAAGATGGTGGGATTTTTGTATGGGTGAAGGAGGCTTTTGGTAAACGCATTGGTTGGATTGTTGTAGTGTGCTTCCTATTCTCATGTGTGCTGTTTTTCCCGTTAATGTTGCAATTTGGATTTACGGCAATTGGGTACATGTTTAGTGCCGAGTTAGCTCAGAATCAAGTATTTATTGGTGTAGGATCTATGGTTGTATTCTGGATTTTGACACTGATGAATATCAAAGGAATGCAATGGACTAAGATTATTAATAGTGTTAGTGCATGGCTTGGTGTATTTATTCCTGCTGCTATTATTATTGTCTTAGCTATTGTGTGGTTGTTGACGGGGCATCCTATGGCGACAAGCTATAGTCATGTCAGTGATTGGTTACCCGATTTAAGTAACTGGGATACTATTGTATTTTTATCAAGCATGATGTTTGCTTTTGCTGGGCTTGAAGTGGCACCGATGATAGCTGGACGTACACGTGATCCACAACGTGATTTTCCTAAAGCTATGGCGGTGTCGGCAATTGTGATTGTGGGTATCTATATGATTGGTACTTGGGCAATTAATACTTTATTACCAGCAGCCGATACTGATATTGTAGCGGGTGTTATGCAGGCGATGGAAGCCGCAGCTAAAGAATTACATATGCCTTGGTTATTACCTGTTATGGCTATTTGTCTATTTTTTGGTGCGTTAGGTCAAATTAACTCATGGTTAGTTGGTCCAATTTATATGTTACAAGAAGCATCAAAAGAAGATAATTTACTTGGCGAACGTATTGGTCGCTTACACCCAGTGTATAAAACGCCGGCCTTTGCATTAATTATTCAAGCCATTATTGTAACTGTACTTTGTTTTTCAACCTTTGTGTCACCAAGTATTGCGGCAGCATATTGGATGTTAACCGCATTAACGACAATCTGTTATTTTATTCCGTACTTGGTAATGTTTATTGCTTATTATCGTTTACGTATTACTCAACCGGATGTACCTCGTAGCTTTAAAATTCCAGGTAAAGTGATGCCAGTTGTATTACCAGCACTTGGGTTCTTATCTACTCTATTTGCTGTGATATTAGTATTTATTCCACCTGCGCAAATCGATATGGGGGGATATGTTGAGTATATTGCTAAAATCGTTGGTGGTGCAGTGCTTGCCATTGGTTTAGCTGAATGGATCTATTATCGAGCACAAAAACGTAATCGTTTGCAGTAGTAATAGTATATAGAGGAGTAAAAGTATGTACAAACCTATATTAGAAATTGATTTACGCAAATTAACAAGCAATGCTCGTGTTGAAAAAGATCTGTTAGCTAAACACGGCATTGAAGTTATGGCGGTTAATAAAGTCTTTGATGGTTGCGTTGAAACGGCCAAAGCCGTTCTTGACGGCGGTATTGATGTGATTGCTGAGTCAAGAACATATAATCTTAAGAAATTAAAAGATGCATTAGATTGCAAAACCTGCTTATTACGTAGCCCTTGTTTAAGCGAAATTAGCGATGTTGTTAAATATGCTGATATTAGCTTAAACAGTGAAAAAGCAGTAATTCAAGCACTTTCTGATGAAGCGGTTAAACAACAAAAAGTTCATCAAGTTTTATTAATGGTCGATATGGGGGATTTACGCGAAGGGATTTGGTTTGAACATATTGATGAAATTATTGATATGGTAAAACTCATTCTTTCTTTACCAGGTGTTGAGCTCTATGGGCTTGGCACTAACTTTAACTGCTATGGTACGGTGCTACCAACAGTTAAAAATGGAGTAGACTTTTTAAATATAGCGCGTAAAGTAGAGCAGTCTTGTAATATTAAGATAAAATATTTATCGGCCGGTAATTGTACTAGTTACCACTTATTGGACAAAGGTATTTGGCCAGAGGGATTGAATCATTTGAGAATTGGTGGTTTACACGAGTTTGGTATTGAATATGTGGATATGAAATATCTTGACGAATTTCATCATTCAAATAAACCCGTGGATAAGGCATGTAGTAATATGTATAAATTATATGCGCAAATCATTGAACTCAATAGCAAACCGACAGTGCCGGTTGGCGAGTTAGGTGTAGATGCTTTTTTAAATAGTAAAACCTTTGTTGATCATGGTATACGTAAACGAGCCTTGCTGGCTTTTGGGCGTCAAGATGTGCCAGCAGAAAGTTGTATACCTATCAATGATGATATTACTATATTGGGTCAAACCAGTGATCATACGTTGGTCGACATTGAAGATGTTACTCAAACTCTTCGTGTTGGCGATATGATTGGATTTGAACTCGATTACACTGCCTTGCTAATGGCTTGTCAAACTAATGGTGTAGAAAAACGGTTTATTTATTAATTTGTGTTAGCTGCTGGGCAACCAGCAGTTTTTATTAATTACTAGGCGGTTTATATGACAACATCTGAATCACAAGAAAGCCCTTATCCCAGCAGTAATTTAAAGAAGAACTTAAAAAATCGTCATTTGTTGATGATTTCATTAGGTGGATCAATTGGTACCGGATTATTTATTGGTATTGCAGCTCCACTGAGCACCGTTGGTCCATTAGGAACCATTATTGCTTATTTAATGGCGGGAAGTATAATGCTTTCAACCATGCTATGTTTAGGTGAACTTTCTTGTGCATTTCCTCATGCTGGTTCATTTCAACACTATGCGTTGATGTTTATCCCAAATCCAATTTGGAGCTATACCATAGGTTGGCTGTATTGGCTAAGTTGGGTATTGTCTATGGCTGCAGATTTAACTGCCGCCTCAATGATTGCTCACCAAGCCTTCCCTTTAATTCCTATTTATCTTTTTAGTTTGTTAATTCTAATTGTTATTACTTCAGTACATTTAACATCTGTTCGTGCATTTGGTGAAAGTGAGTATTGGTTTTCAACCATTAAAGTACTCGCGATTATTGTTTTTATTGGGGTAGGAATTTATTTACTTTATCATCAGTATACCGAAACTCATGTTTTACCAACATTCAAAACAGAAAATGGCTGGTTTCCTAATGGCTTTTTAGCCATATTTGTGTGTATGACTATCGTGACTTACTCATTTCAAGGAGTTGAATTAATTGGTAATGCAGCTGGCGAAGCGCAATCTCCACAGTCAGTGTTACCCAAAATTATTACTGGTGTGGCTTTCCGTATTATTCTATTTTATATCCTAGCTATTGCTGTATTAGCTCTCGTTTACCCGTATGGAACAGTGCATTCTGAAATTAGTCCATTTGTGTGGGTATTTAATAAAGCGGGAATTACATTTGCTTCGTATGCGATGCTTTTTGTGATCTTTTGTGCAGCAATATCAGCAACGAATTCAGCCATTTATGCCAGTTCAAGAATGCTATGGTCTATGGCGCAAGATAATTTAGCTCCAAAATACTTTTCCGAAGTCAATCAACGAGGCGTGCCTACAAAAGGTATTTTATTTATTGCAGTTATTGCGTTAGTTTCATTATTTTCAAAATATATTGCCGCTGAAAAATTGTATATTTATTTAGTAGCAGGAACCGGACAAGTAGGCTGTTTTGCATGGATTATTATTGCTTTGTGTCAGTATCAATTTCGTAAGGGTGTAAATAGCGGCAAATATTCAAAAGAAATGATAAAATTTAAATCACCGCTATTCCCTTGGCTGGCTGGTATTTCTATCATCGTTAATGTTGTGATTATTGTTGGCGTTTGGTTTGGTGAGTCAGGTTATTTTATTTTACTTTCTGAAATAATATTAATTGTGATAATTCTAATATCTTATTTTTTCTATAAAAAATGAGTTGTTTCAATAAGTCATAATTAATTGTATATTGCTTAATTATGTAATCACTAATTCAAGGTTTATTATTGTTAGTGATTACATACTATTAAGAATTAATAAAACTTAAATTGGTTTAGCTAAATACTATTTTTATATCTCAATATTGTTATTATCGTACTATCAAAAAATTAAAACTAATGTTTATTTTAAAAAAGCAGCTATACCTGTAAAAACAACTTGTGCGGCAATGGCTGATATCAGTAACCCTGTTAGTTTTGATAATATCGCGATCCCTGTATTTTTTAGTACTTTTGCAATACTTTTAGCGCATAACAGCATAATATAAATACCTATTGAAGCGACGAATAATGAAATCGCACCAATTAGATTTGATACAATACCAATTGAGCTAGTTCCCATAACAATGATAGTCCCGATGGATGCGGGCCCCATGCATAGAGGAATAGCGAGAGGGACAACACTAATATCATCATCGCTACTAATTTTGTTTTTTTCTGGTGAATCATTCATTAGCGACACCGCAGTGATAAATAGTAATGCTCCCGAACCAATTCGAAATGCATCAAGGGTAAAACCAAAAACACTAAACATGGTATTGCCGAAAAAGAATAGAATGATACCGATGATAAATACCGCACATGATGTTTTTAGGGCTATTTTGCGCCTAAGTTGTTCATCATATTGTTTTGTGCCACTTAAAAATGCACTTAAAACCGCAGGCGGTGTCATTAATGCAAACAATTTTACTGTTGTAGACAAAATTGCAAAAATATACTCAACCATTGCACCACCTTTTACATTATTAAAAAATTTGCTTTAATTTTGCTAACCATTATTGTTGGATTAAAATTATATTTTTCATATATAAAAACGGTCACCACAAAGGTGACCATCTTAATCTGATATTTTTATTGATAATCAATAAAAATTAGTTAAGGCGCTCTTTGATACGAGCCGCTTTACCACGAAGTTCGCGTAAGTAGTAAAGTTTAGCTTGACGTACTTGACCACGACGTTTCACAGTAATTGAATCAACAATTGGTGAGTGAGTTTGGAATACTCGTTCTACACCTTCGCCATTGGAAATTTTACGTACAGTAAATGCAGAGTGTAAACCACGATTACGAATTCCAATGACAACACCTTCATAAGCTTGAAGACGTTTTTTATTACCTTCAACAACCCATACTTTTACTTCAACCGTGTCACCAGGGCGAAAAGACGGGATGTCTTTCTTCATTTGTTCTTGTTCTAATTGCTGAATAATTGCATTTTTCATAATATTATCTCTTACTAGTTATACTGAAATATTAATTGCCTTGTTTGTCACTGTATTCACGTTTAAATTCAGCGAGTAAACATTGCTCTTCATCAGTCAGAGCTAGATTTGCAAGAAGATCTTCTCTTCTTAACCAAGTTCGCCCTAGTGATTGTTTTAATCGCCAGCGACGAATCGCTTCATGGTGACCAGACATTAATACATCAGGCACCGCCATTCCATCTAACACCTCAGGCCGAGTATAGTGTGGACAGTCAAGTAAACCATTAGCAAAAGAGTCTTCTTCTGCCGATGATTGGTGATTTAGCACGCCAGGAATAAACCTTGCTAGTGCATCAATCATAGTCATCGCTGGTAATTCACCACCACTTAATACGTAATCACCAATTGACCATTCTTCATCAATTTCAGTTTGGATAACGCGTTCATCTATACCTTCGTATCGTCCACAAATCAAAATTAATTTTTGCTTTTGTGACAACTCGCAAACACCTTGTTGATTTAATTTGCGCCCTTGTGGGGAAAGATAGATCACTTTTGTATCGTTACCAGCAACTGCTTTTGCTGCATGAATCGCATCTTTAAGTGGTTGTACCATCATTAACATGCCAGGACCACCACCGTAAGGCCTATCATCAACAGTTTTATGCTTATCATGCGCAAAATCGCGCGGGTTCCAATATTCTACTGTTAACAGCCCATTTTTAACGGCTCGACCAGTTACGCCATAACAGGTAATAGCTTGAAACATTTCGGGAAAAAGGCTAATTATGCCAATCCACATAGTGTTACCTTACCAATTAAAAAGCAGGATCCCAATCGACCACAATCATTTTTGATGTTAAATCAACTTGTTTTATAAATTGATCATCAACAAAAGGGATTAAACGTTCTGTTGCACCAAATGCATCTTTTAGATTTGCTTTTACCACTAATACATCGTTAGAACCGGTTTCCATCAAATCAGTTACCTGACCTAAATCATAACCGTTAATTGTTTTGACTCGGCAGCCAATCAGATCTTTCCAATAAAAATCACCATTGCTAAGCGCTGGTAATTTTTCTGCATCAACAAATACTTCAATATTGGTTAATGCTATTGCTTGATCACGATCATCAATACCTTTGAGCTTCACAATCATATCATGATTATGTGGTTTAAAGCTTTCTACGATTACTTCTTGCCATTGTCCAGCATGTTGGATATACCAGGGCGTGTAATCAAAAATGCTATCTGGGAATTCTGTAAACGAAAAAATCCTGAGCCACCCGCGAATGCCGTAGCTTGAACCAAGTTTACCAACAACGATGAGATTCTCAGTATTCATCATTACAGTGACTATTAATAACTAAATTAAGCAGCTTTTTGTGCTTGTTTGATTAGTGCATTAACACGATCAGAAACAGTTGCACCTAAACCAACCCAATGATTTACGCGATCAAGATCTAAACGTAATTCTTCTGCTTTACCTTGTGCAATTGGATTAAAAAAGCCAACGCGCTCAATAAAACGACCATCACGTGGGTTACGGCTATCAGTGACAACTACTTGATAAAAAGGGCGCTTTTTAGAGCCACCACGAGCTAAACGAATAGTTACCATAACATCCTCTTAAATTAAAAAATAATCTTTTTTCTGTCCAACATGGACAAAATCAAAGCCCCAGAATTATACTCTTTCTAGTAAAAAGTGCAATGGCTGTTTGTTAGCGATGCGATGTAATATTGTTTGCTTTAAGCTAAATTAGAAAAGAATGGATAAAAATAATACTGGCTATGATTTATTTAATTTAAGTGTAAACCAACAGATATTATAAAACAGGTGGTTTAATTTGATACTTAATTTATTCATCATTATGATTGTGTGGTAATACTAATTTTTATTCTTTTTTGGCAAAAAAGCGCGTTTTAATACGTCAAAGAAGCCTAGTGATCTGACCATTTTTTGCCTGTCAACGTAACCCTGAATCGCTTTTAACGTTTTTTTAGGTTCTTTAGATGCAAAGGTAAAAGTACCATTTCTTTTAGTTTGGATTGAATAACGCGGTATCCATCTACCACTAAATAGTACAGATGCTATCACATAATCGACCTCATCCCATGGAATTTGGATATATTTGCGAGGATCATGTTGATGATAAAACTCGAATGCTTTGTCGCCAATCATAATTTGTCCATACTCGGTAAAAGCGGTAAAAAATGTGGCTTTAACAGTTAGGTCTATTTTTGTGTTTAATGATTGGACCATTTGTGTGATTTCCATATTAAAAAATAGGGCTAATATAATTGTTTTTTATGATTTGATAAACCATAAAATTGCCAACTGTTTTTGTAAAAATTATTAATAATAAAAGCATAATTTAACTTATAAATTATGCTTTTATTATATTTTACTTAACGTTTGAAATTATAAAAGACCAATGACATGTCCGACAATACCTACTATAAATAAACCAACAATAATTAAAATTGGTGATACTTTTTTACGTAATAACCACATACAGAAAAATGTTAATAATAGTGGCATTAGCCCTGGTATCAATTGATCTAAGTTATTTTGTAAAGTAGTGACTTTTTCTCGAGTGAGTGATAGCCCACTTTGCATATCAATGAGTGCTTTTTGAATACCTTCAGCACCTATTGGTAAGTTATTCCAATCAATAAATGCACCATTGTCTAGTTTGACAGTAGATACGACAGGTTGGAATTTTATTGATACCCACCGTTGCACTAGCGCTGCAAGGACAAACATTCCTAAAATAGAAGCACCTTTGGTGATTTTTTGTAGTAAACCGCCCGATAAATTATCGGTAATTTTAGAACCAGTACGATAACCAAATTCTTGGGTATACCACATAAATCCCCAACGAATAATATTCCATAATAAAAAGAATAAAATAGGTCCCATAATATTGCCACTAAGCGCAAGTGAAGCACCAAGCGCACCTAGCATTGGGCGCACAGTAAACCAAAATACAGGATCGCCCACACCAGCCAATGGCCCCATCATACCGACTTTTACCCCTTGAATGGCAACATCATCGACTGCGGCGCCATTTGCTCGTTCTTCTTCTAAAGCAAGTGTAACGCCAAGTACGGGTGAAGCTAAATATGGGTGAGTATTAAAGAATTCTAAGTGACGTTTGAGGGCAGCGGAACGAGCTTCTTTAGCAGAATATAATTTCTTTATAGCAGGGATCATTGCATAAACCCAACCGCCATTTTGCATACGTTCATAGTTCCAAGAACCTTGGAGAAAGGTTGAGCGCCAAGCAACGGCTAAACGATCTTTTTTACTTAATTGAATTCTATCAGTCATTTTTTTCTCCAAGTTTCTAGTAATCATTTAAAATGTCATCAAGTGGGTCACCTTTACTGCCACCATTTGATGAATTGCCGCGTTCAGAAAGATTGAGATAAATCAATGCTAATGCAATACCTAATGCACCAAGTGCAATTAGCGTAAGTTGTGATATGGCCGCTACCACAAAACCAATAATGAAAAATGGCCATACTTCGCGGTTTGCCATCATATTAATCACCATAGCATAACCTACAGCAACGACCATACCACCACCGATCGCCATACCAGTTGTTAGCCATTCAGGCATTGCTTCTAGTGCGCCTTTGACGACTTCAGCAGGAATAAAGAGTAATGCTGCTGCTAGAATTGCGATTCTTAAGCCTTGTAAACAGATACCTAAAATTTGTAGCCATTCAATTTTTCGAATATTACCTTCTTCTGCTGCAACATCCATCATATGGACTAAAGGAACCGCAATGGTTCGAACAATCATGGTTAAGAATAATCCAGCAACAGCAAGTGGAATAGCAACCGCTATAGCTGTCGATACACCAGCTATACCTTGTCCGCCTAATACTAAAATAATGGACGATGCAACAGCTGCCAGTGCCGCATCAGGTGCAACTGCAGCGCCGATATTGGCCCAACCTAAAGCAATCATTTGCAACGAGCCACCCAATACAACTCCTGCTTCTAAATTACCGGTGACAAGTCCAATCAAAGAACAAGCCACTAAAGGTTGGTGAAATTGAAACTGATCTAAAATACCCTCTATCCCTGCTAAAAAGGCAATAATTATTACTAAAATGATGGCAATAATTGATAATGTCATAATATATCCCCTTAAATACACTAATTCTTTTGCTGCGCTAATTCTTCTTGCGCTTTTTTCAATAATTCGTCCATATTGCTGTTAGAATCGTTAGGTACTTTGCGAACATCAAATTTTACGTTTTTAGCTTTCAATTTTTCAAAAGTCTCAACATCATCGGCATTCATTGATAATACTTTATTAACCATGACTTTGCCAACGGAATGCGCCATTGAACCAATATTAAGGACATCGATATCGACACCACCATCTATAGTTCGCAGTACATCTTGTGGGTTTTCAAATAGAAGTAACGCTTTAGTATTACCAAAACGTGGGTCACGAGATACCTCAATAATTTTTTTGATGGGAACCACATTTGCTTTTACACCAGGAGGTGCTGCTTCTTGGATGAGTTTTTTTCTTAATTCATCTTTTGCAACTGAATCTGAAACAACAATAATTCGGTTGGGGTTGGTTGATTTTGTCCATGCTGTTGCAACTTGACCATGTAATAGTCGAGAATCGACACGGGCTAATACAATTTTCATTTTACCATTACCAAGCTCTGTTCCTTCTGGGATGCTATTTGCAGTTTTAGCATTAGCTAAGGATTCTGTTGGTATTTCGACATTTGCTCGGATTCCTTCTTTGCCTGGCTCAATAATTGCTCTTGCAATTTCTTTCGCAGTTTCCATTGAAAAACGAGAAGTATAGGCTTCAATTAGCATGGGTAAGTTTAAACCAGCAACAATAGCCCAATTACTATGTTCTCCACATAAATTGTTAGCCTGATTAAATGGGGTGCCCCCCCATAAATCTACTAAAAAAAGCACTTCTTCTGGATTATCAAATGTTGCTATTGATTCAAGCATTCGTTCTTTTAAATTTTCAGGACTATCACTTGGATGCAAGGTAACAGCTTTAACATTTTCTTGTTCTCCAAATATCATCGATCCTGATTGTAAAATACCTTCTGCAAACTCACCATGAGTTGCTAGGATAATTCCAACCATAACAACTACCTCCTAATTTTTATATTAATTGCATAATATAAAAGTATATAAAATAAAAATATCTGGTTATTTTACACCTTAAAATAAGTTTAAAATGGCGTGTTTATCACATTTTGATAAAAAACTTAAATTTTCTATTGTTTATCAAACTATGATTTATGTCGTAGTGCTTGACGAATAAAGCCATGTTCTTTTTTTAGTTTATTTCTAGCTTGCTCTGCATTTAGACCTGAAAGGATCATCAAAATAGCGGTTTTACAATGCCTGTTACTCTCGGTTAATGTGACAATGGCTTTTTCTCGACTGCAATCGGTGGCTTGCATAACAATGGATATTTGTCGTTCAATAAGTTTGGCGTTGGTAGCTTCTACGTCAACCATCAAATTACTATAGACTTTGCCTATTTTGATCATGCTGGCTGTGGTTAACATGTTGAGAACTAATTTTTGTGCCGTACCAGCCTTCATTCTTGATGAGCCAGTAATTACTTCTGCACCAACAATTGGTGTAATGGCGATATCGGCTAAATTAATCATTGGGGCTTTGGGATTACAGCATAAGCTTATCACCGTTGCTTCGATTGATTTAGCATATTGCATACCACCTATTACATAAGGTGTGCGCCCACTAGCAGCAATGCCAACTAAAATGTCGTTTGAGCTAAAATTGATGTTTTTCAGGTCATGAACAGCCAATTCAGGGTTATCTTCGGCGTTTTCAACCGCCTTAAAAATAGCAGGCTGTCCCCCAGCAATTAAGCCAATGACTTGTTCAGTTGGCGTGCCATAAGTAGGTGGGCACTCACTTGCATCTAAAATACCTAGACGACCAGAGGTTCCTGCCCCTATATAGATTAGCCTACCTTGATTTGAAAATGCCAAACTAATTGCATCAACAGCTTTTGCGATATTGGATAATTCTTTTTCCACTGCCAATGCGACTTTTTGATCTTCACGATTGATGATTTGTAACATTTCTAGCGTTGAATAGCTATCAATTTCTTCGCTGTTAGGATTGCGGCTTTCAGTTAACATAGTTGATAGATTAATTTGTTGCATTTTTTCTTAATCCTAGCCATAACAAAAATATCACTATAGCAAATAAACTACCAAAGCCAACACCGATAGTAATAACTGATAAATTCAGGTAAACAGCTAATGTATAAAGTCCTAGCATTAGCATCATTGCCGTATATTCGCTTAAGTTTTGTACCGAAATGACACTGCCAGCACCGACTAAATTTTTACCTATTTTTTGAATAAAAGCATTCAATGGTACCAAAAAGAAGCCACCTAATGCCCCAATAATAATAAGTAAAATATAAGATGAAATGATATTGCTTTGCAATGTGAAGGCGATTACTGCTATGCCCATCATTATCCCTGCTGGAATGCAACGTAACGTGTTGTTGATTGAAATAAATGTACTTGCCAGTCCGGCTCCAATAACAATACCGATAGCGACAATCGCGTTTAAATTTGTAGGTGTTGCATTGTCGTGTATGTTTAAAATAGCAGGAACCCAACTAATTAACAAAAAGCGTAAAGTAATACCCGCTCCCCAAAACAAGCTAGTACCTAATAATGTGAATAAGACATGTTTATCGGTGAAGATGATTTTAATTGTGTTCGCAAAATCTTTTGCTATACCCACAAATTGCCATGGAATATTTTGTCGTGCGGCAGGTAATTTAGGAATAAAAAGGTTAGCAATAATCGCTAGCCCATACATTAATACACAAATCAGTATAGATATGCTTACATTAAGATCGGCAATATGACCTCCCGCTAGCGAACCAAGTAAAATTGCCGCAATGGTCGATGCTTCAATTAAACCATTTGCTTTAACCAAATTATCGCCCGAGGTAAGTTCACCTAGAATACCATATTTAGCTGGAGAGTATGCTGCTGCACCTACCCCAACTAAAAAATATCCAGCAAAAGGACTAATGTTTAAACAGATACAACCAGCACCGAGTAATTTTATACTATTTGAAATCATCATCGCCTTGCCTTTTGACATGCTGTCAGCAAATTGACCAACAAAAGGGGAAAGAATGATGAATGGTAGCACAAAACTAATTTGTAATACTGATTGGCTCCAAGCTGGATAATGTAGATTTTTGATGAAAGCAAGGATAGCAAAAAAGATGGCGTTATCGGCAAATGCTGAAAAAAACTGCGCCAGCATGGTTGCGACCATGCCTTTGCTTAAAAGAGAATATCTATTCATGTGGCATCCTTTTATTTATTCGTCAGCCATTTTTCGTAGTGTAATAAAGTCGATTTTACCTGTACCAAGTAGTGGTAATTCTTTCACTACACGTATATCACGAGGAATAGCTAATGCAGGAATACCAAGTTCTTGAGACACTTGGTTAAGTTGCTCTCGATTTAATTTTGTCGAAGTAGTAAATAGAACAATAGCTTCTCCTTTTGCTGCATCGGCTTTAACTGTTGCGCCGTGCATGGCATCAGTGTCGAGTTTTTTTGCCAAGGCTTCAACACTTTCTAATGAAACCATTTCTCCTGCAATTTTAGCAAATCTTTTTAAGCGTCCTTTAATGGTGACAAAGCCTTCGTTATCAATAGCAACGATATCGCCAGTGTCATACCAACCTTTTTCGGATTGCCCATGTTCATCGATTGCAATTGGTTCTTCAAGTTTGCCTGGATTTTCAACACGTAAATAGCCTTTCATGACATTAGGGCCTTTAACTTGCAATTGACCGCCATCGCTAATACCTGGAACAGGAATTAATCTTGATGTCATGCCTGGCAATAATCGACCTACTGTACCGGCTTTAAACGCCATTGGGACATTAAGTGCCACAACAGGTGCACACTCAGTAACACCATAGCCTTCTAAAATACGGATACCATATTTATCTTTCCATTGCTCGCGTACTGTGTCTGATAATTTTTCTGCCCCAGCAACAACATAGCGTAAACGCATAAAATCATATGGATGTGCGTAACGAGCATAGTTTGCTAAGAAAGTCGGCGTACCAAATAAGACAGTGCAATTTTGATCATAAATTATTTCGGGCACCATACGATAATGTAATGGATTTGGATATAAAAATGTGCGGCTACCAGAAAAGAGCGGTAAAAACAATCCAGCAGTAATACCAAAAGCATGGAATAACGGTAGTGCGGACATAAAGCGATCAGCAGGCGTTGGATCAATGACGGTTCGAATTTGTTCAACATTAGCAAGCAAGCTACCATGACTATGGGCAACACCTTTAGGATTACCTTCTGAACCCGACGTAAACAACACGAGAGCTTCGTCATCACTTGATTGAGAGCGTTTAACCAAACGAGGGATATATTGATGAACAGCAACATAAAGTTTATCTGTAAGAGTCAAACTGTTACGTAGATCTTCAAGGAAATACCATTTTACATCTTTTATTTGTTCAAGGAGATGATCAAGTTTCCCTTTTTGAATAAATTTGCGTGAAGTAATGATAGTTTTAATTTCAGCAGCTGCAATTGCACAAGTCAGCCCTTTGGTACCAGCAGTATAATTGAGCATAGCCGGAATTCGGTTTTTAACCGATAAACCAAAAATTGTCGCAACGGTAATGGTTGCATTAGGTAATAAGACGCCAACACGTTCTTTTTTCTGAGTAATTTTAGCAACAATACAGCTAACACCAATGATTTGTTTTAATAAATTACGATAAGATGCTTCATGAGTTGTTGGGTCTTGGACCATTCGCGATTTGACACCATAGCGCACTTGCGCTTCAAGCAAAGCTTCAAATAGCGTTAATTTGGGGCGACTTGCCATACGTGCATTCATCATAATTTGATGAAGTTTTTCGCCTGCAATATAACGTCTTTCACTAGCTTTAGGCGCATCAGGCATAGCTATAGATGTCGGCTCAAGCACATGAATGGTTATTTTAGGAAATAAACGACGTTTAAATAATCCTTTTAAACGACTGGTTAAAGTAAATTCAGCTCCTTCAATCCAGACGGGTACAATTGTTGCTTGAGAACGGGCTGCAACAAAAGCAGCACCATCATAAATTTTCATTAATGAGCCAGTTACAGTAATTCTTCCCTCAGGGAATATGACTATTGGACGACCTTTTTCAACTTCGCGCACTAATCGCTTGATTGCCATTGGGCTCAATGGATCCATAGGCACAAAATCAACGTAACGCTTTGCTAAACGGACTAACCAATGGTTAATATAACCCGCATAAATAGCAAAGACAGGCCTTATTGGCAAAAAGACACCGATTAAAATACCATCAAGAAAAGATACATGGTTAGGTGTAATAAGAAGTCTGTTTTGTTTTAAATTGTCTAAATTACCGTTAATTTTGACATGGAATAAAATCTTTAAACAAAATTTTAATATTGTAAATAGCATCTGATTTCTCAATTATCGTGCAAAATTGCACCATGTAATGATAGTGAAAATGCAAAGAATATACAAGATGTGATAATTTTATTATATAAAATAGATAGTTAATTTTTAATTAACAATGATTCTTGATTTAAAAAATAGATAATAGATACTAAAGTGTAAAATAAATATGAAAAACTAATAAGGAACAAGCATGCTCATTTTAACGCACAAAGATATTGAAAAATTTTATACCATGAAAGAAGCGATAGCAGCGGATAAACAAGCGTTGAAAATCTATACCCAAGGAAACAGTGATGTACCATTACGAATCAATTTTGATATGCAAAAAGGACAATGCTTATTTATGCCCGCACATATTAAAGGTAGCGATATTGTGGGTATCAAAATTGTCTCCGTATTTCCTGACAACCCAAAATTGGGCAAACCATCAGTTCCCGCTCAAGTTTTAATGTTAGATCCACAAACAGGTGAAGTTTGTGCCATATTAGATGGTACCTTTGTCACTCAGCTTCGTACAGGTGCCGTTCAAGGTGCGGCAACTGATTTGTTGGCTCGTAAAGATGCCAGTCGAGCTGTGTTGATCGGTACTGGCGGGCAAGCGATATCCCAATTAGAAGCAATGTTAACTGTCCGCTCACTTAATGATGTAGCTATTTTTGATATTGATATCCAAAAAGCAAAAAAGTTTACTGATGACATGAAACACCGTTTTGCTCATTTTTCGACTAATTTTTATTTTTCACAGAATTTGGATGAAGACATTAGCCAAGCCGATATCATTACTTCGGTGACAACATCAAAAGTTTCGACGTTTAATGGCGATAAAGTAAAACCCGGTACACATATTAATGGTGTAGGTGCTTATACACCAGAGATGCACGAAATTCCAAAGAACATTATTGAGAAAGCTAATATTCGAGTGGTTGATACCAAAGAAGGGGTGTTTGCTGAAGCCGGTGATATTATTGATCCAATTAAACAAAAATTAGTATCGAAAGATGACTTTTTAGAGTTAGGAGATTTAGTGCTAGATCCAACTCAATGTCGTCAAAATGATCAACAAATTACGTTGTTTAAAACGGTTGGAACCGCAGTATTAGATGTGTATATTGGTTACGATATCTATCTTAAAGCCAAAGAAAAAGGAATAGGCACGTATTTATAGTAATTATTTGTTAGAATTATGGTGATTTTTTGTCAAAAAGTTTCAGGTAACTAGGTGTTTTAGTATAAAACTAGCTTTTTAGTTCTGCTTTTTGTGAACGTCCGAGTAATGCCATCGCTGCTTGTTTCGGATCTTTATGCTCATAAAGGATTTGATAAATTTGTTCAGTGATTGGCATATCAACATGATATTTTTGGGCGAGTAACCAAACTTCTTTTGTATTTTTACAACCCTCAACAACTTGAGCTATGGCTTCTTGCGCTTCTTGAATTGATTTGTTTTGTCCAAGTAACATGCCAAACCGACGATTACGAGATTGATCATCGGTGCAGGTTAAAACCAGATCGCCTAGTCCAGCCATTCCCATAAAGGTAGCCGGATCTGCGCCTAATACTGCTCCTAATCGCATCATTTCGGCAAGTCCACGTGTAATTAATGCTGTTCTTGCATTGGCTCCAAATCCAAGACCATCAGATAATCCAGCACCAATGGCGATCACATTTTTGATTGCACCACCAAGTTGCACACCAATAAAATCTTTACTGCTATAAACTCGGAAGCTTTTACTGCAATGGAATAATGTTTGTAGTTGATTTAAAAAATGTTCATCTGTTGATGCCACAGTTACCGCTGTAGGTAATCCGGAAGCGACTTCTTTGGCAAATGTTGGGCCAGAGATAACCGCTAGTGGAATTTTATCGCCTAGAATTTCCTTCGCTACATCCTGTAGTAATCGACCTGTATCCACTTCAAGTCCTTTTGTCGCCCAAACAATTTTTGTATCTTGGCGTAAAAATGGTTTGATTTGAATTAGAATGCTTGCAAAAGCATGACTAGGTACCACAATAAGTAAAATGGGTGAGGCTGAAACTGCTGTTTTTAAATCACTTTCAATCTGTAATCGATCTGGGAAATGAATATCTGGCAAAAATTGCTTATTTTGCCTATCATGCTGCAAAATGGTCATTTTATCTGGGTTATGTCCCCACAATAAAGTTGAGTAACCATTTCGTGCCAGTAGAATAGCTAAAGAGGTTCCATAAGATCCAGCGCCAATTACTGTTACTGCAGCATTTTTTTTCATAATAATCCAATAAATGTATTGTTAATTCACTAAAAGACAATAATTATTGCAATGTTTCTGTTGGTTCAGCTTGCTGTTGTTGTTGAAGATAATTAATGAATAACGCTTCAAAATTTACCGGCTCTAAATTTACTTGCGGGAATGTCCCTTTATTGACTAAACTCGAAATAACTTCACGCGCGTAAGGGAATAAAATGTTTGGGCAATAAGCGCCAACACAATGTTGAATTTGACCTTCGTCGAATCCAATAAGTGAGAAAATACCAGCTTGAGTCACTTCACAAATATATGCAACTTCGTCTTGCTGTTTTACTGTCACTGTGACACGAAGCGCAACTTCGTATACATTTTCACTCAATACTTGTGAAGATGAATTTAATTCAAGATTTAACTCAGGTTGCCATTGTTTGGTAAAAATTTCAGGAACATTGTTAGTTTCGAATGAAACATCTTTGGTATAAATACGTTGAATAGCAAACTGTGTTTCGGATTGTTGTGTATTGTTTTGTTCTGTCATGATAAAACCTTATTTTTAAATAATATTATTTTCTAACCAATGGTAAATTTTCACCGTTCCATCCAGCAATACCGTCTTTTAATGTAAAGACATTTAAAAAACCTTGTTTAACAAGTATTTCACCTATACTTGCTGATGATAAACCATTTTCATCAATCAAAATAACGATGTTTTCTTTAAATTTTTCAATTGTTTTTGCGCTCGCATTTTTAATATCGATAGGTAAAATATTGTGAGAATCAGTGATATGTCCTTTTTTAAAGCTATCTGCAGAACGAATGTCAACAATAACAGCTCCTTGCTTATTAATCATATGGATTGCTTGAGCATTATTGATAATTTTAACCTTAGATAGTTTACTTTTGATGGTTAGTACAATAATTGCAACAAACAACACAACCCAACCTACAGAAAGTAAAAGATGATTTTTTATAAAAGGCAGCATTTCGAGAGTGATAAAGTCCATACTTGTATAATTACCTAGTTTTTTCAATATAAGGAGAGATTATAGCGATATTGCGTGATGAAATATAGTGCCAATAATTGAAAAATTGATTTATAGTAAATTGTTTTATTTTAAAAGATTATAAAACATGTCTGATATAAGGCAAATTTTTAATGCAATTTGAAGTGCTTATCTTACTATTTTTATTATTTTTTCTGTTTCGTGTGTGATTGCTGATAGTGATATAGATGATTGCTGCGACAGCATGGTAATGTATCATTGATTCAAGTGTAAATATTGTGGATTTAAACAGTTAAACAGCAGTGAAAGTATCATGAATGATTTTGGTGCATCAAGTTGGTGCTTATCTAACTATTATGGTGCAATATTGGGATCCATGTTACTATTTTTAACGTTTGCTTCATAAATGTATCGTTGGAAAATTGGCATCATATTTGCATGCAATTTATTTTATATAAATGAATATAGCCAATTATCTTTAAAAATTGCTTTTTATACAGAATAATTAAATTATTTGTTCTTAATGGAGAATATAAATGTCTACAATAAAAGTTTTAACACTAATTAAAGAAAATGATGTTAAGTTTGTTGATTTACGTTTTACTGATACAAAAGGTAAAGAACAACACGTTACAATTCCTGTTAGTCAAATTGATGTCGATTTTTTTGAAGATGGTAAGATGTTTGATGGTTCATCAATTGCAGGTTGGAAAGGTATTAATGAATCAGATATGGTGTTAATGCCTGATACATCAAGTGCTGTTATCGATCCGTTTTTTGAAGATGTAACATTAAATATCCGTTGTGATGTTTTAGAGCCAGCAACGTTGCAAGGTTATGATCGTGATCCACGTTCAATCGCTAAACGTGCCGAAGAGTATCTAAAATCATCAGGTATTGCTGATACTGTTATTTTTGGACCTGAACCAGAATTCTTTTTATTTGATGATGTCCGTTTTGGCTCGCCAATGTCTGGTAGTTTTGTGCATATTGATGATATTGAAGCGGCATGGAATTCTGGTACAAAATATGAAGAAGGCAATAAAGGGCATCGCCCAGGCGTAAAAGGAGGATATTTCCCACTTCCTCCCGTTGATTCATCGCAAGATATCCGTTCTGAAATGTGTTTAATTATGGAGCAGCTTGGCTTAGTGGTTGAAGCTCACCATCATGAAGTGGCAACTGCGGGTCAAAACGAAATTGCTTGTCGCTTTAATACGCTAACTAAAAAAGCTGATGAAGTACAAATCTATAAATATGTTGTACAAAATGTGGCACATGCTTACGGTAAAACAGCGACGTTTATGCCAAAACCAATATTTGGTGATAATGGTTCAGGTATGCACTGTCACCAATCATTAGCAAAAAATGGCGTAAATTTATTCGCAGGAGATAAATACGCGGGTCTTTCAGAAATGGCACTATTCTATATTGGCGGTATTATCAAACATGCAAAAGCCATCAATGCATTTACTAACCCAGCAACTAACTCTTATAAACGCCTAGTACCGGGCTATGAAGCGCCAGTTATGCTTGCGTATTCTGCACGTAACCGTTCTGCGTCAATTCGTATTCCTGTTGTGACTAGCCCTAAAGCACGTCGTATTGAGGTTCGCTTCCCAGATCCAGCCGGTAACCCATACTTATCATTTGCTGCGCAGTTAATGGCTGGTTTAGATGGTATTATTAATAAAATTCACCCTGGCGATGCGATGGATAAAAACTTATACGATTTACCACCAGAGGAATCTAAATTAATTCCTCAAGTCGCAGGTTCGCTTGAAGAGGCACTTAATGCATTAGATGCCGATCGTGAATTCTTAACACGTGGGAATGTCTTTACTAATGATACAATTGATGCATATATTGATTTAAAACGTCAAGATGTTGATCGTGTACGTATGACGCCACACCCAGTTGAGTTTGAAATGTACTATAGTCTATAAGTTAATTTATAATAATTTAAACCATTAAACCACCGTTAACTTGCGGTGGTTTCTAATCAGGACGGAAAACCAACGATGACATTTGAAAATGAATCTGATGCTAATCTTGTTCTCGATGCTATAATTACAAGTATTTTATTACTTGATACAAAACTCAACATTCTTTATGCCAATACTGCTGCACAGCAGTTATTAGCGCAAAGTTCTAAAAAATTATTAGACAGTTATCTTCCTGATTTGTTGGGTTATTTTTCTTTAGATATTGATTTAATGCTCAGTGCATTGGCACAAAATCAAGGTTTTACCGATAATGAAGTCAATTTAGTTATTAATAATGAGTTACATATTTTATCGCTGACAGCTCAACTATTAGGTAATGGTCGGATTTTGATTGAAATGGTACCGTTAAATAATCATAAACGCCTTAGTCAAGAACAATTGCAACAAGCTCAACAGAGCGCTGCACGTGAATTAGTTCGAGGACTTGCTCATGAAATTAAAAATCCACTAGGCGGACTTCGAGGTGCGGCTCAATTATTATCACGAGAATTACCAAAAAATGAATTGCAAGATTACACCAAAATTATTATTGAACAAGCCGATAGACTAAGAAATCTTGTTGATAGGTTGTTAGGTCCACAACAGCGATTACACCAAAAAGAACAAAATATTCATCAAGCAATAGAACGAATCTATGCTTTGCTGTGTTTGGAAAAACCAATCAATATTGAAATTCTGCGTGATTATGATCCAAGCTTACCTGATTTTATTCATGATTCTGAACAAATAGAGCAGGTAATTTTGAATATTGTGCGTAATGCTTTACAGGCTATTGGTTCTAAAGCTGGCACAATTACCATTAGAACAAGAACGGCTTTTCAGGTTACTTTACATGGCCAGCGTTATCGGCTTTGTGCTCGTATTGATATTGAAGATACTGGACCAGGTGTGCCTGTTCATATACAAGATACCTTGTTTTACCCTATGGTTAGTGGCTATGAAGGAGGGACAGGTATTGGACTTTCGATTGCACATAATATTGTTGATCAACATCACGGTAAAATTGAATTTAATAGTTGGCCTGGGCATACGGCGTTTTCTGTTTATTTGCCAATTAGGCCGTGAGGTAAATTAAAATGAATGTTTGGATTGTTGATGATGATAGTTCTATTCGGTGGGTACTTGAAAAAGCATTAACGAATGCTCATTTCAACTGTGTCAGTTTTACCAGTGGTCAAGAGGTTATTGATGCATTAGATGCACATGTGCAAAAACCAGCTGTATTGATTTCTGATATTAAAATGCCGGGGCTTGATGGTTTTACATTGCTACATCACGTAAAAGAGCAAATGCCAAATTTACCAGTAATTATTATGACCGCGCATTCTGATCTTGATGCGGCAGTAAATGCTTATCAAAAAGGGGCTTATGATTATATCCCGAAGCCCTTTGATGTTGACGAAGTTATTCAGCTTATAGAACGAGCTATTTTACAAACTCAAAATAACAAAACCAGCAATAATACAACCACGAAAGCATCAACTGGCATTATTGGTGAGGCACCTTCAATGCAAGACGTGTTTCGTATTATTGGTCGATTATCTAAATCATCTATTAGCGTATTAATTAATGGTGAATCAGGTACGGGGAAAGAGTTGGTTGCTAAAGCATTACATACTCATAGTCCTCGTTCCCAATCACCTTTTATTGCGTTAAATATGGCGGCAATCCCTAAAGATCTCATTGAATCTGAGCTTTTTGGGCATGAAAAAGGCGCATTTACTGGTGCGGCTCAAATTCGTCATGGACGTTTTGAACAAGCTAACGGTGGAACGTTATTCTTAGATGAAATCGGTGATATGCCACTTGATGTACAAACCAGATTATTAAGAGTGCTTGCCGATGGGCAGTTTTATCGTATTGGTGGTTATTCACCCGTCAAAGTTGATGTGCGTATTATTGCTGCCACACATCAAAATTTAGAAACAAGAGTAAAAGAAGGCAAATTTAGAGATGATTTATTTCATCGTTTAAATGTGATTCGTATAGTGCTTCCACCTTTACGAGATAGAGCGCAGGATATTCCAAAACTTGCCGAACATTTTTTACATACCACAGCGAAAGAATTAGGTGTTGATGGTAAAGTATTGAGTCCCGAAGCATTAAGTGTTTTATGTCGCTTTAATTGGCCTGGTAATGTGCGTCAGCTTGAAAATACCTGTCGCTGGGTGACAGTGATGTCCTCAAATCAAGAGGTTTTAGTTCAAGATTTGCCACCAGAACTGTTGCAATTATCAACGACAAAAACAATTGTCACAAATGAAAATATTACCATGCACGAAAACCACTTTGCTCAACAAGAAAACGATTGGAAAGTATTGCTAGAACAATGGGCAAAACAAGCACTCACGGAGGGTAAAAGCGGTATTTTGACTGAGGCAATAAACGATGTTGAATATATCTTATTAAAAAGTGCACTCAATTTTACCCGTGGTCATAAACAAGAAGCGGCTTATCTATTAGGTTGGGGGCGAAATACATTGTCTCGCAAGCTTAAGGATTTATCCTTTGATCCCAATAAAGATTTTTAACTATCAATATTAATGATGCTATCGAGTGAATCGATAGCTTTTTAATATATTTATTATAATTCTATTACTATTTAACCTGTCTTTTATTACATATTACATTTTTAAACATTTAAAGTGCATTGAACCTTGCATGTTTTTTGGTTACAATCATAATGTAAATGATAATTATTATAATTATCGTTTTGTGGTTTTTTATTCAGGTTGATAATTAGGAGTTATAATGTATTCATATATCAAAGTGAAATTTTTAGTTTTACTTACCGTATTACTTGTTTTGGTTGGATGTGACAATAAAAAAGAACAGCAAACACCAGCGAAAACGATTACCGTTGAACATGCTCAAGGCAAAACCGATATACCTGAAAATCCTAAAAAAGTCGTTGTTTTTAATATTGCAACACTTGATATTATTGATGCTTTAAATATTCCTGTCTCGGCTGTTCCTCAATCTGATGTGCATTTACCTGATTTTTTATCTAAATATAGTGATAAAACCTATATTAATGCGGGAACCTTATTTGAACCAAATTATGAGGTATTAAGCACAATTGAGCCTGATGTTATTATTGCTGGTGGTCGTGCTAATGATGCCTATAAAAAATTGAATGACATTGCACCGACAATTTCGTTAGATATTGATCCAAAAGACTTTTTAGGTAGTTTAACTCAACGAACAGAGCAGTTAGGCACTATTTTTAATAAGCAAGATGAAGCTAAAAAGCTTATTAATGATTTTAATCAAAAAATTGAACAATTAAAGCCAAAGACAAGCACTGCTGGAAGTGCATTAGTAATTATGGTTAATGGCGGTAAAATGTCAGCTTATGGTCCAAAATCTCGTTTTGGTTTTGTGTTTGATATACTTGGTTTTCAACCTGCAACCACCTTCCAAGAAGCTGGTCGTCATGGTAATGCGGTGACCTCTGAATTTATCTTAAGTGTTAATCCGCAGTGGTTGTTTGTGTTAGATAGAGATAGTGCAATTGGTAATAAAGAAGCACAATCTGCACAACAAGTACTAAGCAATGACTTAATTCAAAAAACAGCGGCATGGCAAAATCAACATATTATCTATTTAGATTCATCATCTATGTATATTGCAGGCGGTATTCAAACTTATAGCCGTTTGATAGATCAAATTCGTGAAGCTTTACAAAAAACATCAACGAATTGATGTAAAACATGATTAAGTCCTTTTATATTATTGCAGGCATTTTCATTTTATTGATAATGACTGCAATAAGTTTATTTATTGGCGCTGGGCATGTGACGCTATTGGAACTATGGTCTGATAGTAACATGCGCGAGATTTTTTTTGTAAGTCGTGTACCTAGAACTGCTGCTTTATTACTAGCCGGTAGTGCTATGAGTGTTGCTGGTTTAATTATGCAACTGTTAACACAAAATCGATTTGTTGAACCCTCGTTGGTTGGCACTACTCAATCGGCTAGTCTTGGCTTATTAGTGATGATGGTTTTAGCGCCTGGCGCAAGTGTTATGACTAAAATGGTCGTTGCCAGCTTATTTGCCATGCTTGGTACAATGATTTTTATGGTAATTTCTCGAAAAGTCATTTTTAAATCCGCTTTGATGGTACCACTTATTGGTATTATGTTAGGAGCGGTTATTAGCGCAATTACAACTTTTTTTGCCATGTATTTTGATTTGTTACAATCACTTGGTGGTTGGGAATCGGGTGATTTTTCTGGAGTTTTACAAGGTCGCTACGAATTATTATGGTTGGTGGGTGGGTTGACATTACTCGCTTGTTGGAGTGCAGATCAATTTACTGTAGCTGGTTTGGGTCGAGATTTTTCCATTAATGTGGGGCTTAATTATCGACTTGTTATGTTGACAGGACTTATTGTTATTGCATTAATTGGTGGTATTGTGGTTGTAGTGGTGGGTGTTTTACCATTTTTAGGATTGATTGTACCAAATATTGTTAGTTTATTATTTGGTGATAACGTCCGTAAAACCATTCCATGGATCTGTTTGTTTGGTAGTGGATTAGTTTTAATTTGCGACATCATTGGGCGCGTTATTCGCTATCCATTTGAGATTCCGGTTAGTGTGATTCTTGGCGTAGTTGGCGCTATTATTTTTTTAATATTGTTGAGTCGAAAACGTCATGTTAGTTAATCAAAAACGCCATTGTTTATGCCAAAAAAGAGTATTTTTATTGTTTATTATGGCGCTAATTTGCGTAACTTGCTTTATGACCTTTGGTCTTAAGGGCAATATCAGTTATATTTTGATCCATCGCACATGGATTGTGCTAACTATGATCCTAGTTGCTTTTTCGGCTGCGACGTCGACATTACTTTTTCAAACGGTTACCAACAATCGAATCTTAACCCCTTCGATTATGGGATTTGAATCTCTGTTTGTGCTCATTCAAACTGTTGTGATCTTTTGCATTGATACACAAGGCATTCCTTATATCGGTACTATTGGCAAATTTGTATTTGAATCACTTTTATTAATTTTATTTTCTCTATTTTTGTATCGAGGTTTGTTTACCAAGCTCAAACAAAACTTACATTTGGTGTTATTAATCGGCATCATTTTAGGTACATTATTCCGTAGTTTTTCTAATCTATTACAGCGTTTAATGACGCCGTCTGAATTTGCTGTATTACAAAGTCGTATTTTTGCGACATTTACACGCGCAGAGCCTGTATTGATCATCTTTTCATTAATGATTGCCGCCATTATTGGTCTATTTTTATGGCAAATGCGATTTAAATTTGATGTGCTAGCTTTGGGGCGTGATAATGCAATAAATTTAGGTATCGATTACCAAAAAAATATCACTATTATTTTGTTGCTAGTCTCTGTTTTGGTATCGATATCAACAGCATTAGTTGGACCGTTTACTTTTTTAGGTCTTTTAATTGCTAATTTAGCTTATAGTATTAGTGGATCAAGTCAACATCGTTTTTTACTTCCTACTGCTTTTTTATTAGGTATTATTTTTCTTGTTGGTGGGCAAATGTTCTTAGAGCGAGTATTAAATATGGTTGGTGCATTATCCATTGTCATTGAATTTATTGGTGGTTCTTTGTTTATCTTCTTATTATTAAAAAAGGTTTCGAAGTGATAAAAATTGATAATATTAGTAAAAAATATCAAACAGTACCTGTGCTAAAAAATGTCAATGCGACAATTTCACAAGGTGGGATCACTGCCATTATTGGTCCAAATGGAGCGGGTAAATCGACGTTACTATCGATTATCAGTCGACTTTTATTCGCTGACGAAGGGCAAGTCAAAATTCAAAATATGGATGTAGTTAATACACCAAGTGATAAGCTTGCTACCTATTTATCTGTATTAAGACAGGAAAACCGTTTTACCAGTAGATTAACTGTTTTTGAGTTAGTCGGGTTTGGGCGTTACCCTTATACCAAAGGGCGCTTAAATGCTGATGATTATAACCATATTCATCGTGCACTTGATTTTTTAGATCTTACTGAATATAAAGAGCGCTTTTTAGATGAATTATCTGGTGGACAACGGCAACGTGCTTATGTTGCCATGGTACTTTGCCAAGATACTGAATATGTATTACTTGATGAACCACTCAATAATCTCGATATGAAACATGCTGTCACTATGATGAAACAATTACGCCGTGCTGCTGATGAACTGGGTAAAACCATTGTGATTGTTATTCATGATATCAACTTTGCATCTGTATATTCAGATTACATTTTAGCCATGAAAAATGGCGAGCTAATATACCAAGGCAGCCCACAACAAATTATGAATTCGACTATTTTAGAAGATATATTTGATACCCCCGTTAAAATTGAAAATGTCCATGATCAAAATATTGCTATTTATTACTAATGATTAATGAACTTATCATTTTTGGTAAGATCTAACTAAATCCTATTTTTTTGATTAGTCATTTTTATCTTTAGGCTTTTTGTATAAAACGTAAAATACAGCTAACTTATTGAGTAGTCATGATAATCAATATTTACAAATTATTTTGATTCAGGTTAAATAACTAACTATATTTAGTTGGGATGGTGTTATGAAATTAGAACAAATCGCTCTTTTGGCTGGTGTCTCAACAACAACAGCGAGTTATGTGATCAATGGAAAAGCCAAAAAGTACCGCGTGAGTGACAAAACAGTTGAAAAAGTCATGTCGGTGGTAAAAGCGCATAATTACCAACCTAATGCCGTAGCAGCAGGGCTTAGAGCTGGTAAAACCCGTACTATCGGTTTTATTATTCCTGATTTAGAAAACAATAGTTACACCCGCATTGCCAATTATTTAGAACAACTAGTAAGAAAAGAGGGGTATCAATTATTACTCGCGTGTTCCGAAGACAATCCACAAATCGAAAAAGAGTGCGTTAAACATCTACAGCAACGCAGGGTAGATGCTTTGATTATTTCATCATCATTCGTTTCTGTTCAGGATTATATTTTTTATGATGACTGGCAAAACGAAAAGATTCCATTATTTGCACTTGATAGAATATTATCCATATCTAAATTTAGAAATATTGTAGGTGCCGATAAACAAGATTCTAAATTACTGGCTCAAGCATTTAATAACTTTGTAGAAGATTCGGTAGTTTATATTGGGGCTTTGCCCAACTTATCGGTTAGTCAACTTCGTTTAGATGGTTTTAAAGATATTCAACTTAATAATTGTAGTCAAATTGATTTTTTATATGCAAATAACTATAGTCGTCAAGATGCTGATTTTGCCTTTAGTCAATGGTTAGAAAACCATGAAATGCCTAATGGCATTTTTACGACTTCTTTTTCTTTATTACAAGGAAGTATTGATGCAATTTTAAGAAAATTTGGACATCTACCCGAAGCTTTAACGATTGCTACCTTTGGTGATAATGAGTTATTAGACTTTTTGCCATGTAAAGTCATATCGCTTTCACAAGATCACAAAGAAGTTGCCAATGTAACAATAAAACTGTTTTTAAACTATCTGCATAACGAGAATTATCAATCAGGTACGACAATAATTCCGAGGCGATTGATCTATCGAGGTAGCTTAAGCCGTTAAGATATTGATAGACACCAAACGCTATATTGGCTCTAAAACAGTTTAAATTTTAAATAAAAAATAAGATCCAGATCACAAATTATTGATCAATAGAAATAATTTATTTGATAATTAATATTAATTTATTCATTATTGCTGAAACGATTCAATAATGTTAATTCAAGGATTTATATTTGCTGAGTCATTTTAGTCGACCCAACATTTTAACCCAGAGGTATTTATTATATGTTTCATTTAGTTAAAGAAAACATTCATTTAAATGAGCAAGCTACAAATAAAACAGAAGCAATAAAGAAAGTTGCATCGGCATTAACCCAAGCAGGATATGTTGAAGATGGTTATGTTGATGGCATGCTTGAACGAGAATCTCAAGCAGCGACGTATTTAGGTATCGGCCTTGCTATTCCTCATGGCACCACTAAAACTCGTCATTTGGTGAAAAAAACAGGGGTGCAAGTATTTTGTTTTCCTAATGGTGTTGAATGGGGGGATGATGGTGAAAAGGCCTATCTTGCAATTGGTATTGCAGCAAGCTCTGATGAGCATTTAGAATTACTTCGTCAACTTACTCATGTGCTTGGCGCTGATGGGGTAGAGGAACGAATCAAAAAAATTCAATCGGCCGACGAAGCAATAGCTATTTTAACCGGCAAAACAAGTCCAGAAGATAGTCAATTTACTGTAAATGAATCTGCATTGTTATTGGATATCTCTGCGGATAGTTTATCAACACTACAAGCATTAAATGCATCACGTTTAAAACAGCAAAATGCAGTCAATGCAAGTTTTATTGCTGATGTATTAGATAATAAACCAACTTACCTAGGCGAGGGTGTTTGGTTAAATGATAGCAAAGAAGGTAATTTAAAAAATGCGGTGGCGATCAGCCGTACCACTAGTAATCTCAATGAAGATGGTAAGCCTGTTAAGTTACTTATTACTATGTCAGTCGTTGATGATTCTGTTTCTGAAATTATAAATAACATTGCTACTTTAGCTTTTAATCAAAAATTAGCGTTACTATTATCAGCAAATATTGATGGGCTTATCAATCTTCTGTTATCTGGTTCTCAGACTGTAGGATCTGATGAATCAGAAATTCAATCAACCTCTCCAAATGAGTCGGCTATTACCGAATCAAATAATGAATCATTAAGTCGTGAATTTATTATTCCTAATGAGAATGGTTTACATACTCGCCCATCATCCGTTTTAGTCAAACTCGTTAAAGAATTTAACAGTAAAGTAACTGTTGCTAATTTAGATGGCAAAGGCGAGCCAGTGAGTGCAACGAGTTTAATGAAAATTGTTGCATTGGGTGCTAAAAAAGGCAGTCGATTAAAATTTACAGCGGTTGGCGATGATGCGGCTCAAGCACTTGATGCTATTGGTAAAGCGATTGAAAGCGGTCTAGGTGAGGATGTTTAAATGACTTATCGTATTGCAACAATCACCTTAAATCCTGCTTATGATCTTTTAGGTTTTTGCCCAAAAGTGGAGCTTGGTGATGTTAATTTAGTCCAAACCAATGCGTTACTTGCTGCTGGCAAAGGCATCAATGTGGCTAAGGTTTTGTCTGATTTAGACGTTCAACTCACTGTCGGTGGGTTTTTAGGTAAAGAAAATCGTGATGGCTTTAATTTATTATTTAAATCATTAAATGTGGTTGATAAATTCGAAACAATTGCGGGGCGTACACGTATTAATGTTAAATTGACCGAAGAAAATAGTGAAGTAACAGATCTCAACTTTTCGGGCTTTACTATTAGTGAGCAAGACTGGCAAAGCTTTGTAAAAAATTCTCTTGAATGGTTAAAAGACATTGATATGGTTGCTATTAGCGGTAGCTTACCTGCTGGAGTATCACTTGATAAATTTACAAATTGGATGGAACAAGTTAAAGCGATTTGTCCAAAAATTGTATTCGATAGTAGTCGAGATGCATTGGTCGCAGGATTAAAAGCAAAACCATGGTTAATCAAACCAAATGATAAAGAGCTCGAAATGTGGATAGGTCGTAAATTATCGACATTGGATGATGTAAAAAAGGCTGCTATGGAGTTAGTTAATGGCGGCGTTGACAATGTCATCATTTCGCTTGGAAGTAAAGGTGCATTATGGGTCACTAAAAATGAAGCATGGTTAGCAAAACCACCTAAATGCCAAGTAGTTAGTACTGTGGGTGCTGGCGATTCAATGGTCGCTGGTTTAATGTATGGTTTAATCACTGAGCAATCAATTAAAGACACTTTAGTCTTTGCATCAAGTGTTGCGGCTCTATCGGTTGGACAGGCTGGTGTTGGCATCGCTGAGCGCCAAGCTGTAAATAATATGCTAGAAAAAATTGAAATAATTGCTGCATAAGGAGTATTCATGAATATATATATTATTGAAGGTAGTCATGCAGGTCCAGTTAATGGACGTTTAGCTAAAGCAGAATTAGCTTTAGCGGCAAATGCCTTAAATTTAAACATGGTTGACACTGCTGTATCGGCAGACGTTATTGTTGCTGTCGGTTCGGGAACCATAAGTGATAAATCTGTGGTTGGCAAAAAAGTGTATGTCGTTGAAGACTTAAATCAACTTTTTGCTAATCCAAAACAGATTTTAACTGATGCACAAAGTAAAGCGGGTGTTTATGAACAATCTGCCGAGGAGGCACCAACAGCAACGCCAAGTCATGGTGTAAAACGTATTGTTGCTGTTACGGCTTGTCCAACAGGCGTTGCTCATACTTTTATGGCGGCAGAAGCCATTGAAGAAGAAGCCAAAAAACGGGGTTGGTGGTGTAAAGTTGAAACTCGTGGTTCAGTTGGTGTAGGTAACGAACTCACTCCAGAAGAGGTTGCTTCGGCTGATGTGGTTATCGCTGCTTGTGATATCGATGTCGACTTAAGCAAATTTGTAGGTAAAAAACTTTATCGCACTAAAACAGGCCCAGCCTTGAAAAAAACAGCACAAGAATTTGATAAAGCATTTGAAGAAGCAACGGTTTATCAGCCAGCCAACGCTGCAAAAACTGAATCAAGCAATGATAAAAAAGGTGTTTATCAACATCTATTAACCGGCGTATCTTACATGTTACCAATGGTGGTTGCCGGTGGTTTGATTATTGCGCTTTCATTTGCTTTTGGTTCATTTGAAATGGTTGATGGGGTGCAAAAATTAATAGGTGAACCACATTTAGCTCAAATTGGAGGGCTTGCTTTCTCACTTATGGTGCCATTGCTTTCAGGTTATATTGCTTATTCTATTGCTGATAGACCTGGGCTTGCACCGGGGCTTGTGGGTGGTTTACTTGCGGTATCAACTGGTGCAGGCTTTTTAGGTGGGATTATTATTGGTTATTTTGCTGGTTATTTGGCGCTATTAATCACAAAATATTTACCATTACCAAAAACGCTAGAGGCATTAAAACCGATACTAATCGTACCACTATTTGCAACGCTTATTACAGGTCTTGTGATGCAATTTATTGTTGGTACTCCGATTGCATGGTTAATGAACGTTGTAACAGTATGGTTAAATTCAATGGGTACGGCGAATGCGGTTATATTGGGGGCTATTTTAGGCGGAATGATGTGTACTGATATGGGTGGGCCAATTAATAAAGTTGCTTACGCATTTGGTACAGGTTTAATTTCAGCACAAGTTTATGCACCAATGGCAGCGGTTATGGCTGGTGGTATGGTTCCACCTTTAGCAATGGGCTTAGCAACACTTATTGCGAGCAAAAAATTTGCTAAAACTGAACAAGAAAGTGGTAAAGCTTCATTGGTATTAGGTTTATGCTTTATCTCCGAAGGAGCAATTCCATTTGCTGCTCGTGATCCATTACGTGTTATCCCATGTTGTATTATTGGTGGGGCAATTACTGGTGGCATGGCGTTAGCCTTTGGCTCAACATTAATGACGCCACATGGTGGGTTATTTGCCTTAGCGATTCCTGGCGTGGTTAAACCTGTAGTTGGCTACTTGTTATCTATTGTGACAGGTTCTGTTATTGCTGGTGTGGCTTATGCATTTATTAAACAACCAGAGTCAGAAGCTGCAACTGCCGCTTAATTTTAATCATATAAATAAAAGCGCCATCAAAAGATGGCGTTTTTTATCATCAATACATTATTTTTTTACCCAACGCTGTAAATCTTTAGGAATAAAGTGATCTATTTGTTGTAATATCGATTGTGGATCTTCCGAAACGATTAATGTTTTATAAAAACTATCTCGAACAAACCCTTCATTCACAGCATGTTGTAAAAAATTGAGCATAGGTTGCCAAAATTCAGCTGGATTAAATAAAGCCACCGGCTTTTCGTGATAACCGATTTGCATACCCGTCCAGACTTCAAAAATTTCTTCTAGTGTACCTGTTCCGCCCGGCATTGCAATAAAGCCATCGGCAAGCTCAGAAAGTCTTGCTTTGCGCTGATGCATATTATCCACCACTTCTAAACGAGTGATACCATGGTGAGCTGTTTCGGCTTTGACTAAACGCTCAGGAATGATGCCAATTACCTCGCCTCCATGAGCTAAGACTGCGTTAGCAATAATACCCATTAAGCCTTTATTACCACCACCATAGATTAAACGCCTGTTTTGCTCAGCTAATATTTTACCTAATTGTTCAGCATAAGTCCGATATTCTAGGCGACTACCATCGCTTGCACCACAAAAAACACAAATATTTTTTTTCATCAATTTTATTCTACCTTTTATATCACTTACCTATTATTTTAACACAGTAATCATAGAATTTGCTTACAAGCTGAGCAGTTGATTTTGTTTAGTGTTTTAGAGATTGACATTGTCATTATAAATAGTTAATATTCTGCGTGTTAAGTGTTCCTCCATAGTTCAGTCGGTAGAACGGCGGACTGTTAATCCGTATGTCACAGGTTCAAGTCCTGTTGGAGGAGCCAATTTCCGAATCCCTATAGCCTGTTTATAGCAGGTTTTTTTTATCTTAAAATACCCACTTATTTATTTCGTTGTTACAACAAATACGCTTAAAACCACGTTTTTTTGGATATGTATTTAATTTTTTAATCTTCTTATCAAATTAATGGGTTGCTAAAAGAAATTTAAATGATCACAATTGGATTGAATATTATCATTGTAGTTATTTTTAAATATTAAGTAAAATCAACTTGATAAATGAAAGGTTTTTATAGTAAAAAAACATTCCCTTAATATTGTAAGGTCAATATGGCTACCCTTTCACTGTGCTAGAATGCGTCGACAACTAAGCGAGCTTAGCATAGCAAATATGGATGTTTGGCGAGGATCAGGGCTTTGTTTGGAATAAATTTGAACACCTGAGCAAAGTGAATATGACATCAAAAGACGAGTATCAGGTTGATACGAGTAAATATAAGTCGGTCGCATTCTGTAGCCAAAGTGTGGGGTGTTAAGGAGTTTGCTAATTTCCTAACTCGACCGTTGTCACTGTTGCTATTGGTTCCACTACAAAAAGCTCAACATGTCCGAAACCCAATCACACAAATTATAGTCAAATACTGTCACCCAAACCCGAAAACTATAAAAACAGTCAGGTGCGTATTGATTTTATTATGTTTTTACCTTGTTGTTTTTTACAAAAATCAAAAAAAAATTTCAATCCCTTAAAGCTTTCTCCAAAGCTTAATATGTTTTTTTTACATTCCTTTACAAAAAATCACCAAAAAAACTAGCCAAGCTTTTTTTTAACATTATAATTTTAACGGTAAAAATTAAATTAGCTTTTTTACAGGCTAATAATCATAAAAAATAAATAAAACAATATTTTATTTGTAAGGTGGGATGTTATGCAGTATAATCTTGGACAACAGACAACAGACAACAGACAACAGACAACAGACAACAGACAACAGACAACAGACAACAGACAACAGACAACAGACAACAGACATGGCAAACCTATGTCTTAAGTTTATCCAACAATTGCATTAGCCGGTTTTTTACACTTCGCTCGTTTATATCATCAAAATTATCCACCAAATTATTTAAAAAAATCCCGTTGGCATTAGCGCCAGTATTGTTATTGCCGTATTCGCAAGGTTCGCAAGCATTAACGGTACATACTAGCCAAGTGATTCAAGGTAGTGCGCCGTATTTAACGTTTGATGGTGGTAAAACCAAAGTGACCACAACAACGGAGTTATTAGGTATTAAATTATCGGATGGTCGAGAATTCACCCCTACAACCAATAGTTCATCACCCGCAAATCCAATTGAGTTACCTGCAGTGGGTCAAAGCTTTGCTGATATTCAAATGTTAGTCCCGCCATCAACTAATTCTGTAAGTTTAAATGAGTTAGTAACAAACTATAATTATTGGGGCGATGATGATGGCGATGGGCAGGAAGCAGGAGAGATAACCGCAACAGGGAATTTAGCGGTTAGTATTACAGATAAGAATGGTAAAACAGTGAATCGTAGTGAAGTATTAATGATATGTAATGCGCCTTATAAAGTGGTAATAAGTAGCGAAGAGGGTAGTTTAAGTACCCGTTACGGCGTTCCTAATAGTAGTACTTTCACTGGTGACACAGCAACATATTATATCAACCCAAAATCATCACCATTTATTTGCTTTGCAAGACCAGCTTTAAAGAGCTCAGTTGAAACTTGGATACACGGCATTTTTGTTGACCATACTGGTCCGGCTACTGTCTGGAATCCGGATAAAGGTTTCCTTACGCGCTCAGTCACGCCATCGCAATACGGACGAAACTTTCCAACCGCAGGAATTGATGGTGTATATTTTGACTTAGATATAGGTGGAGTTGATGCCAGTCAACTAACGTGGTTACCCGTTACGCATGGGGGAATAACCGCTACTGTAACAAGGGCGTTACCAAATGCAAACGATTATTGGATATCCGATCATTCAGTACCAGTAACGCGTGTTACGCTAAAAGGTCCAGAGGCAAAGAGCCAATGGAACAATCCTCATCCTAGTGCAATTACTAAGCCAAATTTGCCGCAGACATTTGAGTTAGTGGGTAGAGATAGTCGTGGTAATGCAGTAGTGAAATATGGGTTTATATTACAGAAATGGTTTGTCAATGGAGGAATTGTAAATTACAGAACTTATTCTAAAGCAGAAACTTGGTGTCGTGATTTAGGTTATCGTTTGCCACAGGTAAATGAGCTAACTAACGCTGTCTGTTCTGGTTTGTTAGGAAGTCGTTGTCAGGGTGCTGTTGGAGGCAAACCATCATCAAGTGGCAATTATTATCAGCGTCAAATAGGAGCTGGATTATTGGCGGAATGGGGCAACATGATTGATTACCCAGATGCAAAAGAGATAGAATCCTGGACAATTGGAAAATTCGTAGTGGATGCTTATAATGCAACAATAATTGGGGGAAAGAATGAGAATGTGTCGGAAAAACAAACCAGTCCAGTTGTTTGTGTCACGCCTTAGCATTTATCACTGAATCCTGTAGGTCGCAGTTAGGTTTATGAAGCTAACCAAGGACAAACCATCAAAGAACCAAGCCCGCATAAGCCGAGGCGCTGAGCGGGGTATCTAGCAAACTTGTACTTTAATGACGGAAAGTCAAGAAAAATACTTCCCCGACTGACGATGCCTAAGCTGTGAAGAGTTACTCAACATAAACAATTAGACATTATCATAATAAAAATTGAGTAAAATTAGTACCAAAAAAACAGCTATTTTTTAGCTGGTTTTTTTGTATAAATGTCAAACGATTTTTTTATAAAAATATCAAAAAGTGATGATGTGTGATTGTAGTAAGGTGGTTTTTTGTGGCGTATAATTTGGTCTCCAATAAACAACTTTCTAACGTAAAATCAACATGAAATTTAATGTAATTATTGCAGCCTTAATGGCAACCAGTTTATCTTGTGCTGCTGTAGAGCCTGCTCCGCATTGGGATTATGAAGGCGAATTTAAACCCGAAAATTGGGGAAAACTTTCACCTGAATTTTCAACCTGTGAAAACGGCAAAAATCAATCGCCGATCAATATTGAACATGCACTAAAAACCCATCATGATAAACTTAAACTGGTGTTTAAACCCAGCAAGCAAGAAATCATCAACAACGGTCATACCATTCAAATCAATGTTAACGAAGGTAATACCTTAGAAATTGATAATGAAATCTTTACGTTACAACAATTCCATTTTCATGCACCAAGCGAAAATATGATTAAAAGTAAACCCTTTCCGATGGAAGCTCACTTTGTTTATAAAAATGACAATGGTGACTTAACGGTTGTTGGTCTTATGTTTAATAGGGGAAAATCTAACCCCGAATTAGCTAAAGCTTGGAAACATATTCCGACACAAGTAGGAAACACTGCGACATTAAGTCAGTCGGTTAATATTAAGGCATTATTGCCAAATAGATTAGATTTTTACCGCTTTAGCGGCTCACTAACAACACCGCCTTGTACGGAAGGTGTGAGATGGATTATTTTAGAACAAGAAAGTAGCGCATCTGCCAAACAAATTGAAAAATTCCACTCAATCATACATCATGATAACAACCGTCCAATTCAGCCTTTAAATGGTCGTGTGATAGTTAATTAATACTTTTTGGCTCTATCGGTGAAAGCGAATAGAGCCAATAATTAGTGCACTTATCATTTATAACACACTAAAATATATAATGTATTTTTTAATGATTTTTCGTAATTAAACATGATACGCATACCGTATAAAAATTTTGCGCTATCATCAAATAATATTAATATCCTGTCAAAACATGAAAATTCATATAATCAGGGCTGCTTTATTGATTTTATGTTCAGGTGTTTTTTATCTTTATCTTATTTTTAGTGCTTTAGTGTCTTGATAGTCAACACTCATATTCTATAAATACGAGTGGATAGGTTAAACTAATTGACCCAACTATTGTTATATTATTTGAGGAATAAAAGCATGATTATCGGCAAATTAAGGTTAAATCATCAAAGAAAAGTTTCTCCAGCTCAAGAGCAATTGCGCCCACAAATAAACAGCAATACATAACCCAGCACGAATTACAAAACAAGTTAGGTTTGTAATAATGTATTTAATCCACAATCGATCACCTAATATAAGTGATTAATGACTTATATTTTAAAAAAGGTTATATTATTCAACAATAAAAATTGTGTTTTTTATAATTAAAAAGGGATAGTTAACATGAAAGGAAAAATTTTTAGTATTGCCATAATATTATTAGCTGGAGCTTGTCTGCCCCTTTCAGCTAATGCAATTTATGAGATAACTTGCCCTGATTCGGTTCAGGTAAACGCTATCCCCACCGAATTAGAAACATTACCTGAAGGATGGCAAATATCCGAACAAAAAAATCTGTTTTTGCGAGTTGATAGTGGTGAAGTATACCATGGTAAACCAGTGAATTTAGGACAGATGATACCCTTTACAATTACCATTAAAGGTAAAAAATATAAGGATTCATGGAGTGTTGATACCCGTTATGATACACCCAATGATACTGGTTATTGGTTTAATTGTTCTTATTCACGTAATCGGGTTCGCCTGATAAAACACATCGATCCGACCATGAAAACCTGCTGGGTAATCACTTCAAAAGATGCAAAAGATAATACGAAAGTAAAACTAAATTGCGATAAAAAAATATATGAAGGTCCACAATCATACTCTAAACGTGAAAATAAAGTTAGTTTAAGCTCTAACATCGGATAAAGTTAGATAGCAAAAATAGCCTTGCTTTGGATAGTTAATAGCCTAATGCATTTAACTTAATAAAACGATATTAACTATTAGAAATCATTGCTTTTTTATAAGATTAAGAAGGAATAGCAAACATGAAAGGTAAAATTTTAAGTCTAGCAGCAATTGTCGTAATGGGGGGGAGTCTTTGCCGTTCAGCTAATGCAAATCAAGAGATAGTTTGTCCCGAATCGGTAAAAATAAAATATGCTAAACCTGAACTACAAGTTGTGCCTGAAGGCTGGGAAGTGTCTGAAAAAGGCTATGATATGAATAAAATTAATGGTTTAATCTTGCCAGAAGATATCGCTCACACCAGTTCTCTTATTCGACTAAATCAAGTGGAAGTATATTCAGGAAAATCAACTGACTCAGCAAAACGAATAAAACCCAAGCCCGCAACGATAAATGGGAAAAAATATAAGGCAGTTTGGTTGTTAGAGAGCAGTGATGATACTAATAATCAACTGAGCTTTTGGGCTAGCTGTAATTATAACTACAATAACGAAGTACAATTGACAAAGCCTATTGATACATCACTGAAAACTTGTTGGGCAGTTGACACCCAAGATCAGCATCAAGGAACACTTGCTAAATTAGTGTGTAGTACTGAAAAAGCAAAATAAATTAATATTAGTTTGGATATTTCGGGGATATGTTCACATTTCCCACAAAGGTTATACCTCAATAAAGACAGTAAAAGGTAGTCGTTTGTGACTGCCTTTTACTTTTGTCGGAGATTGGCGTTTTATATAGTCCTTTATCACACTTATAACCATATTGGAGCAAGTGATATAAATAATGAAAATCTGGTTTGGTTAAATCGTTATATAGATTGTTTCTCTATATGTTGATTTATAAAATCAATGACAGGTTGCCAAATTTCTTGTTCGGGTGCTTGATAATCCCATAAAGGTGTAACCAACTCATCTAATATTTGCAATTTAGCGAGAAAATTTTTTGAATAGGTTTGACGTTGTTCATCTGACATGGCTAGCAACCTTTCTGACGAAATGTATTTGCGCTTTTGCCGTGGGTTTTCAATAAAATTGCCTAAACTACATAATTCTTTCTCATTTTCACATTCTGAATAGGAAAAGGGATAAGTTTGTTCTACTTGTTCAAAAGCATCTGCAATTTGCAGTAAATTTACTGCTTTCATTGCCGGTACAACATATTTTGCTGTAGCATAATTCCATAAAAGATTACACCAACCATCACTTTGCCAATGACTAATGGTATGAATGACAACAAAAGCATAGAAAGCATTTCGATCCAGTTTTGTGCTTAGCTCTGATTCGCAAGGGATACACTCATAAATCTTATCAAAGAACGCGATGACATCTTCAAAATCAGATAGCTTTTGATTCTGAGTTAACATATTAATTGTTATCATATTATTTCCTTATCCTAATTTATTTGCATTTTAACATATTTGAAAAGCAATGAAATGCTATCTTAACAGCAGTCTTAAAACTGTGCTGTTTATAGTATAACTAAACATTTGGTTTTATAATACATCTTACAGATGATTATAGAATAATAGAACAGTCTTTGAGGCATGTTATTGCTTGGTTTTGTGTGCTTTTGTGGTTTTAAAGAATCTTACTGAATATTGAAGTGGTGGTGTTGGCGGGAGTTGAATTATTTTATGTTGAATTGATTAAAAAATAAGAATATTTTAATTTTTTCGTAGTCAAATTCATGTGCCAATGAGCTAATATTTATAATACTTTTGTTTTTATGCGTAATGCAAAAAAATATGAAATCGTTTATTCTATGAAAAATGATACCGTTAATCAGGGAATAAGGATGCAAATCTTCTCGAATAAAAGTCAAAAATTAACTATTTTAAAAGAAAAACCATTCAGACTAGAAAAAGAGATCCAATCATTATTTGAGCATAATTTAGATATTATTGGTAATTTAACCTTTGTAAAATCTGAATTTAAAATTAAAGATTACCGTATTGACACCTTAGCTTATGATACCGAAGCGAATGCATTTGTCATTATTGAATATAAACGTGAACGTAATTTTAGTGTTATCGATCAGGGAGTGACCTATTTAAATCTTATGCTTGATTATCAGGCTGATTTTATTGTCGAGTATAATGAATCTTGTCAAGAGAATTTAAAACGTAATCAAATTGACTGGTCACAAAGTAAAATTATTTTTGTTTCTCCTTCCTTTACTGACTACCAAAAACAGTCGACGAACTTTAAAGATTTAGCGATAGAACTGTGGGAAATTAAACGGTTTGATAACGACTTAATTTTGATTAACCCGATCAAACGTTCTAAGTCAGCACCAAGTATTAAGCAAGTACAACATACAAAAGATTCCGTATTAGATAAAGTGACTAAAGGATTTGTTGTATATGATGAAGATTACCATTTAAATAATAAATCTGATGATGTACTTGAACTTTACGAAAGCTTTAAAAATGCGATTTTAGCTTTATCGACAGAGCTGGACATCTCACCTAAAAAACTTTATGTTGCTTTTAAACAAGGCAAAAATAATATCGTATCCATTCATTTACAAAATAAATCATTAAAAATCTGGATTAATGCCAAAAGAGGCAATCTTGATGATCCTAAAAAGTTAACAAAAGACGTTTCAAATGTTGGTCATTGGGCAACTGGTGATTATGAGTTAACTGTATCTGATACCAAAAACTTAGAATATATTATGAGTTTGGTAAAACAGATGTTGTGAGAAGCAGAACTCTATATTAGGAATAAAAAATACTATGTGGAAGAATATAAGTACTTATTTAAATAAAAACCGATTTTTGAACACACCATTATGTATATTTTTTTGTTTTATAATACTTTATTTTATATTTAATCAATATTATTTTATTGCTGAAGTTATTTTTTATATCCCTACTACTATTTATATTGTTACGCATTATAAACGATTACTATCTCGTATAAAAAAATGGATATTACTTGGTTTTGGTGTATTATTCTTTTTTTCCCGCATTTATGCTGAAAAGTCATTAAGCTATATTTATGGCATCCATCCGGAGTATTTAAATTACTCAGTTAGTATATATGCGACGTTAGTTGCATTGTATCTTGGTATTATCTTAATTTTTCTATATTATTTTGTTTCTTATGAAATAAAATCTTATTGGTGGGGCTTTCTTAGTTTTTTTACCTCTAAGTATCAGAGAAATACACAATCACTTGAATTTTGCTTTGCTCGATTTGTGATGATAGGTATGTTTAGCCTAATTATGCCATTATCTTATGCAGAAGATTTGTTGAGGGATTATTGTATTATCGCTGATGCTTACCCTGTTTCTGACTGTGGGGAAAAATATAAGGACGTTGTTTATATTAGAAAAAACAATGCGCAATGTTATTCGATTAAGTTAACAATTCCACCTGTATTTAATATTGTTGAAGCAGAGAAATAAACTTAGCTATTAATAAATAAGTCGATATAACAAAATGACTTAATAGGATTAAGCTCTTTTTTATCGTTATTTACCTATAGCGGTGGTGGAAGCGACATTTAAAACGATTAAACGGAGTTTATAAAGGTCAATTCCTCATCTCGGCTATGGAGTTATAACATTCTTTTTCTGCATATGCATATTGGTATAATAATAACAGAGTTATATTCGTCGTTAGGCTACTTGCCTACAGTTGAGTTTAAAAAACAGACAGCTCTTAATTTTTTGATTGAATATATGTTGCCATTTCAGAATTTAAAAGAGCTTAATATAACAAGGAGAATAAAATGTTTAGTGCATTACATCCATATAATAATAAGCTAATTTCTTATACGGAATACCTAAAATTTGCATTAGATCATAATTTTCAAAAACCTAATGATGCGCCAGGTGCTCGCTGTCCTGTTTGTGAAAGGCATCTGAAAGTCAGAGCAGGAAAACAAAAGGATGATGGGCATTTTTATCACAATGATGAATATTATTGCCCAACAAAAGAAGCAAATAAAAGATCCTACGGTAACTTGCCAATAACAAAACAAAACGCAGAAATACGACAAAAAAACCTTAATTTTGCTAAAGAAAATATAGGTAAAATTTGGGAAAGGTTGAAAGAAATTGTTCCATTCTTTGACTTTTCAGAGTTTTTGTCAATTCTTAATGAAGCAAAAAAACTCAATATTTACGAATATACAAATCTTAATCCTCAACTCTTACCCTATGTTTATGTAACCCTAATAAACTATTTGCCAAGTAAAAGTTATAATAAACAACGAAAATTAAAGTTTTGCTTTTTCTATGAAGCGAGAATTAATACTTATGAGGATTTATGGATTAATCAAGGTGCATTTTCTCGCTTAGTTAGGATCTCATATAAAAATGGTAGTACACAAAAAGTAACTATAATTGAAACAAATACTGATTACCTATCAAAAGAGCAAGTTATTTTAAGTGAAAAACAGCTAGAATTTTTGAAAAAAAAAGTATAATTATGAATAAATAGCCCTATATAGGGGCTTTATTAACGCTCATATCTAATTTTTATAAACCCGTTTTTCCCACGCCAAATCATTAATTCTTTGAATTGCGCTATATAAGTTGAGCGTTATAGGCTAGTCTTACTTTGTTTTTATTGTTATGTGCTAATACTACTTCAATCATATCGGGTTTAAATTTGGCTTCGTTCATTGATGGTAATAGCGATAGAGCGTAAGCCATGTGCTACTAGCTGACCTCCGTAGCCTATACGCTTGCGGCGTTAGTTTTTTGGGGATTAAGTGGTTCATTATGTTTAATACGGTTAGGAGACACATATTCACTATTACTCCCTAGTAGTTTTTGTGCTAATAACCTTAAAGTTTCATTGGATAAGCGCACATTGTGGGCTTTTGGGGCTTTCATTTGTTCAGTAGAGATATGCTTTTTCCCAATAAATATCAAAATGTTTAAGTATCAAGTTAATAATGATTATGTTAATTGGTTGAATTTCGTGAAAGAAAATGCATTTAAGGCTGGTATGCCATTGAGGGCAGAACTTCTTAATTTAGTTTATGATTCAAACGATGAATTGGGCTGTAAAGCAGAAAAGGAAAGCTTAGGTTACAATTCATCGCGATTACATCCAGATATTTATATGGATGAGTTATTAGTTGGAATGCGAACTATTAATCAAGTTTTAGCGCATATTATGAAAAAACTTGATATTTATGATGAATTTAAATTAGATACATCTGAATTGTATGTTAAGTAAAAATTTATTTATAAATTTAACTTAATGCGGATGACAAAGGACTAAGTGGTGGAGCTGGCGGGAGTTGAACCCGCGTCCGAAATCTCTACATCCTCGGTACTACATGCGTAGTTTGTTTTTGAATTTCATCTACCCGCTGCGAACAAACACGCCACTGATAAACTAGCTTGATTAAATTTAATGCTTCCGCCCCAAGCAAGGCTTCCACACGATCTCGTTTGGGTTTGACTCCTCTTGATCCCCGTCCTACGAGAGGAGGCTAGGGAGAGAAGGCTCTATACAGGTTATTAAGCTGCTAGTGCGTAGTTTTCGTCGTTTGCGACTATTTTTTTGCGGTTTATTTACGAGGCCTACCGCACCTCGGCATGCACCTTGGGTTTCGCAAATCCCGTCGAATCCAGAATCAGCCCCAATTGTGAATTGTACCTAAGCACAATATCAGGGCATTATAGGTGAATTCAAGATGGAATACAAGTTAGGCAAGAACTGAGTTAGCCCGATTTTTGAGCGGAGTATATCGCGATCGTTTTAGGCTTGCTATTTAATCAAAATTTACCCATTTTAATTTTGTAAAAAAGTTTCAGGTAACTATGTGTTTCAGTATAAAAATAAAGTTTGTAACAGTTAAATTAGGTTTCGGAATTAATCGCGTTATTTACTGTAATTTGAGAAACGAATGTTATAAGTTATAAATAGATATAAAAAAACAAAACTAATGCCAAATCACAGATAGGCGATATGGCGTTGATATCATAAAGAAAAATCACCGCTACAATGTTTCAGACGTTTGACCATATATAACGTGCTAAAAAAGCCTGATTTCAAGCTATATTTTTGTAAAAAATATTCAGGATTCTATACCGTTTCGCGGTTATTTGAGAATTTGCAGTCTCTATTTATTAGATCGTGTAATAACCATGGTATCAATCAAACATTCACAAAAACTGCCTGCTAATAAATGAATGGGCAAGCTGAAAGCGATAAGGGCTTTAATGAAGATGTGATATTTGCTTTTCAGGTTATATTTTTTTGTAAAAAATATTCAGGATTCTATACCGTTTCGCGGTTATTTGAGAATTTGCAGTCTCTATTTATTAGATCGTGTAATAACCATGGTATCAATCAAACATTCACAAAACCCGCCTGCTAACAAATGAATAGGCAAGCTGAAAGCGATAAGGGCTTTAATGAAGATGTGATGTTTGCTTTTCAGGTTATATTTTTTTGTAAAAAATATTCAGGATTCTATACCGTTTCGTGATCCATTGCGACTTTGCAGTATTTATTTATTAGATCGCGTAATAACCATGGTATTAATCAAACATCCATAAAACCTGCCTGCTAACAAATGAATGGGCAAGCTGAAAGCGATAAGGGCTTTAATGAAGATATGATGTTTGCTTTTCAGGTTATATTTTTTTGTAAAAAATATTCAGGATTCTATACCGTTTCGTGATCCATTGCGACTTTGCAGTATTTATTAGATCGCGTAATAACCATGGTATCAATCAAACATTCACAAAACCTGCCTGCTAATAAATGAATAGGCAAACTGAAAGCGATAAGGGCTTTAGTGAAGATGTGATGTTTGCTTTTCAGGTTATATTTTTTGTAAAAAATATTCAGGATTCTATACCGTTTCGTGATCCATTGCGACTTTGCAGTATTTATTAGATCGTGTAATAACCATGGTATCAATCAAATATTCACAAAACCTGCCAGCTAATAAATGAATAGGCAAGTTGAAAGCATAGGGATTTTTATGGTGATGTGGCATAACCACGTTTTTTACAAATTAGGTATATGACAGTCTGATCATTTTGTATTTTGATTAATGTGAATGAGCAAGTTTTATAATATTTATAACTATTTTTAAATATTTAAAAAAATAATTTGTATTTAAAATCAAATTGTTAGTTGTTTTTGCTTAAATATATAAAAAATATATGAAATTAAATTGAACTTTTTGCCGTTTAATCTGTCTATATTAACAGATTACGTTTTTCATTTTTTGCCTTCCACTCGAATATTCGAGTGGATTTTTTTTGTCTTATCTTTTCCCCTCTAAAGCAATTTATTAAATCCTCTATTTATTATTAACCGTTGGCGCTAGTTTTTTTATTATTTTTGCTAGAAATCATTTGCGCTTATATAGGCAGAAAGATAGTATGGCTAAAATTTTGGTTATTTAAATAGCGCTTTTTATTCGTTATCAAGCTTTTACAAAAAATTGTTTAAAACTATTTTGAGTATCATTATTTTTAATAATAGATTAGGCAATAAGCTGTGCTTGGCTTGCGAAATCGTTATGTGAGCAGAGAGAATTATTATGTTATTTTCAAGCAGGACACAAGGACACTTAATTGCCTTAATGACAGTGTTTCTTTGGGGAACAACATTTATCGCAACTAAGATATTATTAATTGATTTTAAACCGGTTGAGATCTTGTTTTTTCGATTTGGACTTGGTTATCTAACTCTTTGGATATTATCGCCACGTTTTTTGGCTTGGCAGGGCGTTAAGCAAGAGTGTATGTTTTTATGCGTCGGGCTTTGTGGGGTAACTTGTTACTTTTTGTGTGAAAATATTGCATTAACTTATACAACGGCGTCTAATGTTGGAGTGATTACCACGTTAGCACCAATATTTACTGCAATATTATCGATATTCTTTTTGAAGGCCGAAACACCACCTAAACGCTTTTATATTGGGTGTTTATTTGCAATTGTAGGCGTTGGATTAATTAGTTTTAATGGGCAGTTTGTGCTTTCGCTAAATCCCCTTGGTGATCTGCTGACTATGTTAGCTTGTTTGTTTTGGGCTTGTTATTCAATTTTAGTAAAAAAGAGTAGCAATTATGGTTACAATACAATTTTATTAACAAGAAGATTCTTTTTTTATGGTTTGATGTTGATGCTTCCTGTATTGCCATTCTTTGACTTTCAATGGGATTTATCACGTTTTACCAATACTGTTAACCTTTGTAATTTTTTGTTTTTGGGTGTTGGCGCTTCGGCAATTTGCTTTGCATCTTGGAATTATGCCGTTAAATTAGTAGGAGCAGTTAAAATTAGTATTTATTTATATTTGGTTCCGATTCTTACTATTATCGCTGCCGTTGTGATTTTGCATGAGCCGTTTACTTGGATTGCCGCTATTGGGACATTGTTTACGCTTTGTGGCGTGTTATTATCAGAAGGCAAAATCAGCGTAAAAAGAAAATAAGCCGTTTTTGCTAAATTGAATATGAACAGGCGCATTAGCGCCTGTTTGATCATTTTTTAAAACATTTTGGTATTACGAATCGAATGGCTGCATTTTTTTATCAATGGCATCCATGATAACTTTACCCAAATGTTCATAATTTTCATCGAAATGGTGTCCACCGGGTAATTTAAATGTTTCTCCTTTCATTTCTGGTTGTAAGCATCCAGTATCATCTATTTCTTCTTCACCATAAATACAAAATAGTTTGCTGGCAGGAATGTTATTGACTTCTGGAGCTGTTTTCATTTCGTTACCCGATTGACCAAGCCAACCACTGATTTCAATTTCAAAATTAGCATTTTTTGAAAATGCGATCATCACAATGGCTTGAACGCTATTTTGATCTGCGCTTGATAAACGGTTGTAAAGTGCAGGTAATATATCTCCGCCAAATGAATACCCAGCAAGCACAAAACGGGTTGTTCCCCATTTTTCACGATATTGTTGCATTAAGTAAGCAAGATCTTTTGCACTACGTTCAACCGAACGATGTTGCCAAAATAGTTTTAATGCATCAACCCCCACTACCGAATAACCGTGGGAAGCCATATACTCGGCTGATACCTTATCTAAATCACGCCAGCCACCATCACCCGAATAATAAAGCGTAACCGTATTAGGGTGAACTTCTTTGCTAGTTGCGGGTAATTCAATAACGGGTAGCTGTTCATGTTTGCCAAATAAAATCGACGCAAGGTGTATACTCAGTAGTTCAACTGGCGAAGCCTGATATTCTCCAATTGCCGTTGTAACAGCGATTTTTTTTTGCTCACGAGGAAATACAGCCACTTCTTCTTCGGGAGGATTATTCCAAATTACTTGCCATGTTCCGTGGTTTGCTTGTGTTGGTAGCGGATCATCACAATCTTTATGATCGAGAGTGAATTCAATTGATAGCGCTTTAGCATCATCACTTTGTTGTTCGGCTAACCAACGGTATGCAAAAGCTGCCCCTTCTTGCATACCTGCGACAGCAAAATTGGACTCGTCTAATACTTTTACGGCTTGTTTAAACCGATTTTTTTGTTCGGCACAGCTTGCCTGTGGCTTTAATTCAAACTGAACCAGTTTTGCGCCCGTTTTTTCTGATAAGTTTAATAGTTGTTGTTCTGTAAAATGATTATCTTTGGTGGCTACAATCACAGCAGCTGCTTCAGCAGTTTGTTTAGGACTTGCCGATATAATAGACAGATCATTGTTGATAGTGATGACGTTTACTGATGCACTGCTTTGGTTTTTTCTCAGATACCAACCAACCAAGCCCAGCAAGGTTATGAGGAGCATGATAATTAAAAATAAAATACAACGTATGATTTTTTTCATATTATGGATTCTTATTCTTTTTTAGACCCGTTATGCCGCCTGAAATAAGCATGGTTGTGTCAATGATTGCAACTAACGGATCCAGTCCAGCAGGCACCGCCATATAACGGGGTTCCCAATGTGTTGCAAACTTCTCTTTAAAGCGACGTAGACCTTGGAAATTATAAAAACGCCCACCACGGCGAAAAACTAATGCACCTAGTCTTTGAATCATGGGAGCACCGCGGCGCCTTTGCATGCCAGCAAGGGGTACCATGCCTAGGCTAAAATATTTATATCCTTTTTCTTGATAATGTAAAATTAATCCAACCATTAAAAATTCCATGGTTAATTTAGGAATATCTTGCTCCACTCGCATTAAATCAATACTCGCTGAATGGTTTTGCTTGGTTTCTAACAGATTGACAAAAGCAATAATGCGATCTTCATAGGTAATGGCCGCGATAGTGAAATTATCCAAATATTGTTTAGAAAACGATCCTAATGAGAATCCTTTTTCTTTCGAATGTTTGTTTTTTAGCCATGCATCAGAGACTGCTTTTAATTCATTGATCGGTGCTGTTCCTGGTGGATAAAATTTTAGCGAAAGCCCATCACGTTGCCCGCGGTTCCAAGTATAGCGAAGATCTTTATAATCTTTTGACGCCAAATCAAATATTTTTAAATTGACTAAGGCTTCTTCGCCTAATTTAACGGCATGTAAACCAATATCCATATAAAAAGGTAAATTTGCTGCTTTGACTTGATAAAAAACAGGGCGAAGATTATGTTGATCACAAAGGTCACGAAAAGCCCAAATTAAATCAGCACGATCAGCATTATCGCCAATGGGATCATAAAGCGCAATCATACTTCGCCCACGCCTTGCGTACATAATGAATGAGGTTTCGGCCTCATTAAATAGTAATGACTTATCTCCAGTCATAGCAAGCCCGCCTTCAGGCTGTTTAGAATCTAGCATAATTTGGTAAGCCTTGCTAAGCTGTGCTTTGTTGGGTTTAGTTAAAATAGGTAATGCTGGGCGAAAAATCCAAAATAACATCACACAACTTAATAAAATAAAGCTGCCCAAGGCGGCACGTAATGCTCGTGGCACTTTGCTGTCTAATTCAAATTGCCACCATAAAGCATGACTATAAGGTACATCTTGGTAGATAAATAAAATCACCCATACAAACAGTGCGATCATACCAAAACAGATGGCAAAAAATTTAAAAGAAAAAGGAATGATTATCAAGCGGCTTTTTCGATAAAAAGAGTGCCTAAAATTGATTAATAAGATGGCAATGCTTAATAATACGGTAGCTTCGATCCAATGTAATCCCCGTAATAAAGAAAGCACACTCCCTATTAATAATAATATGACCGCACCCCACCAAGCCGAAAAGAGCCGACGACGTAATCCCATTGCGAGCAATAAACATAAAATACCGATTAAACTCGCAATTAAATGGGCAATGTTGATCACTTTTTTGGGTATCAATGTGTTAACTAAGTCATGATTAAAACCAGGTAATACGCTTGAAAACATCATGACAACACCTGCGAAAAACACGGTAGAGGCCATAACCAACGCAGCAATGCCTGTTTCGGTCTCTTTAACTTGTGGTGCAGTTAAATAGTGCTTGCCTTCATTAACCAGTAATAAGATCCCTGCGGGAATAAGTGGGATTAAAATATAAATAATTCGATAAATAACAAGTGCAACGGTTAATGGTGCTGTGCCAATTTCTGATGATAATGCCGCTAACATAATTGCTTCAAAAACACCGACTCCTCCAGGAATATGGCTTAGTACGCCAGCAACTAAGGCTAAAATGTAAACCATAATAAAAGTGATGAAATTAGGCTGTGTTGGCAATAAAAAGTAGAGAATAGCACCAGCTAAAATAGCATCAAATAACGTGATAATAAGCTGACAGCTTGCTAAGCGCATGCTTGGTAAGCGAATTGTCCAGCGGAATAGTTGAAATAGCCTTGTGTCTTTATTGGGTTTTTCGGGTAATTGATGTCGATACAAAAAAACAAAAACTAAGGCATAAACACAAAATATCGATATTGCGGTTAACCATATGCCATTTTTTGACATATGAAGCGCTAGTATTGTTTGTTGTGTGTGGATTAAAGCGGCAATTGTTGCGAATAAAGGTAATGAACAACCTAATGATAACGTCACAAAAAGTGACATTCTGGCCACATCTATGGCGGTTAAGCCTTGTTTAAAATAAAGGCGGCATCGCACAGCTCCCCCAGATAAAACAGACAAACCTATTGCATTACCAATCGCAGAGGCACAAATTGCGCCAAGAATTAGTATTGATGGTTTTAATTTGACACCCGCATAACGGGCTGCTGACCATTCATAACAGATCAACATAAAATAACTACCCAGAGCCGATAAGCAAGAAAATAAAATTGCGTTAATTGGAAGATCTCGAAAGGCTTGTTTTAAATCTCTCAGATTAATTTCTTTTAATAGATTCCAACAAATCATTAATGCAATAAAAAAGATAGATAGCCCTAGCAGTAAAGCGAAACATTGGCGGTATCGAGTGAAGCGTTCAATAAACTGCCATGGCAAGACATTGCGTACTAATGTTTTCACTAGGTGAACTCCAAAATTTGCTTTCATGATGCCTGAGATCTGCGCATTCTACCTTTCCAATCTACTGAAAACAATCGAAAGAAAATAAAAAATATATAAAAAAAATATTAATTTCATCACGTTGATTATTAAAACAATCTGTTTGCTTTGTGTACACTTTGTTAAGCTCCCATAAAATGTATTTTTCCTTTCTGATATAGGGAATAGATGGTGGAATGGCTTAATTTTCAGTGGTATCAGTAATCAGTATATTAAAAAATATTGTGTAAAAACCTGACAGTTATACTATAATGGTATTGACTTGGTTAATGATTTATGAATGTCATTTTTTGTTGAAGATGTATTTGCAGTAATTAAACATTATCGTACAATCGGCACACAATATGAAAATTGTAAAAATTATACCAGCATTGTTGCTATGCCGTTTTGTATTTATGTGGATATCAATGTAAAGGAACATTGTCATGAAGTCAATGGAGCAACAGATTGGAAAAAAGAATGAAATTAGCACAGTTAAACAGCTAGGCATATGTCATTTTTTATTTGTTTACGTACGTAAATTATGCCTTTGTGATGATTTATCGTTAATATTAAAAACTAATTTCATCACTTTAAAATCCATTTTATCTTTGTGTTGTATAGGGATTAGCTATCCTTTATTTGCTGTGTTACCTAATGTTGAACCCGCAAAAACCGCAAAAGCAATACAGGGTTCGGCGCCTTATTTAACGTTTGATGGCGGCAAAACCCAATCATGGGATACGGATAGATTTTTAGATATTGAGCTACCTGATGGTAAGGTGCTAACCCCAAAAAACAATCCCTCATCTAAAGCCAATCCAATACCATTGCCGCATGATGGTATAAAACTTAGCGATATTAAAACGCTTATTCCATCGGGTCAAAGTGCTATTTCAATGACCGATTTGCTGAATAATAATGGTTTTTGGGCGGATAAAGATGGCGATGGTGATATTACCGCAACAGGGAATTTAACCATTACTGGTCGAGATGCCAATGGTACTGAAATGAGATTAGATGATACCTTTCAGGATTGCTATGCACCGTATAGTATCCAAATGTTTCATGATACTTTTACCTTATCAACAGCTTATGGTTACCCTAATTCAACTCCGATGGTGTACGGTAATAATGTTATATATTATCTAAATCCGCCTAAAGGTGCTTGTACTTATTCTGTGAAGCCGAGTCTTTTTCTGAGTGATAGTCGAGGTAATTGGGGTGGGTCGAATTATTCAGGGCCACCGAGTGAATGGGACGATGCAAAAGGCTTTAAACGTCAAGATCTGAATAACCCTGCATCAAACTTTCCTACAACCGGAATGAATGGGTTATTTTTTGAGATGGATATGGTTGATAGCTTAGGCAGTGAGATGACATTTGACAAGTCACCAGCCACATCGGGTATTGATTTAACTATAACGGGCAATGGTAGCATTGCCAAGATTCGATTAGTCGGACCCAAAGAGGGGGCTAGCGCTGCCGAAGCAGCAACCGCAGTACCAACGACCTTTATCTTATATTCCGATAAAGCCAAAACCAATAAAGTATATAGTTTTACCATCAAAAAATGGTTTATCGCAAGGAAAGATTCTGTAAGTCAGTATGTTCAGGCTGAACAATACTGTAATCATTTGGGCTATCAAATACCTACAGTTGTACAACTGACTAATGCTAATTCTCATTATTGGAATCAAGGCTTAGCAGGTCAGGGAAATAATTATCAACGTCGTATTGGTGGTGGGCTTTTAGCTGAGTGGGGTGAGGTAAATAATTACCGCTATCCTGGTAGTAATATGGTTAGCAATTATACTTATTGGACTCAAAATACATATAAATCTCCTTACGAACCCCTTACAAATCTTCAAGTATACTCCAATATGGGGAGTGTTGGCGTTTGGCCTGGCAGTGGTCATACGGTATGTGTCAATTAGTGATATGTAGTGATGAATAATTAAATAAACCAGCAACAGCGAGGCATTCTTTCACAAAAATAATTGCACTCGTGTTTTGTATTTATGTGGATGTCTATGTAAAGGAATAGTAACATGAACTCAAAAAAGCAACTGGCTTTAATAAAAAAGAATAAAATAAAACCATTTAGACAGTTAAACTATCTTTTTCCGTTTTTTTATGAGGATAAACAGTACTTGCTTTGTGATTTGTATTTAAAATTCATAAACAACCTAATCACCTTTAAATCAATTTTACCTTTTTGTTGTTTAATGGGGATTAGCTATCCTTTATTTGCTGTGTTACCTAATGTTGAACCCGCAAAAACTGCAAAAGCAATACAGGGTTCGGCGCCTTATTTAACGTTTGATGGTGGGCAAACCCAATCATGGGATACGGATAGATTTTTAGATATTGAGCTACCTGATGGTAAGGTGCTAACCCCAAAAAACAATCCCTCATCTAAAGCCAATCCAATACCATTGCCGCATGATGGTATAAAACTTAGCGATATTAAAACGCTTATTCCATCGGGTCAAAGTGCTATTTCAATGACCGATTTGCTGAATAATAATGGTTTTTGGGCGGATAAAGATGGCGATGGTGATATTACCGCAACAGGGAATTTAACCATTACTGGTCGAGATGCCAATGGTACTGAAATGGGATTAGATGATACCTTTCAGGATTGCTATGCACCGTATAGTATCCAAATGTTTCATGATACTTTTACCTTATCAACAGCTTATGGTTACCCTAATTCAACTCCGATGGTGTACGGTAATAATGTTATATATTATCTAAATCCGCCTAAAGGCGCTTGTACTTATTCTGCCAAGCCTAACTTATATTTAAGCAATAGTCGCAAAAATAATTGGAGTGGGTCGAATTATTCAGGGCCACCAAGCGAGTGGGATGATGCAAAAGGCTTTAAACGTCAAGATTTAAATAATCCAGCATCAAACTTTCCAACCATGGGGGCATATGGACTATTTTTTACCATGGATATGGTTGATAGCTTAGGCAGTGAGATGACGTTTGACAAGTCACCAGCAACATCGGGCATTGATTTAAATATAACAGGCAATGGCAGCATTGCCAAGATTCGGTTAGTTGGACCCAAAGAGGGGGCTAGCGCTGCCGAGGCAGCAACCGCAGTACCGACGACCTTTATCTTATATTCCGATAAAGCCAGAACGAATAAAGTATATAGTTTTACCATTAAAAAATGGTTTATCGCAAGAAAGAATGATAATGGTATTAGTCATAGTTATGCTCAGGCTAAACAATACTGTAATCAGTTAGGCTATCAAATACCTACAGTTGATCAACTGACTAATGCTAATTCTCAGTATTGGAATCAAGGCTTAGCGGGTCAAGGTAATAACTACCAACGCCGTATTGGTGGAGGGCTATTTTCAGAATGGGGAGAAACTCGTGATTCTGCTAACATTAACGTGGGCTACCCTGGTAGTAATTTCGCAAGTCATCGGACTTATTGGACGCAAAATACATATAAACCTTCTTACGAGCCCCTTATGAATCTTCAAGTACACTCTAATATAGGAATGGTTAGTACTTGGGGTGACACGAGTTATGGCACGGTCTGTGTAAATTAAAATGTTGCTATAATATTATGAATAATAAAACAAATAAATATAAACAGGGCGTGATTCAAGCCATACAAGCTTTTGTTAAACAAAAATTAGCTAATGACTTTTCGGGGCATGATATGGCGCATATTGAGCGCGTGGTGAGATTGACCGAGCAGATTTTACAGCATGAACCAAAAGCGAATGCGTTTATTGTGATTGTGAGTGCTTATTTGCATGACGTGATTGATGAAAAAGTCGTTGCTGATGTGAATCAAGCTATCATGGAGTTGCGTAATTATTTAATATTACAGGCGTTAACCGATAACGAAATTAAAATGATCTTTGACATTATTGAAAATATGTCATATCGAAAAAATCTTAATCAGAAAAAAACATTATCATTAGAAGGGCAAATTGTACAAGATGCCGATCGCTTAGACGCATTGGGGGCAATTGGCATTGCTCGCACCTTTTATTATGGCGGCAATAAACATCATATTATGTACGATCCTGATATTTCACCAAGAACAGCATTGAATGAAGATAATTATAGACAAGGCAATACCGTTATTAATCATTTTTATGAAAAACTTTTTTTGCTTAAAGATAAGATGAATACCCCAATAGCTAAAAAGCTCGCTGAGCAACGGCATCATTTTTTGGTTGAGTTTGTCAATCAGTTTGAAAAAGAGTGGCTAGGTAAGGATTAATTAGTCGCTGTTTTATTTTTTATAAACGGTAAAGTGTGGGCAATGATTTTGGCGACTGTAAAACGGATTTTAAACTATCTGGCGCAACGCTCTCAGACTAGAGAGCGCTTTTTACGATTAAAACGGTATTGGTGCACCAACAAGCCATAGCACAATAGGTAATGTGATTAAGCTTAATAATGTACTAACTAAGGTTGCACTTGATACCAGTTCGGGATGAGTATCAAACTGTACTGACATGAGAGTGGTATTGGCGGCACTTGGCATGGCCGCTAATACGATTAATATTTGCTTATAAACTGGTAAAATAGGCATAAAATAGACCATGCCAAATGCAACTAACGGTGAAATGATCATTCGGGTTAGTAATGAAAATGAAAGCTTAGGATAATCCAGTTGTTGGATCTTGATTTTGGCTAGTTGCATTCCCAAAATAATCATAATGACAACGATTGATGAGTCGCCAATCATGCCAATGGATGTCATGATGGATTTGGACAAAGGAATATGGCATAACTGAAAAAGCATACCTAATAAAGCACCATAAGCCACAGGCATGCGGATAACTTTATTGATGACATCTTTTTGACTGACAATATCACTACGGGCACTGCCTTTTGCTGCATAATAGATGCCAACTGTGCTCATTACAAATTGTTGTAATACCATCATAATTACGCCAAGGTCAAATCCCACGGCGCCAAAAAAGACTAAAAGTACAGGGGTACCATAATTACCATTATTCATAAAACATGAACTTAAAATCATGGCACAGCGCTCTTTGGCTGAATATTTCATCATCATAGACCAAATGGAAATGATAAGGACTAATGAAAAACAGAGACCAAAAATATAACCGATATAAAATAAATAATCGGCTGTTAACGTATGCGTATAAAATGTTTTAAATGCCAAAAATGGGGATAGTACATAAAGTGACATTTTTGATAGATTAGCAACATCAAAATTTAAGGCTTTTTGTGCGATAAACCCGACAATAAAAATAGCAAAAATGGGAAACAAAATAATAAAAAATTGCATAAGCGATGTCTTTAATTTGATTAATTAGTTCATTGAATCAATGGTAGTTACGATCAATTCTCGTAATTGATTACAGGTAGCATCATCCAGTGCATTGTTGTATTTATCTGTTAAGATAAATAAATCTTCAATATGTTCACCAATAGTGGCAATTTTAGCACTCCGTAATGATAAATCTAAATTAGCAAATATCTCGCCAACACAAGCAAGTAAGCCTGGCATATCTAATGCAATGAGCTCCATATACGTTTGTCTTTCATTGAAAGCGGATAAAAAATTGACTTGTGTTGGTACAGAAAAAGATTGCAATCTTTTCTTTGGTGGTTTAATTGTTACTCCTTGATAAACGGGGTGTTGTAGTGCCTTTTCTAGAGCTTTGATAATACCTTGATGCCGATCTGCTTGCACTGTTTGCCCATTTGGTTCAAGTACAATAAATGTATCAAGGGCAAAGCCTTTTTTATTGGTAATAATGAGTGCATCATGAATAGTTAAATTATGCATACTGAGTGTATTACAAACAGTTGCAAATAGATAAGGCCTATCTGGCGAATAAATAAAAATCTCACTGCCACCATGGTATGGATTTGGATTGATTAACACTAAGGTTTGCGTTAAATCATGATGTAATAAATTTTGAGCATGTATAACAATTTGTTCTGTTGTATACCGCAGAAAGTAGTCAACTCGACAGTCTTGCCAAAGATTCTTGATTTGCCATTCATCGTAATTTTGTTTGAGTAAAGTCGCGAGTGCGTCTTGTTTGTGTTGCCTTGCAATACTTCGTTGCTCTGGAATTTGGTGGATACCTGAATCAAAAGATCGCATTGCGGTAAAATAGAGCTCACGCATTAGGCTTTGCTTCCAGCTATTCCAAAGCGTTTCATTGGTTGCACAAACATCGGCAATAGTTAAACAGAGCAAATACTGTAAGCGGCGCTTACTTTTTACTTGTTGAATAAATTCTCTAATGACGGCGGGATCTTGCAAATCGCGACTTTGTGCGGTTACCGACATCAGTAAGTGATAGCGTACTAACCAAATAATTAAATCGGTATCTTTGGCATCTAGCTGGTGTAATTGACAAAATTTTTCAACGAGCTGTGCACCTATTTCAGAATGATCACCATGTCGACCTTTACCTATATCATGAAATAAACCTGTGATAATAAGTAGTTCGGGTTTGGATAATTTAGCAAATACCCTAGAACTATTAGGATGTTTTTGTTTGCCACTATCTGTTTTTAGGTTATCTAATTCAATTAGCAATCGAATGGTATGTTCATCAACGGTATAAGCATGAAAAAGATCAAATTGCATCATGCCAGCGATATGCTTCCAATCTGGAATATATGCGGCTAATATGCCATATTGATGCATGGGTAAAATGGCTTTTTTTATTGCGTCAGGGTGTTTGATGATCATCATAAAAATTTGTCGAGATTTAGGATCTTCACATAGCAAAGCTTTTAATTTTCTTCTTGCCGAACGTAACTGCCTAATGGTGTTTGAATAAAGCCCTGTAATTTGTGGATTAAGCAAAATGGTATAAAAAAGCTGCATAATCATGACAGGATCTTTTTTAAAGAGGTTATCATCTTTTATATCAATTAAGTTTTCTCTAATTTGAAAATATTCATCAATATCATAAGGTTTATTTTTTGGGTTATGCTCAAGTATCGATTCATAAAACAGTTGTAATAACATCTGATTGAGTTCAGTAATATTGTGAGCGACACGGTAGTAGTCGTGCATCATTTTTTCTACTGGTGTGTTACCTTCACCTTTGTAACCTAGCATATTGGCAATGCTAAGCTGCCTATCAAAAAGCAAGCGGTTATCATAACGTGAGATCACGCAGTGTAAGGCAAAACGCATTCGCCATAAAAATTTACGGCAAGTTTTGAAGTCTTCAATATCTTCAGGGGTTAAATAATTGAAGTCAGCCATTTTTTGTAAAAATTCACCCCCAAAATGGCGAATGGCGATCCATTGGATTATCTGCATATCGCGCAATCCGCCTGGGCTATTTTTTAAATCAGGTTCTAGATTATAAGAGGTACTGTGATACTGCTGGTGGCGATTTTGTTGTTCTTTAATTTTTGCTTTATAAAAAGCACGAGAAGGCCATATCTTATCGCTAAAAATTTGTTTGTGTAATTCATCTAATAGTAATTGATTGCCAGAGATAAGTCTTGATTCAATCAAATTACTCATTATGGTGATATCATTTTTCGCTTCTTGTAGACAAATTCTCAATGTTCTAACACTGTGACCTATATCTAAATGCAAATCCCATAACAAGCGAACCAAATCACCGATCTGTTTTTCAATCTCTTTAGTCAATGGGTAGTCACTTAGAATCAAAATATCAATATCTGACAATGGATGTAATTCAGCCCGACCATAGCCCCCAACGGCAACCAAAGCGATGCGATTACGTTTGAAAAAAGAAGAGACATGTTTAGGAATTTGGTAAAAACACCACAAACGCTGAAGTAAACGGTCAATAAATTGGCTGCGCAAATGCACTAATATATCAATATCTGTTTGTTGCTCAAATTGAGCCATTGACCATTGCTGAAACTCATCAAGTTGCTGTTTAAGGTAGCTAACATTTATCTGATCATCACTAAAATCAAGGGGAGAGACAGGGTAAGATAAGTGCGTTTGATTCATAGTAACAACATTAAAATAGAGAAAATATTAAACAATATCCTTACCCGATTTCACGTTGCTGTCAAGCAACAGTTTGTTATCATTAACAATGACGTTGATTAACGTATCTTATTTAAATTATTTAGAGGCCACTCCATAGCATAGAGATTTAACTCGAATTTCTGCGCTTGTTTTTTTATATTGATACAATTTGGTGTTTTATCATGGTTTTCTAGTTTACCTCCCTTTGTTTTTATAATAGCGAATTGCTACTTCTGAGTTGCAATAGTTTAAGGGAGAGTTACATCATTGTCCCTGTGATGAGCAATATCATGGATATTATTTGGTATCAAATCCATTCGTTTCTTTTATCTTAATTTCCTACAATTGATGCTATCAAATTAGTGTTGATTTAATTCTAGCAATAGCAAATTAACAATATTTCTAAAAGTTTGCTGATCACATCATGATGGAGGATGAAATGGGAAATGAATCTAACGACCAAATGTTTTTTGAAGATTTGATTCTTTTAGATAAAGACTTTCAAGATACAAATCAATTTTTCGATTTTACTTTTCCTATTTTAAAAAGTGGTGGTTATGTGAATCATTCCTTTTTAGATGCAATTAAACAAAGAGAGTCTTCATTTCCTACAGCATTACCAACTGAGCCTTATGTGGTTGCGATGCCGCATACTGATGTCGAACATGTTATTAGACCGTTTATCTTTTTTACTCGATCCAAAGGAACTATTCCATGGCGTGAAATGGCAAATAATGACCATTTGTTAAAGGCTAACTTTGTGTTTTTGCTAGGGTTTAATCAAAAGGATGGGCATATTGATTTATTGCAAAAATTGATGTCCTGCTTTGTGAATTCGCGTTTTTTAGAAGAACTTTATCACGCAAAAACTGAACATGAAATTTTTACACTATTGACATCCAATATCAATTTATAAGGAGGCATTATGAAAAAAGTTATTGTTGCATGTGGCAGCGGAGTGGCCACATCACAAACCGTCGCCAGCAAGGTGACTCGTTTATTAAAAGAACGGAATCTTGATGAGATAAAAGTAGAAGTTGTGGATCTGAAATCTGTCGATACTCACATTAAAAATAGTGCTGCTTATATAGCGATAACTAAAATTGAAAAACAGTACCCTATTCCTGTCATCAATGGTATTGCGTTTCTAACAGGAATAAATATGGAAGCAGAGCTACAAAAAATAATTGATGCCTGTAAATAGGAGTACAAATATGGAATTTTTAGGAACAATTATAAATTATATTTTGAATTTAGGTGCGCCAGTTTTTGTACCATTCATTATGCTCATTGCGGGTTTAATTGTACGCATGAAATTTAGAGATGGCGCTTCGGCTGCCATTACGCTAGGTGTGGCATTTGTTGGTATGAGTATGTTGATTGGTTTTATGGTGGGTGCTATTGGCTTAGCTGCGCAAACTATGATGGAGCGAACAGGGATTGAATTGAGTATTATCGATGGCGGTTGGACAACTATGGCGAACGTATCTTGGGCTTGGCCATATGCTTTTCTTATGTTTCCTTTGCAAGTAGGTGTCAATATTTTAATGTTGGTACTAAAAAAGACTGATACCTTTAACGCAGACTTATGGAATGTGTGGGGAAAAATTTTTACCGCATTTATTGTGGTTGCTATCGCTACCCCAATTTTAGGTGCTGTTGTGGCTTTGCCTCTTGCTTTTATTATTGCTACTTTGCAGATCATATTAGAGCTTAATTCGGGGGATATTAACCAACATCGAATTGAAAAACTAACGGGCATTCCGGGGGTAACTTGTACTCATAGAATGTTATTTTTCAGTGCGATTTATTATCCTTTTGATCTACTCCTTCGCAAAATACCTATTTTAAATAAACCAATGGATGCAGCGACATTACGCTCAAAAATTGGTATTTTTGCTGAAAATCATGTAATTGGTTTTTTATTAGGTGTCACTTTCGGACTTATTGCTGGTTATGATCTTGCTGCTATCCTAATGCTGGGTGTGCAAGCCGCTACAGCGCTTATGTTATTTCCAATGATCTCTAAGTTATTTATGCAGGCATTATCGCCAATTTCTGAAGCAATTAGTGAATATATGAATAAACGCTTTGCTGGACGTAAATTATTTGTTGGCTTGGATTGGCCATTTATGGGTGGTTCAAGTGAGATTTGGTTTACAGTTATCGCAGCTATTCCTTTTACCTTAATTTGGGCTGTTATTTTACCTGGTAACAAGCTTCTCCCTTTTGCTGGCATTATCAATTTGGCACTTATTGTTCCTGCATATATTTTAACTAAAGGAAACACATTAAGAATGGTGATTTTAGCCATCATTGGTGTGCCATTCTTCTTATTTGTTGGAACTCAATTTGCACCGATTATTACCGATTTAGGATTAACAACTAAGGCTATTGATATCCCAGCTAATCAGCTAATTTCAAATAGTTCAATTGATGCGCCTATTTTTACTTATGCATTTTCATTTATTTGGCAATGCTTAGAAGGCTATTTTGCTCCATTATTTTTTGCTGTTTATTGGTGTGTGGGGTATTGCTTTTATGCCCGTGAACTGCGTAAAGAGGCTATGCAGGATATAGCAGAAAAAAATAATGAATAAATGAGTTCTAAAGTATTCGTTGAACATATTTTGCAGTAAATCTGGTGGTAAGGTTAGTTACCATCAGACAACGAACAATAAGGTAATTATTATATGGTTGTCGATAAGCGAATTCATGCTGTTTTAAAAGCATTAATTCATAATCCAAATATGAGTGGCGTTGAGCTTCAATCTGAATTTGGGTTAACTCGTAAACAGCTTAGTTATACCATTAAGAAAATTAATGACTTTCTTGAATCATCTAATCTTGAATTAATTAAACGATTTAAAACTGGTAAGTTTAGTGTTCCTAAATTAGTGATCGAAACCTTTAGGGATGAGCCTGTATCGCTTGCTATTGGACGTTATATTTATTCTGAAGATGAACGAGTTCATTTACTACTCTTTTTTCTGTTAATTAGAACGGAAAGGATGTCGTTAATACATCTTTCTTCATCGCTTACTGTCAGTCAAAACACCGTTATCAATGATATCAAAAAAGTACAAGCAATGATTGTTCAATATCATTTACAAATCAACTATGACCGCGAGAATGGTTATCGTATTATCGGTAATGAAATTGACAAACGTTATTTGTTGCTAAAATTAATTCGTCGAATTATTAGTATGCCAATAGCTGACAAAATTTTTAGAGAAAATGAGATTATTACCCAAGGCCGCTTAGAACAAGTAGGACAGGTATTTAGCGAAATAGAAAAGAAATTAAAAATTGTTTTTACTGATGAGCAGTTGCAAGAGCTAACTTACTTTATTTGTTTTATGTTACAGCGCATAGAAACCGATAAAAAAATTGCGCTTTTGCCAGAAAATTATACTGAAGTTGCAAATGGTCGTGATTTTCAATTATTGAAAAAGCTCATTGAAAAATTTGGTATTACTGATCTTAATGAGCAAATTTTTTTAATGGTATTAGTGCAAAGCTCTAATATACAAACTCTATCCGATAAATATTTCCATTTAGATGCGGTGCTATTAGAAAGTGTTGTTGAGGTTATTGCTAATTTTGAACAGATTAGTTGTATCACCTTTAAAGATAAGAGCGAACTGATTGAACGCATTTATCAGCATTGGAAACCTGCTTATTATCGTATTCGATATCATATTTCTAATATCAACAGTGTATATGACATTGTATTGCAAGAGTTTGGTCACTTACATGAAATGGTACGAAAAGCGATTTCCCCTTTTGAAAAAATATTGCATTGTAATATGCCAGATGAAGAAGTCGCTTTTATTACTGTACTTTTGGGCGGTTGGTTAACTCGAGAAGGTTTGATCAACCGAATTAAAACAAAGAAGATCGCAATTTTTGTTTGCGAAAATAGTGCAACTGTCTCAACTTATCTTTACCTGACTTTACAAGTATTGCTTCCTGAATTACATTTTTCTGATGCCATGTCTAAACGTGAGTTCGAAAAATATCATCATTATTATGATATTGTTTTTTCTACCTCACATTTATCTACCGATAAATTGTTATTTATTGTTAATCCTTCACTGAATAATTTTCATAAAAATGCTTTTCGTCATCAAGTGATTGGCACTTTACAAGGTATTGATCCTAGCATTATTCAAGTTGATGAGCTGATGTTTATTATTGAAAAATATAGCAATATCAAAGATCAAAAAGCACTGCAAAAGGAGTTAACTGCATATCTTTATAACGATGAAATGAATGATAACCCCGTACTAATAACACAACAAGAAATCCCCTCATTAGCCGACTTAATGCAAAAAGAACATATCAACATTATAGAAAAAGTGAATATAGCATGGGAGGACGCATTGGCATTAGCCGCACAGCCATTGTTAAACAACCAATCCATAGAAAGTGATTATCTTGAAAGAATGGTGAATAAAATCCAATTTGAGCAACCTTACATTATGCTAGTCGATGGGTTAATTATTGCCCATGCTGGCATTGATGATGGTGTAAATAAAGTCGCTATGTCTTTACTTAAACTATCAGAAAGAATCACTATTTGTGGTTATATGCAAGCGGATTTAATTGTTGTTTTAGCAACAAATAATCCACAAAAACACCTTAAAGCACTTGCCCAATTAAATGAATTATTAGAATTTCACGAAGGCGCAACGCGCATACGAAATGCCAAAAATAGCAATGAAATTTGGGAGTTGTTTGCCAATTATCAATGAATATCTTGTCAAAATAGGAGTTACACAATGTTAGAGATACAAAAACAATATGTGGTCGACATGGCTAAAACATCGAGTGAGTGGGGACTTTGTAAACATAAAGCAGGTAATTCTAGCGTTCGTGATAAAGAGTCAGGATATGTTCTTGTCACGCCAACAACAATTGATAAAAAGTTGTTAACAATTCGGGATATTGTTGTGATGGATCTTGATGCTAACGTTATTGAAGCCGATTCAGGATTGAGACCAACCAGTGAGTGTTTAATGCATCTTGAGATTTATAAAGCTCGTCCAGATGTTTTTGCTATTTCACACACGCATTCTATTTTTGCAACATCATTTGCTGTATTAGCAAAACCTATTCCAGCCGTTGTTTATGAGTGTGCAATTCTTAATTTAAAAGATGGTGTGATCCCTGTTGCACCCTATGGGCGACCGGGTACACCAGACCTTTCAAATAGCGTTATAGAACCCATAAAACGAGCTGATGCCATTTTAATGGAAAAGCATGGTGCTATTGCCGTAGACAAAGATCCTTATGAAGCTGTATTAAAAGCTGCATATATTGAAGAAATGGCTGAAATATACTATCATGCTTTACTGATTAATGGCGGTAAAGATCCGGGTGGATTTCCGTCAGAGGAGTTACAGCGTTGGGCCTATCCTTCACAAATTAAATTTAAAAAATAATTTTTAGTCTATTTATTTTAATACGTTAATTGTAGGAAAACGCCGAGTTGTTTACACTTCATGGTTAAAATAATCCTCTAAAAACTCATAAGGCGTTTTCCTTGAAATCGCTTTATGCGGTTTAACGGTATTATAAAAATTAATAAAGCGTTTCAGTTTTTGTTTTCTATCTTGTGAATCGCTAAATATATGCTGATTATACCACATCGCAATTCAAAGTTCGTATCACTCTTTCGGCTTTCCCATTCGTTTGTGGGCAGGCGGGTTTGGTGAATTTTTGATTAATACGATGGCTATGGGACGTTTTAACAAATAAGTGTTCACTTTGTAAATACCCCAAACTTAGTACACAACTTACGTAGAAAATTAAGCTGCCTGTTTTAATGTTTTATATTCGAGCGGTGTCATGTTATTTAATGCCTCATGCGGTCTTTCGGTGTTATAACTGGTTAGCCATTCTTCGGTTACCTTTCTTACTTGTTCCAGATTATTAAATAAATATAAATCTAATACCTCTATGCGATAGGTGCGATTAAATCGTTCAATATACCCGTTTTGATATGGGCTACCGGGCTCTATATAATCAATGGCTATATCATGGGATTTAGCCCAGTTTATAAAGGTTTTTCCTGTAAATTCTGGTCCATTATCGACTCGTATTTTTAATGGATACCCATGATATTCAGCCAGTTTATCTAAGTAACGGGTAATTCGCCCTGCCGGTAAGCTTACTGCAATATCAATGCCTAGCGCCTCACGATTAAAGTCATCGATGACATTGAATGTCCTAAAGCGACGTTGATTACCACTACTATCACTCATAAAATCCATTGACCAACATTCACCTTGTTTATTGGGTGCTGATAGCCTTTCTGGGTTTCGTGGAGGAATGCGCTGTTTACGCTTTACCCTGAGATTAAGCTTTAATTCACAATACACCCGATACACCCGTTTATGATTCCATTTATAGCCAAGCTTTCTGATGCGATTAAAACATTTGGGAAAGCCCCAGCGTAAATGCCGGTCTGTGATAGCATTCAACACCGAAATAATCACCGAATCATCCAGTAACTTAGGTTGATAATAGTAAGCACAACGGCTTAAGCCAACAATGGCACAACTCATAGCAATAGTAACAGAATGATTTTGTTGTAGTTGCTGTGCTCACGTTTTACGTGCCCCAGTTGGCACTAAAGCTTTTTTATGATTTCTTCATTAAGCTGGGATTTTAAGCTCAGTTCGGCAAACATCTGTTTAAGCTTACGGTTTTCAGCCTCAAGCTCCTTTAAACGTTTAATATCAGAGGTTTCCATACCACCGTATTTATCACGCCATTTATAGAAAGTTGAATTTGCCATGCCCTATTTACGGCACAGTTCTTTAACGGGAATACCCGCTTCAGCTTCTTTTAAAATAGCGACGATTTGATGTTCAGTCATTTTTTTCATAATTAAATCCCCTTTACTTTTATCATAGAGAATTTTCTACTTTTTTGCTGTACTATTTTAGGGGATAGTTACACATTGTAACAATAAAAAATACTAAACAATATATTAAGGTAGCCGTTCAATGAGATATTTATATTTTTTCCTTACATTACTCTTTGTGTCATTTTTAGCCACTGGAGGGATCTTTGTCAAATTAAGTGAATTAGGACCTATTAGTACAGGTTTTTATAGGGTACTGTTTAGCATTCCAATACTATATCCTTTTTTTAAAATAGAAAAAAGGAATAAAGTGATCTGTAAAGATAAACTTTTACTCTATATTTCTGGAGGATTTCTAGCAGGGGATTTAATACTGTGGAATATATCTTTCTCATATACGACAGTCGCAAATGCAAATTTATTAGCAAATTTAGTCCCTTTTAGTATAGTGCCGGCCTGCTATTTTTTATATAAAGAAAAAATATCAAAAAAATTTTTACTAGGATTGTTTTTAGCTTTATTAGGGCTTTTTATCCTGATCACCGGTAAACAAAATACTAACGAAGGAAATGTCTTTGGTGATTTTCTTGCATTTATGACATCTATTTTTTATGCCTTATTTTTACTCATTGTTTACAAAGTAAGAACTAGAGTATCTAGCGTACAAGTTATGTATTATAGTGCCTTTGGCTCAGTTGTTGTCCTTTTATTAGCCAGTTTAATTATGGAGGGAGTTAGTTACCCTACAAGTTGGAGAGAACTATGGCCTCTTATTGGGTTAGCTATTTTTTCCCAAATACTAGGGCAAGGTGGCCTTAGCTATATTCTAGGAAAAATATCTGCTAGCCTTGCATCAATATTAGTTCTTATGCAGCCTGTTATTTCCGCATTATATGCTTATATTCTTTTTCATGAAAATCTATCTCTCCAAGAGATTCTAGGAATATTTATTGTTATAGTCGGGATTTTCTTTGCTAAAAATAAATGACTTTTCTATCCTTTTTTAAGACTGAATTCGGTACAATTTAGAATTCAGTTTTTACTTTTTGTAGTTGCTAAAGCGGATGGAAAATTAGTTACAACTTTCTATCAAAAAGAATTCAAATAATTCAAAGAATTAGAGTGTGTTGATCTTTCGTGATTGTTTTTTAGACGGCATGATGTGAGTTATAATAATTCTGCAAAAAACAACCCTAACTCGATTCATCATGCCAAGAACAATGCTAACAGATAAACGGTGGGAAAAGCTACTACAAATAATGAAAAATACCGGCCGAGTTTATAATAAATCCGAGCATCGGATGACGTTTGAAGGGATCCTTTTCCGAATGAGAACCGGTATTCCTTGGCGAGATTTGCCAGAAGAATTTGGTGGATGGAGCACCGTCTATAGGCGATTTAATTTGTGGTCTAAAAAGGAATATTAGTTGATATTTTCAAACATTTATCACAACTAGCGGATTTTGAATGGGTGTTCCTAGATGGCTCGATTATCAGGGTGATCCTCGCCAAAATATTAGACAGTGCCCACCTCTATCATTTTTTCATTTTGGTAATATTGTTGTTCATATTGTTCAGGTGATACCCAGCCATTGGCTGAATGACGGCGTATCCGATTATAATAGATTTCAATATATTCAAATAGTGCTTTATTAGCCAGTTTTCTCTTCGACTCATGCTTTGCCTTAGCCCATATTGTAACAATAATTGCTTGAAATCAGCGCTGCAATATTGGCTTCCTTGGTCACTATGGATGAGTACATTTTTAGGAAATTGACGCCGAAATAAGGCTTGTTTTAATGTATTACACACTAAATGGCGGTCTATGTAGCGACTCGTTTGCCTAGCAATCACTTTTCGTCCATATAAATCGATAATCACCGTCAAATATAACCAACCTTCACCCGTTTTAATATAAGTAATATCGGTTACCCATGTCGTATTCGGCTTATCAGGGTTAAATTGCCTATCTAACGGGTTGGGCGCAATATTGTGATGAGCCGTATCTGTTTTATACTTGAATTTACGTGCTGCTTTACTCCGTAATCCCAATTGTTGCAAAACACGGCTAATTGTCCTTTCTGAAACTTGATAGCCCGCTTCTCTTGCATCATGAAGCAGGCTTGGCGCACCCAAACGGGCTTTATGTTGCCAATACTGCTTTTGGATATACTCGCTGAGTTTGGTTGATTTGTTTGCTCTTTTTAGCTAGGCTAAATAACCCGATGAACTGACACCAAGTAATGAGCATACCCTAGTAACGGAATAGCAGATTAAATGATTTTTCATATAAGCGTACTTCACCGACTTGGATTGTTGATGAAGTACACATGCGCCTTTTTTAGTATATCATTGGCCATTTTCAGTTCTTTAATCTCTTTTTCTAACGCCATAATCCGCTGTTGCTCAGCGGTTAACTCTCGACGGCTAGTTTTATTCGGGGAAAGTTGCCTAATCCATTTATCTAGGGTTGATTTACCCACACCTAGAGGGTTGGCAAGTTCGCTGATAGAAAGGTGTGCATTAGATAACGCATAATCCACTGATTGTTGTTTGAATTCGATACTAAATTTTTTGACCATGATATTTGTCTCCTATAATTTTTGTTTATATCATAGAGGCGACTTTTGTCCACTTTTTTGGCGAGGATCAGGGCTCATCAACATAGTACAGGCGCTGCAACGGAGCATTCCGAGCAAATAGGTCAGAGCTGTGGCGGTCATTCAACTAAAATTCATCTTGCGGTTGATAGTGGTGGTTTGCCTATTTTTTTTGAGCTTTCTGAAGGACAACGACATGATATCACTTATGCAGAAAACCTAGTTGAAAAGCTCGATGAAGTGAATACAGTGATAGCCGATAAAGGTTATGACAGCGAGCCTTTTCGGTGCTTTGTTCGTCAAAAAGGCGGACGAACGGTGATTGCTAAACGTAATTATGGTAAGGATATAGATAAAAGCAGTATGGATAGGTGCCTTTATCGCTATCGTCATTTAGTCGAGAATGCCTTTGCTAGAATCAAGCAATATCGTTCAATCTCAACTAGATACGATAAGTTAGAAAGGAATTATGCCAGTATGGTATCACTGGCATTTATGTTAATGTGGCTGCCAATGTATTGTTGAGTGATTTATGTACAGCAAAGATCAACAGCCCCTAGTCAATTAATAGAAAAATAGTGCATCAGTAAAAAATTTTATATTAAAAAATTAGATGTTGTTTGAATACTTAGACATTTTATCAATAATACTTAGAATATTATTTTATCGATATTGTGATGATGATGTCCGCCGATGATATCGGCGGATTTATTGTTTTATTGGGTTTGGATATATTCATTCATATATTTTAAGATATACGCCATTGAAGCCGCTCCCGGATCCATGTAACCAATTGCGCGTTCGCCTAAATTTTTAGCTCGTCCAAATACAGCAATCATCTGTTTCGTTTTTTCCGCGCCTTCCATAGCAGATTGTGCTATTTTAGGTAGCGCATCGATTAACTTCGTAGATGTTAATTGACTTGCGGTTGTTGCACTAGCGGCTAAGGCATCAACCATAGTCTTATCCCCTGGTTTGGCTTTGCCGCGTTGATAGACTGCCTGCCAACCTTCGTTAAGGAGTTTTGATAATGTATCGGAATCAAACTCTGTTACGCCTGTAATACTTTTTCCGCCCGCTCTAAATAAAGTACCAAAAATAGCACCAGAAGCTCCGCCCATACTTATCATTAATTTTGTACCAATTTGCGTAAAAAAATCACCTATATTCGTTGGTTGAAATTTTTCGTCTTGTAGTAGCACCATGATAGCTGTAAATCCACGTTTCATACCGATGCCGTGATCACCATCGCCCACTAATTGATCTAAAGCGGTTAATGTTGGTTCACTTTCGATCATTTTTTCGGCAGTAAATAACATCATTTTACGAACTTGTAATAAATTCATTCTATTTCCTCCATCCTAATGTTTGGCAAGGTAAATCATAAAGATGTTGTAATTCTTCATCTAATTTCATTAAGCTAATTGAAAAACCAGACATTTCAAGGGATGTACAAAAATGGCCAACAACGACATCGTGGCTGATTATGCCGCGTGTATCCAGCTCAATACCGACTTTACGTGTTACAATGAACAGTTCGGCATTACTCAGTGCGCCTAAATTATTAATTAATACACACACGCGGTCGCCTTTTTTAAACGGTAAATCATTACACAGGCTGTCTATCATCTCTTTAACAACCTCATCAGATGATGTTATAGCTTGTCGACGCAACCCTGCTTCACCATGAATACCAATACCAATTTCAATTTCGTTATCATCTAATTCAAAATTGAAATGATTTGATTGAGGTAATGCGCATCCATCTAGGGCGACACCGATGGTACGAACATTGTTGTTTGCTTTTGATACAACTTGGTAGAGATTTTCAAGATCGTATTTTTCAAATTGTGCGGCAGCGCCAGCAATTTTGTATAAAAACATAATACCAGCAACGCCACGGCGATCAGAAATCTTAGATAATGGTGCTGAAGCAATATCATCCGTTGCTCGAATCGTTTTGATGACAATATTTTCTTCTCCTAATATTTCGGCTGCAATATCAAAATTCATTCCGTCACCAGAATAGTTGCCATACAAAAATAGTACGCCTTTTCCTTTTTCTATAGCTTTGGTGACTTCAATAATTTGATCTGGAGATGGCGATGTGAAAGCTTCGCCAATTGCACAGCCATCAATACCGCCTTTACCAATAAATCCTGCAAAGGTTGGTTCGTGTCCACTACCACCACCCGAGACAATAACAATTTGATCGTTAGCAATATGGTTACCATAAACGGCACAATGTTCAGAAATTGCAGTTAATCTACCCTGATAGGCATAGATCAATCCCTGCATGACTTCTTGTCTTACATTATTGGGATCATTAAGTAGTTTTTTGGGTTTGCGCATTCTTTATTTCCTCTTTAATTATAGTTAACAACGTTTTATTGTAGGGAAAATTAATAACTCAAACGAATACAATTAATGACAAATAATATCCTACTTATTGCGCATCATCGGGATGATTTAGTTGATCTTTATGAGAGCTAGAAATTTAGTTTTTTATTCTTGAAAAGGTATAGTATCACTAATATTTATTATTAACTTGTTTATAAAATAATATTACAGTTATAATTTGTGAAAAAGTTTCAGGAGAGTAGGTGTTTGAGTATAAGCACCATTAATCATTGTCTATGAATACAGAATCTTATCTTCAACGTTTTAGCGGTATTGCAAGGCTTTATGGTGAATCAGCCTTGCAATGTTTTTTGCAAGCGCATATTTGTGTAATTGGCATTGGCGGTGTGGGATCTTGGGTTGCAGAAGCGCTTGCGCGTAGCGGAATTGGTCAAATTACCTTAATTGATATGGATGATGTATGTGTGACAAATACTAATCGTCAAATTCATGCTTTACAATCTAATATAGGTAAAGCTAAAACCTCAGTGATGGCAAAGCGTATTTTACAAATTAATCCTGAATGTGTGGTGAATGAAATTGATGACTTTATTAATATCGATAACGTCAGCGAATATTTGGGAACAAAGCAATCACCACGGTATAACTATATTATCGATGCAATTGATAGTGTTCATGATAAAGCAGCGGTTCTTGCATATTGTAAGCGACAAAAATTAAAAGTGATTACTATTGGTGGGGCTGGTGGGCAAAAAGATCCAGCACAAATTAAAATTGCTGATTTAGCCAAAACCATTCAAGATCCATTAGCGGCGAAGTTACGTGAAAAGCTAAAGCACAATTATAAATTAAACAAAGATAGTAAAGGTAAATATGCCATTCCTTGTGTATTTTCAACGGAACAATTAACGTATCCAGCTAAAAATGGACAAATATGCTTTACAAAAAGTGACGCAGAAGGACCTAAAAAAATGGACTGTGAATCAGGATTTGGAGCAATTACAACAGTTACTGCTACCTTTGGTTTTGTGGCTGTTAGTTATGTGTTAAATAAATTGTGTAACGTATAACTTTTTAGAACTAATCACTTTTTTCTTGATCACAAATCGCATTAAAAGATAACTACTTATTTATTACAAGTAGTTACCCTTTTGTTTACTGTCTAATGACTTCTTTTCTTTTTCAGTGGTTCAAAGCATAAATAAATTAGTTACTTTTAGTAACATGCTTTTTTTTATTCAATATATTATTGTATAAAGTAAAAATCTGATTTACGATAACGTCAATTTCGTTTTGTTATTATGCTTAAGCATTAAATAGTTTCATGGAAGACGCCAAACGATCCCGATTTATTTTTTAATTTCAAGGAGAAATCTATGGCAGTAACTAATATGAATGAGTTAAATGAGTTAATGGTTCGTGTCAAAAAAGCGCAGGAGACTTATTCAACTTATACTCAAGAGCAAGTTGACAAAATCTTTGTGGCAGCAGCAACCGCCGCTGCCGCTGCACGTATCCCTCTTGCACAGCAAGCTGTTGCTGAGTCAGGAATGGGAATTGTTGAAGATAAAGTCATAAAAAATCTTTTTGCCGCTGAGTATATTTTAAATAAATATCGTCACGATAAGACTTGTGGCGTCGTGGCCGAGAATGAACCATTTGGTACTATTACTATAGCAGAACCACTTGGTATTATTTGTGGAATTGTTCCTACCACTAATCCAACTTCTACCGCAATTTTCAAATCCTTAATTAGTCTAAAAACACGTAATGCAATTGTCTTCTCTCCACATCCTAGAGCTAAAAAATCAACGATTGAAGCAGCTCGAATTGTGTTAGATGCGGCAATTAAAGCGGGTGCACCACAAGATATTATTGGTTGGATTGATGAACCATCTATCGAATTATCAAATGCATTAATGCATCACGATGATGTGGCTGCTATTTTAGCAACGGGTGGACCGGGTATGGTCAAAGCAGCGTACAGTTCAGGTAAACCAGCATTAGGTGTTGGAGCGGGTAATACACCTGTTGTTATTGATGAAACGGCTGATTTAAAACGTGCTGTGGCTTCTGTACTTATGTCTAAAACCTTTGATAATGGTATGATTTGTGCTTCAGAACAAGCTATTGTCGTGGTTGATTCTGTGTATGATGAAGTGCGCCGTTTATTAACCCAATATGGCGCATATGTTTTAAATGCTAAAGAAACACAAGCAGTGCAAGGCATCATTTTAAACGATAAAGGTGCATTAAATGCCAATATTGTTGGTCAACCAGCAACAAAAATTGCTGAAATGGCTGGTCTTAAAGTGCCTGCTGGTTCAAAAGTCCTGGTTGGTGAAGTGAATAATGTTGATTTATCTGAGCCATTTGCCCATGAAAAACTTTCCCCAACGCTTGCTATGTTTAAAGCGAAAGATTTTTATGAGGCTGTTGATAAAGCAGAAAAGTTAGTTGAAATGGGGGGAATGGGGCATACTTCTGTTCTTTACACTGATCAAGATAGCAACCGTGAACGTATTGCTTATTTTGGTAGTAAAATGAAAACTTGCCGTATTTTAATTAATCAACCAGCAGCTCATGGTGGTATTGGTGATTTGTATAATTTTGATTTAGCACCATCTTTAACTTTAGGATGTGGTTCTTGGGGTGGAAACTCGGTATCTGAAAATGTTGGACCAAAGCACTTAATCAATAAGAAAACAATCGCTAAGAGAGCAGAAAATATGTTATGGCATAAACTACCAAGTTCTATCTATTTTAAACGTGGCTCATTACCTGTTGCTTTAAGTGAAGTGGTTGAGCAAGGCGCAAAACGCGTATTTTTAGTAACGGATAAATTCCTATTTAACAACGGTTATTCAAAACAAATCACTGATCAATTAGAAGCACAAGGTGTTATTTGCGAAACTTTCTTTGATGTTGAAGCAGATCCAACATTAAGTGTTGTCCGTAAAGGTACCGACTCAATGCAAGCATTCCAACCGGATACCATTATTGCTTTAGGTGGTGGTTCACCAATGGATGCTGCTAAAATCATGTGGGTTTTATATGAGCATCCTGAAACTAAATTCGAAGAATTAGCATTGCGCTTTATGGATATCCGTAAACGTGCTTGTCACTTCCCAAATATGGGACAAAAAGCAAAACTTATTTGTGTAACAACCACATCAGGTACAGGCTCTGAAGTGACTCCGTTTGCCGTTGTTACTGATGATGCAACAGGTCAAAAATATCCATTAGCGGATTATGCTATTACGCCTCATATGGCAATAGTTGATGCAAATTTAGTGATGAATATGCCTCGCTCACTTTGTGCTGCTGGTGGTTATGATGCAGTAACACATGCTTTAGAAGCTTATGTGTCGGTGATGGCAAGTGAGTTTTCTGATGGCCAAGCTTTACAAGCATTAAGTCTGTTAAAAACCTACTTACCGACAAGTTATAAAGAAGGTGCCAAAAATCCTGTTGCTCGAGAAAAAGTGCATAGTGCAGCAACATTAGCCGGTGTTGCTTTTGCTCAGGCATTCCTTGGCGTTTGTCACTCAATGGCGCATAAAATTGGGGCAGCTTTCCATATTCCACATGGTGTGGCAAATGCGATGTTAATTAGTAATGTGGTGCGTTTTAATGCAACTGACAAACCAACTAAGCAGGGCACATTTAGCCAATATGGTTATCCTAAAGCAATTATCCGTTATGCAGAAGTTGCTGATCATTTAGGTTTAACCGCAGCTACTGATAAAGATGAGATGAAAGTCGAGAAATTAATTGCTTGGTTAGATCAGCTTAGAAAAGATCTTGATATCCCATTCTCAATTAAGGAATTTGGAGTCGATGAAAACACTTTCTTAGCACAGGTTGATCAATTGGCTGTTGATGCTTTTGATGACCAATGTACAGGGGCAAATCCTCGTTATCCTTTAATTGCAGAGTTAAAACAAATTCTGCTTGATACTTATTATGGTCGTGCATATCAGGATAGAGGGGACATTAGTGAGGATGTTGCTGTACATACCGCAGCAAAAGGTGTGGAGAGTTCTAAAAAAACTAGCTAAAAAGAAATAATATAAATTTACACTTTGATTAAAAAAAGACCTGGAATAGTTTGAATTTCAGGTCTTTTTTATGTTTTTGATTTTTTTTTAATCAAACAAAATAAAATTTGTTTTTTTTGCTTGCAAGGTTAAATGTTCTAGTTCATAATGCGCAGCACTTAGGCCGGCTTAGCTCAGTAGGTAGAGCAACTGACTTGTAATCAGTAGGTCGCCAGTTCGATTCCGGCAGCCGGCACCATTTTCCTAAGTAGACAAATTTATAAAGATTCGGGGTGGGGTTCCCGAGCGGCCAAAGGGAGCAGACTGTAAATCTGCCGTGTCACACTTCGAAGGTTCGAATCCTTCCCCCACCACCATCATCTAATATTAGCAATAGCTAATTGAAGCATTTAGGTAGCCGAGTTTGAACATGCGGGCATCGTATAATGGCTATTACCTCAGCCTTCCAAGCTGATGATGCGGGTTCGATTCCCGCTGCCCGCTCCAATTGCTGATATAGCTCAGTTGGTAGAGCGCACCCTTGGTAAGGGTGAGGTCGGCAGTTCAAATCTGCCTATCAGCACCATTCTTGTTAATTTCCTAAACTTCTAAAAATATCGAATTTGCCTGCTTTAATGCTTGTCACTAGATAGCTTTATCTGTTATCATTCAGAGCTAATTTTAAGTTAGTATTATGTTGATATTAAATATGATACTTGGTTAATGTGGTGAATCACCACCGATTTGTATTACATTTGAGGGACAATCAATGTCTAAAGAAAAATTTGAACGTACAAAACCCCACGTTAACGTTGGTACAATCGGCCACGTTGACCACGGTAAAACAACTTTAACTGCAGCAATTACTTCTGTTCTTGCTAAAAAATACGGCGGTCAAGCTCGTGCATTCGATCAAATCGATAACGCACCAGAAGAAAAAGCACGTGGTATCACCATCAATACTTCACACGTTGAATACGATACACCAACTCGTCACTACGCACACGTAGACTGCCCGGGCCATGCTGACTATGTTAAAAACATGATCACTGGTGCGGCACAAATGGACGGTGCTATCTTAGTCGTAGCAGCAACAGATGGTCCTATGCCACAAACTCGTGAGCACATTCTTTTAGGTCGTCAAGTAGGTGTTCCTTACATCATCGTATTCTTAAACAAATGTGATATGGTTGATGATGAAGAGTTATTAGAATTAGTTGAAATGGAAGTACGTGAACTTCTATCTCAATACGATTTCCCAGGTGATGACACACCAGTTATTCGTGGTTCAGCGCTTAAAGCGTTAGAAGGCGAAGCAGCATGGGAAGACAAAATTGTTGAATTAGCTGAAGCATTAGACAGCTATATCCCAGAGCCAGAACGTGATATCGACAAACCATTCCTATTACCAATTGAAGATGTATTCTCAATTTCAGGTCGTGGTACAGTGGTCACAGGTCGTGTTGAACGCGGTGTTATCAAAGTTGGTGAAGAAGTTGAAATCGTGGGTATCAAACCGACAACTAAAACAACTTGTACTGGTGTTGAAATGTTCCGTAAATTACTTGACGAAGGTCGTGCGGGTGAAAACGTTGGTGTATTACTACGTGGTACAAAACGTGAAGAAATCGAACGTGGTCAAGTACTTGCAAAACCAGGTTCAATTACACCACATACTGATTTTGAATCAGAAGTGTATATCTTAAGTAAAGATGAAGGTGGTCGTCATACACCATTCTTTAAAGGTTACCGTCCACAGTTCTACTTCCGTACAACTGACGTAACAGGTACTATCGAATTACCAGAA
>NZ_LZGT01000018.1 GCF_001690525.1 Gilliamella sp. App6-5 | reverse complement strand
CCATCAACCGTTCGGTGATCTAAGTAGAAGAACCCTTTAGGCTTGCCTTCCCGATGCATAAAGCCACTGTCCGGATCTGTTGTACTGACTTTAACCTCCTTGTATTTCTCTACCGTCGATGGCTTTAAGGCTTTTTTCCGTTTAATTCTCTTTCTGCGTTGATGGCTTGATTAAGCGCATCAATATATTGACTGGGCTCAACAATACGCTGCTAATTACGTGCTTTGCCTTTATTGGCATTTGCTTTTAGGTGAGTACTGTCCGTATATAAAACCCGACCACTTATCAACCCTTTGGCAATGGCCTGCTCAACAATATTATCAAAAATCTGTTGATAGATTTCACTGTCATTAAACCGACGGCGACGATTTTGGCTAAGTGTTGAGGCGTCAATCACTTTTTCGGTTAATCCCATTCCCAGAAACCAGCGGTAAGCTAAATTGACCTGAATTTCCTGAACCAGACGACGTTCACTGGGGATACCGAAAAGATACCCCAATAGCATGATTTTAAACAGTCTGACCGGATCTTCTGCCGGACGACCGTTATTAGGGCAATAAAGTGGTGCTACCGCTTCTCGAATAAATTCAAAATCAATGACTTTAGCTATTTTACGAACAAGATGATTTTGAGGGACAAGCGCATCTAGCGAGATTTGCTCTATTTTTTCTGGTGTCGCTGGAGTTGGTTTTTTTAGCATAGAAGAACTTCTCTTATAGTGGACTCCTCTCTATTAGATCAAAGAACTCGCCAAAAAGCGAGTTCTTTGTCATCAATCTGAAGCCTTGATAAGTCAAGGCTTTTAACTGAACATTAAATTTGTAACGTTTTTTTATAAAAATCCATAAATCAAAATTATGATAACCGCAACTGGGACAATATAACGAGTTAATACAGTCCAAACACTAAACCAAAAATCACTTAGATTTAATTCTTCGCAGATGCGTTTTTGATTCATCATCCAAGCGCCAAATACTATAGTACCTAATCCAGTAAGTGGTAGCATGATTTTACTGGTCAGGTAATCGAGTAAATCAAAAATATTTTTACCAAATAGTTTGACATCAGCCCATTCATTAAATGATAATAAACAAGCAATACCTAAAGCCCAAATAACTAAACTACTTAAAATTGTTGCTGATTTTCTACCCAATGGCGTTTTTTCTTCTAATAACTCGACAGTTGGTTCAAGTAATGAAATAGAAGACGTTAATGCTGCGAAAGTTAGGAATATAAAGAACAATATACCTAAAATCGCACCCCCAGCCATATTACCAAATGCAATTGGTAGTGTAACGAAAATAAGGCCTTCTCCTACTGCTGGAGGTAAACCGTTAGCAAAAACTAAAGGGAAAATAGCTAAACCAGATAATACGGCAACAATAACGTCTAATATCACAACTGTGCGTGCGGTTGACAATAAGTTGACATCTTGTCCTAGGTATGAACCATATGCCATCATAATACCCATACCTAACGATAAACTAAAAAATGCATGACCTAATGCCGCTAAAATAGCCTTACCATTTAACGCTGACCAATTAGGTGAAAATAAAAATTCACATGCAACACCAAAAGATGGACCGCTAGCATAGATCGCATAGCCAACAAGAATTAATAATAAAATACCTAATCCTGGCATCATCAGCTTACAAGCACGCTCTAAACCAGCACCAACACCTAAAGCAACGATAAGTGCAGTGATGGCCATAAATATGGTATGCCAAGTTAATAAATGGCTTACGTTACCACGGAAATCATCAAAAATTTGTTGAGTAATTGCACCATTTGCCCCATCAAATGAGCCTTTAGCTGCTATAAAAATATAATCGGTCGCCCAACCTCCAATAACACTATAAAATGATAGAATTAAAAAAGAACCTACTACGCCAATAATACCGACCCAGCGCCAAGATTTTGAACGGCCTTCTGAAACAGCGACATCTTCCATTGTATGAATTGGATTTTTTTGCCCACGACGGCCAATTAACCATTCTAAAACTAAAATTGGTAGACCAATCACAAACATAAATAGCAAATAGGTAAGCACAAACGCTGAACCGCCCATTTCGCCTGCCATATATGGGAATTTCCAAATGTTACCTAACCCAACAGCAGAACCAGCTGCGGCAAGCATAAATCCCATGCGCGAGCTCCACTGAGAGTGGTTTTTTTTCATAGTTCCTGTACTCATGAATATTTTTCCTTGACTCTTAATTGTTTAATTTTAGTGTAAGCAAATGCCTAAAATTTTTTTATTAGATAAATAAAGCTCTAAATCATGCCATGAAATGCGTATGGAAACAAGGAATCATTAAAACTATAAATATAAATAGCAAGTTAGCAGTTAAATTTTATAATAGTTTGAATTAAATTTTTGACCAACTATTCATTATTTGTGTATGGATAAATTTATATTTTTCCTTTTATTGATAGTGGTGATGGCTTAAAATGGTTGCTTATCGATTTAGTTTACACTTTAGGTTATGGAAAAGTTGCCATGTCACAAAATATTGATTTTAATGAAATAAATAAATTTTCTCAATTAGCTGATCAGTGGTGGGATCCTAATGGAAAATGTAAACCTTTGCATATTATCAACCCATTGCGTGTCAATTATGTGCAACAACAGTGCGGGCAATTAGATCAAAAAGCAATATTAGATGTGGGATGCGGTGGTGGCATTTTATCAGAAAGTTTAGCGAAGCTTGGTGCGAATGTGACAGCCATAGATCTTGCTGATGAATCATTAGCCGTGGCAAAACTCCATGCAGCGAAAAGTAATTTATCCATTAACTATAAAAAACAGACAGTTGAACAACATGCCGAGCAAAATTCTGCGCAATATGATGTCATAACGTGTATGGAATTGTTAGAGCATGTGCCAGATCCATTTTCAATCATTCAAGCCTGCGAAAAATTACTTAAACCCGGTGGTAAACTGTTTTTATCAACCATCAATCGTAATCATAAAGCCAAGTTATTGTTGATTTATGGGGCAGAATATATTGCACGATTAGTGCCTAAAGGCACACACGACTTTAATCGCTTTATTCGCCCATCAGAATTAATGAGCTGGATTGAACTTGCTCGATTGAATGCTAAAGACATTATTGGTATGGAATATCATTTATTTAAAAATGAATTCAAGTTAGGCCCCAATGTTGATGTTAATTATATCATCACGGCACAAAAAGCAGATTAGTTTTAAAATGTGATCTAATTCTCAATTTGGGTATTTTTTCCTGTATTTTTTAAAAAATCCTCTATAATTTGGCATGTTACCGATAACACGGATTATTTTATTTTAGAGGAACTATTTATGCCGTTAATAATAATTGCTATTGGTGTAGCGTTGCTACTTATTTTAATGTTACCCCTTCGAGTCAATGGCTTCATTGCTTTGATTCTAGTTGCACTCAGTGTGGGGGTAATGGAAGGTATGCCAGTAATGGATGTAGTCAAGTCAATTAAAAATGGGGTTGGTGGTACGCTTGGCAGTTTGGCCTTAATTATGGGGTTTGGGGCAATGTTAGGTAAACTACTGTCCGATTGTGGTGGGGCACAACGCATCGCAACAACGCTAATTGAAACATTTGGTGATAAAAAAATTCAATGGGCAGTCACACTGACTGGTTTTATTGTTGGCTTTGCACTTTTTTATGAAGTTGGCTTTGTTCTTTTATTGCCATTGGTTTTAACCATTGCAGCCACATTACGAATATCGCCATTATATATTGGTATTCCAATGGCAGCAGCTTTATCGGTGACCCATGGCTTTTTACCACCACATCCTGGCCCAACCGCAATTGCTGAAATTTTTCAAGCTGATATGGGGAGGACTTTACTCTACGGTACTATCATCGCTATTCCAACGGTGATTTTAGCTGGACCAGTATTAGCAAGACTACCGTTTATTCGTGTAATTAACCATCCAATTGAAGAGGGTTTATATAACTCTAAAAAATTCACTGATGATCAAATGCCAAGCTTTGCGGTGAGTGTCTTTACTGCCTTAATTCCTGTTATTTTAATGTCGATTCGTGCAGTTTGCGATATGACTTTAGATAAAGGACATGTAGTATTACCTTATGTGGAATTTTTGGGCGATCCGGTTATTGCAACTTTAATTTCAGTGTTAGTCGCAGTATTTACCTTTGGGATTTTACGCGGTCGTTCCATGGCTGAAGTTAATTCAACTTTGGTTGATTCAATCAAAATTATTTCTATGATGCTATTAATTATTGGTGGTGGTGGAGCATTTAAGCAAGTGCTTGTCGATAGTGGTGTCAAGGTTTATATTGAACAGATGATGCATTCGTCGAATGTATCGCCGATTGTCATGGCGTGGTTAATTGCTGCATTACTGCGTTTAGCGCTTGGTTCTGCAACTGTGGCCGCATTGACAGCAGGTGGCATCGTGTTCCCTTTAATTGCTTCAACAGGGGTAAGCCCTGAACTTATGGTGATCGCAACAGGTGCCGGTAGTGTTGTGTTTTCACACGTAAATGATCCTGGCTTTTGGTTGTTTAAAGAATACTTCAACTTAAGTATTACTGAAACCATGAAATCATGGTCATTATTAGAAACAGTGATTTCAGTTTGTGGATTAGTAGGATGTTTAGTTATTAATATGTTTGTTTAATAGAATTACTACTATAGTACTTAATTTTTGCCTCATCAGTTTTCATTTAATTGTTGAGGTACTTTCAATCTATTTTTATTTAATCTGAATTCATTTTATTTACTATCTTTTCATTCGAATAAAAAAATAAATTCCACTAGCCTTTTGAGTTAAAAGTAAGTAGAATGCCTCGGCAATATTTTATCAACAATCCAACCAGTGGTGAATATTGTCATGTCTCGTATAGTTAAAGAAGCTCTCACGTTTGACGACGTGTTATTAGTCCCTGCTCATTCAACGGTATTACCTAATACAGCTGATATTAGTGCTCAACTTACTCAAACAATTAAATTAAATATTCCAATGCTGTCAGCCGCAATGGATACAGTGACCGAATCTGAATTAGCCATCGCACTAGCGCAAGAGGGAGGCATTGGTTTTATCCACAAAAATATGTCAATTGAAAACCAAGCCAATCATGTAAGGCGCGTTAAAAAACACGAAAGTGGTATAGTGCAAGATCCTGTATCAGTCTTACCAACCGCAACCATACAGCAAGTTACCGATCTAGCTAAAGAGTATGGCTTTGCTGGTTTTCCGGTTGTGACTGAAACTCAAGAACTAGTTGGTATCATTACCGCACGCGATGTCCGATTTGCAACCGACCTATCTTTACCAGTTACCGCTGTGATGACACCAAAAGAACGGTTAGTGACTGTAAATGAAGGCGAACAACGTGAAATCGTACTGCAAAAAATGCATGAACACCGTGTTGAAAAAGTCCTTGTGGTTGATGCTCGATTCCACCTAAAAGGCATGATCACCGTTAAAGATTACAATAAAGCGGAACAAAAGCCTAATGCTTGTAAAGACGATAAAGGGCGCTTGCGCGTGGGTGCCGCTGTTGGCGCAGCAGCAGGGAACGAAGAACGCATTGCTGCATTAGTTGAAGCGGGTGTTGATGTATTATTAATTGATTCATCACACGGCCATTCGCAAGGTGTGCTTGAACGTATTCGCCAAGCAAGAAATGCTTATCCTGATTTACAAATCATTGGCGGTAATGTAGCTACCAGTGAAGGCGCTAAAGCCCTTATTGATGCAGGCGTTAGCGCTGTTAAAGTGGGGATTGGTCCCGGCTCAATTTGTACAACACGCATTGTTACTGGCGTTGGTGTACCGCAAATTAGTGCTATTATGGACGCTGTTGAAGTGGCACAAAAACATAATATTCCTGTTATTGCAGATGGTGGAATTCGCTATTCAGGTGACATCGCCAAAGCTATCGCAGCAGGTGCTTCTTGTGTGATGGTTGGATCAATGTTTGCCGGTACGGAAGAAGCCCCAGGCGAAATTGAACTATTCCAAGGTAGAGCGTATAAATCATATCGCGGAATGGGATCGCTTGGCGCAATGGCAAAAGGATCTTCTGATCGCTACTTCCAAACTGACAATGCTGCCGACAAACTTGTACCAGAGGGTATAGAAGGGCGCATTGCCTATAAAGGGCCATTAAAAGAGATTGTTCACCAGCAGATGGGGGGATTAAGATCTTGCATGGGATTAACTGGCTGCGCAACAATTGATGAATTAAGAACTAAATCCAAATTCTATCGTATTACTGGTGCAGGAATGAAAGAAAGTCATGTACATGATGTACTAATTACCAAAGAGCCACCTAATTATAGAGCATGAGCATAAAAAAGGGGGGATGTCCCTCTTTTTATTTTATATTTTTATAACTTGGGGTTCGGTTAGCTTTCAGATGTTTTGGGTTGAATAAATCGCAATAATGACAATGTCCGAAACCCAACCGCTCAATTATAGCTAAACATCGCCACCCAGCCCCTACATTATCAAAAAAACTCAGGTTATCATTGATTTTATTTGTTTTTTTGTTTATAATCCTGGATTAAAACTGTAACTATCCCCTAAAATAGTACAGCAAAAAAGTAGAAAATTCTCTATGATAAAAGTAAAAGAGGATTCAATTATGAAAAAAATGACTGAACATCAAATCGTCGCTATTTTAAAAGAAGCTGA
>NZ_LZGT01000017.1 GCF_001690525.1 Gilliamella sp. App6-5 | reverse complement strand
TTCAGCTTCTTTTAAAATAGCGACGATTTGATGTTCAGTCATTTTTTTCATCATTAAATCCCCTTTACTTGTATCATAGAGAATTTTCTACTTTTGTGCTGTACTATTTTAGGGGGTAGTTACATTACCTTTCTACTTTCTACATTAATCTAAAGGTAAATACAATGAAAATCGCTATCTCTATGTTAGCATTGCTTCCAATATTTGTATTAACAGCATGTACAAATAACTCTAAAACTATTAGTTCTAAGTCTAAAATAGAATCTAAACCTACACCAGTTTTACAGACAGATCGATATACCATTGTTGAACTAGATGATCCAATTCATAAATATGTTTTAGATCAAATTATTAATATTTCACTACCTAAAAATTTAAATTTAACAGTTAAAGATGGAATGGAATATGCTTTAAAACAATCAGGTTATTCTCTTTGCACTAACTCAGATATCAATGTTCTTTATGAAAGCACTTTACCTAAAGTTCAATATAAAATGGGGCCAATTTTATTAAATGATGCACTACATGTTATGGCTGGCCCTGTTTGGAATTTAGATGTTAATGACGTTGAACGAGAAATTTGTTTTCATCTAAAAAAAGGATATTCTCGAAAACAACAACCTATTTCTTCAGTTAAACAAGAACCTCAATTTGATACTTATCAAGTACCTCCTCGAATGATAGAAACAAAAGGAGGCAAAAAATGAAGGATACGCTAATAAATAAATTAAATATAAACCAACCTATTACAATAACTAAAAAAATGGTAGTTTTAATATGTGGTGTATTTGTAATCTTGTTTATATTAATAGCGATAGCATTGCATTTATCTCTCCTTAACATTGATAAAACATCTAATAACTATAAAGAACTGGAAGATAAAATTGTAACTATCCCCTAAAATAGTACAGCAAAAAAGTAGAA
>NZ_LZGT01000016.1 GCF_001690525.1 Gilliamella sp. App6-5 | reverse complement strand
TCCCGATGCATAAAGCCACTGTCTGGATCTGTTGTACTGACTTTAACCTCCTTGTATTTCTCTACCGTCGATGGCTTTAAGGCTTTTTTCCGTTTAATTCTCTTTCTGCGTTGATGGCTTGATTAAGCGCATCAATATATTGACTGGGCTCAACAATACGCTGCTCATTACGTGCTTTGCCTTTATTGGCATTTGCTTTCAGGTGAGTACTGTCCGTATATAAAACCCGACCACTTATCAACCCTTTGGCAATGGCCTGCTCAACAATATTATCAAAAATCTGTTGATAGATTTCACTGTCATTAAACCGACGGCGACGATTTTGG
>NZ_LZGT01000015.1 GCF_001690525.1 Gilliamella sp. App6-5 | reverse complement strand
TTATATTGTGGTTAGGTAGTGCAATTAAACCTGAAACACGTAAAAAATTGAAAAAAGATTATTCTGATAACTCAATGAAGTTAAGCGAAGTCGCCAAAGATTATACCACAGAGTCGGTCAGTCATAATCCACGCCCGATAGGACCTTATTATGCCTATAACGATCGCTATTTAGAGATACGAGGAGGTATGCTTGAAAATTTTCGGGGGATTATTACTTGGATTAGTTTAGCTATATTTTTTATTACAGCATCAGGAGGTTATTTCGCACTTAAAGTGGCTTTAAAATTATACAATAATGAATGGGATAATTATAAAATTGGTTCCGGAATATTTGCAATGGTATTTTTTGCAATCATTTTTTTAGTCTCTGCTTATTTATGCATCCGCTACTTCCGTTATATCTGTCGCTTAGAGTTATTCACGCTTCGCCATATTCGGGTACGGTTTAATCGGGTAACACGGCAAGTGTATGTACAACGCCCTAAATATTGTGGTGGCATTGCGGTGTTTAAATGGGAACATATTATGCCCGCTAATTTTGGCGAGACTGGCTCGGATATGGGTGGTACTAACTTAGTTAATGTGTTCTCCTTTCACCCTTATAAAACTGGCTTTCCCGTTGCACAGTCCGTGGGCGTAGGCAAAAACACTTATAATCCTCAAGATTATAAAGACGAGTGGGAATTTATCCGCCGTTATATGGAAGATGGTCCCCAAAACCTGCCTAAACCACGCCTAAGTACCCACTTACCCATGCCCTTTCACGGTGTTGAGGGGCATATTCGCCCCATGATCCATCTGGCAAAAAATAACCCCAGTGTGATCATGATTTTAATGTTAATCCCCGTCTTTTTAATCTTATTGCCATTTTATACTATGGGTTACTTTATTTCGGAATGCCTATGCTGGCAACCTCGTTGGCCAAAAGTGATCAGGCAAGCGGGTATACCCGGTAAACCTTTACCAAAAGAAACCACCCTATCGGATTACCCACCCGAGGTACAAAAGGCCATTTTAGATAGTAGCCAAGAGTGGGGCGTAATTGATGACGAAACGGGCGAACTTATCGACTATGGTCAATTTAAAAGACCCAAGAAAAAAGCCAGCCGAAAAAGAAAAACAAAAGCAACAAAACAAGCAGAAAAGCCCATAAAAGAGAATTCAGAGAATTAATTGGTAAGGTTAGATTGTGGCTGCTTTAGCAAAGATGCCAAACGTGATCAATTTGATGACTTAACTGAAGAGTTAAACGAGTTTTACCAAGCAGTTCAGGGGACATTTTAATGTATATTGGTGAATTTATATTGTGGTTAGGTAGTGCAATTAAACCTGAAACACGTAAAAAATTGAAAAAAGATTATTCTGATAACTCAATGAAGTTAAGCGAAGTCGCCAAAGATTATACCACAGAGTCGGTCAGTCATAATCCACGCCCGATAGGACCTTATTATGCCTATAACGATCGCTATTTAGAGATACGAGGAGGTATGCTTGAAAATTTTCGGGGGATTATTACTTGGATTAGTTTAGCTATATTTTTTATTACAGCATCAGGAGGTTATTTCGCACTTAAAGTGGCTTTAAAATTATACAATAATGAATGGGATAATTATAAAATTGGTTCCGGAATATTTGCAATGGTATTTTTTGCAATCATTTTTTTAGTCTCTGCTTATTTATGCATCCGCTACTTCCGTTATATCTGTCGCTTAGAGTTATTCACGCTTCGCCATATTCGGGTACGGTTTAATCGGGTAACACGGCAAGTGTATGTACAACGCCCTAAATATTGTGGTGGCATTGCGGTGTTTAAATGGGAACATATTATGCCCGCTAATTTTGGCGAGACTGGCTCGGATATGGGTGGTACTAACTTAGTTAATGTGTTCTCCTTTCACCCTTATAAAACTGGCTTTCCCGTTGCACAGTCCGTGGGCGTAGGCAAAAACACTTATAATC
>NZ_LZGT01000014.1 GCF_001690525.1 Gilliamella sp. App6-5 | reverse complement strand
TTACTATTAACATGATTTTTAAGTAGTAAATTAAATATATAGATTAGTCAATTTATTATCTATATTGATGATGTTCTTATGACCGAAAAGATCGCATAAAAAAAATTACTATTTAGGTTAATTCGATCGCATATTGATTTTTACCATAATTTAACAATTTCTTATTTAGTTTAAATTATATTTGTTTTTTATAAATAAAATTTATGTTTATTGATTTTCATCAAAAAAAATTTTAATGTTTTTGGTGTTTTAAAGTTAGTTGGTCTTTCTTGATTTACACAAGGTTGAGAAGAATAAGTATAATACTTTCCAAGTTACGATATTTGACGTTTAAATATACCAAGAGTTGTTATATTAATAATGTCTTTATTTTAATACGCTAAAAACAAAATAGCGTTAAGTTATATCAAGTTTTAAACAAGGTGGAATGTAGTTTTGCAAATATAGTTTTGTAGTTAATAGTGTATATTCGATTTTGTTATCCCTTATTTTTGCTCGGTCATAAATAAAAAATCTAGTCCAAAGTTACCGACCCATTACCGAATTTGTATTTCAAGTAATATTATTTTAGGAGTTTTAAAAAATGAATTTAATCTGGTCAGCAGTTGGGCAAGTTGTTAGTTCTTGTCTTCCGGTTTTTTTGTTAATTTTTCTTGGTTGGTTATGTGTACAACAAGGAATTTTTTCAAAAGATTCTAAAAAATTATTATCAGGACTTGTATCAAACTTTGTTTTTCCTGCATTGCTTTTTGTGCATACGTCTCATGCCAAACCATCACAAATATTTAATGGTATTTGGATGATTGCCTTTTTTTGCACTATGTCATTTTTATGGATAATTTGCTTTTTAACCAATAAATACATTTTGCATAAAGAGTTAAAGTCAACAGCAATGAATGCAATGCTTTGCTGTTTTCCAAATATGGGTGGAATGGGGGTGCCTTTTTTAACGTTGATGCTTGGGGCAGCTTCTACCATTTCGGTCGCGATTGCTAATTTTGTTGTCGCATTATCATTGATCCCAATGACAATCTTTTTATTAGAACTCTGTGATACTAAATTATCTGGCGGTAAAGTCACCGGAGATATGATCTTTAGTGCGGTAAAAAATTCGCTCATGAAACCGATGTTTTTAGCCGTGATTTTAGGGCTGATTGTTAGTGTCACCGATGGAACCCAATGGTTACCTCATTTTGTATTTAACACTTTTGATATTATGTCAAATGCCTGTAACTTTATTTCGCTTATTGCGGTAGGTGTTGGTATTCATGGCGTTAAATTGAAATTATCTAAACCATTATTGATCAATATTGTATTGAAAAGTTTTATTACGCCAATTGTTGCACTTATTGCCGTATATTTATTTGGTATCACAGGGATGGAGGCTGAAGAGCTAGTATTCCTATTGGCAATGCCAACGGCATCAACAGCAGTTATTTTGGCTTATAATTGGAATGTTGAGCAAGAACAAGCATCAAGCATTTTCTTTGCATCAACGGTCCTATCTATCTTTATTTTACCAACTTTATTACTTATTATGGATTTCACCATTCCTGGTGTTGCTTAATAAATAAAAACTAGGTATTGATGCCCTCGTTTAGTTTTAAATGAGGGCATTTTATTACTTATTACACATTTCTTGTAAGCGACTTTCCCTTAATTGCAATACAACCTCAGAATAAACCTATCCTATTGTTATAACAAAATACTGCCTTATTTCTTATAAAAAATCGGTCAGAAAAGGCATTGATTTTATTGGTTTTTTTGTAATAGTGGGGGATGATTGTATAAAACACCAATGTTATCAACTGATTTTATTAGTAAAATCATAAATGAACACTTTAAGTACTATTGATAGCACTAAGAACATAGCAAATTATTTAAGATAATAATTTGAAAGAAATAAATTGTCGTTTTTTTTATAAGAGTTAATTAGCTTTTTCGTTCTTTCAATCATTTCTTTACGAACATATTCAGGCTCTAAACAAATACATTGATGCCCAAAACTCATCAAAATACCATAACTATAATCATCGTCAATAAATTTAAAATCCACAATATATTGTTTATCGTTTAATTTATGAAGATCTTGTTCATCGCAGTAATCTAAAATACGTTCTAAAATGGAGTTATCTATTAATAATTTAATTTTAAAGACTCTTTTTTCCATGTCTTTTTCGAATGAAGAAAGTGCATCAGGTGTGGTTTGTTTAATAAATTTGGTATTCGTGATTTTTATATTAGACATTTTAGACAGTTTAAATAGCCGAAAATCATTTCTACTTAAACAAAAAGCCTGCAAGTACCACTCTTTTTCTTTGAAAATGAGTTTATATGATTCAATTAGACGAGAATCTTGTTTATTTTTCAGTTTTATATACTCACAAGATAAACGCAATTGTTTATTTATTGCCTCCTTGATGATCGATATTTTATTATTAATATTCTGTTTAGAAAGCCAAGGCGATAAATCAACAGTTAGTTGGCTTAGATCATTTCTTACTTGATCGAGATCGTGTTTTGATAAAAGACTTTTGATCTTTTCTAGCGTTCTCACATTTTCATCTTCATTTAAAATTGGTGAGGATAATAAGTTCAGGCCTTTTAATAATACAATGACATTTTCTTTAGTGAATAAACCTTTACTAATTTTATAATTTTTTAAAATACTTATTCCACCCGCACTTCCTTGATACGTAATAATGGGTATACCAGCTCCCTCAATAACTTGTATATCTCGATAAATAGTCCGCAATGATACATTTAATTTTTCTGCTAATTCTTTACCGCTTATTTTTTCTCTTTGAAGCAATACCATGATGATAGTAATTATACGATTAATTTTCATGCTTTATGTTTACAAAATAATTTATATTAAATTTTAAATATGACATACAGTTGTCAGCAATGCTACATCATAATATAGATAACCAAAATTAAGTAAATTAAATTTTATCACCAAAAGGAAACAAAAAATGTTTAAACCTAATAGCGTTATTGTTTATGTCAAAGATGTCGATACTAGTACAGAATTTTACACAAAAATACTAGGACGCCCACCTGTTGAAACTTATCTTGGCTTCGCTGTATTTTTATTGAATGATAATTTTATTTTGGGGCTACAAGGGGCTGATGAAATAACTCCAAAGGCGCCCAATCATTATGGTGGTTTTGAGTTGTCATTTAGTGATGTAACAAAAAATGATGTAGATGAGATTTATTCGACATGGAAGAAACTAAACGTCAAAATTGAACTTGAACCCCAAATGCTCGATTTCGGATACACATTTGTAGGAAATGATCCCGATGGTCATCGTCTTCGGGTTTGTGCTACCGACACTTCAAAGTTTGAATAAAACATTATATTAAGAAATTAAAACAATGGGGCTTTTATTTGTAACTATCCCCTAAAATAGTACAGCATAAAAGTAGAAAATTCTTTATGATAAAAGTAAAGGGGGATTTAATTATGAAAAAAATGACTGAACATCAGATTGTATCTATTTTAAAAGAAGCTGAAGCCGGTATTCCTGTCAAGGAACTCTGCCGTAAATATGGCATGGCAAATTCAACTTTCTATAAATGGCGAGAAAAATACGGCGGAATGGAAACCTCTGATATTAAACGTTTAAAGGAGCTTGAGGCCGAAAACCGTAAACTTAAACAGATGTTTGCTGAGCTCAGTTTAAAATCCCAGCTTCAGGAAGAAATCATAAAAAAGCTTTAGTGCCAACTGGGGCACGTAAAACGTGGGCACAGCAACTACAACAAAATCATTCTATTACTATTGCTATGAGTTGTGCCATTGTTGGCTTAAGCCGTTGTGCTTACTATTATCAACCTAAGTTACTGGATGATTCGGTGATTGTTTCGGTGTTGAATGCTATCACAGACCGGCATTTACGCTGGGGCTTTCCCAAATGTTTTAATCGCATCAGAAAGCTCGGCTATAAATGGAATCATAAGCGTGTTTATCGGGTGTATTGTGAGTTAAAACTTAATATTAGAGCTAAACGTAAAAAACGTATCCCCCAACGAACACCAGAAAAGCTATTGGTTCCTAATAAACAAGGTGAATGTTGGTCAATGGATTTTATGAGTGATAGTAGCTGTAATCAACGTCGCTTTAGGACATTCAATGTCATCGATGACTTTAATCGTGAGGCGTTAGGTATTGATATTGCAGTAAGCTTACCGGCAGGGAGAGTTACCCGTTACTTAGATAAACTGGCTGAATATCATGGCTATCCATTAAAAATACGCGTCGATAATGGACCAGAATTTACAGGAAAAACCTTTATAAACTGGGCTAAATCACATGATATAGCCATTGATTATATCCAGCCCGGTAGCCCATATCAAAATGGCTATATTGAACGATTTAATCGCATCTATCGTACAGAAGTATTAGATTTATATCTATTTAATAATCTAGAACAAGTAAGAAAGATAACTGAAGAATGACTAACAGTGTATAACACCGAAAGACCACATGAAGCACTAAATAATATGACGCCGATTGAGTATAAAACACTAAAACAAGCAGCATGATTTTCTACTTGAATCTTGTACTAAGTTTGGGGTATTTACAAATCCACCTTTTGCAAAGGTAGCATAGGCTAAAGAGTTTCGCCAATAATAAGTAAAATATTGATAATTCCTATTCATAAATCATCTCTTTAATTACTTAATCATCTAATAGATGACTTAATTATTACCTTATAAATATAAATAATTTTTTAGAAATTCTATAACTTATTAATGGGAATAAAATCTTTTTTAGTAGGAATTAGTCTTGATAATCACGTTTATACACTTCAAGACTAGTTATTCAGGAAAAATTCTGTGGTTGCTATCGAAGTTTTTAATTTTCACATATTCATCGCCGTGCGGTTTTATAGTTTATACAGCAATCTTTATTATATTTATTCTGAGTTTTTCAGTAATGGGTAGCATCAGTATTTTATTTTGCGTTGTACTACAAGTATCATGGATACAGGTTATTTGACCAAGGACTTTTTACCGAGAAGAGGAGTATATTTACTCAGATAGCTTTCTATTTTATTATGAATGATACCTTACGGTTTAATATTAAATAAAATTGGAGCGGGAAACGAGGTTCGAACTCGCGACCCCGACCTTGGCAAGGTCGTGCTCTACCAACTGAGCTATTCCCGCATAGGTAAGAAGTGGTGCCCGGGGCGAGACTTGAACTCGCACGGCCAAAAAGGCCGAGGGATTTTAAATCCCTTGTGTCTACCGATTTCACCACCCGGGCCAAAACTGATTACTAGGAAGTAATTCGTTTTGAATGCAGTGCATTTTACCGATCTTATGATTTCAGTCAATAAAAATTTTAAATTAATCGTTTAATTGTTCAATATTTGACTGATTGACGGTTTAAATAAAGTTATTTTTAAATTGAAAGGGGATGAGTAATTTTGTTTATACGAACTTTTTGAACAAAACTACTCATATAAAAAAGATGTTTAGATGGAAATATTAACCCAAAGTTATTCTTCTTCTAATAAATCGCTATGTGCTATCCATAAATATTGTAACATTGATAATAGCGTTAATACTGTTGCAATAAACAATGCTGCAAGACCTGCGTAAATAACAATGTCACAAGGGCGCCAAAGTAGCCAAGTTAGCGCTGTCATTTGTGCTATCGTTTTGATTTTACCAATTGACGAAACGGCTACATTGTTGCGTTTGCCGATTTCAGCCATCCATTCACGTAAGGCCGATACTATAATTTCGCGCGAAATGATAATAATTGCTGGGACTGAGATCCACCATGCTTGGTAATATTGGGTAATTAAAACTAGTGCAATTGTTACCATGATTTTGTCGGCGACTGGATCTAAAAATGCACCAAATTTAGTTGTTTGACCTAAGCGACGAGCAAGATAACCATCTAATACATCAGTCACAGCAGCAATTAAAAAAATTAATGCAGAAAAAAAACCAGACCATTTATAGGGAAACAAATAAAATGCCAACACAAAAAAAGGGATTAAAATAACTCGAAATAGTGTTAAGGCTGTTGGAAAATTAATTTTCATGTGACATAAGCTCTTTTTTTATTTTATTAATCAATGCATTAGAGAGTGATAAAAAAACGTCTTTTCTTAATGGTTATGTTGCCTGAAATATGTTATTTTTTCAATGTGTTATTGTTGTAAATTCAGATAAATTTTTTCAGCTAATGATTTTGATATACCTTGCACTTGAGCTATTTCGTCAATACTGGCACTTTTTAACTCTCTTAATCCGCCAAAATGTTTGAGTAACGCTTGACGTCTTTTGGCACCAATGCCTTCAATATGCTCTAATGCACTGTCAGTAAGTTGCTTTGTCCCTTTTTTACGCTGACCTACGATAGCATGATCATGTGATGCATTTCTAATTTGTTGAATAAGCAATAGTGCAGGGGAATGGTCATCAAGATAATATCCCGTGCCATGAGCTTCAAAAAATAGTGTTTCTAATCCTTCTTTGCGTTCAGCGCCTTTAGCTACACCAATTAAAATAGGATGATTTTTGTTCCAATTGACATCCAATTGTTCAAATACTTGTAGAGCTTGGTTAAGTTGTCCTTTACCGCCATCAATAAAAATAATATCAGGCACTTTTTCAGTTGGTAGCTCTTTTTTACTGTAACGGCGAGTTAATACTTGTTCCATTGCTGCATAATCGTCACCAGGTGTAATACCGGTAATATTGTAGCGTCGAAACTCAGATTTAACCGGTCCCTTATCATCAAAAACGACACAAGATGCAATGGTATTTTTGCCCATAAAATGGCTGATATCAAAACATTCCATTCGATTAATTTTGTCAATCCCAAAAAAGGCTTTCAATGCATCGTAACGTTGTTTAATTGTTGAGTTTGCTAGTAGTTTATTTTTAACTCCAGTTTGAGCATTCACGGTTGCGATATTGAGTAATTTAAGATTATCACCTTTGGGTTCATCAACCAGTTTAACTTGATGATCAGCAATCAGTGACAGAGTTTCTTCCATTGGTTGTTTATCGGACAATGAAAAGTTAAGTAGAATCTTTTTAGGGATATTTCTATTTTGATTGCCTTGCAAATAAAATTGTCCCAAAAAGGTTTCAATAACTTCTTCTAGTTCGGTATTTGATGGCACTTTAGGAAAATAAGATCGATGTCCAAAGGTTTGGCCATTTCGAATAAATAAGACATATATACAAGCCAAGCCTGATTCATAATGGAAACCAATGACATCAAGATTATCATTATTATTATATATAGCTTGCTTTTCATTAATATGTTTTATTGCTTGTAGTTGATCACGCAAAACCGCAGCCTTTTCAAAATTGAGATCGTTACTAGCTTTTTGCATATCTTCGGTTATTTTTTGTAGTATTTGATCTGATTGACCGGATAAAAATAACCTAACATAGTTAACTTGCTCTAGATAGTCTTCATCACTGACTAAACCTGGCACACAAGGGCCTAAGCAACGTTTAATTTGATATTGCAAACAGGGACGAGTTCGATTTCGATAGGTTGTATTTAAACACTGTCTTATTGGAAACGTTTTTTGCAATAGCGTTAATATCTGTTTAACAGCATAACCACTAGGGTAAGGACCAAAAAATTCATCTTTTTTACGATTAATTGCTCCACGATAAAGGGATAGTTGAGGATGCAGTTCTTTGCTTAGTTTTATAAACGGATAGCTTTTATCATCCTTTAAAAGCACATTATATCGTGGCTGATGTTTTTTGATGTATGTCTGTTCAAGTAGCAGGGCTTCAGTTTCAGTATTGGTAATTGTAAATTCAACACGATGGATATGGCTAACAAGCATATCTGTTTTTAGTGTTTTTTTACTGCTATTAAAATAGCTTTTTAAGCGATTATTGAGATCTTTGGCTTTGCCCACATAAATAACCGTATCTTTATCATTAAACATCTGATAAATTCCCGGTTTATGTGGGACTGTTTTCAAAAAGGATGTTGAATCAAATTGGTTCATATTAGTTTTCGAATGTGAGGGCTTTTTTCTCTATAACTCTCATAATGGTGCTCAGTAAGCCATTTATCAAGAGGTATATTAGCCCTGCGACCACAAAAATAGAAAAATCATAGTAATCACCATTTAATTGATTGCTATATCCCATAATATCCATCACTTGAATCATTGATACTAAGGCCGTGCCTTTAATCACGAAAACGACTTCATTTGAATAAGTTGAAAGAGCTCGCTTTAATGCATATGGCACGACAACTTTTAATGTTTGTTTTTTATTCATACCAAGCGCTTGACAAGCTTGCCATTGTCCTTGAGGTAAAGATTTTAGTGCACCATAAAAAATTTGTGTTGTGTAAGCTGCACTATTGAGTGTTAAGGCTAAGTATGCACAAAACCAAGATGATGAAATAAGTTTATAAAGGGCAGGCATTTTACTTAACGTATCACTAAATTGCGAAGGTCCGTAATAAATTAAAAATAGTTGGACAAGTAGTGGTGAACCCGTAAATAGAATAATATAAGTACGAATAACTTTAGTTAATACATTTGAATTTAATGATAATAAACATGCTAAGACGATTGCCAGTAATCCAGCCGATAGAATTCCCAAAATACCTAAGCTTAAAGTATTAGGTAGACCTTGTAGTATGATTTTAAGGTAATAAATAAAATTATCAGACATAATACGACCTTATTAACTTTTTGCTGATGTTGGTTGTTCAAAATAAGTTGAACGTTTTTCAATTCGTGATATTATTTTTTTGCTTAAAATAGAGATGATGAGATAAATAATCATTGCGATGATATACCATAAAAAAGGTTGGTTTGTTCGGGCAATAATGGTTTTAGTTTGCATCATTAAATCATTAATTGCGATGGTCGAAACCAGTGCGGTATCTTTTAACAAAATTAACCACTGATTACTTAATCCAGGTAAGGCATGACGCCACATTTGTGGCATTATAATACGAAAGAATGTGCGTGATTTACTAAGTCCAAGTACTTGGGCAGCTTGTCTTTGTCCGTTGGGAATTGCCTTGAATGCACCGCGAAGCGTTTGTGACGCATAGACTGCATATAATAGTGAAAGTGCAGCTACACCACATAAAAAAGAGTTAATATTAAAATTTTGAATATCGAGTTGTATTGTTAATGAGGCGAAGTAAAAATTAATTGTAAATCCATCATTTAATAATATGAGTAATAAGGGTAATCCATTATAAATGGCGACGACAATTAATAATTCAGGTAAAGCTCGAATCGTTAAATTAAACAGAGACATTAACCATGCAACTGGTTTGAATGGAGCCGATTCTAATAGCGTAAAAATAAAGGCAAAAAACATACCTATAACTAACGATACCAAAGCTAATGATAATGTAATTGATGTAGCTTGCGTTAGTGGCAAGATATATCCATCCATCAAAGGTAGGATCCAGTTTGTTCCATTTGTTAGAAAGTCTGACATAAAAAAACCGTTGTTAAATTAAAAAATAAACTCGCCGCAAAGTATGCGGCGAGATCATAGCGAAGTTGAGTTTTACTGTTTAATAGTTATTTATTAAACCATTTTTTATAAATAGCATCTAATTCACCATTTGCTTTGAGTTTATCCAGAGCTTGGTTAAATTGATTTAGTAATTGATCATTGCCTTTACGAACTGCAATACCTAAACCTTTACCAAAAAATTCATGATCAGTGATTTTATCACTTAATGGTACAATATCGGTATCTTTTCCTAGCCATTCACCTGCGACGATTGAACTTGATACGATTGCATCAATTCGTTTAGCTTTTAAATCTAAAAAAGCAAATTGATAACTATCGTAACTGACTTGTTTAATATCTGGGAATTTTTCATTCAGATATTTTGGATAAGTTGTCCCTTTTTGAATGCCAACAGTTTTACCTTTTAGTTGCTGAAGGTCAGTTAATGTATCTTTTAATGTAATGAATTGAATTGAGCTATCATCATAATAAATGTTGGTAAAATCAACTTGCTTTTGACGTTCTGGCGTAATATCAATTCCAGCTATAGCAGCGTCAATTCGTCGAGTTCTTAAGCTTGGAATTAAGCCATCAAATGATTGATTGACAACTTTGCAAGAAGCTTTTATTTCATCACAAACTTTATTAATCACATCAATATCAAAACCAATAATTTCATTTTTCTCATTGGTAAATTCAAAAGGTGCGTAAGTTGCTTCAGTACCGATGATAAGATTATCTGCTGCTTGAGCAACAAACGCGGTTCCAGTTAGCAAAATAGCAAGTAATGTTTTTTTCATAAATCCACCCCCATATTTGTATTATTTAGTGTGATAAATAAGCTTTAAATTCTTCGGTGTTAGGATGATCAAAACATTCTAACTGCCCTTGCTCAATAATTTTACCGTGCTCCATATAAATGACTTGTGAAGCAACTTTACGAGCAAAATCGACTTCATGTGTAACAATAATTTGTGTAATTCCCGTTTCAGAAAGTTCATTAATAATTTCAGCAATTTGTGATGTGATCGCAGGATCTAATGCTGCCGTTGGCTCATCAAATAATAATATTTGAGGTTCCATCATTAATGCCCTAGCAATAGCGACACGTTGCTGTTGACCGCCCGAAAGATGAAGAGGATAACGCTTTGCCATATCATCAATTTGTAATCTGTTTAAAATAGCCATTGCTTTATCGCTAGCTTCTTTTTTAGATAACTTTAATATTTGGCAAGGTGCTTCAATCAAGTTTTCTAGCACCGTCAAATGTGGCCATAAATTGTAATTTTGAAACACCATTCCTACATTTTTACGAAGATGACGAATTGTTGGTTCACTGATTTTTTCAGAAAAATCAAAATGTGAATTGGCAATAGTCATCTGTCCTGATGTCGGTATTTCAAGTAAATTAAAAACTTTTAATAAAGAGCTTTTTCCAGCGCCACTCTGACCAAGTAATACAATGGTCTCACCAAGTGGATAGCAGAGAGAAACATCATTTAAGGCCTGGTGTTTACCATAAAAACAGTTAATATGGTTTAATTCAATATTCATTGTTAGTTATACATTTTTTTAAAGCAATAATTGATTAAATATTACATTTTTTTGCATAATAATGCAATCTAATTTATTAGACTATTCGTTTTTTGCTTTGTTTTTATACTAAAACGTATGCTTTCCTGAAACTTTTTGACGAAATTTTATCCTTAAGGATGACTACTGGGCATTGGAGAGGATGGGAATTGTAGGACCAAGATATTTAGGTTCTTTTTTCAAAACATAAAGATCAATAAAAGCACCAACGCGAGCAAACATTTCACGAATTCTGACTAACTTCATACTTTTAGGAGAAGGCACAGCAAAACATTGTGCTTGTATATCTTGTGCTAGAGCAATAAAAATAGCTCGTTCGCAATGAAACTCTTGAGTAATAATCGTAAAATCATTTGCATCAAATACTTTATTGGCTCGAATAACAGAATCAAAAGTTCGGAATCCAGCATAATCTAAAACAATTGAATTACTAGGAATACCTGCTTTTATCAAATCTTTCTTCATAGTAATGGGTTCGTTGTAACTCAAAAGAGCGTTATCACCACTTAGTAATAGATAATCAACTTTGTTTTGCCAATAAAGATCAATTGCTCCATTAATGCGATTACGGTAAAAATCATTTAAGCCACCACCTCGAACATACTTTGAGGTACCAAGCACGACACCAATTGCTCGATAGGGCAATTGGTTTTCATCATGATAAATATAAGGAGCTGTTTTATAGCTGATCCAATAATCTAAACTGGCAATTGCCATTATTGAAACCAAACAGAAACTAGCTATATAAGCAATAAGCTTTTTTAATTTCATGCTAAAACCAGTTAAAAATAAATACCATTATTGGAAATAAAAACGGTGCTGTCAATGATGTCATGATGCCACATAAAACCAAGGATAACGAACTATATGCACCTTCATTATAATCAACTTCGATACAACGAGCGGTTCCAACAGCATGTGAGATCGCACCAATTGATAATCCTCTCGCTGGTGCTGATTTTATTTTTACTAAATTCAATATTTGATGCCCAAATATGCCACCTAGCGTACCAACTAGTATCACACAAAGTGCAGCTATGGAAGGTATTCCTCCTTGATTATTCGCAATTGTTACAGCAATAGCTGTGGTCACCGATTTCGGTAAAACCGATGCGGCAATTTCAGTATTTCCACCTAGCCAAAATACAATACAAACACCGGTTATCATTGAAGAAAGCGAAGCGATAAAAGTAATAATCATAATTGACTTCCAACGTGCTTTAATTTGTGGAATAAGTTCATATAAAGGATAGGCGAGGGCAACAACAGAATAAGGCAATAAATCATTAATGATTTGTACGTTACCAACGTATTGTATATAGCTTGTGTTGGTGATGAGTAATATTGGAATTAAGACTATGACCGAAATCACTAAAGGGTTAAATAACGGATTTTTTATTTTAAACGATATTTTTCGAATAACGAGAAAAACACAAAGCGTTAATGGTAGCATCCATATCATGGTTGATGGTTCTCCTCTTTTCTTTTTGGCACGACCTTATGACATTGTTCCGTTAAAAAAGCAGTTACAAGTAATACGATGAATGATCCACCAACACAGCCAAATATTATCGGTATCCAATTTTGCAATAAAAGTGAATAATTATCCATTATTCCCATTGCAGCAGGAATGAAAAGTAATGTCATGTAACGCATGAATAGATTACAGCTATTTTTGATCCAACAGGTGGGAATTAGTTGAAAAGCAAGTAAGAAGAATAGAATTAACAAACCGATAATACTGCCAGGAATCATTATAGGTAATATTTTAGAAATAATATCACCGCTCCATAGACAGAGAGTTAATAAGGCCAATCCTCGACCATAACTGAAAAGTGTATAGTACAAAGAATATAATCGATGTTTGATGGTGGCGTGCTTAGCTAGAAAATGTTTCATAACGTAAATTTAATCTTAATTTTAAATTATGATTATTATGCCTATAGTTAGTGTGAAAGTAGGTTTATTTGCATATATAATACGCCCGTCAAAATTAATTACCAACTAAATAATGGCAATAATGATAAAGTTGTTTAATGATTGCAAGTTTCTCTGACTGTTGAATATAAGTTTCTGCATATTGTTCCAATGTTAATAAGTAATCTTGGATTTTTTGAACATGAAGTTTATCACGACAATAATTCTTCCAGATAATCTGTTCATGTTCTGTCAATGTTTGTGGATAATTTCGTGCTTTGTATCGAAAAAATAGTGTTGCTAAACGCGGATCATCAAATGTTATTGATAAACTATCTAATAAATGAACAGGGGTTGTCCGCACAGTATCACAGCGTAACTTATCTTGATTATTAAAAAATTTCCCGTAAATTTGAGCATCAACATCAGAATTAATAATGTTAATAGGGCTATTCTCATCGATATTAAATAACGCCTGCATTTTATCTTGTAATAATTTTTGATTTTGTAATAGCTTTTGTTGGTTGATTAAGCATTGCTTTATATCAATGTTAAATCTTTCGGCGTTTTCAGGTAATAAGGTTTTTAATGGTGCAATAATAGGGCATTTATTGGTATGAACCAATTTTAAAGGTATTCGTGCTTCGCCCAATTGAAGATCTTCAGTTTTTGTGTACAGTTTTTCTTTTATTTGCTCGACTGGTAGTTTAATTAAGAGATCAATATCTCCAGTTAAATCACAAATAATAGCGGCATTATTTTGTACTGGATGCCAAGTTATAGGTGCAACTACAGATAGGTTTCCACGGTGACTACCTAACATGCCCGATACGTGAACTAGTGGCGTGATATTAACCACATCAATAAGTTCTGCAACTTTATTTTTTTTACGTAATTGGAAAAAATAATCAAATAATTTAGGCTGCTTCGCTTTTATTAATTTAGCCATTGCAATAGTCGCATAAACATCAGACATCGCATCATGTGCATGTTCATGCTTAATGTTGTTCGCTTTTGTTAAATGCTCCAAACGAAAACTTGGTAAGCCCTCATCATTTATTGGCCAATTAATTCCTTCTGGCCTTAGTGCATAACAAGCTCGAACTACATCAAGCAAATCCCATCTGGAATTTCCATTTTTCCAACTATAGGCGTAAGGATCATAAAAATTACGATATAAAATATTACGAGTAACTTCATCATCAAAACGAATATTGTTATAGCCAAGAATACATGTATTCGGTTCACTAAAAGCTTGATGAATTAAGCGAGTAAATTCTGCTTCACAAACACCTTTTTGATTGGCTTCTTGAGGGGTAATTCCCGTAATTAGTACAGCTTCAGGATTGGGTAGATAATCTGGGGCTTGATGACAATATATAACTAGAGGTTTTTCAATAATATTAAAATCTTTATCAGTTCGAACTCCAGCAAATTGTGCGGGGCGATCTAATGCTGGATGAGTTCCAAAAGTTTCATAATCATGAAAGTAAAAAGTTGGCTGTTCTAGGTTGTTTTTCATTGAGTAATTTTGCTCGTATTGTTTTATTCTATTCCCGACGCTGTTATGTTTATTCTTGAACACAGATATGGTACTGAGAAGATTTTACCTGAATGTTGGATTCTAGAAGACCTTACTTTATTTATTTTTTATTAGTTGGTAGGTGCACTTTCGATAATATTTGCTAGTTTTTCAAGTGTTAGCCTCAAAAATTTGGGCATGGTTTCTAATTCGATTGAGTCCATAAGGTTTTTAACATAAAGACCCAACTCAGTATCTCCTTCAACAATTAAGCGGCGTTGAAAAAATAAGGTATCGGGATCTTGACGTCTAGTTGCTATCATAATTAAATCATTAGCATTACCGATAAAGCTCACATCAGCAATTTCTTCTCGGCTAACAACTAATTTATTTTCAATCAAACTTACAAACCAGATAAGCCCCAGATCAGTAACTTCTATTTTAAGCCAACGATTTTCTAAAAAATCGAGATCGCCATCTTCTAGGGAATGTTCAAATTGTAGCTGTAATAATTGTTCTATAGCTTGCTTTTTGACATTAAAAGGAATGCATCGTAAAGTAAGCCCCAAAAGATGAGGCCCATTATTGACAAACTGTGAATGAATCTTGTTTAGAATTTGACTTTTTGCTCCAATCATTTATGCATCTCCAGAAATCATTTTTTCATAAATATCTAAATCAGTATTCAGATGTTCAAATGTTTCTTCACTCACCTCATTACGAATTTTCATTTGTAGCAAAGCTGTGCGCTCTGCACCAATTGCAACGAGACGCATACGCCTCTCTAAGTTTTCTGCCTCAAGCGCTTTTTGCTCTAAATCTTTAAGACCTGTTCGACGTCTTAACGAACCAATAACACGAGAACCAATTTCATGAATAATTTCTTGATCTAAACCAGCTTCAGATGTTTCTTGCAATAAATTATTTTGCATTTTTTCAAGACTGATAATTGCTTCTTCGGCCATTTGACCTTTGACTGTTAAAATTTCATTTTGTTGTTCAGAATTGTCTAAAATTACACTACCTCGTAATAAGATAGGTAATATGATAACTGCTGCTATCAATGAAATTAAAATTATACCTGTTGCAATAAAAACAAGTTGATAACGACCACCAATTGTCATTGGAATAGATAACACACCTGCTAAAGTGATCGCTCCTCTAACACCAGCAAATGTCGAAATTAATAGATCTCTTGTTGAGTATTCTCTAAATGCAAGAGGGCGTTTTGTACCAAGTGGCATGACTGGCAGATGTTTCATTGCCCACAACCAGGCGAATCGAGTTCCCATTAATACCACAAAAACAAATAAAACAATTAAACATAATTGCCATACTTCAATTGAGGTATCAATCTGGTTTTCGGCAAAAGTATTGTTCAGAATGCTTGGTAACTGAATACCTAATAAAACGAATACGAATCCATTAAAAACAAATGTTAGCATTGACCATGTGCTATCTGATTGCAAACGCGCAGTTAATGGTGCATTTCGCATCATACCAGAATGATTAACTGTCATACCTGCGCTTACGGCTGCTAAAATACCAGAACAATGACATTCCTCGGCAATAATATAAGCGGCAAATGGGAGTAAGAATAATAATACGATTTGAATTGCTGGGTCATTGTGAGTCAGCTGATTTATTTTACGTAAAATACGTGCATATAGCCAAGTAAATAAAACACCAATAGCTAAGCCACCAAGCGCAACTATAAAAAATTGTATACTCACGTCAAAGATGTTAAATACCGCATCACCAACAGCAATAGCAATAGCAAATTTTAAAGACACCAAACCTGAAGCATCATTCATCAATGCTTCACCTTCGATGATCTCCATTTTCTCTTTTTCAATGCGTCCTTTCCCCACAATTCCACTTAATGCTACAGCATCTGTTGGCGATAAAACTGCAGCTAGTGCAAATGTTGCTGCTAATTCAACTCCTTTTGGTAACATCCAATAAAGTAAATAACCAACAGCGACAATTGTTATTACAACTAAAACTAGCGCTAGTCCAACAATTTCTCTGACATTGTGCACAAAGTCTTTTACCGATGTTTTACGCCCATCAGCAAACAGTAATGGTGGAATGAATAAAACAAGAAATAATTCTGGGTCAAATTTTACATAAACACCAAAGGCAGCCAATATACAACCTAACAATATTTGCATTAGTGGCAATGGAATTTGTATTGGTAACATTTTAATAACGACGCCAGAAAGTGATACAATTAATACTAGTAGCAAAATTATTGAAAAAAGATCCATAGCTTCTCTTTTATTTATCCTATAATCCTATTGTTTGTATTGATTATAGCGGAATTTGAGCTAGATTTCAGGTGAAAATTTGAAAAATTTATTTCTTTTTGCGTTGTGTGCAATTATTAACCAAAAATATAATTTAAAGGCATTTTAATGGAAAGTTGGCAAAGAGCATTTATACTACATACTCGTTTTTACACTGAAAGTAGTTTATTAGTTGATTTATTTGTTGAAAATGTCGGAAAAATAACGGTGTTAGCCAAAGGGGCTAGGAGAAAAAGTTCAGCATTAAAAGGCATGTTGCAACCTTTTACCCCGCTCATTGTACAATATTCAGGTCAAGGTGAAATAAAAACATTGCGGCAAGTTGAAGCTATGTCGCTGGCATTACCGTTAGTATCTATTTTCTTATATAGCGCATTCTATTTAAATGAGCTATTACATCGAGTTTTAGTTGCAGAAACAGAAATGCCAACTCTTTTTGATGATTATCTAACAAGCTTGCGACAATTAGCCCAACAAATTCCTGCTGAAAATGTGCTGCGAGCTTTTGAATTATCTTTATTAGAAAATTTAGGATATCACATCGATTATTTTCATTGCTGTGTAACTGGTGATGATATTGTTAAATCGATGCATTATCAATACGAAAGCGAAAAAGGTTTTATTAGTAGTTTATTACAAAATAGTACAAGCTTTACAGGGGAGCAAGTTTTAGCTTTTGGAAAACGTCAATTTGATAATGACTGTACGTTAAAAGCGGCTAAACGGTTTACCAGAATGGCATTAAAACCTTATGTAGGATCAAAACCATTTAAAAGTAGGGAGCTATTTTTAAAAATCTAATCTTACTGAAATTTATCAGTAAACTATGCTAATTTTGATAATTTGTATTTTGGTGTAGGAATTACTCGCGTTGTTTACTGTAATTTGAAAAAAACTGTAATGAATATACATCGCCGAATCAAAGGTGATGTGATATGGGGCTCTGTGGTCAGTCGTCCGAGTATCTATAACTTATAATGCGCTAAAGAAAGTCAGATTGAAGTTGTTCGCCCCCCATACCCGTAAGAAGAAAGGTTATAAAATCATTCCTTATGGCATTAAACGTCAGTCAAAACAGGTTACGTTATTTTCTACGTCAGTTTTGTGCTCACGATGGAGTATTTATACTACTATTCATATTTTAGACTATATTTTTGTAAAAAATATTCAGGATTCTATGCCGTTTCGTAATTAATTGAGAATTGGTAGTATCTATTGGTTAAAACCTTATTAACCCTCAATTAATCAAAAATTCACGAAATCTATTTACCAACAAACAAATGGAAAAGGCGAGAAAGTAACACAGACTTTCATAAAGATGTAGCATGATGAGTAAATATTCGAAGATTCAAAAGATAGAAAACAAAAGGTTAAACGATTCTACATATTAGAATATCAAGCTGATTGGCAAACTTTTCTCTATCTCTGTTTGAAAAAGGAGAAGGACCTTTAGACTGTATTCCGCTAGCTCGCATCGTTTCCATAAAATCTCGCATAGTTAATCGTTCTTTAATTGTATCAAGTGTATATTGTTCTCCCCGTGGCGTGAGGACTAAAGCACCTTTATTTAAAACCTCTGATGCAAGTGGAATGTCAGACGTAATGACTAAATCATTTTTTTTAACCAACTCAATAATTTTATTGTCTGCAACATCAAATCCTTTTTCAACTTGCAAGCTTTTGATATAAGGCGAGGAAGGGAGATATAATCGCTGATTAGCAATTAATACAACATTAATTGCTTTCCGGTTAGCTACTCGATATAAAATCTCTTTAATTGGGTTTGGGCATGCATCGGCATCAATCCAAATGTTCATAACCAGTATGTCTATATTATAAAATATCAATTGCTAGCAATTATAGCTGTTATTAGGGGAAAAGTGCTATTCATTTTTTGTGAAAATATTTTAGGTAAACCAGCAGTTTATTCTATTTTATGAATTTATTTATGTTGATATAAACTGATTCTTTCTATTTAAAATCTTGATGATAAGTGGTAGTATATCAGACCAATTTATTTATGTACGCAAGTGCGCTTTCGTGTGGCGCACCACTGTTATAAGGATTTATTATGCCAATTATTACTCTTCCTGATGGAAGTCAACGCCAATTTGATAAACCCGTTACCGTTTTAGAAGTTGCACAAAGTATTGGTGCAGGGCTGGCAAAAGCTTGTATAGCTGGACGTGTAAATGGTGAGCGTAAAGATGCCTCTGATATCATTGAGCAAGATGCAACATTAGCCATCATTACTACTAAAGACGAAGATGGACTTGAAATTATTCGTCATTCTTGTGCGCATTTATTAGGTCATGCGATTAAGCAATTATGGCCTGATACACAAATGGCAATCGGTCCAACAATTGATAATGGCTTTTATTATGACGTTGATTTAGATCACTCACTAACGCAGGAAGATCTTGATGCATTAGAAAAGCGCATGCATGAATTGGCTAAAAAAGATTATGAAGTAAAAAAAGAAGTTGTTAGTTGGGAACAAGCTAGAGAAGTATTTTGGGAGCGACGTGAACCCTATAAAATTGCTATCTTGGATGAGAATATCCCTAAAGATTCAAAACCAGCACTTTATCATCACGAAGAATATATTGATATGTGTCGTGGACCACATGTACCTAATATGCGTTTTTGCCACCATTTTAAATTGCAAAAAGTTGCAGGTGCTTATTGGCGCGGTAATAGTGACAATAAAATGTTACAACGTATTTATGGAACAGCATGGGCAGATAAAAAACAACTTGATAGCTATTTACAATTTTTAGAAGAAGCGGCTAAACGTGATCACCGTAAAATAGGTAAACAGCTTGATCTTTATCATATGCAAGAAGAAGCACCCGGTATGGTATTTTGGCATAATGATGGATGGATTATCTTCCGTGAACTTGAGGTTTTTGTTCGCACTAAATTGAAAGAGTACGATTATCAAGAAGTAAAAGGTCCATTTATGATGGATCGTGTTTTATGGGAAAAAACAGGGCATTGGGGTAATTATAAAGAGTTAATGTTTGTCACTTCATCTGAAAATCGTGAATATTGTATTAAGCCAATGAACTGTCCAGGGCACGTACAGATTTTTAATCAAGGTTTAAAATCTTATCGTGATTTACCATTACGTATGGCAGAATTTGGTAGTTGTCATCGAAACGAGCCATCTGGGTCTTTACACGGATTGATGCGTGTTCGAGGTTTTACCCAAGATGATGCACATATTTTTTGTACTGAAAGTCAAATTCGCAGTGAAGTTAATAGCTGTATCAAAATGGTTTACGATACTTATAGTACTTTCGGTTTTACAGATATTACTGTTAAGTTATCCACTCGTCCAGAAAAACGAATCGGTAAAGATGAAACATGGGATCTTGCAGAAAAAGATTTGGCCGAATGTTTAACTGAGAACGGCATTGATTTTGAATATCTACCAGGTGAGGGTGCCTTTTATGGACCAAAAATCGAGTTTACTCTACATGACTGTTTAGGACGTGCATGGCAATGTGGTACTGTTCAACTAGACTTTATGCTACCAGAACGTTTAGATGCAACTTATGTTGGTGAAGACAACGAACGTCATGTTCCCGTTATGATTCATAGAGCCATTTTAGGTTCAATGGAGCGCTTTATGGGGATCTTAACAGAAAACTGCGCAGGATTTTTTCCTACATGGCTTGCTCCATTGCAAGTTGCAGTAATTAATATTACCGATAATCAAGCTGAATATGCAAAACAATTAACCGCGCAACTACAAAAAGTTGGCATTAGAGCAAAAGCGGACTTGAGAAATGAGAAAATAGGGTTTAAAATTCGCGAGCATACTCTTAAACGTGTTCCTTATATGTTTGTTTGTGGAGACAAAGAAATGGAATCAGGAACAATTTCAGTTCGAACTCGCCAAGGTAAAGATCTTGGTAGCTTTGAAGTGAAACATGTTATAGAATTGTTGCTTAACGAAATTCATAGTCGTTCATTAGAACAAATGAATTAATGATAAATTAATTTGGAGGAATGAGATATTAAAGTCAGTAAACGAATTCAGTCAACACGAGCACATAAGATCAACGATGAAATTACCGCTCGTGAGGTGAGATTAACCGGCGTCGATGGTGAGCAGCTCGGTATAGTAAGCTTAGATGAAGCTTTAAAACAAGCTGAAGAGGCAACCTTAGATTTAGTTGAAATAAGCCCTAATGCAGAGCCACCTGTTTGTCGAATTATGGATTATGGCAAGTTCCTCTATGAAAAGAGTAAAGCAACAAAAGAGCAGAAAAAAAAGCAAAAGGTTGTTCAGGTTAAGGAAATTAAGTTCCGACCTGGTACAGACGAAGGCGACTATCAGGTAAAACTCCGCAGCCTGATTCGCTTTCTTGAAGATGGCGATAAAGCTAAAGTCACATTACGTTTTCGTGGTCGTGAGATGGCTCACCAACAGTTAGGTTCTGAGATGCTTGATCGCATTAAAGAAGACTTAGCTGATTTGGCGATCATTGAGTCTTATCCAACTAAGATTGAAGGTCGACAAATGATTATGGTGCTTGCGCCGAAGAAGAAATAGTGGTTTTACAAGCTAATTTTTGATTTATTGAAAATTACACCATTATTTTATTTTTATTAACAATGCGAAGTGGAAATTAATAAAATGCCTAAAATTAAAACTGTAAAAGGCGCAGCAAAGCGCTTTAAAAAAACAGCTTCTGGTGGCTTTAAGCATAAGCAAGCTAACAAAAGTCATATCCTAACTAAAAAATCAACTAAACGTAAACGTCATTTACGTGGTTTGACGACTGTGTCAAAAGGCGATTTAGGTTTAGTTACTGCGTGTGTTCCATACGCTTAATTTTGGTTAATTATTTAGAGGATATAGTTTATGGCTCGTGTTAAACGTGGTGTTATTGCTCGTGCACGTCACAAGAAAATTTTAAAACAAGCAAAAGGTTATTATGGAGCTCGTTCACGTGTATATCGTGTTGCTTTCCAAGCTGTAATTAAAGCTGGACAATATGCTTACCGTGACCGTCGTCAACGTAAACGCCAATTCCGTCAATTATGGATTGTTCGTATTAATGCTGCAGCTCGTCAATGTGGTCTTTCTTATAGCCGTTTTATCAATGGGTTAAAGAAAGCATCAATTGAAATCGATCGTAAGATCCTTGCTGACATTGCTGTATTTGACAAAAATGCATTTGCTGCATTAGTTGAAAAAGCAAAAGCAGCACTATAATAACTTGATAAAAGCCGAGTCATCTCGGCTTTTATCATTCTAATTTTGATATTTTTGAAGAGTAAATTAATTATGAACATAGTTATTTTTCGTTTCTTTTTTGGTTTCTGTTGCAATATAAATTCATGAGGCAAAGAAAAAACGAAAAATGATTATAAAAGCCTCAAAAGAGGCTTTTTTTATGCAATGAACAACAAGCAGGAGAACTGTATGTCTCAATTAGTTGAACTGGTGAATAATGCCAAATCCGCTATTGAAAGTGCTAATGATATTAATTCGATCGAACAAATTCGAGTGGAGTATTTTGGAAAAAAAGGCTATTTTACCATGCAGATGGCTTCTTTACGTGATGTTCCTGCCGATGAGCGTCCAGCTGTCGGTCAAAAAATCAATGAGGCAAAGCAAGAAGTAGTTGAAATATTAAATCAAAAGCGTAATTTTTTAGAACGACAGGCGCTTGATGCAAAACTAGCCAATGAAACAATTGATATTACGTTGCCAGGTAAATCACTTGAATTAGGTGGATTACATCCAGTCACAAAAACAATTAATCGATTAGTTGATTTTTTTGGTGAGCTGGGTTTTGTTGTTGAAACTGGTCCTGAAATTGAAGATGACTACCATAATTTTGATGCACTGAATATTCCGGCTCATCATCCTGCGCGTGCTGATCACGATACATTTTGGTTTGATGCAAAACGATTATTAAGAACACAGACGTCAACTGTGCAAATTCGCACTATGGAAAACCAAAAACCCCCAATCCGAATCATTGCACCAGGTAGAACTTATCGCAATGATTATGATCAGACTCATACGCCTATGTTCCACCAAATGGAAGGCTTACTGGTTGATAAGGATATCAGCTTTACACATTTAAAAGGGTTATTACACGATTTTCTTCATTGCTTTTTTGAAGATAATATGGAAATTCGTTTTAGACCAGCCTATTTTCCATTTACAGAACCTTCAGCTGAAGTTGATATTAAAGCTAAAAACGGTAAATGGTTAGAAGTGTTAGGTTGTGGAATGGTACATCCTAATGTATTACGTAATGTGGGCATTGATCCTGAAATCTATAGTGGTTTTGCTTTTGGTATGGGTATAGAGCGATTAACCATGCTACGTTACGGTGTCACAGATTTGCGTTCTTTTTTTGAAAATGACTTACGTTTTTTAAAGCAATTTAATTAATTCTGGAGATCAAAACATGAAATTTAGTGAAAATTGGCTACGTGAATGGATCAATCCAGAAATTAGTAGCGAAATGCTTGCCAATCAATTGACAATGGCTGGTTTAGAAGTCGAGGATGTTGAAAAAGTAGCGGGCGATTTTACTGGAGTAGTTGTCGGTAAAGTTGTTGAATGTATGCAACATCCGAATGCAGATAAACTTCGCGTAACAAAAGTTGATATAGGTAAAGCCGAATTACTTGATATTGTTTGTGGTGCGCCAAATTGCCGTCAAGGTTTAACTGTTGCTTGTGCAACAGTGGGAGCTGTATTACCTGACGATTTTAAAATTAAAGCGGCTAAATTACGAGGCGAACCTTCGGAAGGAATGCTTTGTTCTTATTCTGAATTGGGAATTTCAGATGATCATAATGGAATCATTGAGTTGCCAGATGATGCACCTTTAGGCATGGATCTTCGTGAATATTTAAATCTTAATGACGTTATAATAGATATTAGTGTTACACCAAATCGAGCGGATTGTTTTGGAATTGTTGGCATTGCCAGAGATATTTCTGCCGTTAACAATATTGCTATGAAAGAACTAAAAGTTGACAATGTATCTGTAACAATTAATGATACATTACCAATCCAGATAGATGAACCGAAAGCAGCACCACGTTATTTAGGTCGTGTAATTAAAGGCATCAACGTTAATGCCACAACGCCATTATGGATGAAAGAAAAACTACGCCGTGGTGGAATCCGCTCTATTGATGCAATCGTTGATATTACCAACTATGTATTATTAGAACTTGGTCATCCAATGCATGCGTTCGATTTGGCTGAAATAGAGAAGGGTATTGTTGTTCGTTATGCCCAAAAAGAGGAGAAACTTGTTTTACTTAATGGTAATGAAGTTAAACTTAATGATAAAACCTTAGTTATTGCCGATCACCAAAAAATCTTAGCATTAGCAGGAATTATGGGGGGGGAGAAATCAGGCGTAACGCAATCGACTAAAGATGTGTTTCTTGAATCTGCGTTTTTTAATCCATTAGCAATAACAGGTAAAGCTCGTGAATATGGTTTACATACAGAAGCGTCACACCGTTATGAGCGTGGAGTCGACCCATCTCTACAATTTGTAGCAATGGAACGAGCTAGCAAATTATTAATTGATATCTGTGGTGGCGAAGCTGGTCCAATTATTGATGTAACACATAAAGAAGAACTTCCTGTACAAGCAACTATCCAGTTACGTCGCAATAAAATTGATCGTATTATTGGTTATGCAATCGAAACACAAAAGATCACTGATATTTTAGTTAGACTCGGTTGTGAAGTTGAATACAAAGAGAATGTGTGGGTTGTAAAATCACCAAGTTGGCGTTTTGATTTACAAATTGAAGAAGATCTAGTTGAAGAAATAGCTCGAATTTACGGATATAACAATATCCCAAATGCTAACCTGAAGATTGAATCAGTAATGAGACCAAAACCAGAAAGTCAAATATCATTACGAAGAGTAAAAGACTTATTGGTTGATAAAGGGTATCAAGAAGCAGTTACATATAGCTTTGTTGATCCAAAAGTTCAGCAAATTCTTCATCCTGAACAGTCTGGAATCAAGCTACCTAACCCGATTTCAAGTGAAATGTCAGTCATGCGTTTATCGCTATGGTCTGGGTTATTAGATGCGGTATTATATAACCAAAATCGTCAGCAAGCACGTATACGATTATTTGAAATAGGTTTACGTTTTATACCAGATGAAAAATGTGAATTAGGTGTACACCAAGAACTGATGTTATCTGGTATCGTTACAGGTAGTTTGTACGAAGAACACTGGCAGCTTCCTAAAAAGCACGTGGATTTCTACGATCTTAAAGGTGATATTGAGTCAATTTTTTCACTTTTAGGCTGTGCAGATAAAGTGCAATTTAAGAAATCGCAGCTTACTACCTTACATCCAGGACAGAGTGCAGATATTTATTTAAATGATGATATAGTAGGCTATTTTGGTGTCTTACATCCAGAAATTGAAAAAAAATTATCTTTAAATAGTAAAACGCTTGTTTTTGAAATAAATTTAGCTAAAATTGATAGCAAGAAAGTACCTGTTGCTCAAGATTTATCAAAGTATCCATCGAACAAGCGGGATATAGCTATTGTTGTATCAAATACAATTCCAGTAGCAGATATTATTTCTGAGTGTAAGCAAGCTGGTGGTGAGCAACTTATAAAAGTTAATCTGTTTGATGTTTATCAAGGCGAAAATATCAAGGAAGATCAAAAAAGTCTTGCTATCAGTTTGATTTTGCAAGATAAATCGCGTACACTTGAAGAAGAAGATATAACAAACATTGTAAGTAAGTGCGTCACTGCTTTACAAAATCGTTTTGAAGCCCTATTAAGAGAATAATAACTATGACATTAACTAAAGCTGATATTGCAGATCGTCTTGCCGAAAAATTTAACATTGATCGTCAAGAAGCTAAAGTCCTTGTTGAACTCTTTTTTGAAGAGATCCGTGTGGCTTTAGAAAAAGGAGAGCCCGTAAAATTATCTGGATTTGGTAATTTTGCAGTACGTGATAAGAATTCACGTCCAGGACGTAATCCAAAGACAGGCGAAAGTGTGGATATCTCTGCTCGTCGAGTTGTTACATTTAGACCTGGAATTAAATTTAGAGAGCGTGTAGAAAAAAATTTAGTTATCTAGTTGCTAAGTTTTGATCCTACTTTTTCAATATAATGCCTTTCTTTTATTGAATATATTAGAAGGGCGTAGTAAATTTTCATAAAAATAGTTGTATTAGTTTCTTAAATAAAGCATAATAATACCTCCAATGGAGGCTCTATGGGTTCTCTTGCAACATTTTTTTGCTCATCAGGTCAGGTCCGGAAGGAAGCAGCCAAAGTAAAAAGCATGTGTGTGGGATGCGGCTGATAGAGTCTCCTCCAGTACTTTCTCATCGGTTATTTACTTCAGTATGTTATAAAATATTCAATTCGCTTTATGTTTAACAAACAAGCAAATATCGCATATTCCTCAAAATATACTTATATTGATAGTTGTATCTAGGCTGCATTTTTGCGATCATAAGCAGTGGGTTATTAATTAATAATTCGTGATATTTTAATTTAATTTAATCATTAAAAATTTGAAATACATGTAATATATAAAAAGAGCAAAATTATGATGCGAGTTGGATTATTTATTCTAACTAACTTAGCGGTTATGTTAGTATTTGGAATTATTCTAAGTATTTTAGGCGTTGATGCGCATAGTACTTTAGGATTACTTATTTTTGCAGCAATCTTTGGTTTTGGAGGATCTTTTATATCCCTTTTATTGTCTAAGCGAATGGCTTTGCGGTCAGTAGGGGGACAAATTATTTCTCAACCCAGTAATAATCAAGAGCAATGGTTACTCGATATTGTTCGTCGCTTATCAACAGAACTTAATATAAAAATGCCAGATGTTGCTATTTATCATGCTCAAGACGTAAATGCTTTTGCAACTGGCGCAACCAAAAATAGCTCTCTTGTTGCGGTAAGTACTGGTTTATTAAATACGATGACTCAAGATGAAGCTGAAGCAGTGATTGGTCATGAAATGAGCCATGTTGCTAATGGCGATATGGTCACAATGACTTTATTACAAGGAGTTCTTAATACTTTTGTTATTTTTATTTCAAGAATGTTAGCATCCGTTGTAGCTCAAGCATTGGATGATCGTAATCGTGGTTTATCACAGTTAACCTATTTCTTGATAGTTATGGTTTTTGAAACCGTATTTGGTATTTTAGCAAGCCTTATAGCTATGTGGTTTTCTCGTTATCGAGAATTTCACGCTGATGCTGGTTCGGCTAAATTAGTAGGCAGTACAAAAATGATTGCCGCGTTAGAAAAACTAAAAACTAGCCATGAACCGAGTGAAGATACTTCAATTTTAGCATTTTGCATTAATGGTGCTAAAAAAGCAAAAATTTCTGAATTGTTTATGTCTCATCCACCATTAGAAAAACGTATAGAGGCTTTAAGGAATGAAACTTATCGAAACTAAGGTTAGATGATCTATATCAAATTTATATTCAAACACATACTTTCCTGAAACTTTTTTACAAGTATTATTAATTTTATAATAATGCTTGTAAAATAAAAACCAAATTATTCGCTATTTAGATTTTCAAAGAGTTTATAATGTCATATCTTGTCACCAATAATAAATTAGAATTGCTTAGTCCCGCTAAAAATATTGAGATTGCACAGCAGGCTATTTTACATGGCGCAGATGCCGTATATATTGGTGGACCGAACTTTGGTGCTAGATATAATGCAGGTAATTCGGTTAGCGATATTGCTCAGCTAGTCAAATTTGCCCATCGTTATTATGCAAAAGTGTTTGTAACCTTAAATACCATTCTTCACGATAACGAACTTGAACCGGCAAGACAACTTATATGGCAGTTTTATGATGCAGGTATTGATGCGTTAATTGTGCAAGATATGGGTATATTAAATCTAGATATTCCACCCATAGATTTGCATGCTAGCACTCAAATGGATATTAGAACACCTGAAAAAGCCAAATTCTTGTCTGATGTTGGTTTTTCACAAATAGTATTGGCTCGTGAACTTAATTTAGCTGAGATAGCAAAAATTAATGATCAAATTGATGCAAAAATAGAGTTTTTTATTCATGGTGCACTTTGTGTGGCATTTTCAGGACAGTGTTATATCTCTCATGCACAAACAGGGCGTAGTGCGAATCGGGGAGATTGTTCTCAAGCTTGTCGGCTTCCTTTCACCTTAAAAGATGATCAAGGTCGTATTGTTGCTTACGATAAACATTTATTATCAATGAAAGATAATAATCAATCAGATAATTTGAGCGATTTAATTCAAGCAGGTGTGAGATCTTTCAAAATAGAAGGGCGTTACAAAGATTTAAGTTATGTCAAAAATATTACTGCTTTTTATCGTCAAAAATTAGATAATATTTTAACCCAATCTCCTGATCTACAACCAGCATCAAGCGGCCGAACAGAACACTTTTTTACACCAGATCCTAACCAAACATTTCATCGAGGAAGCACGGATTATTTTGTACACGGAAGAAAGCCAAATATAGGCGCTTTCAATTCACCTAAATTTATTGGCTTACAAATTGGAGAGATAACCAAGATTACGCCTAAAACCATCGATATTAAATCCGAGAAAATATTAACTAACGGAGATGGTTTAAATGTACTGATAAAACGAGAGATTTTTGGATTTAGAGCCGATAAGATAGAAAAACTTTCGGTCAATCAATACCGAATTTACCCAAATGAAATCCCTAAACCACTGTTTTCAGCTAAATTACCTTATATAATCAATCGAAATGTTGATCACATGTGGCAACAAAATTTATTGAAAGAATCAAGTACTCGTAGAATTGGCGTGTCATTTGAACTATATAATATCGAAAATGGTATTGAGCTAAAAGCAAAAAGCGAAGAGGGAATTTGTGTTAATTTAGAACTAAAGGGCACATTCGATTTTGCAGAGCAACCAGATAAAGCATTGATAAATATTAGAGATAATTTAGCTAAACTAGGACAATCTATATATTATCTAACTGAATTTGAAGTAAATCTATCAAAAATTTATTTTATTCCAATTAGCCAATTAAACCAATTTAGACGGGATACCATTGATAAATTGACTGCTGCAAGGTTAGCAAATTATCATCCCCAAAGACGTAAACCTGAACAGAAACCGGCTCCAATTTATCCTGAAAATCATTTAAGTTTTTTAGCCAACGTTTATAATCATAAAGCAAGAGAATTTTATACACAACATGGAGTTGAATTAATCGAAAGTGCCTATGAGGCTCATGAAGTTAAAGATGATGCACCATTAATGATAACGAAACATTGCTTACGATTTGCATTTAATTTGTGTCCAAAACAAGCAAAAGGGATTCAGGGAGTTAAAACCAAAGTTACACCAATGAAATTGATTCAAAATAATAATGAAGAATTACTACTGAAGTTTAATTGTAAAGCTTGTGAAATGCAGGTTTGGGGTAAAATAAAAAAGCATATTCTAAAAATGCCAGTTCCTGGTAGCGATGTTATTTTTATGACAAAAAATTAAAGTATCTAAATAAAGAAATAATCATATTTTATAATTTTTCATTGTATTAATTAAATATTATTTAACATAATATACATTACGCGCACCAAGATAAACGTACGTAAAACTAGACGATGAAACCTGTATAATCATGACCTCAATTTAAAAAACACGATTTACCAGTAAAATGTTAAATTAATCAATCTATTAACAAATTAATAAAAATAAATAGCCATTAAAATCAATACGTTATAATAATGTATATTATGTTAAATAATATTTAATTAATACAATGAAAAATTATAAAATAATAATTAGTGTGCAATTGTTGTTTTATTATAAAATATGATAACCTAATAAATTATGATTGTTTCTTTTGGTTAATATGCAAAATATTTTTAAGACATTGCGTTCAAAAAGTTATTCTGTTCCATGTGAATTATGTAGCATAGGATCTCTTTGTATTCCCATGATGCTCAACAATAAGATAGATAGCATTTTAAATCGCAAAGTATCTTATAGCAAAGACGAAATTGTAGTTAAGGCTAATACACCATTTACTAAATTCTACATTATTCATGCAGGTGCATTTAAAACTTTTGTTACAACGGCAGATAATCACCAACAAATTAATGGTTTTTATTTACCCGGTGATATTGTTGGTTTAGATTCAATTTCGACAAAAGTATATAACAATACTATCCAAGCGCTTAGCAATACGCAGGTTTGTGAGCTTCGTTATGACGAATTAATGTCACTTGTTGATAATCAAAAAAACATTAGAGACATGGTATTTAATTTACTAAGTTCTGATATTTATAATTATCAAAAATTAGTATTATGCTATTCACAAAAAAAAGCGGATGAGCGATTAGCAACATTCATATATTCACTTTATCAACGTTATAAAGAAAGAGGACATTCTTCATTAAATATTAAACTGATGATGAGTCGAGCTGATATTGCTAACTATTTAGGCCTAACGATTGAAACAGTTAGTAGAAATTTATCAAAATTTCAAGAACAAAATATTTTATCAGCTAAAGGAAAATATATATTTATTAAAAACTTAAATGCTTTAATAGATTTAGGCAATTAGATTTATTTATGTTAAAATAACAGCAATACTATATTGTAAGGTCTTAATATATGACAAGTTTAAAGAAAACATTTATTGTAGCAACTTTGGCTCTTGCCCCTCTTTCTTCGTTTGCAGCCCAACAACTAACCGAGCAACAAGCTAAAGATTTGCAATCATTTAAAAGTATAACTATCCGTGGAGCATTTTATACTGATAATGACTATGTTTTGGCAATGTCAAAAGCGGCAGATAAAGAAGGTGCTGCATCTTTTTTTATAACAACTACCAATATCAGCCCTTCTAATGATACTTTACGCATCGTCTACGCTAAATTATATAAATCTGATGCTCCTAAAGCTGAACAACAAATAGAAAGTTTTCGTAAATTCGAGGGTGTATATGAATATCCCAAATCTAAAGCCATACGTTTAGAGCCTTTCAATATCGTGCGTATTCGTGGTTATTTCCCCAATGAATATGATATGAACCAAGCAATTGCAAAAGAAGCATCAGCAAAAGGTGCTTACGCCTTTTATATTGATTCACGTTCTGAATTAGGTAGTAATATACAAGTTGCCGCCTATTTATTTAAGAAGGATGCACCTGAACGTAAACTACAACCAGAAAATGCAATTCCTTATGATTCTGAAGCTGGTCAACAAGCCCTAGCTAAAGGTGGTGATGCCGCAATGCAAGTTGAAAAACCAGGATATTATTCCTCATCAGCGTTTAATGAAAAATTTTATGCAGATAAATTTAATAATAAAATAAAAGTCATTGATGAACTTACTAATAAAACGAAAACTTCTGCAGCAACCAGTATCCATGCATCTGAAGTTACCACGCTTGAGACTGAATCTCAACGTGTTAATCGTTACACTGTCACTCTGTCAAACGGGCGAAAAATTCAAGAATTAAATGATGCAACTGCAGCTAAAATGGTGGCATTTGATACAATTAAATTCAGAGGTTATTATGTTACTGATCAGGAAATTTCTTATCAGGCAGGTAAACGAGCTATTGATGCCGGTGCTAAGTATTATCATATTGCTAGAGTAGCTCATGATTCAAATGGTCCGAATATAACTGTGTTTGTCGATCTTTATCGATAAACTTTATATAGATAATTGGGCGCATAAGCGCCCTTTTTTTATCGAACAAATATCTTCATTCAATTAACTGTTACAACTCAGATTTTACTTTATCGATTTGTTGCTTAATACGTTTTGCTGAAATTGGATATGCAGTACCTAACTGCTGTGCAAATAGATTTACTCTAAGCTCTTCAATCATCCAACGAATATTTGTTACTTTTTCTTGTGATTTTGAATTTTCCGATAAGCTATTCACCCATTTTTTATATTCAATTTCAACCTCTTCAATTATATTCATCGATTGCCTATCTTTAGTGGAATTCAACATTAGTTTTTCAATTCTTTTTTCAATCGCCAATAAATAACGATTGATATCTGGCAGTCGTTTATAACTCGATTTTACAACAAAACCTTTATAAATAAGATTATCCATTTGCTTTTTTATATCAGATAAAGCAAAAGCTAATGATATATCAATGCGACCCTTTAACTTTTTACTGATGTTGTAAAATAAAGTCAAAATGGACTCAACTTCTTTGGCAATATCAACCACAACATCATTAATATGACTTTTAGTATAATCTAATAATGCCTCATAATCATTTTGGCTTTGAATGGCCTGACCATTTTTTTCAATCAAATAGTCAACACCACAAGCAATGCAGTCATCAATTAAACTCAGTACCGTACCAAAAGCATTGAAGTATAAGCCTAATTTAGATTTATTCGGTAACTTTTCATGTAAATACTTGATTGGCGATGGTATATTGAGTATAAGCAAGCGTCTTAGTCCTAATTTTGTCAGTCTTTGTTGCTCATCTTGATTATCGACTAACTTAATGCTTACAGAATATTGATTATCAATGATTGCTGGATAAGCTTTAATCGTATAATTTTTATGATTTTCTTCATAGATACTAGGTAGAGAGCCGAAACTCCACCCAGTTAAATTACTTTGCTCAATTTGAACCGTTTTCTTAATTGTTAAAGATGATAATGCTTGTTGAAGTTCGTTTTTAAGTTGTTCTTTTAGTAAAACGAGGTCTTTACTTGCAGCAATTTCTTTATTGTTATTATCAACAATGCTAAAAGTCATTTTCAAATAATCAGGAATTTGATCCAATTGCCAATCTTCATGGGTAATTTTTACACCTGTCATTTTATGAAATTCGGTTTCTAAACTTTCAAGTAAAGGTTGATCCATTGAAATACCCCTACTCAAAAATGCATCAGCATAGTTTGGTGCTGGAACAAAATTTCGGCGCAGTGATTTAGGTAATGATTTAATTAATGCAATAATTAGATCTTTTCTAAAACCTGGTACCTGCCAATCAAATCCCCTATTTTTGATTTGGTTTAATAGATTAAGAGGTATTCTTATTGTGACGCCGTCACTTTTATATCCGATATCAAATTGATAACTCAGTGCTAATTTCAAATTATCTTGATTCCAAAAATCAGGAAAGTCATTTAAATTTATTAGTTGTGCCGATTGTTTGATCAACATCTCTTTCTTAACATTAAGAAAGTCAGGATCTGATTTCTGTTTTTGTTTCCACCAAGCATCAAAATGTTTAGATGATACGACTGATTTATCTATTCGCTTATCATAAAAATCAAAAAGTTCATCATCATCTATTAAAATATCTTGCCGACGAGATTTATGCTCAAGATCTTTAATCTCATTAATTAATTTTTTATTTTTTTTATAAAACTGATGGTTGGTAAACCAATCACCTTCAACCAAGGCATGACGAATAAATAGGGAACGACTTAATACAGGATCGATTTTACTATAATTCACTATTCGGCTAACAACAATAGGTAAACCAAATAATGTGACTTTTTCATTTGCAATTGTTGTACCTTGTTTTTTGGACCACCTTGGTTCGTTATAACTATATTTCACCAAATTTTTTGCTATGGGCTCAATCCATTCAGCTTCAATTTTAGCCGCTGTTCTTCCCCATAGCCGGCTAGTTTCAATCAGTTCACTAACGATACACCATTTAGGTTGATTTTTGAAAAGTGCCGAATTAGGAAAAATTGCAAATTTAATATTTCGTGCCCCAATATATTCATGCTTTTCAAGTTCTTTCATTCCGATATGGGATAATAAACCGCTTAGTAATGAAACATGTAATGAATTATAATCTGCCGCTTTACTATTTATAGGGAATGCTAATTGTTTAATTGTTTGTCTAATTTGTGTATAAACATCTTGCCATTCTCGAATCCGAAGGTAGTTTAAGAACTCTTTCTGACACAATCGTCTAAATTGATTGCCGGATAGCATATTTTGTTGTTCTTTAATATAATTCCATAAATTAATCAAAGAAATAAAATCGGACTCCTTATCTACAAAACGCCAATGTTTTTCATCAGAAATTTGCTGTTTATCAAAAGGTCTTTCTCTAGGATCTTGTATCGACAAAGCTGCAGTAATTATCATTATTTCTTTAGTACAACCTAATCGCCTTGCTTCGACCAGCATTCTGGCCAACCTTGGGTCGATGGGTAATTGTGCTAAAATCCGTCCTATTTCAGTTAAATGATATCGATGATGTTTAGTAAATATTGCACCGAGTTCTTCTAATAATCGAATGCCATCACGAATATATTTTGCATCAGGCGCTTCAACAAAAGGAAATGCTGCAATGTCACCTAAACCTAACGAGGTCATCTGTAATATCACCGATGCTAAATTGGTACGTAAAATTTCAGGATCGGTAAATTCGGGACGAGATAAAAAATCTTGTTCATCATATAACCGGATGCAGATACCATCTGAGGTTCGCCCACAGCGCCCTTTTCGTTGGTTGGCTGAAGCTTGAGATATCGGTTCAATCGGTAAACGTTGAACTTTAGTGCGATAACTATAGCGACTAATCCTAGCTAAACCCGTGTCGATAACATATTTAATTCCAGGCACCGTTAACGATGTTTCTGCCACATTTGTTGCTAGAACTATTCGCCTTTTAGTGTGTGACTGAAAAATCCGATTTTGTTCTGATACTGATAACCTTGCATATAATGGTAAGATATCAGTATGACGAAGTTCCAATTTATTAAGTGTATCTGCAAGATCTCGAATTTCTCTTTCACCAGTTAGAAAAATAAGTATATCACCATGGCTTTCAGCAGACAGTTCATCAATTGCTTCTATGATCGGTTGAAAATCACTATTTTTATCATTGTAATTATCATCTTCATTTAATATTGTGGGACGATATCTAACTTCAACTGGATAGGTACGACCCGACACTTCAATAATCGGTGCTTGGTTAAAATGTTTAGAAAAACGTTCCACATCAATCGTTGCCGATGTTATTATGACTTTCAAGTCTGGACGTTTAGGTAATAATTGCTTAAGGTAGCCTAAAATAAAATCAATGTTTAAGCTACGTTCATGAGCTTCGTCAATAATAATGGTATCGTATTGTAATAAAAGTTTATCTTTTTGAATTTCAGCAAGCAATATACCGTCAGTCATTAATTTAATCAGTGTTGTTTCACTAACATGATCAGAGAATCTGACTTTGAAACCAACTAATTGCCCTATTTCTGTTTTCAACTCATCTGCAATACGATTAGCCACTGAACGTGCAGCTAATCTCCTTGGTTGGGTGTGACCAATATAGCCTTTGACGCCCAAGCCTAATTCTAAACAGATTTTAGGAATTTGCGTGGTTTTTCCTGAACCTGTTTCACCTGCGATTATGACCACTTGATGATGCTTAATTGCGTCATAAATTTTTTGTTTTTTTTCAACAACAGGTAAATTATCTGGAAAATCAATGCTCTTTGGTAATGAATCTATTCTAGCTTGGTAATGTAACTTAGCATTTTGTATGGCTGAATCTATATTAGTTATAGTTTGACTTTTCTGGGCAAATTTTATTATTTTGTGCTTATCTAAGAAAGTCATTGAGTCAAGGTTTTTTAATTGGTTTTGAGATAACATAGAGAGTCAGATAATATTAATTAACGTCATAAATAGGTTTAATTATAGCAAATTTAACCCATCATTAGGAGTTCATATGAAAAAAACATTATTGCTAATTTCGCTATTTACTGTTGCTTTGGTTATGTCTGGTTGCTATGAAACGGGTAAGATACAAGATACTGATCTTATGCATCACCGTTTCGTATTAATTAATGCAAATGGTCAGGATATCTCTTTAGATGATCAAGCTGAGCTTATATTCGGTGAAAAAATGACTATCACAGGCAAAATGTGTAACCAGTTTTCAGGTCAAGTTATTTTAGATAAAAACAACATTAAAGGTACAGGTGTTGCAATGATCAAAATGCTTTGTAATGATGATCAATTAAATCAATTAGATCATGTTATTCAACAATTAATTACTGATGGTGCAAAAATCAATTTAACTAATAACCAATTAACTTTGAAAAACAACAAAAATGAACTCATTTACCAACTTAAAGATTTAATGTAGTTCAAACCTTTTATTTTTGTGCGAGTTTTAGTAAAAATACATTTATGAATGTTATTATTAAATTATTTTATAAACAAAAAATTTATTTAGGATAAAAAACTTTATTTAAAATACTGTTAAGAATATAATAAGAATAATTTTTAAAGGATTTAACTTATTGATGAAATTATCATACTCTTCAAATGCTTTATGTGATTTTTGTGGCTATTTAAAGCTACATAGAAGCCTTTTAACCAACCCTACCAATGCACTGCCATTGTTTTTTTGCATAACGTTGATTTATCGAGTTTTTAAATAGAATCAAAACATTAACATTAAATAAATTACAAAGTAGATATTATTATGAAAAAGACTAAAATTGTTTGTACTATCGGACCCAAATCCGAATCAAAAGAGATGTTAGCAAAATTGTTAAACGCAGGCATGAATGTTATGCGTTTAAACTTTTCTCATGGTGATTATGAAGAACATGGCAACCGTATTAAGAACTTACGAGAAGTCATGCAAGAAACTGGATTAAAAGCGGCGATCATGTTAGATACCAAAGGGCCAGAAATCCGCACCATTAAATTAGAAGGAGGTGATGATGTATCACTTATTGCTGGTCAAACATTTACTTTTACAACAGATAAGAATGTCATTGGAAATAATGAACGAGTAGCAGTTACATATGATGGCTTTGCGCATGATCTGAAACCGGGTAATCGTGTACTTGTTGATGATGGTTTAATTGCAATGGACGTGATAGAAATCAAAGGTAACGAAGTTATCTGTACAGTTTTAAACAACGGAGAGCTTGGTGAAAATAAAGGTATCAATTTACCTGGCGTTTCAATTAAATTACCAGCACTAGCAGAAAAAGATAAAAACGACCTTATTTTTGGTTGTGAACAAGGGGTTGATTTTATTGCAGCATCATTTATTCGTAAACGTTCTGATGTTGAAGACATTCGCGCTCACTTAAAAGCGCATGGTGGTGAAGATATAAAAATTATCTCTAAAATCGAAAATCAAGAGGGTTTAGATAACTTTGATGAAATTCTTGAGGCTTCTGACGGTATTATGGTTGCACGTGGTGACTTAGGTGTTGAAATTGCCGTTGAAGAAGTTATTTTTGCTCAAAAAATGATGATCAAAAAATGTAATAAAGCCTCTAAACCAGTTATAACCGCAACACAAATGCTCGATTCAATGATCAAAAATCCGCGCCCTACTCGTGCTGAAGCTGGTGATGTAGCAAATGCAATTATTGATGGTACCGATGCAGTTATGCTTTCAGGCGAAAGTGCTAAAGGTAAATATCCACTAGAAACAGTCAATGTCATGGCGACTATCTGTAAACGTACAGATGGTACTATTCCTGCTTTTTTAGAACTAACAACTAAAGAAGAAAAATTAAGCATAACCGCGGCTGTTTGTTGTGGTGCTGTGGAAATTGCTGAACGTTTAAATGCACCATTAATTGTTGTTGCAACACGTAGTGGTAAATCCGCTCGAGAGGTTCGTCATTATTTTCCAAGAGCCCGCATTTTAGCGCTTTCATCAAGTCAAAAAACGGTTAATCAGTTAGCTGTTACTAAAGGTGTAGAACCAATTTTAATTGATTCAATCAATTCAACTGATGATTTTTATCGTTTAGGTAAAGAGATGGCGGTAAAAGTATGTGGTTTACAACAAGGCGATATTATTGTGATGGTGTCTGGTGCTTTAGTACCAAGTGGAACCACTAACACAACTTCAGTTCACCGTATTTAAATCTTAAATTTTTAATCGATATAAAAAAAGCTAGCTATCTGCTAGCTTTTTTTTTTACTTAAGTTATTCTGTATAGAATCTTTTACTAGAGTTTAAAAAACTATAATGATTGAAGAAAAAGTATATTTACCTAAAGAGCTCAGCTGGTTATCTTTCAATCAGCGAGTTTTACAAGAGGCTGCAGATAAAAGCAATCCGCTTATCGAAAGAGTACGGTTTTTAGGCATATACTCCAGTAATCTTGATGAATTTTATAAAGTCCAGTTTGCTAATTTAAAAAGATATGTGCTTATTGAACAAGAACAAGTGCATTCTTCATCTAATGCTAAAAGCCTATTACGACAAGTAAATCAAAAGGTTATTCAATTAGAATTACAGTTTGATCAACTTTATAATGAATTATTGTTAGAAATGGCCAGAAATCAAATCTTTTTGATTAATGAAAGACAACTTTCGGCTTATCAAGAAAATTGGATTAAGAATTATTATAAACAAAATCTGAGGCAATATATTACCCCTATTTTGCTTGATAGCCATACAGAATTGATTCAATTTTTAAAAGATGATCATGCCTATTTGGCTGTAGAAATAGTTTGTGAGGATAATATCAGTTATGCATTACTAGAACTTCCGACTGATAATGTTTCTCGTTTTGTACTGCTACCGTCAGAGGTTTCAACTAAAAATAAGTGCATCATCTTTTTAGACAACATATTACGATATTGTTTATCAGATATTTTTAAAGTTTTTTTTGATGCCAAAGAATTAAATGCGTATTCAATTAATATTAATCGAGATGCAGAATATGAGTTGAATACTGAATTAGATAGCTTACTTGAACTTATGTCTCAAGGTTTAAAACAACGCTTAACAGCACAGCCAGTACGATTTACTTATCAAAAAGATATGCCAAAAGCATTATTTGAATTGTTGATTAATAAATTACGGTTAACCGAACAAGACGCAATGCCTGGTGGACGCTATCCTAATTTTAAAGATCTTGTTAAATTTCCTGAACTTGGGCAAAAGAATTTATTAAATAAGAAAATACAAAACTTAAGCTACACTCGATTTAAGCAATTCCGAAATTCGTTTGATACAATTAAAGATCGAGATGTTTTACTTTATTACCCCTATTACTCTTTTGGCCATGTTTTAGAAATCATGAGGCAAGCTTCATTTGATCCATCTGTTACGCATATTCGAATGAATATTTACCGAGTAGCAAAAGACTCTCGCTTTATTCATGCCGCCATCAATGCTGCAAATAATGGCAAAAAAGTCACCGTAGTCGTTGAATTGCAAGCTAGGTTTGATGAAGAAGCAAATATAAAATGGGCAAAACAGTTGATTAGCAGTGGTATTAAAGTTATCTATTCACAACCCAAACTTAAAATCCACGCTAAATTATTTTTAATTGATCGTAAAGAAAGCGATCAAATAGTTCGTTATGCCCATATTGGTTCAGGTAATTTTAATGAAAAAACAGCAACCATTTATACCGATTTTTCACTATTAACAGCAGATCCAGCAATTACAGATGAAGTTAAAAAAGTATTTAATTTTATTGAAAACCCATTTAAACCCGTATCATTTAACCATTTGCTTGTTTCACCACAAAATACACGATTACGATTTTATGAATTTATCGAACGAGAAATAAATAATGCCAAAGCTGGCAAAGCAGCAGGCATCTATTTAAAACTTAATGCAATAACTGATAAAGATATGATAGATCAATTGTATCGTGCATCTTGTGCTGGGGTAAAAGTTAGAATGGTTGTAAGAGGAACTTGTGTATTAATACCACAGATTCCGAATTTAAGTGAAAATATTACTGTTACAAGTATTGTTGATCAGTTCTTAGAGCATGCTCGTGTTTATATTTTTGAAAATAATGGGAAAAAAGATACTTATATCTCCTCTGCCGACTGGATGCCCCGTAATATTGATAATCGGATTGAAGTAGGCGTGAAAATCTTCGATCCAATAATAAAGTCAACTATCCACAATATATTTGATATACAATGCAACGACAATGTAAAAGCTCGTATTATTGATAAAGATGCAGCCAACAATTACGTACAAAGAGGTAATAAGAAAAAAATCAGAGCCCAGTATGCCATTTATGATTATTTGAAGCAGTCAGAATCCTTTGAAAAAGGACTCTAACATGAATAGTTTCAATGAATATGCGGTAGTCGATCTTGGTTCAAATAGTTTTCATATGGTGATTGCTCGTATCATTAATGGTGTCATACAGATTATTTATAAAAATAAAATAAATATTCATCTCGCAACAGGGCTTAAAGCCAATAACGAACTCACTGAATCAAGTATTATGCGAGGTGTAGAGTGCCTTGCGCTGTTTGCCGAACGATTAAATGGATTTCCTCACGAACATATTCGTGTTGTCGCAACTCATACTTTAAGGGTGGCCAAAAATAGACATAAATTTTTAATGGCGGCGGCTAAAGTGTTTCCCTTCCCTATTGAAATTATTTCGGGCCAAGAGGAGGCTCGTCTTATTTATTTAGGCACCATGACAGCAGAATCAACATCACCAACCGATACAAAACTTGTGATAGATATCGGTGGTGGATCTACTGAAATTGCGATAGGCAAAGGAAATGATTTAACTCCTTTAATTGTTGCTAGTCGTCCCATGGGATGTGTAACTTATACCAAACAGTTTTTTTATGAGCAGACAATTGACGCAGTATCATTTCAACAAGCAAAACTTGCCGCCGAACAGCAAATAGAAAGTATGATAAGTAGACTAAAAAAAATGAATATCACAGCTGCATTTGGTACGTCTGGAACCATTAAGTCTATTTATCATATCTTATTAGATCTTGGTGTCAGTGATGGCATTATCACTCCTAAAAGGCTCGATGATCTAATTAGTTATGTTTTGGAATTTAAAACATTTAACGATATTAATTACCCCTCTTTGTCCAAAGAAAGAAAAAAAGTATTTGTCAGCGGGTTAGCTATATTTAGTGGTATTTTTAATGCGCTGGGTTTACAGACTTTACAATTTAGCCCATGCGCATTACGGGAGGGCGTATTTTATGAGTTGATTGATTGCCCTAATTACCAAGATATTAGGAAAAACACCGCACAATCACTTTCAGAACATTACAACATAGATCAGCGCCATGCAAAACAAGTTGTTAAAACTGCAAAATATTTATTTTCACAATGGCAAAAGCAAGCACCGATTACTATTCCGCCCAATCTTGAATCTATTTTATACTGGGCAGCTCAGCTCCATGAGGTAGGTTTAAAGATTAACTTTTCTTCAATTCATAAACATTCAAGTTATATTTTGCAAAATAGTAATCTGCCAGGATTCAATGAAGAACAACAATTACTTTTATCTACCCTTGTTCGCTACCATAGAAAATCGATCAATATTGATGAACTACCTTATTTTAGCCTGTTTGAATACAAACATATAATATCATTAATGCAAATTCTAAGATTGTCTATCCTCATAAATAATCAACGGAATGCCGCCATTGATTTACAGGCATTTCAATTAAAATTATTAGAAAATAAACTAGCCAAAATCACTTTAGAAATTAATCAAGAATTTGTTGAAAATAATAAACTGATATTACTTGATTTAGCCCAAGAACAAAAATATTGGGAAGTGATTAACGATTGGAAACTATCAATTGTAATTTGCTAGCAATAAAAATTGATATACAGATGAATACCGCCAATCAATGTGGCGGTATATACAATAGTTTGTAAGATAGTTTTTAATTATTATTGATCAAGGCCAATAATCTTCCACCATAAAATACCGATAGTAAATATAATGAGCAGATTTACAACACTACACATAAAACCAACTTTCCACCAAGTTTTTACAGGAACAAACCCCTCGGCAAATAATAGTGGATTTCTAGCATTTGCAAACTGTGTTATTGACCCAAAATAATTAGTACAAATGACTAAAGCAAAAATGGCAATCAAAGTTGGTACACCAAGCGCAATAGCAATCGATAAGAAAACTGGGAATAATGCGGCAATATGCGCATTTCCACTGGCAAAGAAGTAATGTAAATAAACATAAGCAATACATAAAACGATTATTACAAATATCCAACTACTTTCACCTAAATGACCTTGCACCGCGCTACCTATTGTATCGCCCAGCCATTTTGTTACACCAAGTTTATTCACTTGGCCTGCCATCATTAATAATGCCGCAAACCAAATTAATGTGTCCCAAGCCGCTTTTTCGCCTTTTATATCATCCCAGCTTAATACACCGGTTAAGATCAATATAGTCAAACCAATAAAGGCTGTAGTCGTTGAATCTATACCAAAGTTTTTACCAAAAATCCAAAATACTAATAATAGCAGTACAGTTCCTCCCATAACAATTTCGTTAATGGTTATTGGTCCCATTTTTGTTAATTCTTCATCAGCTAACTTTGGTGCTTCTGGCGTTTTCTTTAGTTCTGGATTAGTTAAGAAATAAATAACCAAAGGGATCACAATAAATGAAACTAAACATGGCACAATTGCTGCAATAAACCATTGTCCCCAGCCTAGTGTAATACCTAGTGATGTTGTAACTAATTTAGCAGCTAATAAGTTTCCAGTAAATGCTGTCAAGAACATTGCAGAGGTGATATCATTTACATGACTAATCGTTAACATTAAAAATGTACCAATGCGGTTTCTTGATTTATCTTTCGGGTTAGAGTTAAAATTGATGGCTAAAGCTTCTGCTATTGGATATATAACACCTCCAGCTCGAGCGGTGGTACTTGGAATAGCTGGCGCCAACGCGATATCAGTAACAGATAAACCGTAAGCTAATCCCAATGTATTTTTACCCAAAATCTTCACAAGATAATAGGCAATGCGTTTACTTAGCCCTGTTTTAATAAAGCCTCGAGCAATCATAAAAGCAATAACAATCAACCAAATAAGACTACTATTTAATTCGCTTAAGGCGATTTTAATAGCTGCCGTATTTGTATCTGCCCCAGAAGGTCTTAATACGGCAAAAACGGTAATTGCCAATAAGCCAATTGCTCCAATTGGCATTATTTCGGCCACAATGCAGGCAATAGTAGCCACAAAAATAATACTGGTTTGCCAACCTTGTTGGCTAATACCAGTTGGCGGTGTTACAAACAACCAGAGTATTGCTGAGATTGCTGCAATAATTATGAGTGGAAGCCATTTTACTGGCGGTTTTTTTACTATATTCATAGTATCTTCCTTTTTAATTTAAATAGTATTTAATAAGTTAATATTTAATTTTGTTACACTATGATACTCACTTCGTACTCCATTATTTGCACAAGTTTATTGTCTTATATAAAAGCATCAAAAGAATTAAATTTTTAACAAAATTTTGAGCAAAACATCAAATAAACCATAAAAACTTAAATAAAATTAATATTATTTATGATTTTTTGATGGCAATCTTAATTATAATCTCTGCTGATTGTGTATTGAGTATCAAGCTGTTGAAAAATAAAATTATCAGTATTGATTAATGTTATTGTTTTATTTTTTAACAAGAATATAGCTGATAAGTTTTGATGTTTTTGTAAATATTCTCTACTTTTATCAAGTCCCCATCCATAAAAGACAGTTGAATAAATATCGCCTTCCAATGAAGAATCTGAAATTATTGTCACGCTTTCTAATTCATTGTCTAGTGGATAGCCTGTTTTGGGATTAAATATGTGATGGTAAAGATGACTGTTTTGTATAAAAAAGCGCTCATAAATCCCCGATGTTACAACCGACTTGTTTATAACTTTAATAATCCCAGACAGCTTATTTTTAGTTGAAAACGGTTTTCTTAGCCCCACATGCCAATAGCCGTCTTCATTAAGTGAAGATTTACCCAATGTTAATACATTACCACCTAAATTAATGATGCCTTGATACACTTGATATTGTTGTAAAATCAATTTGACGACATCAGCAATATATCCTTTAGCAATTGCACCTAAATCAATTTCCATCCCAGATTTTTTCAAAAATATGGAATGGGTCTTTACATCCAGTTCAACATTTTTAGGATCAGTTAACAATAATTGTTGTTTTATTAACTTGGTAGATGGTACTTGATAATCTTGAAAGCCAATTTTCCAAAGCTTAATTAATGGACCAATGGCAAAATTAAAGCAGCTATTGAAATGTAGGCTGACTTTTTGAGCTTGTTCAATCAAAGAAAACACAGAATGGCTTACTTTAACAGGGCATTGGCCAGCTGCTAAATTAATTGACATAACTTCTGATAACGACCTATTAACGGTTAATTTATCCTCAAGCACTTTTATGGTTTCAAAAACAGCATATGCAGCGGCTTCATTAGGCTCTAATAGCGTTAATGAAACCGTTGTTCCCATTAAAGTTTGAGTATATTCATAGCTAGGACGTACCATACTAAACAAGCTCAAATAGTTATAACAAGCTAACTTTTGATATAATCACCAGCTTTTTTGCCCGCTTGTATACCAAAAATAATGATATCTGCAACAGCGTTACCTCCTATACGATTTGCGCCATGTACACCACCCACTACCTCACCTGCGGCGAACACGCCTTGAATGACATTTTTATTAGTATCTAAGACTTGTGTTTGAATATTGATAGTTACACCGCCCATGGTATGATGAACACCAGGTGCAATTTTTATTGCATAGAAAGGCCCTTTTTCTATCGGATGACGCATACCCGTTGTTCGTCCAAAATCTTCATCGTGTTTAGTTGTTGCAAACTGATTGTATCGTTTTACAGTTTTCGTTAATGTGTTGTCATTAATCGATAGCTTTTGAGCTAATTCTTCAATCGTATTTGCTTGGGTAACAAGTTCATTTGCAACATATTCTTCAACTGATCTGTTTTCATCACGTATTTGTTGATCAAATAAGATATAAGCATAGTGTTCCGGTAGTTTGATAATCTCAGCTGATACATTGTCTCGGGTGTCAAGCTCATTAACAAATCGTTGGCCTTCTTGCGATACAAGTATCGCGCCCCCACCACGAATAGATTCTGAAATTAAATAAGAAGAGGTTTGTTCAACTGTTGGATGGATTTGAATTTCTCCCATATCAACAGTTCCAGCACCAAGCTTTTCAAGTATCATAATACCAGAGCCGGTGGCACCTTTATGATTGGTGGTGACAAATCCTTTAAGATCAGGGCGATATTTTTCAACCATTGCAGTATTAGCACTAAATCCACCGGTTGCAATAATGACTGCTTTGGTTTTTATCATATGAGTTGAACCGTCTTCTTCTGAAACTTTAACGCCAATAACTTTGTGGTTTTCGGTGACAATTTCAGTAACTGCTGTATCAAGCATGACTTCGATACCACGCTTATTGATATTTCTGACTAGTCCACTGATTAAGAAACCACCTACCGCTGCACCACTTTCTGGGCGGTGTGTTCGATCAATACTCATACCACCAGTTGTTGTAATGCCACTTAGTTCAATACCATTCTCATCTAACCAATTGATCGCATCTGGTGCATTTTCAACAAAATAATGTAATAAGTCAGGATTATTTTTATTTTTTCCACCTATCATCGTTTCTTGATAGAAAAGTTCTTTACTGTCTTTGATACCTTTAAGTTTTTGGAACTTAGTTTCTGCGGCATTCATACCAGCTGAGGCTTTATTGGTATTACCGCCAATGACAGACATTTGCTCAACAATTACTACATTTGCGCCCAGATCATGCACTTGAATAGCAGCCGCTAGCCCAGCACCACCACTACCAACTACCACTACATCGAAAGATTGGTCATTAGGATCGCCACCTTCGGCAATAATCGCCTCTTTGTTAGATTTTGCCATCGCTTTAGTGACTGCTTTTTTAAAAGCTTCACATTGGGTAGTTGCTCCTGAAATCGTATCAACATGTGAACTATTGGAATCAATAATTCTATTTTTTATAACAGTAAAATTATCTAGGATATCATTATCAAACTCTTTAGCATTCACTAATGCCATATCTTTAATAAAGTCTTTACCTAATTCAACATTAATAAGAAATTCGTAAGATTCATCGTTAACTGTTTCTTGATAATTACCTGGTTTAAATTTTTTAACATTAAGATTAACATCACGAATCAAGCTTTCAACCAAAGAAAAACGCCATAAAGGTTCAGGAATATTAAGTTCTTCACGTTTATCACTATTGATAAACAGTTCTAGTTTTTCACCTTTCTTAATACGGCTAATCCAATCAGGATAAGCAATACAAGCTCGTCCAACAGCGACTAAGTCATAACCATTATTGATTGCATCATTAACATCATTTAGATTAATAACATTACCAACACCCACAACAGGAATTTTTGCTAATGTGGCCGATCGCATTGCTACATATTTTTTAATTAGTGGGGTTGGATCTTGTGTATCAACAATAGATGGTCTAAGTGTTGTTCCCATTGAAAAATGGACATAATCAAGCCCTTTGTCAGCTAATTTTTCAAGTAAATACATGGAATCATCAAAACGAATGCCTGGGACTTCTAGCTCTTCAGGTGAAAAACGATAACCAACAATAAATTCAGGTGTTGCATATTGTTTAACCATATTATGGGTGATATTTAAAATAGCAAGCGGGAATCGAGTACGATTATCACGGCTTCCGCCCCATTTATCATTCCTTTGATTTGAATTAGGAGAATAGAATTGTTGAATTAAATAAGTATTAGCACCATGAATCTCTACCCCGTCAAAACCAGCCAGAATAGCTCGACGCACGGCTTGACCAAACTTATCAATCATTTCGTCCACTTCATCAGTAGTCAATTCAATTGGCATAGCAGCATTAGGACGCGGAGCTGCAATTGCACTAGGCCCTACAGGAGATTGTCCACCAATGAGTTTAGGTTCGACCATTCTTCCGCCATGATACACTTGAATAATTGCTTTAGAGCCTTGATCTTTGATAGCTTGAGCAATTTTAGCTAATCCTTCAATTTTATCGTCACTATCTAAACCAATCGCTCCAGGAAAAGCTAAGCCTTTATTATCGATAAATCCACATTCAACAATAATAGCCCCTATTTCACCAGATCTTACACGATAATATTCGATCAAGTCATGTGTAACAGAACCATCATAAAAACCAGAACATGTTGTCATTGGTGCCATCATTATACGGTTTTTTAATTCAACACCATTGGGTAGCGTTAACGATTTAAAAATATTTTCATTTTGCATTTTTATATACCTAACATTTAATCTTTTTCGTTTTCAATAATGATAACATTACCAATAGTCATTCTCCACTTACGTTAATTTCATTAATAGCTGGTGTATCATTTTTTCGACAAAAATTTTTCTTAATTTATTAATTGATTAGAAAATTATCGATATAAATAAAATAAGACTTTACTTATTTTTTATACTTGACAGTGTTTAAAGTTTCCACTGTATAACTATAAATCTAAAAAATAATATTATAACCTTTTCATTTAGTTACATATTTTTTAAATTTTCATATTGAATTTTAAATTTGATCAGCTAAAATGCCTTAAAGTTAACAAAAAGAGAATATTAGAATGTTTGGAATACCCATTAACAAATTAAAATCAAAATTATCTTTTTATTCTCTACTTACCCTATTTTTAAATCCTCCTTCATGGAGGATTTTTTTTGGTTAACAAACTGTTTTTTAACCATTTCAAATTAATAATCAATTTACTTTAAGACATGTATAATCAGGAGATAGTATGAAATCTTTAACACCTTTTTATAATCCAAATATAAGCTACGAAGATAATTATGCTCAAGGACCCTTTGGACTTTTTGCACAACTCGATAAAGTACAAAAAATCCCAACAACAATTTCAAAATTCTTAAATATTGAGGTCAATTTACCATTCGGTATGCCCGCTGGTCCACTATTAAATGCAAACTATATTAAAGCTGCTTTTGCTTATGGATTTGACTTATGCGTATATAAAACGGTCAGAACTAAACTACATAAATGCCATCCTTTACCTAATGTTTTATCTGTTCATCCTAAAGATAAATTATCATGCAATCTAGATACAGTATTAGCTGATACCAATTATAATCAGCCATTATCAATTACCAACTCATTTGGCGTGCCTTCATTTTCACCTGATATTTGGCAACTCGATATGGCTGACGCTGTAAAATCAGCTGGCAATGGACAATGTGTAATAGGTAGTTTCCAAGGAACACAAGGTAATGGAGAAATAGAAAAAGATTACGCTTTAGCAGCAAAATTAGTTAGAGAGACCAATGCACCTATTCTTGAAGCAAATTTAAGTTGCCCAAACGAAGGAGCAAGTAAACTACTTTGCTTTGATGTAGACAAAGTTGAACGAATAGTTAATGCCATTAAAACTGCTGTGCCTGATCGTCCACTTATTTTAAAACTAGCGTATTTTCCTGATGATGAAAAGATTATTTCTTTATTAACTCGTGTCGGAACTATCATTGACGGTTTAAGCGCCATCAACACATTATCGGCTAAACCCGTTGATGCTAAAGGTTACCCGGCCTTAGGTGAAAATAGAAAAGAAGGTGGAATTTGTGGTGATGCAATCCGTTGGGCTGGCTTAGATATGGTGAGTCGTTTAGCTAAATATCGTAAACAAATGGATCTAAAATTTGCTATTGTGGGTGTCGGTGGAGTTGGTTCTAGTGAACATTATCATCAATTTATAAAAAGTGGTGCTGATGCTGTTATGAGTGCAACGGGTGCTATGTGGAATCCACTTCTTGCGATAGAAATCAAGAAAGGCCTTTTGAATGAAAATGGATAGTTGAAAAAAACATAAAAAGTTACAGGGTAACTTACCCTGTAATTCCATTTTCAATAAAAAATTTATACAATTCTGCTTTATTTATTTTTGGCTGGTAATAAATAGACTAAATAGATTTAGATAAGATCTGATGAATTGGCGGAACGGACGGGGCTCGAACCCGCGACCCCCTGCGTGACAGGCAAGTATTCTAACCAACTGAACTACCGCTCCGCTTTTGTTTGATAGTTTTAATGCTAGAACATTAAAACAGGCGTGATATTAAAGATTTTTTTTGTTATCGTCAATAAAATTTTTAAAATTAATGTTTAATTGACTATAAAGCAATCATTTATTTAAATTCCATAATGCTCCACTACTTTTTTTATCAATTTTTTTTAAAACTGATTTATGTTCAGAAAGCTCATATTCAGTTGCCTTGATTACTTTTAAAGGCGCGCCGTTACGTTCTACTCTTTTTATTATATTATTTTCCGATGAAGATGAGTTATTATCCTCTGCATTAAAAGATAAGGTCGTTTGCCCCCCGGTCATCGCTAAATACACTTCAGCTAAAATCTCGGCATCTAATAACGCGCCATGCAGCGTTCTGTGAGAGTTATCAATTTGATAGCGCTCACATAATACATCTAGGTTATTACGTTTACCAGGAAATAGGCGCCTTGCCATGGCTAAGGTATCAGTAACAATACAATGATCAGCAGTTTTAAAATCCAACCCACAAAGACGAAATTCATAATCCATAAAGCCTACATCAAACGAAGCATTGTGGATAATTAATTCAGCGCCATCAATAAATTTAATAAAATCATGCGCTATATTTTTAAAAATCGGCTTATCTTTAACAAAATCGTCACTTATGCCATGCACTTTAAATGCATCTTCATCAATTAAGCGTTCTGGATTAATGTAAACATGAAAATGGTTACCCGTTAAACGGCGATTAATGACTTCAACAGCACCAATTTCAATAATCTTATGTCCTTCATAGTGATTATTACTTTCTTGGTTCATACCAGTTGTTTCAGTATCTAATACAATTTGTCGCGTAGAATGATTTATCACTTGCTTCTCTTTTTATATCAATGATTGGGAAAAAACATTTTTAGTGGTATAGTCTAGCATCAAAAAACTTTAATGTTGATACCTTTATAAATGAAGATAATCGTCAATTTGCTAAAGTTATAGAATAACAGTAAATAAATTAAATGACTGTTAATTTGCATTTTCAATTAAAATAAACAATAGATTTAAATCGATCCCCAATAATTATTAAATAAATTTAAAAAATGTTAAAAAAAATCAAAATATATACAGATGGTTCCTGCCTTGGTAATCCGGGCCCCGGTGGTTATGCTGCTATTTTAAAATATAAACAAACTGAAAAGATATTATCGAAAGGTTTTTTTAAAACAACGAATAATCGCATGGAATTATTAGCTGCAATTGTGGCTTTAGAACAATTAAAGCAACCTTGTCAAATTGAGTTATATTCTGATAGTCAGTATTTGCGTAACGGTATTATGAATTGGATCCACGGTTGGAAAAAAAATGGTTGGAGGACAGCCAGCAAACAACCAGTAAAAAATGTCGACTTATGGAAAAAGCTTGATGAATTAGTACAACCCCATAACATTAAATGGATTTGGATCAAAGGTCATGCTGGTCATATTGAAAATGAGCGCTGTGACATTATAGCTAAAACACAAGCCCAATCCCCTACTATGCAAGACGCTATATTTGAACAATCTATAAATGATTAATTTATAAAAATACTTTTATGAAACTGATATAAATTTACTTGCTTTTAATATAGATAACTGATGGTATAAAAATAATATGTATCAACTGAATAGCATCAAATCCTTAAAAGATAATTATATTTGGATTCTAAGCAACTCTTATAATCAAGCCGTGATTATTGATCCTGGCGAAGCTGGACCTGTTATTAATTATATTAATCAGTATAAATTATTCCCCCTTGGAATCCTACTTACCCATCACCATATTGATCACACTGGTGGGGTGTGTGAATTAAAAGCTCAATATCAGCATATTGATATTTACGGCCCTAGCGAAATTGATTTGCCGATTAATTATCTTATTAATCAAGATAAAGTTTGTATTGGTAATTTTAGCTTTGATGTTATAGCAATACCAGGACATACGCTTGGGCATTTAGCTTATTATTGCTACCTTTATTTGTTTTCTTTTCGGCTGGTTGCAGAAGGGTTTTTGAGGGTACTTATCAACAAATGTTAGATTCATTAGAACGTTTAAAACGGCTGCCTGATGATACTTTAATCTGTGCTGGTCATGAATATACTCTATCAAATTTAGCCTTTGCGTCCCACATATTGCCTAATGATAAAAGCATCAAAAGCTATATAGATCTGATTTCAAAAAAATCAAAAACATTACCGTCTTTTTTGTCTAAAGAAAAGCAAATTAACTTATTTTTGCGATGCCATGAACATCAATTACAAAATAAGTTAAATTTTAATAATGAGTTAGATTTGTTCACTTTTTTTAGGAGCCAAAAAGACATTTTTTAGGTATAATATTAAACTTAATTTGGGTAAAACTTACGGAATAATGAAAAAGTTATTAATATTTACAACATTATGTTTGTTTCTAGGTGCGTGCCATCATCATGCACCGCGATATAATCCTGTTGTTAGAATAAAGTATTCGAAAAACACGGCTAATAACAGAAGTAATTCTAGTAGTTATGTATCTATCACTCAGAACCCATGGCAATATATGCTTAATCAGATTGATGCCAATGTTCCTGAAAATAGCCGAGTTAAAGCAGAGCGAGAACGATTATTACGTAATCCTAAAGGATTTGAAACAGTTGCTTTACGTTCTGAACCTTATGTTTATTACATTATTAATCAACTTCGTAGAAATAATCTACCAGCTGAATTAGCTTTAGTTCCTCTTATTGAGAGCGCTTATGACCCACTTGCAACATCACCAGCACAAGCTGCGGGATTGTGGCAATTTGTACCAGTCACAGCTAGAGAGTATGGGTTACAACAAAGTAATTCATTTGATGCCCGTAGGGATCTAATAGCCTCCACTAATTCTGCAATATCGCTGCTACAAAATTTAAATAGCCGTTTTAATGGGGACTGGCTTTTAACACTTGCAGCTTATAATGCGGGTGAAGGTCGAGTCAGAAAAGCCATTGAGAAAAATCAGGCAAAAGGTTTACCAACAAATTATTGGTCATTAGACTTGCCAACTGAAACCATGCACTATGTGCCTAAAATTTTAGCTATCATTGATATTGTTAAAAATAATAAACGATATGGCATTAAGTTACCTGATTGTAACTACGAAAATTCGCTTGTTAGAATTGATATTTCTAAAAATATTTCATTAGCTAAAATTGCTAAATATTCTAAATTATCGCTTGATGAGTTAACAACATACAATGCAGGATATGTACAACAAACAGTAAATGGTCCTTTTCATCTGCTTGTTCCTTATACTCATGCTCATGATTTATTTAAAAAATTACAAAAAGAAAATCTTGTTGCAAATGAAATTACAGAACTTCTACAAGATACTCCTCATGCTAATATGCCATTTGAATTTAGATCAAGTTTCATTCAAAACAAAAGCATTGTAAGCAAAGATAACTTCTCTAGAAATGAAAAAAAGATTGCTTATCTTGTCAAAGCAGGTGATAGTTTATATTCAATAGCAAAAAATTATCGTGTAAAAATTACTGATATATTGCAGTGGAATAATCTAAAGAATTCTAGAGTTCAAGAAGGTGATATCTTAACAATCAATCTTGCCAGTGCAAATCCAATCTAAAATTTACTAATAGAGGATTATGATCTGATGCGGTTGTGCTAATAATTTCAGCTGTATTAAGTTGTAATCCTCGGTAAAAAATAAAATCTAACGGTCTGCCCATAAATCTTTTACGAATATCAATGGAAAAATTAACAGGCTTAAGTTCAATTGAATGAACAAGATGATACAATAAATTCAGTCGCTGTCTACTCCATGCATTAAAATCCCCAGCAAAGATGACTGGACCATTATGTTCTTTTATTCGGGTTAATAACACGCGTATTTGTTGATGGTAGACTTTTACACCAATACTAAAATTTACAGCATGAATATTCGCAACTAATAACTGTTGCTTAGAATCTCTAATAGGATAAATAGTAATTAAAGCAGATTTAGGAACACGAATTAATGGTTCTTTTTCTCTAAACGAAAAAAGTGAAGTTGGTAACGAGTCAGAAATTGTCATGACCCCAGCATAAATATTGTTGAAACAATATGCTGGGACATGATCGGCAATTTTATTGTGCTGTGAAATGAAATGAAGTAACGGTAATGTTGTTTGTGCTTCTTGTAATAAAATTAGTTTAGCTTTATCAGCATATTGTTTGAGTACAGTAATACAATCAGATTTCTTTTGTTTAAAAATATTCCAAACTAAAACAGTAAATGATGTTTGATCGATTAACGGTTTATTAACTGTAATTTCTTGGTTAGGCAAGAGCAACTCAACTTCGTTGCTTGCCCGATAACGTAAAGTATAACATCGATTTTTAAACATTTTTATCGTGCAACTTTTTCTGCAAATATTGATCAAAAGTTAAAGTATCACTCTGCTCTTTCTTCTTCTGTTTTTCAATAGATAAATTGCGTTGTTGAACAAAATCATCTTCAGTTAATAATGCTAAAGGTTCTGCCATAAGCTGTTTTTTATATTGGCTTGCTAAAGCTAAACCAAATTTCGCTGTCCCTAAATCGCTTATTGCTTGTAATGTTCTTGCTGATAAAGTTAATTCAGGTTGATCAAACATCAAATCTAAACGCTCACAAACATTACGATAACTCTGCTTGTCATCTTGATGATCTAAAACATCAGCAACACGTAATAAATCTTTGAATAATTGGTGTCCAACTTTGGCCAAAGGTTCTCGATAGCTATTGCAACCAATACCGATCTCAAGCCCTGGTTTTCGTCCTTCCATTATTACCCTATTCCAATTTAATTTGGCACACTCAAGTTCTTGACTGCTCATTTCAGGCGCTGGTGCTAGTGCACACCAAATTAAAAAAAGATCGATAAATCGTATTTGTTCTTCAGTAATCCCCACCGGTGAAAATGGATTAACATCTAATGCACGTACTTCAATATATTCAATACCACCACGTAAAAGTGCATCCGACGGTGACTCCCCTATCATTGCGACTCTTTTAGGTCTAATTGGCCCGTAAAATTCATTTTCAATTTGCAATACATTATCGTTTAATTGACGATAATGACCATCAACTTTGATACCCAGTTTAGTAAATTCCGCTGATTTTGTATGCGTTGCTCGTTTTAATCCTTCAACATAAGTATCTAAATGATTAAAAGTAATGCCTAGTTGTTTTTGTGCATTATTAGTATACCCAATATCGCTTAACCTTAAAGATGTTGCGTAAGGCAAATAACAGTTGCCATTTGTTTGTTCAATAAAGGCTTTCGCTTTTTGTGGATCTTGAATAAATGAAGAGCACATCGATGGTGATGATCCAAACAAATAAGGAATAACCCAACCAAAGCGATAATAGTTACGAATCAATGTAAAGTAGCCTTCAGAAATAACAGCTTTACCTTCTTCTGTATTTTTTACACCATCTCTTGCTTGCCAAAATGCCATGGGTAATGAAAAATTATAATGAACGCCAGATATGGTTTGCATCATTGCACCATAACGGTTTTTTAGACCTTCTCGATAAACCGTTTTAAAACGCCCTTCATTTGATGATCCATATTGAGCTAAAATAATATCTTCTTCATTGGCAACAAAACATGGCATACTTAATGGCCACATCATTTCGTCATCAATATTTACACTAGCATAACGATGCAGATCGCGTAAAAACGTTAGCATATAATCGATATTGGTATTAACTGGTGTAATAAATTCTAGCATTGATTCAGCAAAATCAGTTGTTATCCAAGGATGAGTCAACGCTGCGCCAATTTTTGCGGGGAATGAAGTTTTCGACAATGTCCCGTCAGGCAAAATGCGTAAAGTTTCACGTTCAACCCCGCGTTGAATACCTTGTAAGATGGTGTAGTGTTTTTCTAACCAGTTAAGCGCTTTAGAAACATCAGGAATCATATTTTGCCTTCCTTAAATGAAATTATTTATTTTTTATATTAACATAGTTTGATATTAACAATGGTCTAATTTATAACAATCTTTAAAATAAAAACTAAATATAATTTGTAATTTAATGATTAAAAAATACAATTCACTATTTTTATTACAGATAATTGAATCTTGGCAGATCTTTAAATATAACAATTATTTCATAGATTGAAGATAATATTATGGTTTGATAATTAGATTATCTATCTTTTCTTTGTAATAAAACCAAGACTTCCATATGTGAAGTATGGGGAAACATATCAAACAGTTGCACTTTCATGATTTGATAGTTGGATAACAACATTAAATCTTCGACTAACGAGGTTAAGTTGCAACTTGAATATAAAATATAGCTTGGTTGTACATTTTCTAAATACTGCATAAGCACTTTACCAACCCCTCGTCTTGGTGGATTAAGCAATACTAGATCTGGAATGTCTTGTTCAGCGATAGCATATTGTGTGGCATCAAACGATTTAAAAAATAATTGGTTAAAGCCTAACTTTTCTGCTGATTGAGTTGCGCACTCAATTGCGTCTGAACTAATTTCAATACCTGTCAGTTGGATAGCACTTTCAGTATTAAGACTAACACAACTTAAGCCAAAACCACCTACACCACAAAACAAATCCCAAATTGAGTGAATAGATAAATTTGTGACCCAGTCACTTGCTGTTTTATAAAGATTTCTGGCAACATAACTATTTGTTTGAAAAAAACTTTTAGGCTTAATAAAAAGAGGAACGCCATTTAATGTCATTGGCAAAAATGAGGTATCAGTTAAAACTAACTCTTCTTCTCCTTCTAAAATAGCCGCATGATTAGGTTGGATATTAATTGAAATTACCTTTAAGTTTTGTATTTTATCTTGTAATTGTTTAAAAGAATTATTTATTTTCTCGACAAATTTGTGCGATTTTAAAACAAATCGCAACATAAAATAGCTTGTATTATTCTCTTTACTTTCAGTAACTATAACAAATTTCAATTCTCCCTTCCGCTTAATAATATTATAAGGTACAAGCTCCTGTTTACGGATGAAAGTTCGAACAAGTTTGAGGATGTTTTGCATACTATTTGAGTAAAGAGGGCAATCACATAAATCGACCATCTCATTATCTGTTTGTATCCCTAAAATAGGTCTTTCAACGGTGCCTAACACCGCCATTTTTGCTTTATTACGGAAAGCAAATTCATTACTACCAAAGGGATCTACAACGTCATTAGGTTTAAATTGAGTTAATTGTTGCAACAGATTATTTTGTTTTTCTGCTAGTTGTGCATGATAGGGCTTATCCATCCATTGACAAGATAAACATTTTTTCTGCTGATAAAAACGACATTGCATTGCGATAAAACCCTTTTTTATAATGAGTTATTCTATATATAAAACCGTATTAAAATAAGTATAAGTTTTTATTTTATACTAAAACACATACTTTCCTGAAACTTTTTTACAAAATTTTATAAGAATATAAGTAAAATGCATAATTAATCATCCGGCATGATTTGACGAAATAGCGAGGTATGATAGGATATTGTTATTAATATTACAGGAAAAATTTAATGTCTATAAAGTTAAAAACCCCCGTCGAAATTGAAAAAATGCGAATTGCTGGAAAACTTGCAGCTGAAGTATTAGAAATGATTGAACCCTATGTTAAACCGGGCATTAGTACTGGTGAACTAGACAAAATTTGTTATGAACATATTGTTAATGTTCAAAAAGCTATTCCAGCTAATATTGGCTATAGTGGCTATCAACACACAAGTTGTATTTCAATTAATGATGTGGTTTGCCATGGTATTCCAAGTTTTGACAAAAAGTTAAAAGATGGTGATATTTTAAATATTGATGTAACAGTTATCAAAGATGGTTATCACGGTGATACTTCTAGGATGTACATTGCTGGTAAGCCAACTATCGCAGGTGAAAAATTATGCCAAGTTACACAAGAAAGTCTTTACGAGGCGATTAAAATTATCAAACCCGGCATACGTTTAAAGGAAATTGGTAAAACGATTCAAAAATATGTCGATAAATTTGGTTTTTCTTCAGTTCGCGAATACTGTGGTCATGGTATTGGTGAGGTCTATCATGACGAACCTCAAGTCTTACATTATGATGCTGATGACGGCGGTGTAATTTTAAAACCAGGCATGACTTTTACTATTGAACCTATGATAAATACAGGCGATTGGCGTACCCGTACCATGAAAGATGGCTGGACAGTCAAAACCAAAGATCATGGTCTTTCTGCACAGTATGAACATACTATTTTAGTAACTGATAATGGTGTTGAAATCTTAACATTGCGTAGTAACGAAGACTTTTCTCGCATTATTGAACACTAAATAAAGTGGATTCAACAATAGTTTATTGTTGAATCCTTTCGCTTTATTAAATTTCATAAATCTTAATATAATAAAGTATACAACTTACGTCGATAACTACTGGCTAAAGGATTACTTGTACCTAATGCTGCTAGTAAATCAAGTAATGTTTTCTTCACTTGTCCGTCACCAGCATTAAGATCTTTTGTCAGCGGTTTAAATAACAACTCTAATGCTTCCTCATGACGCCCTACATGCATTAATTGGGAAGACAATTGAATCATTAATTCAACGTTATCAGAATGTTGAGCAAATTCTGCTTGTAATTGCTGTAATTCAGGAGAATTAGTGGCTTGTTCAAGTAGTTCTATTTCGGCTTGTAATCCATGATAGCTTGAATCTTGATCTTGTAGCGGAATAGTTGCAAGCACTTCTTTTGCTTCATTTAGCTGTTTAAGTTCAATTTGTGATTTTATTAGCATTAATGCAATATCTGTTCTTGGTTTGCCCAAATGATCGGTAAGTGATTTCCAAGTTTGCCGTAACAGTGGTAATGCTTCTTCATATTTGGCTTCATTAAATAAATTTTGTGCTTCAATTAATTTAAGCTCATCTTCATTTGGTAGCACTTTTTCTAAAAAAGTTTTAATGGTTTCTTCAGATTGCGGTCCTTGAAAACCATCTACAGGTTGACCATTTTGAAATAAATAAACCGTTGGTATCGCCCGTAAACCAAATTGAGCGGCTAACATTTGTTGTTCATCACAATTAATATTGGCTAAAATAAATTGCCCATGATGTTCATTAGCTAATTTAGTTAATGTTTGAGTCATTACCTCATAATTTGGACTTCTAGCTGACCAAAAATAAAATAACACAGGGGATGTCGATGATTTTTCAATCACCTCTTGAATATTTTGCTCATTAACATCAAAAATAAATTGATTTTGCATATTATGTCCTAGGGTATAATGATTTATTATTTATTCTTTAAAATTTTATCCATTAATCTATCAGGAAGCAAACGTTTAGCAATAGCTGCTATTTTCGTTATTTTTGTTACCCTGTAACGTATTTTAGGATTGCCGTGTTCAAGGGCATCAAATAAGTAAGGCAAAACAGCCTCGGGTGGTAAAGTAAATCGTTTAGCTATAGGTGGATTTTTTACCATATTTTTTTGCTCTGTTTGATTTACATTGTTTGAAAAATATGTCTTTAATGGACCAGGTTCAATTAAACAAACCTTTATATTGGTTTGTGCTAATTCCAATCTCAGCACATCAGACCAAGCTTCTAAGGCATATTTGCTGGCTGAATAAGCACCTCTCCCCGGCGTTGCAACGATACCAACAATTGAACTTGTTTGAATAATACGCCCTTCATTTTGTTCTAGCATGGCTGGAAGCAGTAATTGCGTCAGCTGATGGGCACCAAAAAAATTGGTGGAAAATTGAGATTCTAACTGCTCTCGACTGATCGTGCTTAATCGCCCATAAACACCGTAACCTGCATTGTTAAATAACGCATATAATTTACCTTCAGACAAAGCGAGAACTTCTTGAGCGGCTTGCTTGACTGAGTCTGGATTGTCAAGGTCAAGAAGCACTGTTTCAAATCCTTGCTCGATAAGTTTTTGTTGGTCCAATGATTTGCGACACGAAGCAATAACACGATAGCCACGTTTTTTTAAAGCAATGGCCGAGATTAGCCCTATTCCACTTGAGCAGCCTGTAATAAATATTGTTCGCAATTTCAGCTCCGATTGATTCATATATTGTCAAATTTATCTTCTCAAACTATGATAGCACATCTAATTTGAAGTTATCCAAACAAAGTCAAGAGGATCGTATGAAAATTGCTATTATTGCTGCAATGGAAGAAGAAGTAGCCATATTAAAAAGTAAAATCACCCATTATCACGTTGAGCGTTATTTAGGTTGTAATTTTCATTTAGGTCAAATTGCTGGTTGTGAAATCGTACTGCTCCAATCTGGTATTGGTAAAGTAGCTGCAGCATTAGGTACTACGTTATTATTAAATAATTATAAAGTAGATGCTGTTATCAACACTGGTTCGGCTGGTGGGTTATCTTCCGACCTTAATATTGGTGATATTATTGTTTCAAAGGATGTTTTTTACCACGATGTTGATTTGACTGCTTTTGGTTACAAGCCAGGGCAAATGTCAGGTTGCCCTGTAGCATTTGATGCTGATCAAAAATACCAATCATTAGCAAAAATCTGTATCAAAAAGCACGGAGTTAATGCAATTGAAGGTTCAATTGGTAGTGGAGATGCTTTCATAAATGGTAAAAGCAATTTAGCAAGAATAAAACAAATTTTCCCGAATGCTATTGCTGTTGAAATGGAAGCCGCAGCTATTGGTCATGTTTGCTGGTTATTTAAAGTACCATTTGTGGTTGTTCGCGCTATCTCGGATAATGGAGATAATGAATCTGCAGTTGATTTCAAATCCTTTTTAAAATTAGCTGCAACACAATCATCACTCATTGTTGAATCAATGCTAAATGAGCTTGCGTGAGTTATCTTTTTTGGTTTGACATATTAGGTACCATTGTATTTACTATTTCTGGCGTATTATTAGCTGCTAAAAAAGAGATGGATCCAATCGGAGCCTTAGTGCTAGCGGTCATCACCGCTATTGGTGGTGGTACAATCCGCGATATTGTTTTAAATCCTGTGCCGCTCTTTTAGATCGCTGATTCCACTGATTTGTATATTGCTATCATCACCTCATTAGTCACCATGCTCTTATTACGTTACTCATCATACCTTTGGAATATTCAACATTCATTGGTATTTTGGTTACACTGGTTATTCGATTATTAGCTAATTATTGTAACCTAACTTTGCCAATTGTTGGATTAAAAAATCATTAAATGTACAAACTACGCCTACACTTAATCAATAATCAAAAACAATACTGCTCAAATAAAGGTTTACGCCAACCTATTAATAATTCTGGCGCATTCCCCTTTTTATCGATTTTCCACTTTATGTATTGATTAATTAATCGACGTGAAAGCAATAAATCCTCACTAAGCCCTGTTTGTGAAGAAATAGTCAGTGCAGCTTGTTTTAACTCACTAGTGATTTTTTTATAATCTGGATAGCTATTAATTCGGCGAATTTGTTGAATTTCGGGTATGGGAGTGGATAAAAGATCCAAAATTATTTGACCATATAAGCGAATTTCTTTCCCTTTCATACCTAACTTATCAAGTTCTCCTAATGATGTCGGTGAATAGCGTGCAATTTTCAATAATACTTCTTCATGTACTACAAAATTTATAGCAATATCTTGTTCTTTCGCTAATCTATATCGCCAGCTCGCTAATTTATACAATTGTCCTAAGCTTTTCCCTTTCAACTGCCAACTATTTTTAATATTTAGATAAGCATCATTTGGATCCATTAATTCCGATTTACGAGCAACCGCCATTTGGCACTCTTGATAAGCTGCTTGTAAATAATGATTAGTATTTAGCTTTGATTTTAAAATGTTAATTAATGGGAAAAGATATAACACATCATTAATAGCATATTTACACTGTTTTTCAGTTAATGGACGTTTTAGCCAATCTGTCCGGGTTTCACTCTTATCAAGTTCGACCTCTAAATATTTTTTTACTAAACTAGCATAACCACTACTTAATGGATTATCTAAAAAAGAAGCTAATATTTGGCTATCGACAATCGGTGTTGGAACACAGCCAAAATGATAAGAAAAGACCTCAATATCTTCACTACATGAATGAAAATATTTTTCAATAGTTGGATTATTTAATATAGCCAAAAAAGCCTGCCAATCAGTAATATTAATGGGATCAATTAACGCTGCATGTTCACCATTAAATACCTGCAGTAAACCCAAATGAGGGTAAAAGGTTCGGGTTCGAACAAATTCAGTATCTAAAGCCAAAGCCGAGCTATTTTCGATTTTTGAACAATAATCAGCTAACTGATCATTACTAATAATAAGTTGATAAGACAAAATCAAATTCCTGTTCAAATATATTTATTCATTGTGTGTATTTTTGTCAAAAAGGATATCCATTACCACGATCTCGGAACGAGTCATTAAGCGAATTGGTGGTCCCCAAAATCCATATCCACTACTCACAATACTGCTAAAATGATGATCTTCTTTTCTATATAATCCATAAGTATTTTTATACATTAATTTTTCAATAATATTAATAGGAAATATTTGCCCAGCATGAGTGTGCCCAGAAATCATCAAATCAACCCCCAGTTTTTCTGGCTCATTAAGGTCTTTTGGTTGATGATCTAATAAAATAATTGGCGAATCAGTATTAGTGAACATAATAAGATCTGACAGTGAAGCCCTATTTACATTATAACGAAATGAAGAAAAATCATCTCTGCCCACTAATGTAATCCCTATATCATCGAAATAAATGATATCATCCTTTAGTACTTTCATACCTGCTTGCCTAAAAGCATTAGCAATATCTTCTTCTTGGTTATTTTCTAGGTTAGTAGCTAAGTATTCATGATTGCCGAAAATAATAAAAGTACCATATTTTGATCTTAATTGTTGAAATTGCTTATCGAAGCCTTTTTGTGTAAAAGGTTTTAAATATTTATCTAATGTATCACCCGTAATCACAACAAAATCAGCATTAAGCTTATTTACTTCATCAACCATTTGTTGAATAAATCGATGTGTGGTTAATTCATTAAGATGAATATCAGAAAGTTGAACAATACGTAAACGTTCAACATTTGCGGGCTTATCTATTTTAACTTGGTAATGCACAATCTTGGGATTAATTGCCATTTCATGACCAAAACAAAACAATAATACAACGGCAACAATATAAATAATTTTAAGCCATAAATTAGGTTTAACCTTTTTTTTACTAAGCCAACGTACAGTGTCAAAAATAAGCGAGGTAAAAACGCAGCAGATCATCAAACCAGTAATGACATTACAATATAATGGCAGCCAATAAGTTGATATATTATTAAATATTTTAGAAAAAATTAGCGATAATCCGGCTATAAAAACAACGATCCAATAAATAAATTGATGATAGCCGATGAAATTAAAATCAAACCAAAATAGCCATCGTTTTCCTAGATAGAAAGTTATTAAAACACTAACAACAATCGCTATAAAAATAGTAATAAAATCGACAAAACCCATAATTATCCGAGCAATTGAATATAAAAAAATGATATGATAACAGAATTAATTTCTATAGTACCAATTAGTTTTATGGATACCAAAAAAGACCAGCTATTCTCAACACCAATTGATAAATTAGGCGATTGGACATTTGATGAAAAAGTCGCCGAAGTTTTTCCTGATATGGTGCAGCGTTCCGTACCTGGTTATTCTAATATCATATCAATGATCGGCATGTTAGCAGAAAGATTTGTACAGCCTAATTCAACGATTTATGATTTAGGCTGTTCCTTAGGAGCTGCCACATTATCTATTCGTCGTCATGTTAATCAAAAAAACTGCCATATTATTGCAGTCGATAATTCCCAGCCCATGGTTGACCGTTGTAAAAGGCATATTGAATCTTATAAAGCAAAAACGCCTGTAGATGTCATTTGTGATGATATCTGTAACCTTAATATGCAAAATGCGTCAATGGTAGTACTAAATTTTACTTTACAGTTTTTAACGCCTAAAAATCGCCAACATATCTTAAATAATATTTACAACGCATTAAATCCTAATGGTATTTTAGTGCTGTCTGAAAAATTTAGTTTTAGTGAGCCAACTGTCGATGAATTGTTATTTAATATGCACCATGATTTTAAACGTGCTAACGGCTACAGTGAACTAGAAATCAGCCAAAAACGTAATATGTTAGAAAATGTCATGCTGACAGACACAATTGAAACACATAAACAGCGACTGTCTGAAGCTGGTTTTAAACATATAGATACATGGTTTCAATGTTTTAATTTTGGCTCTATCATTGCCATAAAATAACTAACTGATTTAAGCTTAATTGATAAGGAAAACAGAATGATTGACTTTGGTGATTTTTACCAGATTATCGCAAAAAGTAAACTGAGTCGCTGGCTAGAAGTCTTACCAGCACAACTGGCAAACTGGCAAAATCAAAATATTGATAACCGTTTTAATCAATGGCTCAATAGTATTAAACACTTACCAGCTATCACTCCTTATCAAATTGATTTACTCCATAGTGTAACTGTTAATAGTGAACAGCCTATCTCGACTGGTGAACAGCAACGAATTACTCAACTACTAAAAAACATGATGCCATGGCGCAAAGGCCCTTTTCACTTATATGGTATTGATGTTGATACAGAATGGCGTTCAGATTGGAAGTGGGAACGTTTAATTAATCATATTGATAGTTTAGAAGGTAAAATTGTTTTAGACGTGGGTTGTAATAGTGGTTACCATTTATGGCGTATGATTGGTGCAGGAGCAAAACTCGCTGTTGGAATTGATCCTATGGCACTTTATCTATGCCAATTTGAGGCTATTCGCAAATTACTGGGTAACGATCAAAGAGCGCATTTATTACCACTTGGTATTGAGCAGCTACCCAAACTTGGTGCTTTTGATACAGTCTTCTCAATGGGCGTTTTATATCATCGTAGGTCGCCACTTGATCATTTATTTCAATTAAAAGATCAACTTGTTGAAGATGGTCAATTAGTACTCGAAACATTAGTCATTGATGGTGCTGAACATACAGCTCTCATGCCGGGTGAACGCTATGCTCAAATGCGGAATGTTTATTTTATTCCATCTGTTCCAACAATGATTAATTGGCTAGAAAAATCTGGATTTTCTGATGCAAAACTGGTTGATATATCACTCACCAGTTTGGATGAACAACGTAAAACAGAATGGATGACATCGGATTCACTTGCGGACTTTTTAGATCCAACCGATTTAACCAAAACCATTGAAGGCTATCCTGCTCCAATGCGGGCAGTTTTTATTGCAAAAAAATAAGAATAAATTGGCTAAATATTGTTTTTATTCATTAACATGAGTAGAAAATTCTAATTTAACCAATTGTACTTAATTAATATCGACTATTAGTCATAATGATTATTGGCAATGGCCATCGGCTAGTCAATAATTTAAAGTAATTATAATAACTCAAATTTAGGACTAAACTAAAGTATATTAATGCCACTACACTATTATGTAGGAAATCAATTACAATCAGATAGATATACATTATTTTTCAACAAAATAATCATAAACAGCATACTTTAAATGATATGCAGGTTGGTTATTGCAACGGATTAATCTGTTAACATTAACTGTTTATATTTCTGCTTTAATATTGCCAATTGCAGCTCCATTGGTAACTTTCTTGTAAATGGTTAATTTTATTATTATTTCACAATAAAATCTTTTCAATATACCCATTTATTCTCGAATTAATACCAGATAAATAAGCTAGCTCATCACCGTGATAATAATTTAAAGCTCCTTCTAAATTATCATGTAGTACCAAAAGACTATAAGCAAGCTGCTTGGGAATATCAGATTGTTGCGTATAATTAACTGTAATCTGATCAAGTAAATCATAGAGATGATTGACGCAATTTTGGTCTAATTTTTCTGCAAACCTTAATTTTTCAACTATACTTATAATGAAATCATTAATATCAATATTTGAGTTATGCATATTAACTCACCTTTACTTAACCTAAATCTGCAATACATAATAATTTATTGCTTATTTTTACTCTATCTAAATTTTTATAAAAACAGATAAAAATACTTGGTATTCTGAATATACAGATGTTCCTGAAGATCGTGTTATCATCTATGGTTCAACATATAATGATAAAATACAGAAATTCACCTATCAAATCAAAGCAACTAATATAGGAACCCACAGCATTCCACCTGCATTTGGATAAGCAATGTATGATCGTGATATTCAAGCGGTATCAACAAGCGGATAAAAAATAAGCGTCATCCCACGGTAATAGTTGTTTACAACTAACCAATCACTAAAACGGGCTTATGCCCGTTTTTTCAATAAAATAACCTCATACATGACAATAAAAACATGTCCTGAAACATAGCTCTTTTATGCTCACACTCGTTTTATGCTTATACAGCTAAAATGCTAAATAACAATTTTCCTGATACTAAAAGCATTTTATTTACTGAGTAACAAAAAAATTGATTTGTTTGGTTTCATCGAATGCTTCCTCAAGTTGTCTTGTCGCTGATTGATAACTTTGATTCGTATCTCCTTCCGATGTGCATTCTTTCATAATGGCATGTTTTGTTTGAAAAGTTTCATTCGATGTTAACTGTTTATATAACGATGCTAAGTCTTTTCCTGTCGAGGTAAAAAACTTATTCCAATCATTCAATTGAGTTTCCACAAATTCACGGCCTTTTTTACAGGCAATAGCATCTAACTGAATATTTGGAATCGTATATTTCTTGATCTCAGAAAATGTAGAGTGTTGATTTATGAAGTTTACTTTTTCATTAAGTCCTTCTGATTTCAAAGATTCAATAAAACTGTCTTCGCGGAATAATTTAATCTTTTGAGATTGGAATTGCCCCTTTCCTCGCAAAGTCACTTCATCTGGATAAGGTTCATCAACGGAATAATCCCAAAAATCCTTTCGACGCTCAATAAAAACATCATTAATAACTTTAACCGGCAGTTCAAGCTCTTGTTGTTCACCATTAATAATTACAGGAACGGAATTTAAATGTTTAGCTATCAACTTATCATAAGTTTCATCACTCACATTCGAAGTTGTATAGAAAGTAGTTAACAAATAATAGTTACTTTGTGTAGGATTAATTAATCCAGAACTATCAGTTGTTGAAGGTTTAGCTATAAAATTTAACGATTGATTACCATAAGACAATGTATGCTTACCGTACTCAAATGTATAATTCACACTTGATTTTGCTGGAATGGTTAATTCTTTTCCATCCACAACAACTTTTATTTCGTTCGGAGTTGGATTGTCAATCATACGATCAACTGAGCTAGACGAAAAGGTCTCTGAACCAAAACAACCGACCAATGTTATATTGCAAACTAGCAACAAAGAATATTTTATTTTTTTCATCGCATTAATTTTTTTGTAAAGGTTTTAAAAGGAAACAAATATTATCATAATTTTGATAAAACAACTATTTTAGCTATCATTTTTAATACTATTTGTAGTAATACCATAAATTCAAAATCCAGTAGAGAAACATCAGGTTGTTTACACTTTATGATAAAAATAATCTTGCAAAAATTTATACAGCGTTTTGCCAGAAATCGTTTAAGTTTTTGTTGCCTAGCTTTTGAATCTTCGAATATTTGCTGATTATGTCGCATATCATTTAAAGTGCGTATCACTCTTTCCACTTTCCCATTCATTTGATAGCTAGCAGATTTCGTGAATTTTTAATTGATACGATAGAGATTACATATTTTGACAAATGGGATACTACCTAGTCTCAATTAATCACCAAACGGTATAGAATCCTGAATATTTTTTACCAAAAATATAGCCTAAAAAGCGAACATTTGTGTAAATACCCCATAGTGAGCACACAACTCATCTAGAAAATGATACTAACTGTTTTCGTGTTTTATATTCTATGAGAGTTATGTTATTTAATGTTTAATGAGCTCTTTCGGTGCTATAAATGGTTAGACGCCTGCTCATAAAAAGTTTAACCAAATCGGTGACGGTAATTTTTTTATGATATAGGCGTTAGTTTTATGTATATTCATCACTGTCGTTTCTTAAATTACTATAAACAGCGCGAGTAATTCCTACACTATATTTTATTCATAAACCTTAACATCAGATTGCCAAATTATGTAAGGGAGCAATCCATCATAATCAGTTTCATCGATACCAGCATAATTAGAAAGATCACCTAACTGAGGTATACTCATTATACCTGTTGTGAGTAACTTATCTTTATCAATAAATTCAATATCCCAAACGTTTTGTTTGTTATTAATGTTATCGACAAATACATTTAACAAATCACCATATATTGGAACTCGCCAACAATCAGATGTTTCATCTACACAAAAACGCACACTTACAGCCTGATATTTTTTTAACTTATCAGATATCACAGGTACAGCAGTTTTATTTTTCGTATCAACAAAAAATGAAAAACTAAATGTTTCATTAAGTTGAGATTTATATTCAATTAACTTTCCATTACTGCCTTCAACTGGATATTTTTTAAATGAATATTTAGTTATATTTGCAACAGAGTTACCACATAAAACACCATATAAAAAAATTAATGTAATAAATTTTTTCATAAAATCTTTCATCCTATTATTTATAATATCTAATTAAAAACACGATTAATGAGTTTATTAACAACCCCACCAACAATAACCGATGTTACAAAACTAGCTAATACTCGTCCTTCTGTTTTGATTGACTTAAGCTCTTCATCTTCTTCACACGCTTTTGCTATATTATCTTGCGCAGTATATACTGCTGCTGTTGTTAAAAGAAGCCCAGAACCCACACTAATTAATTTAAAAATTGACATGTATAACTCCTTATTGTTTTATAGCTAAATAGATAAGCACAACTCTAATTAGAAAAATAAAAAACTTTTGTTAAAGATTTTTTCCCATAATTTTTTTAAGATCTATATTATTTTTTAATATTTGATTCGTTATTTTTGCATCATTGTATTTTTTTCTTAAGGTTGCTATATATAAACAAGCTGGAATTGTTACACGATAAGCTGGCCCTGTAATATTAAATAGTAGCCATAAATGGTTTATTGCCAAACAAATAGATAATACTAATTCCTGATATCGCCTAGGGTAAGGTCTTGGTAACATTACTGTCATTATATTGCCTGATTTAAAACCAAAATTGTTTAAAATGCTAAATATTAAATAATTTGAAATTAAAGAAGACGAAGTTATAAAATTTTGAATCCCCATCATTACCATGGATGGTGTAACTTTAGAATTAACATTACCCAATTCTGCTGCTATCTTTTTAAGGTCTTTTTGACTTATATTTTCTAATGATTGCTTGAGAAGTGAATTTAATAAAGCATCTTCAATTTTTTCAATAAAAAAAGGTGATGGCTCACTTAACATTGTATTAGTTCGATTGCACACATCTATTAATATTTCGCGATAACAAACCCCTTTTCCCTGCCTTAACAGGTTCATTCCAGAATTTGCACCAAATGTTTGAAGTTCTGCAGCAATAGATTTCCAATATAATTGATGATTAGGATAATGAAGTTTATAGCTTACATCACTCGTTAATGTTTCGGTAAATCGAGTAACATTATCACTAGGATCAACTGTTAATATAGAAATTAATAGCTCTAGATCTTCGTTAGTACATTGTTTTAAAAATACTAGATCTGAATCATCTCTATAAGTAGCCATTAATACTCTCCTTATTAATTATTTATTTATAATAACAACACTATAACAATAAGAGTTTCCTTAATATGGAATTAGAATAAATATTTTCAGATCTAATTTTTTTATTACTAAACTAATTTAGTTGTTATTTTGAATTCAATATGTTGCATGCAATAGTATTTATCTCGATAAACTCAACCCAACTATATTTATCTTTATAATTGAGATGATATTGTTTATCTACACAACAAATATCTGGCCTTGTTTCATAAATGGTACATAATTTTGTTTGATGATCATAATAGCGACATACCCCATTACCACTATCAAGAAATTGTGTTTCTTGTGAGCGATTAACACTGCAACAGCAAGCTCCACATTGATAACAAGGAAACGAGGGGGAATTACTCATAATGATTTTAACCATGAATTTACTGACTCAAGATTACCTGCTTCAAATGGTAATTTAATGCCACGACGAGTTACTTCCTCTTTTAACAGAAAGCTGCGTTCTAGTTCATTATTGGTCGTAGTAAGATGCAATGTAAACGACGCTAATTGTTGTGTATCCATATTGAACTCTAGCCTTGCCAACTCTTTTAAATAATTATCTAATTCAGCATTTACAGCTTTAAAAAAATCGAGAGTTCTTTCGTATTTATCTTTAAATTTATCCAAAAAAGCCCAAATTTTTTGAGGAAGAGTCCCTTTATCTAGATAGTGATTAAATGCTAATGTTAAAATACCAGTCGCTAGTGCACTACAAAATGCAGATAATTCGGTACCGAATGGAAAAGCAAATAATTGCGAACAGATACTATAAATAGCAGTACCACAAACAACTGAAATTCCAGCGCTAATAATTTTACTTACTTCTTTAACTAATTGACCTAAAGGTAATGAATTAGGGTTGCAAAAGATTAATTTTATAGCTGCCGTAATATGCCCCCACATTTCCCGAATCATTTTTCCAAGCATTTTTTGCGTAGTGAAAAATATGTTAGTAACAGTAGTGGTTACACTGGATAACGCACCACTAACAGCGCCATCTTTGAAAGAATTAAAAAAATCTTTAAATTTTAATTTTATTCGTTCCCATATAGCATTAAATACATTGCTAACATCATTTAAAAAATTTTTTATAGAAAAGTTATATTTATTATTTGCATAAATAGAAGGAAATTGATCGCGTAGTTCAAACCATGCCTCAGCAAAAATAAGCCCTAGCATCTGTCTTGTTCCCATTTTAAAACCAGAAAGAGCTGATTGATAAGCGACATCTTTAGCAAACTTACTGCTAGTATAATAGGCTATATTGACAGTTCTCTCGTATTTAGCCCGTGCTTTTTTGTCTATTTCAAGCATTTTATTAAAGTTTGCTTTTTCTTTATTTTCTAACTTTTCTAATGATTTTTTTTCTTGATCTGTTAACGATTTTTTCTGTTTTAGTATAGCTATTTCTTGACGGGTTTGAGTGAGTTCATTTTGAAGTTTGCTTACAAAGTCAGACATTGAACTTGCTTTCTTAGACTTATTTAATGTTTCATTGGTGAAATATAAATTACTACTGTCATTAGCAAGATCAGTTCCTGATAATTCTGCTAATATTCGGCCTTGATCGTGATGTATTTCATTTGCAGCAATAACGTGATCTAAATTTTTTTTATCATGTTGAGCAAATATTTTTCCTGTGTAAGCATCCTTTAAAATATTAGCTTGATGATCGATTTTTCCTTGTCGATTTGTCTTAATGTAATTGGGATGAGAATGATACTCATGTGAATCATATTTTGAGTTTTGTTCTTTTTTTATTCTTTCTCTATCGGTTGCGTAAATGTTTTGTCGTGCATTATGAACAGTATCAACATCTCCTCCTACATTATCCTTAAATAATAAAAAATCTAACCCAAATGAAGTCACCAAAGATTTGACAACAGTATTATGTAACTCTTCGCTCCAATTCATTTCCTGTTTCAGCATTATTTTTAGTCCTCGTTAATATAATCAACAAAACAAAAGCCAAGTTCCCTTGGCCTTTTATCATTAAACTCCCAGAGTAAAATCTTTATATTCTTTTTCTTTGTTAATTAATACATTATCTAATTCTTCTTGATTAAGAATATTGAATCCATCACTATCTTTTTCGACTTCAACAATACTATCTTCGGATACTGTTTTAATTTTAAAAAGTGGGGTTGTAATAATATCGGTCATAATAGCTGCCAATAAATAACCGTTATTAATAATTCTTAGACTCTTTTCCGTCATATCTCTAATTTCTTGCCAGCCACCCAGCACTACTATCTTTTCATGTATCTCTTTTAATGCAGAAAAGTATTCATTAAAGGTCTGATTAATTTTTTCTAACGATGTATGAATTTTATCTACATAGTTATTTGTATTAGATAAATGTTTATCAATTAAATCCATTTTTGTTATTGCTTTGTCAGCTTCAGATCTTGATTTTTTTGCATTTTCTAAGGCTTTTTCAGCGTGGTTTGCATACGCAAAACCAGCAATAGCAATCATTGGCGCAATGGCTGCAGCGCCTAAAACCATCGCACCACCAGCCATTCCCCAACCCCCAGCAGCAAGTGATCCACCTCCAATAGCAGCCATAGTGGCATTATATGCAGCTACGCCAGATAAAGCGGCAATAGGCGTTCCTGTTGAAGCGGCGGCAAAAGCCATCACTCCGCTATATACAGCAAAACTTGCAGCTGCTCCTGCTGCACCTGATGCTGCAACCGTACCTAAAAACTCCACTGTAGAAAAAGAATACTCTTCAATTTTATCTATATCATTTTTAGGAATAGATAACGTGAGATCTTTATTGTCTTTTTGTTTCAATTGTTTTAATAATTCGTCGGAAATTTTTTTAAATTCACCAAATGATTTACCAATATTAAGTTCTAATGTACCTAATCGCTCTAATTTCTGTTCTGAAACTTTGTTTAATACATCCAGTTCATCTTTTCGTTTATTATATCGGCTTTTAGTTCTTTCTAAGATTTCATCAGCTTCTGATTTTAGTTGATAACCATCGTATGCTTTTTTGCCACCAACTGCTGCAGCGACTGCAGCTGCACCTGCAATAATAAAAGGTAATGCCATTGTTATTTCCTCGTTAACTTTATGTTAATTAAAAATATATTATGTTTGTATCGTAATAAAACTAAGATGTGATCATCTTTGCTTGCTCTCCAAACCCCCTAACCCAAGCGTTTAACTCACGTTCACTAGATGTGGTGATAGTAAGAATAATTTCACCATTTTCGATCTCTTCGATTTTTTGTTCGTCGGACCAAATTCTTTCTTTGATATAACCAGCTGCTGATTTGGTAAATTGAATTGAAAAAGTACGAGGTTCATGTTCAGGTAAACCAAACATTATTTTATTTTCAATTGGATCAGGTATTGATATAGAGGCTTTTTGATTAATAAAATCTAACTTTTGTATTCGGTGAATTGCCAAACAAGTACTGTGTTTTAATTCTGTCGCAACGTTATTTGAAATTGCGCCATAAACGTATAAGGCATGATTCATTGCAATTAATTTTCGCGGAATAAAATAGTGGTTTTTTCCTTGTTGATTACCACTAGCAATATAATGAATGTGACAAAAAGTCTTATTTTCAATACACGCTAATAAGTCCTCAATAATGCTAACTTTCTCTGAATAATCAATCTTCCCTTTAGTAAAAAAAGCAATAGGTTTACTTGTTGCAAAGTGTTCTCGTGTATCTAACTCTAATAACAACATAGAAAGATGCAATAATGTTTGATCAATACGTTCACCAATCTCTGGTGGAATAAAGGGTTTAGATAATTCGCGGCACAAACTTAGATATCGTAATTCCTGATAATTTAAACCTAGTGTATTTTTATGATTGATCTGCAAACTATACCAACGACGATTTTTTTCCTTGCCAGAGCAGAAACATTCAGGGAAAGATAACTCGATCTGTTCAGCCAGTCGTATGACTGTTTGAGCAGAACAGTTTAGTATTTCAGCTAAATCTGATTGATAATGCGGTTTATTATCTGATAGCAAAATGTGATACATTTTCAACAGTTTTTGTCCTGCACTAACATTTGAATCTTTCTTCCTACCCATCATCTATTTACCTATTATAACCCTTTCCCAAAATAGAAATATTGCGTTATTTTTAATCAGTTAATTCTTATAAAGTAATATAATTTTTCGTAAATATAGTATTAACTAAATTCACAAATAGAACTTTATGCTTTATCTGAACAAAAATCCGATGGCTTTTACACCCACGCGTTATATTTTAATTATGCGTTAAATTATCAAATTGTTTTTCCAATCTACGGAACAAGAAATAAAAAAGAATTATTATTTTTATTTAATTATTAATGAATAAAGGAACATTGTCATATCGATATTTTCGATCAATCAACGCTTATTGATCGTTTGTTTCGATCAATGATTGCGCTATCATTTTCAGTTTTTTGATCGATTTGGGGCAATTGGGATTGATTTCGGTAGAATCATTTAACAAGCTAAATATTGTAGAATCCTGCCTTGATGAGATTTTGGACATAAAAAAAAACCAGCTTTTAGCTGGTGTTCTTTTTTGGGAATTGGTGCCAGTGGTCGGACTCGAACCGACACGCTTTTAAGGGCGGCGGATTTTGAATCCGCTGCGTCTACCAATTTCGCCACACTGGCATTAAACGTGTAAATAAGTAAACGTTAGCATTATACTTAGCTTTGTAATATCTGCAACAAGTATTATCGTAAAGTGCTTTATATGCCTAAAAAACAAGCTACCGTCTAGGTTTCCATGCGGGTAATTTTTTAAGGATGATATAAGCTGTTTGCTTAGCTATTGCCTTATCAATATTGTGATTTTTAGCATATTGTAATGTGACTTCATGCCATTTTTCGTCAAATGTTTTCATTGTGCCATCTTTATGAGCACAATGTTTACAATAGCTTTTAGACATATCAAGCAATGGATAATCAGCAATAACCGTCATTGGCATGCCGCAAGCAATACACATTTTCATATTCTAAATTCCAATAAAATTTAAAAAGGTGACTCAATAATTGCCATCTTTATATATATAAAAAATCCTACTCTTAGTTAAACAAGATTACAATATACAATTAAAAATAGATAAGTAGATTTCAGAAATTAAGATCAAATTGTGAAGTGATTGGATTTAATTGTGGTTGTTGTTGCTGTGATAATAGATAACGGCGCCTTAACGCCCGCTATTTGCATAAACGTAAAATTTCTTGCCTTTGGCTATCACTCAAGGTTAACTATTTAAATCTCTCTTCTCTTGAGCGATAGCAGATAATACAATAGCTTTTTTATCAGTTTCGCAAACCCGTTTACAAGGGCTTGAGATATCAAAAAGTTCAATCTGCTCCAATTATTTCTCAACTTTTAGGTAAAGTTCGCATTGACTAATGTTCTTTTAAGCCCAAACCTTTACTAAGCACTTTAAAACAGTCAGCACAATCGTGTGTAGCTGCATGAAATAATGTTTGAGTCGGTGCGTGGATTAATTTATTGGTTAAACGATGGGAAAACTCAGTAAAAACATCGTCAATATTAGCGCCTTGCTTAATAGCATTTAAGGCTTTTATTTCTAATTCACGCTTAATACTTTCCGCATTACGACGATACTGCTTAACATAAGCAACTGCATGTCTTGTCTTAAGCCAATCAATGAAAAGTTCAGCTTGCTCTTGAATAAGATATTGTGCTTCTTTAGCGGCAATAGCGCGTTGCTCTAAATTATTTTCAACCGTTTTGTGTAAATCATCAATAGTATAAAGATGCACATTCTCCAGCTGATTAACCTCTTCCTCGACATCGCGGGGAACAGCTAAATCAATAAATAGCATCTTGCAATAATTTCTAGCACGTAAGGTGCGTTCAACCATACCTTTACCTATGATAGGTAAAGGGCTTGCTGTTGAACTAATCACAATATCAACATCTTTAAGTCGATTAGCAATATCCGGCAATGAAATGATTTCTGCATCGATACCAGCCGCAAGTTTTAATGCCTTTTCACGGGTACGATTGGCAATAATCACTTGATTAAATCCATGCGGTTTTAAGTAGCGCGAGATAAGCTCTATCGTTTCCCCTGCTCCGACAAGCATAATGTTTAAACTAGAAGTATCAACAAAAAGATGACGAGCAACTAAACAAGCGGCATAAGCGACAGATGCCGTATTAGCACCTATATTGGTTTCACTGCGGACAACTTTTGCCACATGAAATACTGTTTGAAATAATTTTTTTAGTTGGACAGATAAACAGTTTTGTTTTTGCGCAAAACTATATGCCTGCTTAACTTGCCCAAGAATTTGTGGCTCACCAATAATCATAGAGTCCAAACCGCTAGCCACAGACATCAAATGTTCAACGGCTTGTTGACCGTCATACCAATAAAGTGAATTTCGGTATAACTCAATATCAATATGATGAAATTGCCCTAACCAATTTTCAACTGATTGTTTTAATCTTAGGTCATCGGTTTGATGTTCATAACTCAGATAAATTTCTGTTCGATTACAAGTAGACAAAATCACGCACCCTTCAACCAAAGGATGTTGGTATAAGCTATATAGCGCTTTATCAACAATCTCAGTAGGAAAAGCAAGCCTTTCCCTTAAAGCGACTGGCGCAGATTTATGATTAACACCAAAAATTATAATTGACATTGCAGTACTTCTTTTTTTAAAAGTTATATTAAATATATACTATTTTGTTAAACGTGCTTAAGCCTATATTATACATAAAAAACACTAAAGGTTCTTTTTCTTATTTAGACGATTATCAGTTATAATACTGCTATCATTGGCACATACACTATCAATTAAAGAGTTATTTCATGTCTAAAATTAAATATGCTTTTATTGTCATGCTATCTTTATTTATCACAGCTTGCCAAGCAACAAAATCTCAAAGTACCGCTTCAATTGAACAACAATGGCAAGTTCATCAACAAAATCTAAAACAAATAAACGCTTTTCAAGTGAAAGGTAGTATCGCTTATATAAGTGATAAATCGCGTAGTTATGGACGATTTTTAATAACTCAACAATCAACCGATAATTATCAAGTCAAATTGACCACCCCCGTCGGTACCAATATTCTAACCTTAAAAGCCGAGCCTAATTCTGCTCAATTGATTGATAGACATGGTGGAAGTTACCAAGATGCCAATGTTGAAAATCTCATGAAAAAAATATCTAACGTAAATATCCCACTGAATTCGTTACACAATTGGCTAAAAGGATTTTCAGACAATATCTATACTGACAAATTAGACAATTTTGGACGATTAGTTTCAACCGTATTTATGCAAAACAATAATAAATGGACATTAAAAATTCCAAGTTACGCAACTTATACCTATAAAAATCAAAAGATTGATTTGCCTGCTACAATCGAACTTATGCATGATGACAAAGTTGTTCGATTAAAAATTAGTGACTGGATTTTACGATAACGGAAAATAGTGATGAAACAGTGGTTATCACCTGCTAAATTAAATTTATTTTTATATATTACTGGTCGTCGTGCTGACAAGTATCATAATTTACAAACGTTGTTTCAATTTATTGATTATTGTGACACTGTAACGTTTAGCGTGCGTAAAGATAATAAAATTAACTTATTAACCGATTTTGCAAACATACCGACTAATAAAAACTTAATGGTTATTGCTGCTGAACAATTAAAAACTTATACCAATCGCAATAATTTAGGTGTGGATATCACAATTGATAAAAAGATCCCAATGGGGGGGGGATTGGGCGGCGCATCGTCCAATGCAGCAACAGTATTAGTGGCACTTAATCAGTTATGGCAACTTAACTTATCAACTGAAACATTAATGAACATAGGACGAAAAATTGGTGCCGATGTCCCTATTTTTATTTATGGACACGCTGCTTTTGCCGAAGGAATTGGCGATCAATTTCAGCCTGTAGATATACCAGAATATTGGTACCTAGTTACTTACCCTAATATTGAAATATCTACAGTTAAAATTTTTAATGATCCTGAACTAACTCGTGACACACCGGTCCAAAACATCACTGATTTGCTTTCATTGCCGTTTAACGAATTGAAAAATGATTGTGAAAACGTTGTTCGAAAACGTTACCCTAAAGTAGACAGTATCATTGCTTATCTTTCACAATATGGTACTACCCGGTTAACTGGAACTGGTGCATGTGTTTTTACACAATGTGAATCAAAACAACAAGCATTAACCATTCAAGACAAACTTAAAACATTCTCAATCCATAGTGTTGTGGCTAAATCATTAAACTCTTCACCTTTATACACAAATTAAAAAAACCTTAATCAAAAAATATTATTAATATGGTTAAGGTTTTTTATAAATAATGCCAATGTTTAAATATTCAATAAACTACATTTTTGCCATGCGTTAATCTTGCGATCACCAATAATATTTAAACCCAAATCAGACTAAACAACAAAATAAAAAATAATTGTTTTTTTTTCGGTTGCAACGTTTCGTGTTTATTTAATATGCTAACCGGATTGCTGGTCACTCAGTTATTAAATTAACTAAAATTGAGACCTTTAAAAATTATGCTTATTACCAATGTCGACAAAATAAAACAATACTATCAAGCTTTACTAGCAAAGGATCAGCACTATATTGGGGTATTCTACGCTGGCGTCAAAACAACATCGATATTTTGTATTGAAACTTGCCGAGCAAAGAAACCAAAATTTGAAAATGTAGAATTTTTTAGCTCTGTTAAAGAAGCCCTTGATGCAGGATATCGCCCTTGTAAAATTTGTAAGCCACTGAAAACGCAAATGAAGCACCGCCAGAAGTATTTAAAGCTATCACATGAATTACATAAAAACCCAAAACAAAAATATCGGATACACGATTAAAAGAACATTAAATAAGTCCCGAAACAGTCAGACGTTGGTTCAAAAAACACGATGGTATCACTTTCCAATCCTACCAAAGAATGTATCGAATTAATCATGCCTTTCAAGAGTTTAAAGTCGGCAAAAATGTCATCAATACCGCTTATGATACAGGGTATGAATCTTTAAGTGGCTTTGGATATACCTATAAAAAATCACCAAAAATGCCCCCATTAATGAGCATTAACCAAGACATTATCCTCATTAATCGCTTAACAACGCCGTTAGGCTCTATGTTTATATGTTCCACTAATCAAGGGATCTGCTTATTAGAATTTGTCGACAGACGAATACTAGAAACCGAATTCGAATAGCTGTAAAAGCAGTTGAAATTGCAGATAATTTTTGGAGATAACAAGCACATATAATAAACAAAAAAAGAACTTATTGAGTACTTTCAAGGAAAAAGACAACATTTTAATGTCCTTTTGCATACTCTAGGAACGGATTTTCAGCAAACCGTTTGGTGCTATTTAAAGCAAATTCCTTATGGAAAGCTAACTATTTATAAAGAACAAGCAGAAAAGATCAATAATCCACATGCTATACGTGCAGTTGCAAACGCAAATGGGTGTAATCGAGTCGCAATTATCATACCTTGTCACAAGGTTATTGGATCAAATGGTGAATTAATGGGATATGGCGGAGGATTAGAACGAAAACGCTGGTTAATTGAACACGAAAAGAATCACTCAAACCAAAATAAAATGCTTGTGTAAAAATTTGTAAAAAACTGTAAAAAACATAAAGTGTTTAAAAAGTATTTTTTACGACATGGTATTATTTATAATATTAATTACTATAAAGGCTAATGACACTAATATATTTATATTAACTTACAAGAATTGCTGGTTTTCAGTATGATATTACGGTTTCTTTATTGCAACTAAAAAGTTTGCAGGTATATAATGAAAAATTAGCAACTCTTATAGAAAAAGACTTAGAGAGCATTTAAATGAATCAGTTACAAGAAAAACTTGAATTAATTAAAAACAGCATTCTTACCATTCCTAATTACCCAAAAGAAGGGGTATTGTTTCGTGATATCACCAGTTTACTTGCTGATCCCATTGCATTTAAAACCACTGTTGAATTATTAATTGAACATTATCGTAATAAAAAAATTGACAAAGTAGTAGGCACAGAAGCTCGAGGCTTTATTTTTGCAGCGCCAATTGCGCTCGCATTGGGTGTAGGTTTTATTCCTGTTCGTAAACCTAATAAATTGCCTCGTCACGTATTTAAAGAAGAATATCAACTTGAATATGGCACAGACACATTAGAAATTCACACAGATGCCATTAAACCGGGTGAACGAGTATTAATTATTGATGATTTACTTGCTACAGGTGGAACAATTGCCGCAACGGCTAATTTAATTCGTAAAGCAGGTGGTATTGCCGAAAATGCCGCATTTGTGATCAACTTACCCGATTTAGGTGGCAAAACCAAGTTAACGGATATGGGGATTGATTGCTTTACCTTAGTTAATTTTGACGGTGAATAATGATTATCATTAAGGGCACGCTTGGTGCCCTTTTTTCATTTTAAGTACCTTTAATTTGTTTTCCTTTCTAAAATAAAACCAGTAAATTATTTTTATTGCATACAAAAAATAGATATGTACGCCTCACTTCATCTAAATTCAGATGTATTAATCAAAATAACAAATCAATAAAAATTCACTAAAACGAATAAAAACACATTTTATGGCTTGATAAAGCTTTAAATGTGAATTATTATTCATTAATAAAGCATAATTATTTAAAGGGAAATAAAATGAAAAAATTTAACCATATTATTGCAAGAACCCCCGCTAAATCACTTATTAACGGTTTAACGTCAGCTAACTTGGGTAAACCTGATTATCAAAAAGCCTTAGATCAACATAACAATTATATTCGTGCATTACAGCAGTGCGATGTTGATATCACCATTTTACCCGCCGATGAACGTTTTCCTGATTCAGTCTTTGTTGAAGATGCCGTGCTTTGCACACCATATTGTGCCATTATTACAAGACCTGGAGCCGAAAGCCGCAGGGAAGAAACTGAAATTATCGCTGACACCATCGAAAGATTTTATCCAAATAAAGTGGAAAGAATTAACGCTCCTGGTACAGTTGAAGCGGGCGATATAATGATGGTTGAAAACCACTACTACATTGGCTTATCGGCTCGAACCAACCAAGCTGGTGCTAACCAAATGATAGCTATTTTAGAAAAGTACGGATTAACTGGCTCAGTAGTTAAGCTCGAAAAAGTGTTACATCTAAAAACGGGTCTTGCTTATTTAGAAAATAACAACTTATTAGCAGCAGGCGAATTTATCACTAAACCCGAATTTCAACACCTTAATATTATTGAAATCCCTGAGCAAGAAAGTTATGCGGCTAACTGCATATGGGTTAACGACCGCGTTATTATGCCAGCAGGCTATCCAATTACAAAAGGAAAAATCGCAAAGCTTGGTTACCAAGTTATCGAAGTGGATACCTCTGAATATCAAAAAATAGATGGTGGCGTAAGTTGCATGTCATTACGATTTTAAAATGATTGAATAAAAAACTACTAATACTCAACTTAACAATAAGCGAACTATGAATACACCAATACAAAAAAAGCTAGGCATACTTCCCCTTACCCTATTAGTTGTTGGCAGTATTGTAGGAAGTGGAGTTTTTAGCCTACCACAAAACATGGCCGAAGGGTCAGGGACTGCAGGGATTTTAATTGCATGGACAATAACCCTTTTGGGCATGTTCATGCTAACACGGGTATTTCAGTATTTATCGATCCGATTTTACAAAATCAATGATGGATTATACGGCTATGTACGAGAAGGATTTGGCGATTATATCGGCTTTAATGCAGCATGGGGATACTGGATATCAGCATGGATGTCGTGTACTAGCTACTTAGTTATTTTATTTAGCGCATTAGGATCTTTTGATAGCTTAAACTTCTTTGGTCATGGCACCACATTACCGGCGGTTATTGCGGCTATTTTATTGTTATGGATAGTACATTATTTTGTATTGAAAGGAATATATCGCGCCTTTTTATTAAATTGTTTAGTGACATTAGCTAAAATTGTGCCTATCGGTTTATTTATTGTTTGTGTTAGTCTCGCCTTTAAAATCTCGACATTTAAGATCGACTTTTGGGGAACACCGCAATTAGGATCAATTATTGATCAAGTTGAAAACACCATGCTTTATACCGTTTGGGTTTATTTAGGAATTGAAAGCGCAACGGTTTATGCAACGAGGGCCAAAAATATCATCAGTATTAGCCGTGCCACCTTTTTTGGCTTTGCCATTACCAGCTTATTGCTTGTTTGCGTATCTGTGTTATCGCTTGGCATTGTACCGCAACAAGAACTGGCGCAAATGAAAAACCCATCAATGGCCTTAGTCATTGAACGTGTCATTGGTAACTGGGGTGCAACCTTGATCAACTTCGGCTTAATCGTGTCGGTCAGTGGCGGATTATTATCATGGCTAATGCTAGCCGCTGAAATGCTATTTTTAAGCGGTCAAGGCAAACAACACACGGTGCCGAGTTGCTTTGGTAAACTCAACAAAGCAGGCACGCCTTCCAACGCATTATGGTTAACAACAAGCTTAATAACGGTATTAATTATCCTTGCTCATTTCTATCAATCGGGCTACAACACCTTAATCCAGTTATCAACCTCAATGGTGCTGATCCCCTACTTGCTTTCGGCGCTTTTTGTTTTCAAATTAGCTATTCAACAAGGCAAAGTTTATTTAATTATGATTGGCGCTTTAGGATCGATTTATGGAGTATGGTTGATTTATGCTGGTGGTACAACTTATTTATTACTTTCCATGATACTCTATAGTGTGGGACTAGGTTTTTACCTCTATGCTAGAAAGGAACGATCTTTACCAGCATTTAGTTACTTACACGACAAAGTTTATGCTATTGCAATTATCCTATTAGCTATCATCGCTATTTTATACTTCTTGATCTGATCACATAGTTTAGTCGAGGCTTTTTAACAATCTCCAAAAGCCTCATATGAGCAAAAAATACGAATATATAAAAGGTATGCAAGCGGCTTAAATAATAAGTTATATTTGTATATAACATTACTTTTATGCTTTAACTTGTGTGAATGAAAATTTCTTTTTATCAAGATTTATTACTTACTATCAAATAACTTAGAGTCACTATGAAATTAAAAATAAATAAGAATCTAAACGTTATTTTCGAAACAGATAAAAATCAGCTAATAACGTTCTAAATGCTTGAGAGTAGCGCCCATCATTATCTCGCATACACAATTGCTGCTGATCAACCTTATTAGGTTGGATAAATGAAAAAACCATCAACGACAATGAAAAACCTTTTTCTGCACTATATCTAACATTCATCAATTGGTGTAAATATAACTGGTTAGATTCACATAATAACCTAAACTGATTGGATAAATGATAAGGTAAAACTAAACAAAATTGACCTACGGGGCTTAATAAACGCTTAACCGTGTCAATAAGCTGTTGAAAGTTTAAACTTTCGGTATAGCGTGCTAATTGCCTTTGAGGATTACGGCAATCAACGGCGGATTCAAAATAAGGGGGATTGGTCACAATCAAATCATAGCCCACGGCATGACTTGGCTCAAATTGATTAATGTCGATATTAATCGCGTTAACTGTAGTAAACCCAGCTTGCTGGCTATTTTGCTGACATTGTGTCACTGCCTGCACATCAATATCAATCGCATCAATTTGACAGCGATTATCTTCTAATCGCTGAGCTAACATCAACGCAATTACGCCACAACCACAGCCAATATCCAGTATTTTTTGCGGAACAGAACAAATTGGCGCCCATGCGCCTAACAAACAACTATCGGTTGTTACCTTCATTGGACTTTTGTCGTGCCCAACAAAAAAACGTTTAAAGGTAAAGCCACCTTTTTTTAATGGTAATGGATTATTCTGCATGGATAAACTTCTTAAACAAAGGTTTATTTGACGCAATCGCATCAGCCCAGCGCGTTGGTTCAGGCAAACGATAGCCACGCAAGCATAAATTAACCCATTTTAAAGCGCTATCTTGGCTCACTCGATGACCTGCCGAAATAAATAAAGGATTGCAATTATTTTTACTACATAGCACCCAACCAATCTGTTTTTGCTTATCTTGCAACGGCGTGACACTACCCGCTTGTTTTGGCAATGGTTCATACTGACCACACAACTTTTTTTTAGCTACACCAATCGTTGGCATATCTAGCAACAAACCTAAATGACTTGCAATACCTAAACGCCGAGGGTGAGCAACGCCTTGTCCATCAACGAACAATAAATCGGGTTTCTGTGTTACCTGCTGCCATGCCTCGATCAGTGCTGGATACTCACGAAAAGATAAATAACCAGGAATATAAGGAAACTGTGTTTTTATTCGAGCAATATGGTATTCAACAACCTTAAAATCAGGATAAGTAAGAACAACAATTGCAGCTCTCGTCACATGACCATCATCTTCAAAGCCTACATCGGTTCCACCAATAAATTTAATCGACTGACAAAACGTATCAGTTAATATCACTTTCTTAGCTAACATCTGTTGTGTTTGCTTTAATTGTTCTAAATTAATAGACATTTTGATTCTGTTCAGTATTATTATCCACAATAAATTGATTTTACCAGAATTAGCATGCCATATACATTAGCAAATCCCGTTGAACTAACAGAAGAAATAAAAAAAAGCCGCTTTATTGTCAATGCTGCGCCAGTTACATCAGCCGAACAAGCCACCGACTTTATTAACCAAATCAGTGATCCCAACGCTACTCACAACTGCTGGGCATGGAAGATTGGACAACAATATCGATTTAACGACGATGGCGAACCCACCAGCACTGCCGGTCGCCCTATTCTTTCAGCCATTGAAGGGCAAGATTGCGATCAAGTGGTTGTGGTGGTAACTCGCTACTTTGGTGGCATAAAATTAGGTACTGGAGGATTAATTCGTGCCTATGGCGGTTCGGCTAGCCACTGCTTACAACAAGCTGAGCTAATTGAACTCATTGCTCGCATAACGCTACAATTTCACTGCTATTATAACGAATGGCCAATTATCGAAAATCGTCTAAAGGAACTTGATTCCATTGTTGAAAATCAAGAGTTTGATGCTGAAGGTGTAAAAGTAAGCGTCGCTATCACAAAAGACAAATTGCAACTCCTACAAAAAAACGTTAGCGACATCACTCGTGGACGAGTTATTATTGAACCATAAAAATAACTTAGGCAGATTATTGATTTTATTTAATTTTTTAAAAATTAATTTTTTATTGACTATTTTCTGTTGTAGCAAGTTTAATTTTTAAGAAAAGTGCTTTTGGACTTTAAGTCATTAAAATGCAAAACTCTCAGGCTTTGCTATTTTGGTTCTCCTCCTCGCACTGGAATTTTATTTTTTTATTGATTATTCTTTATTAATATCAGAATATCATCAGCGCCATAAAGATTAATAACTAAGTCATAAAAACTAAGGGGTGGTGCAAAGGCCGTAATTGTTGGATGAGCAAAACAAATAAATATCACCATTATCTGCGCCCACATCAAACTGGCAGTCCCTCTTCGTCGTGTCACTTGTCCAGTAATTTTGGGCAATAAAATCCGCACCAGTGTAACGATACATAAAGCCCCACTCCGAAAATAATCCAGCACCTATTCTACGCTGATAATGATTACCTGTTGATGGCGGTATCGCACTGGTAGAGCCTTGGCAATGTAAACCTTCACCAAGACCCGAACAAACAGCGTTAGTCAGATCCTTAACCTGTGGCACACGGTAATCCAAACCACTGCACCAAGTTACCATATCAGGATAGTGATATAATTCAGCGCCTCTAACCACGAACCATTTCTGCAGAACAAATCCATATTTAATTACCTCTTTCCCCTCTCTATCTCGACCAACTAACTCAAAGGTCTGCGGTAACCTTGGCTTAGCAATTCGACTAGGATAAGAATTGAACCATTGATTTCTTGCCTCTGGACCTGTTAGTGTAACGCGAAATTCAACATCGCATTGGGCATTACATTTTGTTTTTCTGGTCACTGTAGCGGTAATTCCCTCATGCGTAATTGGCGTTCCCCATGTTAATTCGTCGGCCTCTCCCCTTATGATTAAATCAAAATATAACCCATTTGCGCCCGTTGTCGGAAAATTTAGGTTGTATGATGTCTGATCGGTTGATTGAACCAAGAATCCATGATCTGGATGCCATATATCAGCAGGGCCTGCGAAATGGAGTCCACCAAACTCAAGATAGGGCTTAACAAATTTAAGCTCACCCCATTGTGACGGTGGCAGTATTATGGCATCACTACGATTACCCGTTCGAACCTTTTTGCCATTCGCCTGTACATTCCATGAAGAAGACAATAATAACAATATCAATACTAACAGAAATTTTCGGAATAATTTTGATAATAATTTGAAAAATAACTTTGAAGATATAAACGTGGCGGGGTTAAAAATCCGACTAGTGTGTTTATCTGATAAATTTAAGACATAGGTTTGCCAGTGCTGGTGTCTGGTGTCTGGTGTCTAAAATGATAATGCATTACGGTTCACCCGTCAAGTAAATTATTGATTTATTTTAATTTTTATATTTATTTAATAATCTATTCCTTTAAGGTGTTAAAGTATAGCCATTTTAAAAAAACTTGGCTAGTTTTTTTATGCAATTTTTTAATTAGAATACGGTGTTAGGTTTTGGCGTTACAGTAGGTATAACACGAATCTCTATTACTACAAAAAATATTAACAATATTACTTGGTAAACAAGTTATTTTTGAGTTAAAAAACTAACCAACTATTATTCGCAAATTTACTATGTACCTTAAATTATTAGCTAACAGTATAAGGAATTATATAAAAAAATATTAGTACTTATTACTGCCATGTTTTTATTTGGATGTAATGAAAAACCTTATACTGTAGAAGATTTTTAAAATAACAAAAAAAGACTAAATGAATATCGAAAAAAAAACGTGTAAACGGAGAAATAGATGACGATAGTTTAAATTGTCAAAATTTGCACAAAGCAATGGTTGGACTTCGTAGACCAACTAATACAGGAAAATGGGCTAACTAAATTAAAGATCTAAAGTCGCTTTAGGTAACTTTTAAAATTTTATATGTGGAATAATATGACACGGCTTTATAAAAGCCGATTTTCCCGTCGGCTTGTTTAGTGATTTTGAATTTTTCTGCTATGGTGTTACGCAAACTGCACGATTAACGGCACGATAATCGTGAAAATCATAACTGTAAGGAAACCCGAAAGCTGAATGAACTCCAAGTCCTTTTCCATTACGATGAGAATCTACCGCATTCACCCCTACACTTCGAATCCAATACCCTATATAGATATCCCAGTCACTGCCTGGATAACCGCTACATCTAATACTTTCCAAATCTACTGCATTAAAATTGTTAACAATACACCCCCATTCATTAAATAGCCCACCTTGCCACTTTGTTGAGCTTTCTTGATAACTTAATTGACGAACAGGTAAGCCAACGCGAACACTATTTTCGGCTCTTCCTGGAATACCACCTCGCCAGCCATAACGACTTGCATTTGCATTCGTATAGTCATTTACATCCGGTATTCGATAGCCACTACCAAAACTTGCACAATAATTACTAACTTGTGTTTGGGCATTAGAACCATTACCTGTACCACGATAATTAACACTTGGCTGAGCTATATACCAGCGCATTATTTTAAATTCATATAATAATTTTGTCTTCGAACTATCGGCATATAGTTTGAATGTGACAGGTGTAAAACTCTTATTACTTGAGTTATATCTTGGTCCTTTCAAGGTTATTTTTAAACTTGGCTCAGCATTACCTAATGCCCCTGAGTTATTATAATTTCTATATTGCCAACGCGGTGTATTCTCTGTGCTCAATGTCAAACTGACATTACCGCCTTCTTCTGCCCTTACCTCGTTACCATTAGCTGCTAACACTTGAGCCGGGGTTATATTTTTAAGTAACAAATAAAAAAACAACCCATGCGAACCTGTGCTTGGGAAGTTATTGCTAGTAACCGATGACGCCTCATTATAATTTCCACTATTCGAAGCACTTAATACCTTATACCCCTTATTAGCCACCCACGTCGAACCATCAACATTAAGCCCCATCCCATTAGAAGAGCTGTCAAAAGCCAAATTAGGTTGGGCATAGCACACCGATACAATTGCCCTATTGGGATTGATATAATAGGTATGACTTCCACTGGCAAAGGCGATACGATCTGGTACACCATATCGCGTCTGTAACTGACCGCCCGATGAACTAATGGTTAACCTATAGGGCGAATCACAAACATTTAGCAAACTATTAGGGTTACGCTTAACGATTGAGGTAATGTCTTCATAGGCATTGCTGGCGTTCTTACTTTCCCACTTTACCGTTACACTTCCTGTCGCACTGATGCCATCATCACATCATCATCTCGCCCGTAGTTATATGGAGCATTCACGACATCATTGAGATTGATAATCGGGTAGTTATTATTGCCAAATCGAGGAAACGGGACCATACTTTGTATCGTTTCAAAAGTATCCAAATCGTTCGGTAATTCAATCGGATTGGTTGCACTTGAGTTATCTTCGTTCGCTTTAATTGTTGTTCCGTCCGATAACGTGATACCCAACAATGAACTAATATCATTCGCTTTTGTTACCCCGCCATCAAACGTTAAATAAGGCGCCGTGCCATGAATATCCAGCGAAGTCTGCGCCGATAATGCCTGCGAATTCACCGAATACGAAAGTAATAGCAGCGGCATAAAAGCCAGTGGGAACTTGGATAGTAACTTGGAAATCGGCGATAGCCTTGGTGACAATTCTGCCGATAAATCCAGCTATTTCGCAAGGTTGGGCGATAAAAATAGGAATTGAGTCTGATTTTGACTATGATGAAATTGGAAAAGATTTAGGACACAAGTTTGGCAGGCTAGATGCCAAGTATGATAGCGCATAACGATCACTCAACCACTTAATTTGTTGTTTTGATTTTAGTTTTTAAACTTTCCTGCTCAACTAATGAGCGCGCCTTGCTTTAATGGCGGTGAAATTATAATCGTTTGATTAATAATGCGATAGTTTTTTGTTAAATATTTGTAATGACTCGTTAAGCTAATAAGGTTAATATTTTGTTGGAGTGCTTTGGAAAATGATTTTGGTGGTATTTTTTAATCAAAAAATCTAGATTACACAATGAAGTGCAATTCATCTTAACTCCTTAGAATAAAAGGAAGCAGGGCTTTTAAACTTATGCTGTTTTCTTGGGCGTGAGTTCAATAAATATTGTATTTTCTTTATCTGTTCGTCGTCAACTAATAAAATGGCCGCTGACTTAGGTATAAACTGACGTATTAAGCCATAGCTGTTTTTTCGCCTTTTCCGAGCGAGGTTTTGAGTTTCTTTTTATCTCACGATCTATTGTCGAAGGTTTGCTATTGAGTAGCTAGACCATCTCTTTTTTATTCTTTCCGGCTTGTAATAATACGAAAATCGGGTATCGTTCCTTCCTAGAAAGGTGTTTATAATGCATAGCAATTTCCAAACTGTGGTGGTGCAAAGCAGCTAGTATAAATCACTTTCTACTTTCTTCACTCCACCGAGTTTAAAATTGCACTTCATGTTTTGTAAATACCCCAAACTTAGTACAAGATTCAAGTAGAAAATCATGCTGTTTGTTTTAGTGTTTTATACTCAATCGGCGTCATGTTATTTAATGCCTCATGCGGTCTTTCGGTGTTATAAATCGTTAACCATTCTTCGGTTATTCTCCTTGCTTGTGCTAAGTTGTTAAAAAGATATAAATCGAGTACTTCAGTACGATAGGTACGATTAAATCGTTCAATGTACCCGTTTTGATATGGGCTACCGGGCTGGATATAATCAATGGCTATATCATGTGATTTAGCCCAGTTTATAAAGGTTTTTCCTGTAAATTCTGGTCCATTATCGACGCGTATTTTTAATGGATACCCATGATATTCAGCCAGTTTATCTAAGTAACGGGTAATCCTTCCTGCTGGTAAGCTTACTGCAATATCAATACCTAACGCCTCACGATTAAAGTCATCGATGACATTGAATGTCCTAAAGCGACGTTGATTACAGCTACTATCACTCATAAAATCCATTGACCAACATTCACCTTGTTTATTAGGAACCAATAGCTTTTCTGGTGTTCGTTGGGGGATACGTTTTTTACGTTTAGCTCTAATATTAAGTTTTAACTCACAATACACCCGATACACCCGTTTATGATTCCATTTATAGCCGAGCTTTCTGATGCGATTAAAACATTTGGGAAAGCCCCAGCGTAAATGCCGGTCTGTGATAGCAT
>NZ_LZGT01000013.1 GCF_001690525.1 Gilliamella sp. App6-5 | reverse complement strand
ATCGCATCAGAAAGCTCGGCTATAAATGGAATCATAAACGGGTGTATCGGGTGTATTGTGAGTTAAAACTTAATATTAGAGCTAAACGTAAAAAACGTATCCCCCAACGAACACCAGAAAAGCTATTGGTTCCTAATAAACAAGGTGAATGTTGGTCAATGGATTTTATGAGTGATAGTAGCTGTAATCAACGTCGCTTTAGGACATTCAATGTCATCGATGACTTTAATCGTGAGGCGTTAGGTATTGATATTGCAGTAAGCTTACCAGCAGGAAGGATTACCCGTTACTTAGATAAACTGGCTGAATATCATGGGTATCCATTAAAAATACGCGTCGATAATGGACCAGAATTTACAGGAAAAACCTTTATAAACTGGGCTAAATCACATGATATAGCCATTGATTATATCCAGCCCGGTAGCCCATATCAAAACGGGTACATTGAACGATTTAATCGTACCTATCGTACTGAAGTACTCGATTTATATCTTTTTAACAACTTAGCACAAGCAAGGAGAATAACCGAAGAATGGTTAACGATTTATAACACCGAAAGACCGCATGAGGCATTAAATAACATGACGCCGATTGAGTATAAAACACTAAAACAAACAGCATGATTTTCTACTTGAATCTTGTACTAAGTTTGGGGTATTTACAAATTCAATGACCTATGACTTCAAAGAAGAGCGATATCTAAAGATTATTGATCCGTTAACAAATGATCACCACATATATTATGAATAATAAACTCGAAAAAAAATTACTTTATATAAAAGCAAAAGAATATGTTAGCCAATTAAAAGGAATTGAATCATTTACAATTTCATATGTTAATGATGAAGATTTTGTTTGGTATAAAAAACAGCTTAAACTTTTTTTCAAGATTGAGCAAATTGATAGTAGAATGACATTGGAGCATCCAATTAGCAAAAAAAAGCTGATTGAAATTGTTAATAACATTTTGAAAAATAATGGCTTTTCAAAGTGCATTCAACTATTTGAAGAAAAAATTGCTATTCACTTAAATATTAATAATCTAGATGAATTTTTAAATAGTATATTTAGATACAATCAAACTTTTGATTTATCATTATTGTTTTTAAAGCCAGAAAGGATACTGGTTATTAATGATGATGAATATGAAGTACATCTTCATTATTGTATAAACAATTAGAAATATGCAGTTAGGGCACACTAAAAGAGCTAACCAACGAAAACAGCGTAATCGTCTGAGAATGCAGCTATCAGCTATGGGGTAAGCGCATTTAGGAAATTGAGCATCAATCAATAGAGCAAAATCTCAGATATCAAGGACAATATTTACACAGAAAAACCGGCTTACATTGCAATACTTTCAGGTATTATCATCCAGATATTGGTAGATTTACTCTGCCAAGCCCGATTGGGTTGCAGATGACTCGAATCTGTACCAGTATGCAGCTATCCCGCCTTGACTTGGGAGATCCTTGTGGGAAGTTGTTTAAAAATTCATTCGTGAATAAAAGAAAGTAATAAATTTGTTAAAGAAGCCGAGATTACAGGAAAATCGCATTAATCAAGAATCGATCATTTAACAGAACAACTTTTTTAGGTAATAAAAAACTATTAGAACCAAATCTATAGGTCATAGAATTTCTCAAACTAGAGCTTAAAATGAGGATCATTTATTTCATGAGCATAAATGATGGTATGAAATATTAAGTAAATCTAATAAGGCTAATCAGTAAACAGTGATTAATGAAGTTTTAAAAGTATTTGGTAAAGGAAATTAGGAATTATGAATATTAAAATTTTAAAATATGGTCAAGATGTTAATGTGGTAAATGATAATGTTGATGTTGAAGTTTGTTTAGATAATGGAAAGCGGTATGTTGCAACATTTTTCACTATCGAAAATATAATTTCAATTTTGAGTAGGTATAAAGAGACAAAAGAGTGTTGTAATGGTTTATATTTTTGGGCATCAAATATGATTATTGTTGAAAGTTTGGATAATAATGTAATAAATAAAACAATACAGGATTTGATAAAAAACGAAGAATTTCATCATGCTTTTTCATTATTAACATAATTAATAAATTTAGAAAAGATCGTGCACCTAAATCTGCATTATCAAATAGAGATTATAATGTTAGAATTAAATCATCTTGTTATATAATTATATGAAAATATTTAATTTATTGAATATAAATACCATTATGACATCATGAACGACTGGTGAGCAAAAAATACAGCAAACAGGGACAAAATGACTACCGCTGCGACCATTTCTGAATGGCGACGGGAAAATCTAATCGATGCAAACGGCAAAATATTATGGGAATGCAACTATCTACGGTTTTAGTGATTGTTAATCGGCATATAGTGTTCCTATCAAGTTAAAATATGAGGTATTTATGGCTTTAGATTTTATGGCATCAAATAATCAAAAGAAAATAGATGAAAACACACCGATATTTTCACTTGGAAAATCTGATCATGATTTATTATTCAATAATGCGATACCATTAAATCAATACCCAACAATAAAAAAATTTCATAATTATTATGCTGATAATACTGTGTTATATGGAGAAATTCAGCCTTTAATAAAGGAATTAAAAAGGCTTATTAAAACAAAAAAGTTACAGCTTGAATCGATTAGTTCTTTTATTGATTTTTTAGAAAAATCATTTAATGATGGTTTAAATATATACATATGCTGTGACTAGACAGCTTGATTCATACATCAAAGTCAAATCTGAACGGTTGTCCAGAAGAGTTTAGCAATGTAAACAGTGAAATACGATGGGAATGTAGCTATCAGCCTGATGGACTGATAAAAATAACTGATATTGTAAGACCAACCTATTACAGCCTATCCCTATATTCCTGGAGATTAAAATGGAAACTATATTTGAGATTAACTATAAAAATCCTATAGGCAATATTGATGATGAACTAACTCCTTTTCAATATGCATTGGAAGAATTGAGAAGATATGCTGATCCTGAGTTTTACATTAAACTGAAAGACGACTATAGAGTACATTTTTACATTTATGCAGACATAACAGCATTTTATGAAGAGATTGTTAAATCTGTCAAACGAGTAAAAAATAATTGGACAGGTAAAGATGATATTTGGTTTTGTGAGCAAGGTTCTGATTTTTACTTCTATTATGACATTAAAGATAAAGGTGTAGAACTTGAATATAAGAAGGGACCAGATGTAGGCATATATAATGGAAAAATTCCTGATATGAAACTTGTTATCCGTAAATTAGAGTACGTACAGGTTTGGGAAACTTTATTTAAAGAATTATCTACGCTTATTGAAGAAAAACTTAATAAAAAAATTAATTTACCCTTTTAATAATGTTTAAAAGTATTTAATTGGTTTGGAAAGTATAAATATCAGTCCAAGGACCTTGGACGGATCAGCAACAAACAACCACGTTGTTATGGCAATGGTGGTACCAGTCCAACCGAAATAGAATACTCAGTTTTCCAAGATGGGAAAATGCGTTAAATCATGTTTTTAAAAATGAGGCGAACTAAATGGATATTGAAATTGCGAAAAATATATTAAAAGAATTTATTATTGCTATGAATCATTGGGAAGTTCATTATTATCCATTAGTAAAAAATGATTCATCAAATGATATTCGTTTAAAAATGATGAATGATTTAAATTTTATATTTAATAAATTTTGCACAAAAAAAGAACGAAAATATGGTAGGCAAATTTCATTAGGGTGTGGAAATCCGCCTGAATATTCGCCAGATGAAAAGATATTAAAAATTGAAGAATTAAAAGGTAATAAAGCAGCTATTTATACCCAAGAACAACATGGGGTTGAAGATCAATTTCGCTATACTCTACATTATACAAATCATAAGTGGCGTATTGATAAAAAAGAAGTTTATGATGACTCTGACAAGAAATGGAAAAAATATGTACTGTAACAGATAAAAACAAAAGCTAGCTTATGACCCGATCGACAACATCAGTATTATCAATTTGTCTACTGTCAACCAAATACGATGCAAAACACCACTTTAGGAAAACAAGTACGAATCAATAGATCAAAATATCAAATATTACAGGGACAATATTTAGACAGAAAAACCAGCTTACATTACAATACGTTTAGGTATTATGATCCGGATATTGGTAGATTTACTTAGCTCGTCCGGATTGGAATGCTGGGCGAACTTAATCTGTAGCAGTATGCGCCTAAAGGGTTGACTTGGATTGATCCTTAAGATTCTCAAAGGCAGGGGGATCACATGGTTTTAAGCTCTTTTGGGCAATTTAAACAATTTGGTCAAACATTACAGGCTGGTCTGAGTAAATTAGGATATCCTAGCCCGTTTTCATACATGCAAGAAAGTTCTGTATCTGGTGTAAGCTTCTCTACAGGACAACCTTTTGTGTTGGCCTTGTTAGTGATTTTGATGTAGCTATATCATATCCAGAGTTATATCAGAAAGCAGAATACTTAGGGATAGGAAAAGGTGGACGAACTGGACCAATTAATATGGGTAGTGATACGACTAAAAAATTAGGTATAGATAATATTCTACAAAGATTATCTAGAATATCTGGAGATAGGCCTGTAAATGCTATGATCTTTAAGACTTCAGTTGAAGTCAAAGCTAAAGGAATCAGAATTCCAGGGAAATGTGGCGGGCGATAAATGAAAAAATTATATTTTCTAAAATACGGCAGTAATAAATCTAAAAAAGAGATAAGTGAATTGTTGAATAATAAATGGGATATAACTTGCTCTGAACATGATAGCTCTTATTTTGGGGTGTACTTCTCTTACTGTGGTCTTTATGCGGACACATTAACTATTACAGATAATTATATCCCGCTATCCGACGAGTGGTTAGATGAAGAAAATAAAGAATTCTGTACATTAATAAAAGTATCTTTTATCAATGGAAAAAATGCTGATAAATTAAGTAAATATAACTTTTTAAAAAATGTACTTAATCAGGTCAATATTCTATCGATGATAAGTGACGAATATTTTGAAGAAAATTAATCACTAAATAACATGACACCGATTGAGTATAAAACACTAAAACAAGCAGCATGATTTTCTACGTGAGTTGTGTACTAGGTTTGGGGTATTTACAAAACAATAATGGAGAGAATTTAAACGTGATAGAAACGCAGCCCATATTCCATTAGATGGATCAGGATATTAATTTATGAACGAGAATATACTATATAATTTTTTGAAAAATAAACCATCCCTTTTACATTATGATGATGAACTAAAGCTAATAGGTATTATGACTAAACTACCTATGAGTTGGCTCATTAAAAATAAAAAGGAATTTATTTGTGCTTTAGACCAATTATATGACTCACATACGGATGGTGGATTTTTATTACAAGAGGAATGTGACGATATTATATTTGATAATTTTTGTGAATGGCTAAGAGAAGTAAATAATAAAGCCGGCATAGCGACATTAATGTATATTGATGATTTTGATCCGAAAGCACTAGGACTAGATGAATTTAGAAAAAATATTAGAAAAGATGAAAATACAAATAAGTAAGATCTAAACAATAATGGAGAGAATTTAAACGTGATAGAAATGCAGCCCATATTCCATTAGATGGATCAGGATATTAATTTATGAACGAGAGTATACTATACAATTTTTTGAAAAATAAACCAACCTATTTAGATTATGATGATGAACTAAAGCTAATGGATATTATGACTAAACTACCTATGAGTTGGCTCATTAAAAATAAAAAGGAATTTGTTGATGCTTTAGAGGAATTAGAGATCTCACATACAGAAACTGGATTTTTATATCAAGAGGAATGTGACGATATTATATTTGATAATTTTTGTGAATGGCTAAAAGAAGTAAATAATAAAACTGGCATAGCGACATTAATCTATATTAAAGATTTGAGTTCGGAAGGACTAGATGAATTTAGAAAAAGTCTTAGTAAAGATGAAAATACAGATAAGTAAGATCTAAACAATATTAGATCTAAATCTTTATACGTCTTGAATTGGTATTTAGGGGTAAAATTATCATAATTTATTAAGAAAAATGTTTAGTCAATAAATAGTTAACAAAATAAAAGGCTATTCATTAATACTAGAAAGTACCGGAAGAATTAACCGATGCAAACGGTGAAATACTGTGGGAATGCAGCTTTCAGTTATGGGGAAAACTGTAAATATCCCAAACTTAGTACACAGCTCACGTAGAAAATCATGCTGCTTGTTTTAGTGTTTTATACTCAATCGGTGTCATGTTATTTAATGCCTCATGCGGTCTTTCGGTATTATAAATCGTTAACCATTCTTCGGTTATTCTTCTTGCTTGCGCTAAGTTGTTAAAAAGATATAAATCGAGTACTTCAGTACGATAGGTACGATTAAATCGTTCAATATAGCCATTTTGATAAGGGCTACCGGGCTGGATATAATCAATGGCTATATCATGGGATTTAGCCCAGTTTATAAAGGTTTTTCTTGTAAATTCTGGCCCATTATCGACCCGTATTTTTAATGGATAGCCATGATATTCAGCCAGTTTATCTAAGTAACGGGTAATTCTCCCTGCCGGTAAGCTTACTGCAATATCAATGCCTAGCGCCTCACGATTAAAGTCATCGATGACATTGAATGTCCTAAAGCGACGCTGATTACGACTACTGTCACTCATAAAATCCATTGACCAACATTCACCTTGTTTATTGGGTGCTAATAACCTTTCCGGGCATCGTGGAGGAATGCGCTGTTTACGCTTTACCCTGAGATTAAGCTTTAATTCACAATACACCCGATACACTCGTTTATGATTCCATTTATAGCCGAGCTTTCTGATACGATTAAAGCATTTAGGAAAGCCCCAGCGTAAATGCCGGTCTGTGATAGCATTCAATACCGAAACAATCACCGAATCATCCAGTAACTTAGGTTGATAATAGTAAGCACAACGGCTTAAGCCAACAATGGCACAACTCATAGCAATAGTAACAGAATGATTTTGTTGTAGTTGCTGTGCCCACGTTTTACGTGCCCCAGTTGGCACTAAAGCTTTTTTATGATTTCTTCCTGAAGCTGGGATTTTAAGCTCAGTTCGGCAAACATCTGCTTAAGCTTACGGTTTTCAGCCCCAAGCTCTTTTAAGCGTTTTATATCCGACGTTTCCATTCCGCCGTATTTTTCTCGCCATTTATAGAAAGTTGAATTTGCCATGCCATATTTACGGCAGAGTTCCTTGACAGGAATACCCGCTTCAGCTTCTTTTAAAATAGAGACGATTTGATGTTCAGTCATTTTTTTCATAATTAAATCCTCTGTGGGTTAATAAAGAGAATTTTCTACTATTTTACTGTACTATTTTAAGGGGTAGTTACAAACTCACGTAGCTTATTCAGCAGATGTTAATACTTTTGGTAAATAAGCAAAAAATGGAGGATGGCAAAAATAGTAGGACCAAATTATTTAGAAGGTTGCTTAGCGCAACGTAAAGGATTCCCTGTACCTGAAATGCCTAAAGCAAGTAACATTTGTGTTAAGGCAGAAAAAAGCAATGGAGAAATACAATCAAAATGTTAAATAAATTTAAATTTTGGATATCCAAAAATACTAACTACTCTTATGTTTATCATAAAAATGATTTATCAGAAAGTATCGTTATCGATTTTGAAAATGATATTTATATTGCTCGATTTACTGTTTGGGATGATCTAAGTTGCATGTCAGAAATAATAAATTTAAATACTGATCAATATAAAATTAATAAAAGAGAAGAATTTACTTCACTTGATGAATTGCTATCTATATTTAGAATTTTTTCAGATTATTTAAATATAAAAAATTAAAATAAAAAATATATTTTTACACATTTATATTATTAAAGATTTTATTGGATATCATGAACCATTGAAAAAATAGATTGATGTAGAAGAAGCTATTGATAAACTAATTTCGCCTGAATTAGATTGCAGACAAGAAATTATAAATAAATTCCTAGAATTAGGTATAACAAAAGATAATACTTTAAACAAAACAAAACAAAAAAATTTGAAAATATCGTAGAACCATGACTAAAGATGACGCATTAAATTTCTTATCAAGACATCAGCCTATGCCTTCTGATAAAGATCTAACTCAAGATATCATTGATAAATATGACGACGTAAGAAAATTTTTTATTAAAAACCCAGATAAAAGAGCAATTGAGTTATTTTTAAGATCTTTTGGTGAGGGTGATGGATGGGGGGTATATCAGCTAGTAGAGGATTTTTTTTATCAATGCGATGATATTGATGTTAAAAAAGAGATCAAAAAAGTTCTTGAAGATACAACAATACCCGACAATATTAGGTATTGGGCTACACAAATAGCCACAGCTTTTAGTGATGAAATATTAAGAGATGGACTTCAAATATCTTTGTTATCTAAAAATATCGATATAAGAGATGTCGCTAAGATAGCAATTAATCAATTAGATGAATGTCAAAAAAATAAAACTAATTAGCATTGTAAATGGAAGCATAAAGCAATCCATATAAACACACTAGTCATAATGTTATAAATATAGTAGGGGATGTAGATAAATGTTAAATATTAATGAAATTCGAGATTTTATAAATAGCTCATTATATAAAACGGCATTAGATAAATTGGAGAAAAAATATAAAATTACAACAAACGGAAAAGAGTTACCATCGGTATTGTTTGAATATGATGCAAATAAAATAAATTTGTCTGGTGTCACTTTATCTGATTTAGAAAACATATTGTCGAATAGTCTTGCTTCTTTTTTGAAATATATAGCGATTAAGTTAATCGTCCTTCTTGATGAACCAGATGAACAAGAAGGGAATGATGAAAAGGATGTCACTATTGCAGTTGATGCGCCCTATGAAGATTTTCTTATTATTCATTTATTAGAATATTATTTACTTACTAACGATGTTGATAACCTGATTAATTATCTAAAAAAAATAAAAATACCTTATAGTAAGAAATATTGTGGACAGTTAAAGAAAATATATGCATTACTTTAATAAAAAAATCGGCAAGATTTACAATCTTTAGCGATAAAAAAGTGAATGAACTTATACATAGGCTTATCATCATTCATACGTAAATAATCGAGAGACTATTAGAAAAATAAAAAAGCGTGATTTACCCACTGATATACAAAAAAAGTATTATCACAAGATGCACATAAAGATTATTTTTTATGTTTGGATTATAGTCGTCTTTATGTGGCTAAGAGATAGGAATATCTAAAATTTCATCTAGAGAGGTTGCTCCAAAAATGCCGTTTTCAACTACTTTAGAGCGGTGTTTTACAACTAAAACCAGTGGTAAGTCGATAAAATTAAGGTATAAACAATATGAATACAGAAGAAATCAAAACCAAATACGGTATAATTTATGCACGAAGCGCATTAATGTTATCTGACGTTAAATTAGAATGTATACCATTCACTTTGGTTGTTGATACATCATTAGCGTTATCGTGCTGTAAACCGAAGATATCGAATGTTCCAGAAGTTAAAGTTACATTTACTTTCAGTGATATTTATAGTTTATTTATAAAATGGATGAGTACCCTTATGAACAATATTTAAAATCTAGTTTCGATTTAGTTGATGAGGTTCATAAAAAAGGCAGGCAACGTATAGTACTTAGTACTTATGATCATATTTTTGATGTAATAGGTAGATACGAAATTAAATATTACTAAAAATAAAACCATAAAAGCTGGTTCTATAATTAAATGTATGTAGGATAAAGAGCTAAGACAACGCTAGTAGCAATTAAGTTAATAAAAGTTTAATGTCAACAATGGCGGGGGGTGACCCGATTATGGGTATGGGGCGCTAATATTAAAATGGGCTTGCAAGATGGAGAGTTAGATGAATATACATAAAAGATGGTTAACTTTTGTATTAATTGATAATAATAATTCATTTAAAGAAATGCTGACTAAGATAGAACAAGCATTTAAATGTAAATTATCCTGTAAAGATGAAAAAGGTCGTTATATTGCTAGAGCTGAATTGGATAATTTTAGTATTGCTGTTATTGACAAAATTGATAGGCTTAGTGAATTATTATGCGATGAACATTATACCTTTGAAATAACAATAATTTCTGATAAATACTTTAATTCTAAATTTGAAAGTTATATAAAAGAAATCCTAACTAATAATTTCATACAATGGGAACGGCCAATTTGGGCGCCTTTCGAAGTTACTCCACTGAGTGAGCGAAATAATTAAATACTCCCTAAAGGAAATATCATGAGTGTGAAAAATAATGGTAAGTTTACTGGTATAGGTGCATGCTAGTGACGCAATTAGAAAAAAATCTTGATCTTTTAAAGATTCTTACTTACAAAATTAAAACTTGGGATAGAGGAAATGATTATATAGCGCTATCAAAGCTGATATCTGATTTAGAAAAACTTACTAGAAAAGAATACTCTTTGTATTATAAAAAGTTTTTCACTGATATCTCATTAGCTGAACAATTAATCCAATTGTATAAAAATGAAAATTTAAACAAAGAAACCATTATAAATATCGTATCTTGTATAGGTAATATGATAGAACGATATAGCCTGCCTCCTTTAAATGATTTTTTTGATTTTTTCAATGAATTAAAAACTATTAAGAAAATTGATTACTATGTTTCTTTATTTATTACTGAATTTCCTCAGTTTTATAAGGACAACAAAAAATGGGATTACCTATTATCAATTCTAAATATAAGTCCTAAAGCGAAATCAGAAAGAAATTTTTACATTGAAATAAAAAAGATTTTAAATCGTAATGAATCCATTCCAAATAACTATATAGATCTATTTATCGCTTCTTTTGAAGAAATGTATAATAAAGCTAAAAATGATTTTTATAAAAATGATTATAAAGAAATAATTTTGAAGCTAAGCAAGTTAAAATAAATTTTTTAAAATAGAATATACAGTTTTTGGATTGTGTAACTATAATGATTAATTTAATAATTACTTCTGATACTATTCGTGTATCAAAAAGTAAAATATCAACTCAAGTATTTTCGGAAATATATTTTCAAATCGGAGATATTTGCTTTCCAGACGAAAAATGGGACGATTTCACAGTAATTATATTAAACTGATGGTTAAAAGAAGCTCATAAAATTCAACAAAAGAACATAGTCCATTTTATCTTTATGGATGGACCATTCTATTTTGAGTTTTTTTAGTTAATAAAATTTGTAGTATCAGATTTATAAATAATAGGTATGATAAACACGAAATAGTATATAGCGGTGCAATAGCTCCAATCATTTGTTTAAACTATTAATGAAAAATGCAAATTTATTAATTCGTAACTTACCTCGTGAAGCAGAAGAATTAAGAGACGTAAAAGAGTTAAAAGAAAATTTGAAATTAATACAAAATGAAAGTAAATATTTTCGAGATTGGATTTATTGATACAAATATTTTAGTATGATGTATTTTTATACCGAGTAAATAATTTAAACCTTAAGTGGCAATATGTGTGATGAATACATCTATCACACCAAGAATTGGAATTTGAATGAGTAAATTAAACATATTCCAGCTAACTTTAAATAAAAGTTATTATAGATACATCAATTCTTCCATTTTTGACCTCTAACATAAGCTATTAGTTCATTTTTATTGTGTGGCTCATCAGGAATTTTCAAAAATGAATCATAGCTACAATAACCAATAATCGATGATTCTATATCCGCTAAATAATCAAAAGCAGCTTCAGGTATATCATCATAATCCGAATCAGATAAGTTATCTTTTATATATACAAAAGCAAAGTTATATATTCTGTGCCTATCCCATTTAGAACGTACTAATTGCTCAAAGAATAAATTCATTAACCGCTGTGAATTATCATTTATATCCCATAAGCGCATTATTTTTTTTAAATCTGCAAATGCCTTTTTTCATCAATGAAATCGCAATACATATTGACAAATAGCTCCACGAAGAATGTAACGTTTGAGACTGACCTAATAAACATCAGTAGCAAAAGCCTGTTGTTATTTCTTAAGGTGCCGTATATCTTTCCCCTTTGGCAGACTCAGTTTTAGTGGGTAAATACGTTATCCTGATTTTGTTTAGATTTTTATTCCTTTATATACATAAATAGGTTTCATTGTTCCTCTTTCGCCATTTTCGCCAAGACAAAAGGTAAAATCTTTATTAACAAAATAAGTAGCCGGAAATAAACCATCACGTCTATTTTCAAGATAAGATAAAAAATTTTTTAAAGAAGATAAATATAGCTGCATATTCTTTCCTTTTCCATCAACTAGTATATAACCCTGTATATTTATATCCATATCAAGATGGCGAATATCCATTGCTCCTTGGGGCGCCATGTATTGATTCCACAACGGACCATGGGTTTGCATATCTTGTTTTATAAAAGGCTTTCTAAAATTATGAATAATCGCTTTTCTAATTTCAACTGCCTTATTGTTCTCAATTTCAATATCAAAAAACTTGGTATATGTCGAAAATAATATGTTCATATGTTAATGCCATATGTCAAAAATACGTGTCTGTCTGCAATTATATCTTTTTATTCGTTGAAGCTCATCAAATGGGACTGTACCTATGATAACCATAGCTATGGTATTCAAATTCGATATAAAATACCTTCTAGTGTGTTGCAATGCGTTCGTTTATTGTAAAAGTAGAAGATCAACAGCCCCTAACCTAGTGATTTAAGCGATTAACTGTGGCTTTGATATAATGCGTCTAAAATATATCGTAATTGTTTGACATCTAATTGACCGGGTGCTGATGCATTTTTAGCAGCACCAAAGGTCATTGCTGAGCCAAATGTTGAACCTGCTATACGGCTAACAGCGCCAAGACCGGCCATCGACATGGTAATAATGGGTTTTGTGGCGTATTTTTCGTTCATTTCAGTTGTTGCAGCAAGCAAGGTTAACACATCATTAGTTGTTTGTGGCATGACGGCAATTTTAGGTATATCGGCACCAAGGTCTTGCATCTTTCTTAATCGATAGATGATATCGCTTTTAGCGGGGGTTTTTTCAAAATCATGGTTTGATGCAACAACAAATACTTGGTTTTTGTGTGCAACAGTAATCATATCTTTTACGTAATCATCGCCAATAAATAATTCGACATCAATCAAATCGACAAGTCCACTACAAGCCATTTCTTTGTTTAATTCAATATATGATGTTAATGGCCATGGTTTGACACCACCTTCATTTGCGGTTCTAAAGGTGAATAAAAGCGGTTTATTCGGTAATAAATCGCCTATTGTCTTTGCTATCTCTTTGACTGCATTGATATTATCAACGTTCGTAAAGTGATCAACGCGCCACTCTAAAACATCAAAATCAATAGATTGTAAAAACTTAACTTCATCAATTAATTCCGCTTTAGTTTTACCGATAATTGGCACAATAATTTTGGGTGCGCCCAAACCGATCTCAAGTTGTTTGATAGTGACTGTTTTCATTTTATATCCTGTTAATCGCCGTTGCTTTTATTATAGGGTTTTATTTTATGGGTTAGATCAAATAAAACAAGTTGATGTAATGTAATAACACTTAATTCAACTAATCATTAAAGCCCATTTGTTCTTTCACATATTCAATGGGGGCCTCTTCACCTGTCCAAATTTTTATTTGCGCAGCGCCTTGCCATAACATCATACCTATACCATTTAATGTTTTACAGCCTTGTTGTTCAGCTATTTCGAGTAGTTTTGTTTTACGTGGACTGTAAATACAGTCTGTAACAACAAGATCAGGATTTAACATTGTTGGATCAGTAATTAAGCTTTGTCCTTCTAATGGTTTCATCCCCACACCTGTTGCATGACAAAGAACCGCACTCGTTGCAATTTCTTGGCGTAGCTGATCTTTATCAGCCAGATCGATAACACGCACATGACATTGGGTATTTTGATTCAATTTTTTTGCAACCGCTTCGATCTTGGCATAGCACTCATCTTTTTGGTTAAAGATGGTGATCTCTTTTACACCATCAAGCGCAGCTTGTGCCACAATGGCTGTCGCAGCGCCACCCGCACCAAGGATAGTTATTTTTTTTCCTATCACATTAATGTTGGCTTCTTTAAGCATACGCATATAACCCATTCCATCAGTGTTATAACCAGTTAAAACCCCATTATCATTTGAAATAGTGTTACATGCTCCACTCAATTCGACAGCTGGTGTTAGCTTATCAAGATATTGGCAGACAAGCTGTTTATTAGGCATAGATATCGCACTACCACGTAAACCCAATGCTCGAATTCCTTTAATTGCATCAGGCAGTTTTTTTTGATCAACTTCAAATGCTAAATAAACATAAGGTACATTCAGTTTAGCATAAATGGTATTTTGCATTTGAGGGGATAAACTATGGCGAATAGGGTAAGCCATTAAACCAATTAATAAAAAATGTCCGTCTATATTATTTCTCATTCACCGCACTCCACAATAGCCTTATTTGCCTATAAGGCTTTCTATTTTTAACATTCTTTAGCAACACGCGTTTAGTTTTATATATTAAGAAGAAGTGAGTATACACTATTGATTGCACTTTCAATATCTATCACCTAAAATAATAAGCTTTGCTTCTCAACTAAGAATCTATTTATGAATACAGTGCTTGATTTGTTCTCGTCAATAAATGCAGTTGTGGTTGCGGTAATTTGTATGTTAATTTTATCTCTTTGCCGTGTTCATGTCGTTATTAGCTTAATTATTGGTGCATTTGTTGGTGGGCTATTTAGCCATTTATCGTTGAAAGAAACCATTGATGCATTCAATACTGGGATCAGCAATGGGGCAAATATTGCGCTTTCTTATGCGATGTTAGGTGCATTTGCAGTGGCAATATCAAAATCTGGCTTACCTGAATTATTGGCAGATAAAGCGATCAAGCAGCTTACCTCAAGCGATGCGAAAAAACGTATTAAATGGATTTTGATAGTCATTATTGCGTTAGTTAGTATTTCCTCACAAAATGTTATTCCTATTCATATTGCCTTTATTCCACTTTTAATTCCGCCACTTTTATATGTGATGTCGCGATTACAGCTCGATAGAAGGATGATAGCTTGTATTATGACATTTGGGCTAATTACGCCTTATATGTTTTTACCGGTGGGATTTGGGAATATCTTTTTAAATCAAATATTATTAAAAAATATTACTGCATCAGGTATGGATGTGAGCCATGTTAATGTGATGCATGCAATGGCCATTCCAGCGTTAGGTATGTTTATGGGGTTATTATGGGCGATCTTTGTCAGTTATCGTAAACCTAGAGAATATAAAATTATTCGAGGCGTAGCGAATTTAGATGCGTTAAACAATGTGAATAAGCGCTCACTGATTGTTTCACTACTGGCCATTGTTCTTTCCTTTACTGTTCAGCTTTATACTGGATCGATGATTTTAGGGGCTTTAATTGGTTTTATTTGCTTTATTGTATCGGGTTCGATTAAATGGGGCGAAGCGGATGGTGTTTTTACTGATGGCATCAAAATGATGGCAATGATCGGTTTTGTGATGATTTCAGCACAAGGCTTTGCCGAAGTATTAAAACAGACTCATGAAATCGAACCACTAGTGATTCATAGCGCAGCTTTATTTGCTGGCAATAAAGTGATTGCTGCTTTTGTTATGATGTTGATTGGGTTGATTATTACCTTAGGTATTGGCTCATCATTTTCGACAGTCCCTATTATTGCTGCCGTTTATGTGCCTCTTTGTGTGCAGCTTGGCTTTTCGCCAATTGCAACCGTCTGTTTAATTGGCGCATCTGGTGCAATTGGTGATGCAGGATCGCCGCCATCAGATACCATTTTAGCCACTTCTTCAGGGCTAAATCATGATGGGCAACATGACCACATTCGCGATAGCGTTATCCCAACATTTACCCATTTTAATATTCCGTTATTTATTGCTGGTTGGGTTGGATCATTAATTTTATAATCAGCATATTTTTGAATTTAGGTCACTATCATTATGAATAATCGATCACATCAAAATATTCGAGCTATTTGTGCACAAGCTATTTTTAATGTGCTAGAAGAAGGGCAATCATTAAGTGCGACATTGATAACTTTAAATTATAAAATAGCCGATAAAGATAAAGCGTTGGTGCAAGAGATCTGTTTTGGTGTGATGCGAGTATTACCAGAACTTAATTTTTATATTCACACCTTAATGAGTAAAGTGTTAACCGGTAAAAATAGAATTTTGCACTATTTATTGTTAGTGGGAATTTATCAGATTCTTTATACCCGAATCCCAGAACATGCCGCAGTTGGCGAAACAGTGAATGCTGTCAACACACTGAAAAAAACACAGCTTAAGGGTGTAATCAATGGCGTATTACGCGAATTTTTACGCCAGCAAACCTCATTACAACAGAAATTTACGCAAGATAGCAAGCAACAAAACCAGCAATCATTACACCCAAATTGGCTGTTAACTCGCCTTAAACATGCCTATCCACAGCAGTGGCAGGCTATTGTTAATGCTAATAATCAAAAGCCACCCATGTGGTTACGGGTTAATCTTAATCGATATACAGTCACTGAGTACCAACAATTACTTGCTGAGCAACAAATTGAGTCTGACACCTTTGCTGAACTACCTAGTGCACTGCGATTATTGTCGCCAGTCAATGTGACTAAATTACCATATTTTGATAATGGCGCTGTTACGGTACAAGATCTGTCCGCTCAATATGCAGCTTATTTGTTAGCACCACAAAATGGCGAGCATATTTTGGATATGTGTGCAGCACCTGGTGGTAAAACCACACATATTTTAGAAGTTGCCCCAAAAGCACAAGTTTTAGCTGTTGATATTGATCCTAGTCGAGTTAAGCGCATTCACGAAAACTTAACACGCTTAAATCTACACGCCAAAGTTAAAATTGGTGATGGATTAACCCCAGAACAATGGTGTGAAGGACAACAATTTGATCGCATTTTGCTTGATGCTCCTTGCTCGGCAACAGGCGTTATTCGCCGACATCCAGATATAAAATGGCTAAGAAGAGATAGCGATATAGCGCAGTTAACTGCATTGCAATATGCGATTTTAAATAACATTTGGGCATATTTAAAAACAGGTGGTACTTTGGTGTATGCCACTTGTTCCATTCTACCAGACGAAAATAAATTACAAATAGAGCGTTTTTTGCAAGAAAACACCCGCGCTAAATTACAAGGTGATCTTAAACAATTTTTACCTACTGAAAATGGTGGTGATGGCTTTTTCTATGCAGTATTAAAGAAAATATAATTCATTTGCTTGTGTTTAATTAAGTAAGTCTATTTTATTTATCAATTGATGACTATAAATAGACTAGCACAAACTATAACGCGTCAAGTTTAAATTTTATTTTGTCAAAAAGTTTCAGGTAACATGGCGTTTTAGTATAAAAGCACGTAGAGAATAACGAAATCCGAACTTGGACAATCTGTAGTAGTTATGGTAAATTTTGGGCTTGTTTTATGTTCTGAAGACTTTCTAATATGGCTTACACGCTCACCTACAATGATTTACCTGAAAATATCCAACATTGGCAAGGATTACCACTTTCATTAAATGGTTGTGAAGTGGTTCCTTTAGATTATAATGCCGGTAAAACAGGTTGGATTATTTATGGCAAAAAATTAAATAAAACAGTCTTATCAAAATTCCAAGATCAACTTGCTATGCCTATGGTGATTGTATCATCATGGAAAATCAAAACCTATCAGATTGTTCGTATTGCCGGTGTCATGCCGAAAAAAGCCAAGAGTATTTCATTAACATTAGGTATCGATGTTTCGCCAATAGACAATTTACCCACGCTCCGTTCATCGGGTTTATTGGTGATGGATATGGACTCAACAGCTATTGGCATTGAATGTATTGATGAACTGGCTAAATTGCATGGTGTCGGGCAGCAAGTTGCGGACGTGACTGAACAAACGATGCGTGGTGAACTTGATTTCGCAACGAGTTTGCGCAAACGTGTGGCAACGTTAAAAGGTGCACATCAAGATCTTTTACAGCAAGTAAAAGACAACTTACCTCTTACGCCTGGGTTGACCTATTTAGTAAAAGAATTGCACAAAAAAAATTGGCATGTTGCTATTGTGTCAGGTGGCTTTACCTATTTTGCTGATCACTTAAAGCAAAAGTTAAAATTAGTTGAAGTTTATGCCAATGAGTTAGAAATTAAACATGGCAAGTTAACCGGTAAAGTGAATGGCCAAATTGTTGATGCAAAATATAAAGCAAGGACATTACAACAATTAGCTGCAACACTTAATATCCCCATTGAGCAAACAGTGGCAATTGGTGATGGAGCCAATGATTTAATGATGATTCGTATAGCGGGTTTAGGCGTTGCCTATCATGGCAAACCCAAAGTAGTTGAAAAGGCACGAATCAGTATTAATTATGCTGATTTAACGGGTTTATGGTGCATTTTATCAACCAGTTTATTAAGTGAAGGTTAGGAGATTAAATTGGCAAAAGCGGTAAAGCGAGCTTATGTTTGTAATGATTGTGGCGCAGACTATCCGCGTTGGCAAGGACAATGTAGTGCTTGCCATGCATGGAATACCATAACTGAAGTGAGGCTTGCAAGTACCGCTTCGCGTAATGATAGATTGACCGGTTATGCGGGTAGTGGCATTGGTCAAGCAAAAATTCAAAAATTATCTGAAATCAGCTTAGAGGCACTGCCAAGATTTTCAACAGGTTTTTCAGAATTTGATCGTGTGCTTGGTGGAGGCGTCGTACCGGGTAGCGCGATTTTAATTGGGGGTAATCCTGGTGCAGGTAAAAGTACGTTGTTACTGCAAACCATGAGTAAGCTATCATCACAAATGAATACACTTTATGTAACAGGTGAAGAATCACTTCAACAAGTTGCGATGCGTGCACATCGCTTGGGTTTACCGGCAGATAATATCAATATGCTGTCCGAAACAAGCATTGAGCAAATTTGCCTGCTTGCCGAACAGTCACAACCTAAACTTATGGTAATTGACTCTATTCAAGTGATGCACCTTACTGATATCCAATCATCCCCCGGTAGTGTTGCACAAGTTCGCGAAACAGCTGCCTATTTAACGCGGTTTGCTAAAACGAAAGGAATTGCCATTATTATGGTTGGGCATGTAACCAAAGATGGTTCGCTAGCAGGGCCAAAAGTACTTGAGCACTGTATTGACTGTTCAATTTTATTAGATGGTGATGCTGATTCTCGTTTTAGAACGCTACGCAGTCATAAAAATCGCTTTGGGGCGGTGAATGAACTGGGGGTATTTGCGATGACTGAACAAGGTTTAAAAGAGGTTAGTAATCCATCCGCAATCTTTTTAAGCCGTGGCGATGAGATGCTACCGGGTAGTTCGGTCATGGTACTGTGGGAAGGTACCCGACCATTACTGGTTGAAATCCAAGCACTTGTCGATCATTCTATGTATGGTAATCCAAGACGTGTAACCGTTGGATTAGATCAAAATCGACTGGCATTATTGCTTGCGGTATTACACCGGCATGGCGGGTTACAAATGGCCGATCAAGATATTTTTGTTAATGTGGTTGGGGGGGTTAAAGTCACCGAAACTAGTGCGGATTTAGCATTGATAGCGGCGCTGGTATCCAGTTTTCGCAATCGTCCGCTACCACAAGATGTTGTTATATTTGGTGAAATTGGCCTTGGCGGTGAAATTCGACCTGTACCGAGTGGGCAAGAACGCATATCTGAAGCCGCTAAGCATGGTTTTAAAAAAGCAATCGTGCCAATCGCTAATATGCCCAAGAAAAAGCCCGAAAATATGCAGATTTTTGCCGTTAAAAAAGTTTCAGAAGCATTAGATATTTTAGGTGATTTTTAAAAATCATCTCAATTATCAATCGTTAAAATTATTCCGCCGAGGTTTATCGGCGGTTAAGATTGGATTTATTTTCGATTAAATTTGCGACGAATATTATTTTTAATAACAAATTTCATAGCAAGGTTGATAAGCACTTCCCCCTGGTAATTTCATTCGGTCTTGTTTAACAAAACTACGCAATAAATTATCAAGTTGCTGCATAATTTCAATATCACCTTGTAATTTATATCGACCATGTTCGCTAATTTGTTTCATACCAAACTCTTTCACGTTACCAGCAACAATACCAGAAAATGCACGGCGCAAATCAGCGGCTAATAGTTCGACAGGTTGATCACGATGAAGATTTAATGACGCCATATTGGTGTGCGTTGGCTCAAAAGGATGTTGTAGCGATTCATCAATTTTCAGTAGCCAATTAAACCCATAAGCATCGCCGGTTTTTAAGCGTGAAGATTTAACATGTTTAACGCCATCTTTCATAATACGTGCCACTTGTTCGGGCGAGTCGATCACGATTTGGTAAAGCTTGGTTGCCTCATCACCTAATGTGCTACGAATAAAATTATCTATTGATGCAAAATAGCCCTCGCATTCTTTAGGTCCTGTCAAGATAAGAGGAAGTGTTTGTTGTTGATTAGCTGGGTTTAATAAAATACCCAGAATATAAAGTAACTCCTCGGCAGTACCCGGTCCACCCGGGAAAATGATAATGCCATGCGCCATGCGCACAAAAGCTTCAAGGCGTTTTTCGATATCAGGCATAATGATTAGTTCATTCACTAGCGCATTAGGCGGTTCCGCTGCAATAATTGATGGCTCGGTCATACCAATAAAGCGGCTGTCTTTATAACGTTGCTGTGCATGACCAACCGCAGCGCCTTTCATTGGCGCTTCCATCACACCAGGACCACAACCGGTACAAATGTTCAGCTCACGTAAGCCCAATTGCATGCCCACTTGGCGAGCATAATAATATTCGTTTTCGTTAATTGAATGCCCACCCCAGCAGACAACTAAATTGGGTTCTTCCCCCACATGGAGCGCATTGGCATTACGTAAAATTGAAAAAACCAAGTTTGTAATATAAAACGAATGATCTCTTTCAAATTTGATATTAGAGATAAGCTCTTTAACAGCGCTGATTTGACTATTTAAAAAAAGGATATCACGTAATACAGCAAACAAGTTGGCTTGGATCGAACGAATAATTCGCCCATCAACAAAAGCGCTTTCTGGTGCGTTAACTAATTCTAATTTAACGCCACGCTCTTTACTAATGACATTAATTTCGAAAGACTGGAATCTATCTAATAGATCTTTTGTATTATCAGTCTTAATTCCAGCATTAAGCGTGGCCAATGAACAATTTCTAAACAATTTATAAAGCTCGCTATTGGCTGATTTTTTTAAAATATCGACTTCAGCTTGAGCAAGTAAATCCATGGATCCGAATGGGCTAATATGGGTGATCATTACAACCTCCATTTGTTGTTTTTATCGACAAGGCGACCATTATATACTCAAACTGATTGAATAAGTAAAGTTGATAACTTCAAATATCTTTTTTAGTTGATTGATATTTTTAATATGATTAGAATTATGCTTTTTTGATAACTTCTCTTGATAGTGGATTAAAAGATAAGATTGATATCTCAAAAATAATATTTAATAATAATCAATTAATTAATGAGAGTGATTTGTGAAGAATGATTTTTGTTTATTAAAAGGAACAGTCAGTTGTTTAACGGTAAGCCAAAATAACCAAGAAACTGACACTAAGTTGACGGCGACGGATCGAATAGAAAAAGATCTTTATGCGGTGTTTTGTTCAATTATAGCATTGATTTGCTTTTTTATTTGTTGTCGCCCACCTTTAAAAGGGCAACGCTTTTGTTGCCAGATCGGCAATAAAAAAGTAGAGGGAAGGCTTAACACGATTGGTTTTAATGAGGGCGATTATGTTGAAATGCTTGTTAAGCCACAAAAAAATGATGTTTATCAGCCTTATGCCGTACGAATTCCAAAACAACATGCGATAATTTTCCCACAAAATATTGGTTTAACAACCTTCGCACTTTTAAAAGTTAGTTTTATTTTGATGACGATATTTGCCGTTGTTATCCTGCTTTTTTTGTTAATTATTGAACTATTTAACGGTTGTTCATTAAATTATATTTTTAACATATTTAAATACAGTTTTTTGGGTTGGATCATTGCAATTATTGCTGTTTTTTTGATAGGTGGAGGAGGATACTCTTTTATTTCCAATCAAATTTATGCCTGTTTGGGGTATGAAAAACCGTGGAAATATGATTCTGAAAAAGAAAAGGAACGCTTTAAAAAATTGTATCGAATCAATGATCCTGAAATATTTAACGATCCACAGAGCCCTGACTTTGAAAAGTTAAAAGAATTTAAAGCATTAACAGATTACTACTGTAGAACGCCAACTTTACCTAATTGGGTTAAAGTCATTGATGAACGAAACAAAAAATAACAAATAATTGAACAGATAAATATAAGGAATAAAAAATATGGAACAGAATATAGGCGCTAACCATTATTACCAAATTATTACTGGTTATATCACCGATCTGGAGGTCTATGACACGCAAGAAAGTTATCTTAATGCTCGCAAACTAGCTGGACGCTCTGATGTCAATTTACTAACAATAGGGCATTTAGATTTAGTTTCTATGGCTAATAGTATGAAAATAACTGCAGCAAAAATTGAAAACACTGATTACGACACAACCGATATTGAGCAGTATTTTTGTTGTAAATTAGGTGATAAGGTGATTGAAGGCGCATTTTGTCGAACCTTTTTTAATGAGGGAGACTACGTGGAGGCGGTTGTTGATCCACTAGCTGGTGGAACCTATTTTGCTTATGCATTACGCCGTCCTGCCGATAAGCTTTTATGGTTACATCCTTATGCAACAGAGGGAACAGAAGCTAACAATACAAAACTAAATATACCTATTTTACCGCTTATTTTCCTTATTGGTGCTGGAGGATTGGGGGCATTTACTTTCTTTTATTTTGTAGTAATGGCCTTTTCTAAAAATAATTTTTCGCTACTTCTTATGGCTGCTATGGGATTAGTATTTCTTTTACCTGGTTATCTAGCCTTTTCTGCATTAAAAAAATCAAATTCCGGTTCTGCTATTGCTGATAAGATTTTTGCGACTTTGGGGTATAGTAATCCTAAAACGTTTGATATTGAAAAAGAATATAATGTTTTTGTCGACAAATTATTCGATTTATATAAACAATATTGTGAAAATCACAATGGATATTTAACGACTGATGAAGATACATATAATGAGTTTATTGATCATTATATACATCAGCAATCAGAAGATGATACTCAGGACGATATATTACTAAAACAATATTTACGTCAAACCAAAAAAATAGACGGGATTCAATGGGTATTCTTTTATGTTAATGCGCCAACCATCCCTAGCTATATTAACGTTATTCATACCGAAAGCAGCAATGACAAAAGTGGGCAATAACTATTATTGTTAGTTTTCACCACTTTTAATAACGTCCAAAAAACAAAAACACGGGAAAAATCCCGTGTTTTTCATCATTTATGTTTGATCTGCTTAATTGGTTCGTAATCAATTTCCTGAATGCGTCTACCCCAGAGCCGATAGCTATGTTCTCATAATATTTTGCCATTTTATCGGTCAACTCTTCCTGACAACCGTTCAGATTGGTAAGGAAGGAGCGAATCTGTTATTCTTGGTTATCATTTGCGTCTAGTGGTTCATACTTATCTGGTGCGGTGAGGATAAAGAAATTAATCAAGCTATATAGTAGCTACTACTTAAACTTTATAATGTCTATATTATTATTTAGATATTTACGATTTTCCATAATATGATTATTATCATTCCATATTCTTAATTCATAAAAATTCTCTGTTGGTAAAATTGAAAACCCAAAAGAGTTATTTATGGCAAAGAGCAAACACTCTAGCGTCTTGTTACTATTCTTTACTTTCATATTCCAAAATAATGTTGGATTTTGCTTAATGTTATTAATATGCAATTTTAAATAATAATATGTATTACAAGTGATAATTTGGAAAACTACTAAATCATTATTATTAATACTACTCAAAAAATTACAAAATCGGCTAAATAATAAATTTTCATTTACTGATAAATCAACAAGCTGATATTCAATATTATCAATAAATTTTGACAAAAAAACATTATAATTATGCAATTCAAACGTTATTGAATCACTATCAATCCGTAATTTATTTGAGATATTTTGAAGAATTGCCTTTTTTTCTTTTTCAATAACTGATAATTTCAATTTTTCTTTTAAAGATAATGACATTATTTTCTGCCTTTAGCGTTTGTAATTCTCTTCATATTTTTAGGAGTATGCCCACCATGTTGATTATACATTACTTTTATTGGAGAGGTGCACTTTGCTATAAATACGGCAGTATGCAAAACGCAGATATCAAAGGTTTAAAAGAACTCTAGGCGAAAAATCGAAAGCTTAAACTGGTTTGCTGAACTGAGTTTAAAATAATAGCTTCAACAAAAAATTATAAAAAACTGTAGTGCCCATCTATGCAAGTAAAAATTGGGAAGAAAAGCTACAAGCCACTCAATCTATCTCAATTGCCATCAATTGAGCAATATGGCTGAAAGCATTACGTTGGAGTTGGTTTTTTTAGCATAGAAGAACTTCTCTTATAATGGACTCCTCTCTATTAGATCAAAGAACTCGCCAAAAAGCGAGTTCTTTGTCATCAATCTGAGGTGCACAATGTGCACCTTTTTTACTAATTATAAAGCGCATCAATAGCTGCGCTTTATGGTAGCAAGTTAAATTACTTAATAACTTTAGCAACAACACCAGCACCAACAGTACGACCACCTTCACGAATCGCAAAACGTAAACCTTCAGCCATCGCGATTGGGTGAATTAATGATACTGTCATTTTGATGTTATCACCAGGCATGACCATTTCTACACCTTCTGGTAATTCGATAGTACCTGTTACGTCAGTTGTACGGAAGTAGAACTGTGGACGGTAACCTTTAAAGAATGGTGTATGACGACCACCTTCATCTTTACTTAAGATATACACTTCTGATTCAAAATCAGTATGTGGTGTAATTGAACCTGGTTTTGCAAGTACTTGACCACGTTCGATTTCTTCACGTTTTGTACCACGTAGTAATACACCAACGTTTTCACCCGCACGACCTTCGTCAAGTAATTTACGGAACATTTCAACACCAGTACAAGTTGTTTTAGTTGTCGGTTTGATACCCACGATTTCAACTTCTTCACCAACTTTGATAACACCGCGTTCAACACGACCTGTGACCACTGTACCACGACCTGAAATTGAGAATACATCTTCAATTGGTAATAGGAATGGTTTGTCGATATCACGTTCTGGCTCTGGGATATAGCTGTCTAATGCTTCAGCTAATTCAACAATTTTGTCTTCCCATGCTGCTTCGCCTTCTAACGCTTTAAGCGCTGAACCACGAATAACTGGTGTGTCATCACCTGGGAAATCGTATTGAGATAGAAGTTCACGTACTTCCATTTCAACTAATTCTAATAACTCTTCATCATCAACCATATCACATTTGTTTAAGAATACGATGATGTAAGGAACACCTACTTGACGACCTAAAAGAATGTGCTCACGAGTTTGTGGCATAGGACCATCTGTTGCTGCTACGACTAAGA
>NZ_LZGT01000012.1 GCF_001690525.1 Gilliamella sp. App6-5 | reverse complement strand
GGCGACGATTTTGGCTAAGTGTTGAGGCGTCAATCACTTTTTCAGTTAATCCCATTCCCAGAAACCAGCGGTAAGCTAAATTGACCTGAATTTCCTGAACCAGACGACGTTCACTGGGGATACCGAAAAGATACCCCAATAGCATGATTTTAAACAGTCTGACCGGATCTTCTGCTGGACGACCATTATTAGGGCAATAAAGTGGTGCTACCGCTTCTCGAATAAATTCAAAATCAATGACTTTAGCTATTTTACGAATAAGATGATTTTGAGGGACAAGCGCATCTAGTGAGATTTGCTCTATTTTTTCT
>NZ_LZGT01000011.1 GCF_001690525.1 Gilliamella sp. App6-5 | reverse complement strand
AAGCTTAAACAGATGTTTGCCGAACTGAGCTTAAAATCCCAGCTTCAGGAAGAAATCATAAAAAAGCTTTAGTGCCCACCAAGGCACGTAAAATGTGGGCACAGCAACTACAACAAAATCATTCAGTTACTATTGTTATGAGTTGTGCTATTGTTGGCTTAAGCCGTTGTGCTTACTATTATCAACCTAAGTTACAGGATGATTCAGTGATTATTTCGGTGTTGAATGCTGTCACAGACCGGCATTTACGCTGGGGTTTTCCTAAATGTTTTAATCGTATCAGAAAGCTCGGCTATCAATGGAATCATAAACGGGTATATCGGGTGTATTGTGAATTAAAGCTTAATCTCAGGGTAAAGCGTAAAAAACGCATTCCTCCACGATGCCCGGAAAGGTTATTAGTCCCCAATAAACAAGGTGAATGTTGGTCAATGGATTTTATGAGTGACAGTAGTCGTAATCAACGTCGCTTTAGGACATTCAATGTCATCGATGACTTTAATCGTGAGGCGTTAGGGATTGATATTGCAGTAAGCTTACCAGCAGGAAGGATTACCCGTTACTTAGATAAACTGGCTGAATATCATGGGTATCCATTAAAAATACGCGTCGATAATGGACCAGAATTTACAGGAAAAACATTTATAAACTGGGCTAAATCACATGATATAGCCATTGATTATATAGCGCCCGGTAGCCCATATCAAAACGGGTACATTGAACGATTTAATCGCACCTATCGTACTGAAGTACTCGATTTATATCTTTTTAACAACTTAGCACAAGCAAGGAGAATAACCGAAGAATGGTTAACGATTTATAACACCGAAAGACCGCATGAGGCATTAAATAACATCGGTTTATCTGCAACACCTTTAAAACTCGCTTCTTTTATACTGGTATATCTATTTGTTTCAACAGGGTGGCTTATCAAGGATGGATAACGTTTCTTTTATTGTTGGTTTATATTGCGATAATGCATGGTTGTCTTTATTGCGTTTTAACGATTAGTCTGCGTCAAGGTAGAGTTCTTTTAATGTGGCTGTTTCTTTTATCTGCGTAAAATCAAACCAATCCCAACAACAGACCCGCTTAGCACCTTCACCATTCACTAACACCCAACCACTCTTTTGTCGGTTTTTATCATCAAGCACCCCGACTTTTAACCATCGGGATAATAGAGATTATCTTGTTTTTTAATCCCATATAGGATCAAATATTAAAGGTTCTGCACTGTCATTTTCACATTTAAGAAACGTAATATTCTTGCCATTCTTTTTTATTAAAACTCCTGCATTTTCAAGAGATGTATTTACTTCATAATGCCAAATATTTTTTTTAAAAACTAATGAATTTATTAAAACTTTCTGATCTGAAATTTCTTTCCGCAACTCTAATTCTATTTTGTTTTTATTACCATATCTGTATATTAGATCACCTTTATCAAAATAATTATAACAAATGGATAATTGCTTATGTCCTATTTGACAACCAAAGGCATCCATTTCAATTAGATTTTTATTATATGTACATAAAGAATGATCTTTAAAAAAGATTTTTTGTCTATAAAAATTACTCAAATCTGGATATTCTGATAGCTTAATTAACAATTTATTTATTTCATATTTTGAAACATTTTGTTTGAATTTATCAACTAAAATAAACAATAAGCTTTCATAAAAATTTAAAGGATATTCTCCCAAAATATTTTTTTTATTTAATAAAAACATGTTGTCTATAATTTTATTAGTTTCATCACTTCTATTTTCAATATAAGGCTCACCAATTATGTTTCCCATACGTCTCTCAAACGTGATTTTCCCCAATAAAAATAATTTATTATCTTTAATAGTCAAATATGTTATCGTTAAAGGAGAATTGCCTGTATTGGCTTCAGCAATACCAAATACCCCTAGTTTAGAATAGAACATTTCTCTACTGGAATATCCATTATCACTAACATTATTTTTATAAGTATATAATTGGTTATCAACTTTAATAGTTAATAATTGATATCCTATATAATCTATTGGTTCGGTTTTAGAATATGGACAATATTGATTTTTTAAATTCATATGACTGCCAGAAAAAGTGGTTATATTTACTTCCTCAAATGAGTCTTCATCACATTTTTTTGTTGTATTAGCAAATGCAAAATTCACTAATAGTACACTGAATATAATTATTTTATTCATTTATAATTCCAATATTTTACTTGTTTATAGCTTTTCATAGATTTCTTTTATAAGAACATCATAATTATTCTTTTTATAACCACTGCCATTATAATACAAAGCAAATGAATCCCATTTTTTTGATTTTAATGCTTCCAAAGCATTTTTATTCTTCAATAAATAACCTTTTAGTGTAATTAAATGATTTTTTTCTGAATGACTAATTTTATATAGAATATCTTCAATACTTAATTTGTCTGAATGCATATTTGCTCCCATAACTTGAAATTTTCCCCAAGAAGCTGACATTAGAGCTTCTCGAGGTGATAAAGCATATGCTTTTATTAATCGTTCATATTGTTTCGCATAGGAACCATATTTAGTAAATGAAGATTTATTTGATATATCAGGATCATCATCATATTTACCATTAGTTAATTTGTGAAAATAATGTCTCTCAAATAATATTTTAGGAACATGATCCCCTAAATGGGTATAAAAACTCTGATCCTTTGTTTCTTTTATACCTACAGCTTTAAGTGCTTTTGATTCACATCCTAATTCGTTTGCAACTTCTTCATAATCAGCATCGGTTAATAAATCCATATTTTTTCTTTGATTTAAAAAAATAAGTTCATATTCATTTTGGTCTAATAAAATAATTGGATGTTTTTTTTTACAGATAAATCCATCATCGCTACGGGATGCATAAACCACGCCTTCCCATCAGCACTAAGGGTGGCTGATGAGGCGGTATCTGCAGGGGGGAGTTGTGGTATCCGTTGTCTCGCTATTTTCTGGGGGGGTGTCATTTTGTTGGTTTAGCTTGGCCAAGCCTTTAGCAACATCATCCCACCATAACATCTTTTTTATCTTCTCTTTGGTCTTTTCCCAAGCTGTCACTTGTTTTTCTAATGCTGCCATTTTGGCATAAGATTCAAACTGTTCTTTAGTCAACTTTTCCGATGGTGATTCTTTATAATCAGCAGGAAAACGGCTTATTTCTCGTCTTAGTGTTTCAAACCCTTTCGCTTCAGGGGAGTACTTTGCTTCACCTACACGACTTAAATATGCATCTAATTTTGCTTCGTCACCTGTTTGTAAATACGCTAATATATTTTTAGCATTTTCCGTCATCTCGCTGTTTAACGCTTCCCATTTCGGCAGTTTGCCTTCAGCATCAATCTCGCTATACCATTCGCTTTCGTAATTGATTAATAAGCGACTTAATGCCGTAAATAGCATCGGTTTATCTGCAATACCTTTAAAACTTGCTTCTTTTATACTGGTATATATTTTTGTTTCAACAGGGTATTGCTTATCAAGAATAGATAATGTTTCTTTTATTGTTGGTTTATATTGCGATAATGAATGGTTGTCTTTATTACGTTTTAACGATTTGTCTGCGTCAAGGTAGATTTCTTTTAATGTGGACGTTTCTTTTATCTGCATAAAATCAAACCAATCCCAACAATATGCCCGCTTAGCACCTTCACCATTCACTAACACCCAACCACTTCTTTTTCGGTTTTTATCATCAAGTACATCGACTTTTAACCACACGTTATCTTGTGCATCTTTTGCTCGATTGTTGTTTGTCGATAACTTTGCATCATTTATCTCGACCCGTAATGCCGTGCCCACAATCAGTGTGCTACTAGGTATATTACACGCTTGTAAAGGATGCTTAGTCCAAGCCGCCGTGTTTTCAGCTAAAGACAACTCCCCATTGGGTTTGGCTACTTTGGCAATAGCAGCCTCATTTTTTATCCATAATGTCTTTATCTCAGTTTCTGATGACTGAATTTCAATTTGTAAGCAGACAACCTTAATGTCTTGACTTCGTAAGTTTAGGAATAATCATAAATTACTTCGCTCTGGTAGCAAATCCGCCTCGCGTAACCGAACATCAAGGCGATTTATTGTTTTCACATCCTCAATATTTTTAAAAAATGGAAAGTGATCGAGCGATACAATGACAGTGCCAACCTGTTTATCATTTTGATTAATAGGAATAATTTTATGCACTTCTGGATAATCCTTTGCATTTAGTGGTGCTGGAATGTAAACAATTAGTGAAGTACCGATTCGTTTAGGAAATATAGCTTCAACTCTTTCCATCAAATCAATTTCAATATAGCTATCTATAAAAACATTAGCCAATTTAGTCACAAAGGTTGTGATTTGCTTTAATAGTTGTAAATCTTCAAATTTAGTGAAAAAAAAGTCAATTTCAGAACTAATCAGAGCATCATCAAAAAATGATTTATCAACATCATAAGTGATAACCTGTCCTGAACTTTTATGTTCGCCATCAATAAAAAAAATCTGCGTATCATTGTTCTTTTCAATTTTTTGGTAGGCTAAAGCAAGTTTTTTCATCCCAAAATCAGTAAAACCCTCAGGGCTGTAGACTAACTCTTCTGGTTTCACCTTTACGGTGTTTTTAAAAAGATACCAACACATGTTTGAATCAAAACTATCTTGATAAGCCTTTAAGACATTTTCCAAACGTTGATAAAAATCAGTAAATGTGAGTGTTGTTGTCTTTGGTAAATAAAGTATGATACTAAACTGAATATCGTCTGATTCAATGTATTTAGTCATATTAATCTCTTTATGTTAATTACGATAATGGAACCCAAATTACACTTAATGAAGGGTATGAATCAATCTCTAAAATATCTAAATCATCAGTTTCTGATGACTGAATTTCAATTTGTAACCAGACAACCTTAATGTCTTGACTTAGTAAGTTTAGGAATGATCATAAATTACTTCGTTCTGGTAGCAAATCCGCTTCGCGTAACCGAACATCAAGGCGATTCATTGTTTTCACATCCTCAATATTTTTAAAAAATGGAAAGTGATCGAGCGATACAATGACAGTGCCAACCTGTTTATCATTTTGATTAATAGGAATAATTTTATGTGCTTCTGGATAATCCTTTGCATTTAGTGGTGCTGGAATGTAAACAATTAATGAGGTACCGATTCGTTTAGGAAATATATTTTTAGAACGAGGGAAAAGATGTATCAAATCAATTTCAATATAACTATCTGTAAAAACATTAGCCAATTTTGTTACAAAGGTTGTGATTTGCTTTAATAGTTGTAAATCTTCAAATTTAGTGAAAAAAAAGTCAATTTCAGAACTAATCAGAGCATCATCAAAAAATGATTTATCAACATCATAAGTGATAACCTGTCCTGAACTTTTATGTTCGCCATCAATAAAAAAAATCTGCGTATCATTGTTCTTTTCAATTTTTTGGTAGGCTAAAGCAAGTTTTTTCATCCCAAAATCAGTAAAACCCTCAGGGCTGTAGACTAACTCTTCTGGTTTCACTTTTACGGTGTTTTTAAAAAGATACCAACACATGTTTGAATCAAAACTGTCTTGATAAGCCTTTAAGGCATTTTCCAAACGTTGATAAAAATCAGTAAATGTGAGTGTTGCTGTCTTTGGTAAATAAAGTATGATACTAAACTGAATATCGTCTGATTCAATGTATTTAGTCATATTAATCTCTTTATGTTAATTACGATAATGGAACCCAAATTACACTTAATGAAGGGTATGAATCAATCTCTAAAATATCTAAATCATCAGTTTCTGATGACTGAATTTCAATTTGTAACCAGACAACCTTAATGTCTTGACTTAGTAAGTTTAGGGATAATCATAAATTACTTCGCTCTGGTAGCAAATCCGCTTCGCGTAACCGAACATCAAGGCGATTCATTGTTTTCACATCCTCAATATTTTTAAAAAATGGAAAGTGATCGAGCGATACAATGACAGTGCCAACCTGTTTATCATTTTGATTAATAGGAATAATTTTATGTGATTCTGGATAATCCTTTGCATTTAGTGGTGCTGGAATGTAAACAATTAATGAGGTACCGATTCGTTTAGGAAATATATTTTTAGAACGAGGGAAAAGATGTATCAAATCAATTTCAATATAACTATC
>NZ_LZGT01000010.1 GCF_001690525.1 Gilliamella sp. App6-5 | reverse complement strand
CTATTTTGTTGTAGGGCAAATAATGCGAGTGCTTGCGCTCGATATTGCTGTTTTTGTTTTTCGGCACGAACAAGATCCGTTTGATATATGGAGGCTTCTTTACATTTTAATGTTTGTAAAGAAGGTAACTCAGCTAATCTTGCAATGGTTGAAAGTTCAATTTTAGTTTTATATAACTCTAATTGCTTAACCTGATTTAACAGTCCACGATCTAACCATTGGTTAAATAATGAATCATCAATTGACCAGATAGAGAGGTTATCGGCAAAAATATCCTGTTTTACCAGTAAATCATCAAAGGTTTTAAAATCAAGACCTAAATCATCTCTAGGTACTAATAGTGACACATAAGCATAATCATCTTTTATAATCACTTGTTCAATCTGTTTTTGCTCATTGAAATATAATTCTAAATTACCTGAATGATCTGTTTCTGCATAATCTAAATAGCGTGATTCAATCCTTTTACATACATTATTTTCCCACTCCAATAACCACTCTCTATCGCCAGTTGTTTCGGTAATATCAATGTCATTTTCTTCATATTTTCTTATTCGACCTGTACCATCAGGAAAAAAAACAATATTCTTAACAACCCAACCTTCAATACATAGCCCTTCACTTAATAAAAATCCAGAACTATAATTATAATATAATCCAGTAAATGGCTGTCCTTGATAATAACAACGTATCTGATTCATTTCATAATCAAAATATTCTGCGCTAGTTAACAAATCATAATCAATTTTAATCATACCATCGGCTTGTAAAGCGCCATAATCTCGACTACCTGTAATAATACCGTCGGTAATTTCGTATACCTGATAAAGTTGATTATCTCGATGATCGTAAGCTTCGCCATTAAATTGCGTATCGTTATAAAAGTAGTAATTACTGCGCTTTTCTAGTTGATTGAGTTCTATTCTGACTATCATGATTTTTTAATCTATTAAGTAAGCTGTTGTTTTAAATCATCCGGTAAAAATGCCTGAAAATAATCGATTCTGCCGTCATTAAAGGTTATTTTTATATTGCTATTTTGTTGTAGGGCAAATAATGCGAGTGCTTGTGCTCGATATTGCTGTTTTTGTTTTTCGGCAGCAACGAGGTCTATTTTATATACGGAAGACTCTTTACATTTTAATGTCTGTAAAGAAGGTAATTGAGCTAATCTAGCAAAGGTAGAATATTCAATATTTGTATAGGATAACTCTAACTGCGTTATCTGATTTAAGAGCCCGCGATCTAACAGTTGGTTAAATAATGAATCATCAATTGACCAAAGAGAGAGGTTATCGGCAAAAATATCCTGTTTTGCCAATAAATCATCAAAGGTTTTAAAATCAAGACCTAAATCATCTCTAGGTACTAATAAGGAAACATAAACATAATCATCCTCAATAATTGCTCGGCTGATTTGTTTTTGATCGTTGAAATATAATTTTATATTACCTGAATGATCTGTTTCTGCATAATCTAAATAGCGTGATTCAATCCTTTTACATACATTATTTTCCCACTCCAATAACCACTCTCTATCGCCAGTTGTTTCGGTAATATCAATTTGTTTTTCTTCGTATCTTTTTATTCGACCTGTACCATCGGGATAATAACCGATAGTTTTAACAAACCAACCATCAATACACAAATGTTCGGCTTGTACAAAACCAAAACTATATTGATAACATAAACCTGTAAATGGTTTTCCTTGATAAGAATAACGGATGTCGTTCATTTCATAATCAAAGTCACCGCTATGTAACAATTCATAATCGACCTTTATCATACCATTGGCTTCAAAAACACCATAATCTCGACTACCTGTAATAATACCGTCGGTAATTTCGTATACCTGATAAAGTTGATTATCTCGATGATCGTAAGCTTCGCCATTAAACGGCGTATCGTTATAAAAGTAGTAATTACTACGCTTTTCTAGTTGATTGAGTTCTATTCTGACTATCATAATATGAATTCCTTAATTTTTTACTCTGTTTAATCATCAATGCGTCCAGTTGAAATCTGAATGCCTTTTGATTTGGATAAAATGCCACTACAGTGTCGGCAGGCTGGGAATACATTACCTTGATCATATTCGGTTAAGCGAATGGTATACACTTCAATTTTGTCTAGATATTCGTCAACATTTTTCCCTTTTGCCTCTAATTGCTGAAATACATTATTAGTCGATAACACTTCAGCATGCATACCCGGCAAGCCATCAATTATACGAAACTGTTGATTATTCGCAATAAATTCTCTGATTAATCTTTCGGTGGTAGGGTGCATCGCGGCAAAACTTGGGGTAACATTAGGATATAAAGCACTTGAGTCTTCATAAGACTTCTTCAATAGCTTAATATATTTATCTGCATCAATAAACCGATAATAAGTTGCATCGATCGCTTCAACCAGTTTCACTCTACCATTTTTTAACTCTTTATAATATGGCACTTGTAAATTATAAAAATTTGCTTGCGAAACAATGCCTTCAACCTCACAACGGGTTTGGGCTAAAGCTACCCGTTTTTTTATGATATCTTCATCAAGTTTATTTTTTTTCCAAGCTGCCAACTCATCTTCTAACTCTTTCTGACCTTTCTTTTTATTTGCATGGTTGGTATAAACCGTAGTTTTACTTTCGGTTTCACTTGTATTTGATTTTCTTGTACCTGAATCTAAATCGGTTGTGTCGGTAATTACCCCTTTTTTTTCATTTAATGATGAGCGCTCTTTACCTTTAGTTAAATTTTTATTCAATACTGTATCAAAATATTCACCCGGTACCGCTTTTGCTTTGTTTTCCATACTTAATAGTTCCCACTTTTGTGGGTATATAGCAGATAACGTTTTTTCTACACCGTTTTCATAAGTAATTTGAACTGAAAGTATTTTGTTATATTGCGTATCTTTTGTGTATGGCATTAAACTGGGTATCTCATCGGCAATATTTGATACCGTATTAGGCGAAGCAGGTAATACCTGATTTGAGTTTTCCACTCTATTGGGTACTGGGGATGACTCTGTTTTTTGGCTCGGTATGTTGCTTGGTATCTCAGAGAGCGAATTTTCAATACCCGGTTTTGGGAAATGTTCTTCACCTGAAATATATCGATCTATCTTTTCCAGACTCATCGTGGTTTTAGAGGGAGACGGATCATTCTTTAATGCAGTAAGATTTTTTTTGCTTCCGTGAATACTTATTGTGATAAGTATCCCATCCATGATGCCTCTTTTGATTAGTGCAGAAATTTTAGCTAATTTGATATCGGCTGGTAGCGTTTTATTGTGCATCACTGAATAAATGGCTTCGGCTAGTTCTTCAGTTATCAAAATGCCTTGTAATGAATCTGCACTTATTTGACCTATTAACGTGATTTTAACGGCTTGTTTTTGGCTAAGATTGGTTAATAATAGTGTTTTACTACTCCATTTTGCCGATGCGATAATTGTACCACCAGCAAACACATTAGAAACTATCGTTAAGATGTCAAATGAATCATCTTTCCAATTACTAAACCCTTCGCTATGCCGATCGGCAATATTGATAACAGCCGAGGTAGTTGACGCCGCAATCGATGACCATATTAACCCTGATACCACTCTTGAACCTGGCACTGGAGCAACTAATGTAATGACACCAGCAACCACTATTGCCGCAAATCCTAATGATGCTAAGGCATCAGATAAGGTATCTGAATCACTTTTACCATCTGTATCAAAATTAATTTCGATACCACCATAAATAATCTCTTTCCCTAAGATAATCCGATTATCATCATCAAAAGTGACTTCTTTTGCGACGCCAAATTGTTTATCTACTGCGGCATAGCCTTTAATAATGCCTTCTGGATAACGGTTATCTTTATCCCAACATTCAAGTGCTTGCTTAATGGCGTCTTCTTTTGTTTCGCCTTTGCCAACATAGACACCACAAAATGATCTGTCGACGGGGTTAGTCCAGTCAATTAAATGAACTTCGTTATCATTATAAAAATAGCCCACTCTTAATGACATATCTTCACGTTCACCATAAATGCTTGAAATATGTTTAACGTGAACTTGTCCAAAGTTTTCGCGGCAATCAGCTGGCACTTTATCAAGCAAAAATTTGAGTTTATCCTTGAAGAGCTTTAACGATTCCATTCGATTTTGATAGGCCTGTTCATCCTCGGATGATAGCTGCTGTTGCTTTTCTTGCACTAAGATCCAGTCAATTTGCTGAGTTAAATTTTTATAAAAAATAAATGGATTTTCTGACTCTTCGGCAGTATTTGTGGAATACGCAACACTTTGTTTTGCATTAATCACATTTTGGATATATTCAATATATTCCTTTCGGTTACCGTATATTATTTCGCAAACAATTTTGTGACGCCCTTCAATAGCCCATTTTACTTCGTTCCATTGAGTTGAATTTTGAGGTCCATTAATGACTTTTCCTAGGTATTTATCATCAGTTCTGAACGAAATATGGTGATAACACCTCCATGAAGCCCTAATTTGTTCAAGCGCAGGTGCGTCGGGATTGATTCTTTGTAAAGAAAAAGACATGATCTTTCCACGTATCACATTAGTTAAATTGGGTTTAGCCACAATTCGATAATTTTGCATGGTTATTCCTTATTTATAGATACTTTATATTTAGTCGTTTTGATATCTGCTTTTGCAAATAAATAATCGATAGCTAATTTATCTTTGTGGTAAGGCCCTAATGCTTGGTAAATATCTTTTACCATGTCTTTTCCATAAATTTCCTTATAGGCATCAATTGTCATTTCAATGGTATTTTTGGAATAAGTTAAATACCCAATCATTTGTTCTGAATTTATCGTTTCAATGGCTTTATGCAATCGTTGAGCATTGGCTTTCGCTAAAATGTCATCATCATCTGGAAACTGATAATAATAGTCTATATTAGGAGGAACATGTTTTAATACCACTTTTCCTTCGCGATCTAAACGACCTTGTCTAAATTCACCATTATCAAAACAAACTTGATATTTAGTCGTTGGAATTGGGTAACCATCATCGGTTTCAAGATACAGCGTTATTCCTTCTTGTTTATCTTGTGTGGTGAAAGTTTGAGGAATAGCACCTGATAAAAGTGTCGATTTATAATCTAACGACGATACCCCCATCTTCTGGAAGACATTGCATTTAAGATAGATATTATCCTGTGTACCCAGTTCAATGCCTTCACTGCTAATTTTGATATAAGAGCCACCACAAATGAGGGTGAGGTTATCTTTGGCGGTAATGGTTACCTTGCCATCCACGCTATCCACTTTGATATCTTGCTTGGCAGCCATGTTGAGGTTGGCGTTTTGGGCTTGCACTTCAATATCACCTTGGTTGGCAAATAGTTTCATCCCCGATTTTTGCGCAAATAAACCAATCGCTTCAGCCGATGAAACAGTGACGTTGTTTAAAGCGTTGATGTCGGTTTGATGTTCGCTGGTTAAGGTGAGGCTGTTAGCTGTTGTCAGTTGGATGTTTTCAGGGCTGGTTAGGGCGATGCCTTCTTGCGCATAGGCCAGTAGGCCACTTTGGGTTAGCTGAGTTAAGTTGGCTTTAAGTTGCGCTTGGCTGTCGGTATCGGCGCTGTGCGCTTCGGACTGGGTGGCGGCATTTTGTAGCGCTTTGGCAATAGAGAGGGCATTTTCAAGTTGGCTTATTGCCGCTTGCATATCCAGTTGTTTACCTTGCGCTTTCGGCTCGGTTTGGGTGGTTAAGTATAAGCCTTTGTTAGCAGCAATCGCCCCCCATTCATCAGTGCGCAGTTCAAAGCCTTCACCGCGAGGTTGTTTTTTTTCGTTAACTAAGTGACCAATATTAAGTTGAGTTTTGCCGTATTCGGT
>NZ_LZGT01000009.1 GCF_001690525.1 Gilliamella sp. App6-5 | reverse complement strand
GAATTTATTCGAGAAGCGGTAGCACCACTTTATTGCCCGAATAACGGTCGTCCGGCAGAAGATCCGGTCAGACTGTTTAAAATCATGCTATTGGGGTATCTTTTCGGTATCCCCAGTGAACGTCGTCTGGTTCAGGAAATTCAGGTCAATTTAGCTTACCGCTGGTTTCTGGGAATGGGATTAACCGAAAAAGTGATTGAAGCCAAAATCGTCGCCGTCGGTTTAATGACAGTGAAATCTATCAACAGATTTTTGATAATATTGTTGAGCAGGCCATTGCCAAAGGGTTGATAAGTGGTCGGGTTTTATATACGGACAGTACTCACCTAAAAGCAAATGCCAATAAAGGCAAAGCACGTAATGAGCAGCGTATTGTTGAGCCCAGTCAATATATTGATGCGCTTAATCAAGCCATCAACGCAGAAAGAGAATTAAACGGAAAAAAGCCTTAAAGCCATCGACGGTAGAGAAATACAAGGAGGTTAAAGTCAGTACAACAGATCCAGACAGTGGCTTTATGCATCGGGAAGGCAAGCCTAAAGGGTTCTTCTACTTAGATCACCGAACGGTTGATGGCAAACATAATTTAATTACCGATACCTATGTCACAGCTGGAAATATTCATGATTCCCAGCCTTACATGGCTCGATTAAAACGCCAGTTAGAGCGGTTTGGCTTTAATCCGGTTGGTGTCGGTCTTGATGCGGGTTATTTTACGGCTCCCATTTGCCATTTACTGCTGGCAGAGCAGATATATCCGGTGTTGGGTTATCGCCGTCCCACCCATGGTGCGAATCCCATCAGAAAAAAGCAGTTTATCTATAACAGTCAAAACGATACTTATACTTGCCCAAACGGGCAAACATTAATATATAAAACTACCAGTAGGGAAGGTCATCGTCATTATCATTCTGATGCAACAACCTGCAAAATCTGTCCGTTATTGTCACAGTGTACACAGAGTAAAAATACACAGAAAGTCATCACACGGCATATCTGGGAAGCAGATAAAGAGAAAGCCAACGAGATTCGTTTAAGTCAGTGGGGTAAAAAAGTCTATGCTCGGTGAAAAGAAACCATAGAGCACAGCTTTGCTGATGCTAAACAACACCACGGACATCGCTATGCACGATTTAGAGGAAGAGCACAGGTTCAAATGCAGTGTTTATTGGCCGCAACGGCTCAAAATATCAAGAAAATAGCGATAAAGCTATTTTTGTTACGTTTTTTAAGCTATTTTTTAATTTATTTAATAAAATCCAAATTAAAAATCTTATTTATGGTTTAAATAAAAAAATAAACCCCGAATTATATCGAGGTTTGTCATCAATCTGACGCTTATTAGCGTCTTTTTATTTTCCTAGTTAATTTCAATTTTAGCTTTTGGCTGATAGCGTGATGGCCAAATTTTCTCAGCAGGAACTTGCAAATAATCAGAAATTATTCGCTCATACTTAGGGCAATGTCGATACAATGCGTTTCTCAACGTATCCGCCTGCAAACCGCTGGCTCTCGATAATGCCCTTAAATTTCCGCCTCTGATTTTAATTTCACCTACGACTCTAGATGGAGTCCAGTCTTGATCTTGTTCTCTCATTATGAGATCCTCTATTAGTTAAATTCTTGCTATTGTAAAGATTATCGGTGTTACAATACTTAAAATATAAGAAATCACTAGCAAAGGATATCACATAAAAAAACGAATTAAAATAACAAAAGCAAAAAGAATACAAGTAACGGAATAAAAAATGACTAAAAACAATGTAAAAAAACAAAGTGAATTTGAAAAAACGCGCATATTAACCGAGACAGGGGTAATTCATTTTAGAGATAGATTAAACTTAGTATTAGAAGGTGCATCAGGAAATGCTTTCGCCAAAAAAGTCGGTATGTCAGAAGCGGTAATACGTGATTACTTATCTGGCAAAACCTATCCGGCCTTAAATAGACTGGCCATTATTGCCCAAAAATGTGATGTACCTATTGAGTGGTTAGTGACAGGCAAAGGAGAATGCCGTTTACTATCTGAATCTGGAGGTCGGAATTCAGTATATATTCCATTTCATCAATTGAACGAAACAAGTAAATCTTATTCTCAAATAGAATCCATTCCGTTCGAAATTACCTTAATAAAACATCTAGGTTGCAATCGCGAAGACTTAACTGCGGTTTGGGCAAAAGGCGACAGCATGGAACCCACGATATCAAATCATGATATCCTGATTATTAATAAAGCCCATCACAAACCAATTGATGGCTATTTGTATGCTGTTGAATATGAAGATCAAATCTGTATTAAACGAATTCAAAATCAAGGTGTTAATTTGGTATTACTTTGTGATAATCCTAAGTACCCAGCTATTATTGGTGAGAAGAATGAATCACAAAACTATAAAATTATTGGACTTGTTATTTATCTTTTAAAAGATCTTAACTAAGCCTATTTAACCTTTAATAATAACAGCTTTATCAGTTTTGACTGATAAAGCTGTTTTAACTTGCGTAAATTCGTTTTTTTCCACGAAAAACAAGTCTAAAAAAATGTGAAAAAGTTTCAGAAAACTATGCGTTTGAGTATAAATTTAATGTAAAGTTAATTTAAATAAAAAATCAATACAGCGATCGCTATCCGCATAACTTTATGCTTTTTTCCGTAGTTATGCTAAAATTAGCTCCAAATTTTTTATTAATTTTACCTATTAATATAGTCATTATGCCAAATATGAAAACTCGAAAAAAAGTCGTTGTCGGTATGTCTGGTGGCGTGGATTCTTCTGTCTCGGCTTATTTATTACAACAACAAGGATATGAAGTTGTTGGATTATTTATGAAAAATTGGGAAGAAGACGACACAGAAGAATATTGTTCAGCCGCTGTCGACTTAGCAGATGCGCAAGCAGTGTGTGATAAATTGAATATTAAATTACATACTATAAATTTTGCTGCTGAATATTGGGATAATGTATTTGAACATTTTCTATCCGAATATAAAGCAGGTCGAACGCCAAACCCTGATATTTTATGTAATAAAGAAATTAAATTTAAAGCTTTTTTAGAATATGCTGCAGAAGATCTTGCAGCTGACTTTATTGCCACAGGGCATTATGTCCGTAAACGTCAAATAGGCGACAAGGTTGAATTATTACGTGGCATCGATACTAACAAAGATCAGAGTTACTTTCTTTATACCTTAAGTGAAGCACAAGTGAGTCAAAGCTTGTTTCCGGTAGGTGAACTAGAAAAGCCAGAGGTGCGTAGAATTGCACAACAGCTTGGCTTAGCTACCGCAGCTAAAAAAGACTCAACGGGCATCTGTTTTATTGGTGAACGCAAATTTAGTGACTTTTTAGCGCGATATTTACCTGCTCAATCAGGTAATATTCGCACTGTTGATGGCAAAGTCATCGGTCAACATCAAGGTCTGATGTATCACACATTAGGGCAACGTAAAGGACTAGGTATTGGCGGCTTAAAACAAGCCAATGACACACCATGGTACGTAGCTGACAAAGATCTTACCAATAACGAACTGATTGTGGCACAAGGTCATGATCATCCTGCGCTATTTTCTGATGGATTAATTGCTCAGCAACTCCATTGGGTGGATCGTAAAGTAGTAACCAAACCATTTAGTTGTACCGTAAAAACGCGCTATCGCCAACAAGATATCGCTTGCCAAGTTATCCCATTAGGCGATGACAAAATCAAAGTTATGTTTGATAATTCTGTTGCAGCTGTTACACCGGGTCAATCTGCCGTCTTTTATAAGGATGAAGTCTGCCTTGGTGGTGGTATTATAGAAGAAAGAATTAAAAGCAATAAGGAGTACTAAAGTGAATAATAAATATCATCATATTGCTATCGCTCTTGCTGGTGTTGCACAAAGTGCCATATTAGTGCCCCAACTTGCTAACACAGGCGCTTGCAGTACCATACTTTATGAACAAACAATAAAAAGTGTATTTAAAACCTCGCCAACAACAACGGCCGATGTTTATGATGGTATTAAAAATATCAAAACAGGATTACAAACGCTAATACAACTATTATCGTCTGGACAAAAAGAACAAATGCAAATAATTCGTTACCTGTTTGGCACGCTTAGTATTACAAGTAAATTATTAAAAAATAATGACGCATTAAATAAGATAGACCAGCGATTAAAACGCATTGCAGGACTTTATTCAGAGATGAATGATGAAACTGTTAGCGCTCATGTTAATGATCTGTCTTACTCATTAGCGGGAATTTATTCAGATATCATCAGCCCAATATCAACAAAAATCAAAGTTATTGGCAAAGTCGAATTTTTACAAAATTCAATAGTACAAGCTAAAGTAAGAACGGCACTTTTGGGGTGTGTTCGATCGGCCATTTTATGGTATCAAGTTGGCGGTAGTCGCTTTCAGTTTATTTTTTGCCGTAAACGTATTTGTAATGCCGCACAGCAACTATTAGACCAAATTAATCGCGCAAACTAATTTACACTTTATAATTGATATTTCAACATAGCAACGGAGTTAAACCGATGGAATTATCTGCACTTACTGCCCTTTCACCCATTGATGGACGTTATGGCGACAAAACAACAGAGCTACGCTCTATTTTTAGCGAATATGGTTTATTAAAATACCGAGTCCAGGTCGAGATTTGTTGGTTACAAAAGTTAGCCTCACAAGCAGATATTTTAGAAGTTCCAACGTTAAGTCAATCAGCTATCAATCATCTTAATCAAATTGTAGATCAATTTAGTGAGCAAGATGCAAATCGCATTAAAGAAATTGAAAGAACTACGAATCACGATGTCAAAGCAGTGGAATATTTTTTAAAAGAAAAAGTTAGCACAAATAAAGAATTACACATCATTAATGAATTTATCCATTTTGCCTGCACATCAGAAGACATTAACAACTTATCTTATGCGTTAATGCTAAAAACAGCCAGAGATACCGTTTTAGTGCCCTATTGGAATAAACTGATTGACAAAATCACCTCGCAAGCCAAAGCCTATCGCGATTTACCGCTGCTTTCAAGAACACATGGTCAACCTGCTACGCCATCAACTATTGGTAAAGAGTTTGCCAATGTCGCTTATCGCCTAAAACGCCAATTAAAGCAACTACAATCGGTTGAGATACTGGGTAAAATTAATGGTGCAACTGGAAATTACAACGCGCATATGGTGGCTTATCCACAAGTAAATTGGCATCAACTGAGTGAGGAGTTTGTCAGTTCATTAGGGTTAAAATGGAATCCTTATACCACACAAATTGAACCCCATGATTATATTGCCGAATTTTTTGATTGTGTGGCGCGTTTTAATACCATTGTTATCGATTTTGATCGGGATATCTGGGGATATATTTCATTAAATCACTTTAAACAAAAAACTGTTGCTGGCGAGATCGGATCTTCAACCATGCCACATAAAGTTAACCCAATTGATTTTGAAAATTCTGAAGGCAACTTAGGGATTGGCAATGCAATCATGAACCATTTAGGTAGCAAATTACCGATTTCCCGCTGGCAACGCGATTTGACCGACTCAACTGTTTTACGAAATCTGGGCGTAGGTATGGGTTATGCCATTATTGCTTATCAATCAACCTTAAAAGGATTAAACAAACTTGAAATCAACGAAGCCTATTTACTTGAAGAACTTGATCGCAACTGGGAAGTACTAGCCGAACCAATCCAAACCGTCATGCGCCGTTACAGTATTGAAAAACCATACGAAAAATTGAAAGAATTAACACGTGGCAAACGTGTTGATGCAGAGGGAATGAAACAATTTATTGATTCACTAAATTTACCAGAAGACGAAAAATCACGATTAAAGCAACTAACGCCAGCTAACTATATTGGTTATGCAGCCCATTTTGTTGATAAACTATAATACTGACTTAAATCTCATAATTAGCCTGAACTTGATTACGGCTAATCTTTCAGGCGACAACGATAAGCACATTTATCCAACTTAATATAAAGTGCATTATTTGTATAAGATAGGAAAATATAATTGAAGATCCGCATTGCAACTCGAAAAAGCCCCTTAGCATTATGGCAAGCTAATTTTGTTAAACAAAACCTATTACTGGCACACAAAAATTTAACTGTAGAACTGATACCAATAGTCACACAAGGCGATGTATTACTTGATAGCCCACTATCAAAAATTGGTGGAAAAGGTCTTTTTGTTAAACAATTAGAACAAGCCATATTAAATAGTGAAGCGGATATTGCGGTCCACTCAATAAAAGACATTCCAGCAGAGTTTCCGGAAGGGCTAACACTCGCGACAATTTGCAAACGAGATGATGTACGTGATGCATTTATTTCAAACAAGTATTCAAATCTAGATGAACTACCAAATGGAGCGGTAATTGGCACATCAAGTTTACGACGTCAATGTCAGTTACGAGCAAAATACCCCCATTTACAAATTAAAGATCTTCGAGGCAATGTTGGTACTCGCTTAGCTAAGCTTGATAATAACGAATATGATGCCATCATTTTAGCCTCAGTTGGTTTAAAACGTCTAGCATTAGAAGACAGAATCAAACAGTATATTGAGACCAGCTTAATTTTACCGGCTGTCGGACAAGGTGCAATTGGTATCGAAACTCGAACAGATGACAAGCAAATATTAAATATTCTTTCAGTGCTTGATGACAAAAATAGCCGAGTTTGTATCCAAGCAGAAAGAGCAATGAATAAAACATTACAGGGCGGTTGCCAAGTGCCTATTGCTTGTTATAGCCAATTAAATAACGATATTTTATCATTACAAGGTCTTGTAGGGCGCATTGATGGTTCTAAAATAATCAAAGCCGCGTTAACAGGTGATATATCAGAAGCCAAAAAGTTAGGGCAAGAACTAGCAAAACGCTTATTAGAACAAGGTGCAAAAGCAATATTACAGGAATTGAATGGCGGATGATTTATGTCACTAGACCCTCTCCTGAGGGTGAAAAGCTTACCCAACTATTTAACCAAACAAACCTGTCAGCACAACATCTGCCATTATTTAATATTTCTCAAGGTGATGATCTGCTCAATTTACAAGAGCAACTGAATCAACTTTTACCCAACGACATTGTCATCGTTGTTTCACCACAAGTAACACATGTTATTAACACTTACCTTTCCAATCTAATATTACCAGCTAGCCTGCGTTATTATGCGATAGGTAAAAAGTCAGCACAATTATTTAACCAATTTACCACTGCTAAAGTCAATTATCCTAATATAGAAAATAGCGAAGGATTATTAGCTGAATTACAACAAGAACCTGTACAACACCACACTATTTTGATTTTATGCGGTAATTCAGGTCGGCAATTACTCACGCAAAAACTAACTAGTCGAGCAGCCAAGGTTAAATCAATAACCTGTTACTGCCGTAAACCCATCCACTACTCACTAAATATATTGTCCAGTAATGTTGAAAAGCAAATCATCATTATTACTAGCCTAGAACACTTAATCCAACTTGAATTATATAGCAATCTTGAACATAAAACGCAGGCTAATCTTGTTGTAACCAGTCAACGAATCTTTGCAAAAGCCAAACAACTCAAATGGCAAAAAATTCTACTGGTCAATAGCGCAAATAATCAAAAACTTTTTGAGGCTGTAACGGTAAACTACGGTATAACCAAATAATTTAGCTAGGTTCGGAAAGTAAATCACTCGTTAGTATTGAAAGAAAATAATGTTCAATGCTAAGTAGATGATAGCTATTAAAAACATGATGGGTGAATTTACTTAAATTGATAGTAATAACCTACTTAAAAGCGGTCTATGATACTTGCTTATTAAGGCAATCATTAAAATTTATTTAAAACAATATTAACTCTATGTCATAATGCCAATATAAATTTCTAATAAATCTAAATGAGGTCATTTATGCCGCCAAGATATTATGGTGCCAATGCAACACTATCAACAATAAGCACAACTTCATTTAGTCAACCAACAGCGATTCAAAATGAAGCGAATAAGACTATGAAAGAAGACACAAAAAATCAAGAAAATACACAATCTAGTCCAGCAGTGGAATCTAAAGCTCGTCCACAAGCCAATAATAGCAACCACGCTGATAATATAAGCAAAGCGCCTGTTTCAAAACTCTCTATTATAGCTATAGTATTAACCGCTTGTTTAGGTGGCTTTGGTTTTTATTATGGTCAAAAGCAAGTTGAGGCACAAAAAAAGACCATCTCAACCTTGCAAACTGAACTGGCCAATTTAAAACAGACAACTAAGCAAAGTATCACAACCGATTTACAAAATAGCATTACCGATGCTGTTAATAAACAAAATCAGCAATTCAATTTGTTAGAACAACGCGTTGATCGTGAACTTAGTGATCAGCAAAAAATACAACAACAATTAACTAATCAAATAAATGATACTTCAAAACTTACCAAACACAGTCTACAAAGCATTAACGAACGTTTATCTGCCATGTCAACGACTGATCACCATGTCTGGCTAATTTCACAAGCAAATTATTTAGTACATTTAGCAGGCCGAAAAATTTGGAATGACCAAGATTACACATCAGCTCGATTACTACTAAAAAGTGCCGACGAAAGCCTAGCCCAAGCTGATGACCCGAGCCTATTACCCGCACGACAAGCCATTAGCAAAGATATCAATTCGCTTGCTCAAGTAAGTTTTATTGATACTGATGGCATTATTATGAAACTCATCGGTTTATCTGAATCGCTTACCGAATTACCTTTAGTTGGTAATTATAAAGATATCGATCTTGGCATGACCTTATATAACGAAGATACTACAAGTACAGAAACCAATGACGCTCAAACAGAAAAGGCAGATGCAGGTAGCAATCAGCAAGCCCGAGCGCACAATGCAACTGATAAGTTTAATAATGATGTATCATCATCGGTCAATAATTGGTCGAGTAATTTATTAACTAGTGCCAAAACCTTTATGGATAAATTTATTACCATTGAAAAGCTTGACGATAAAGATAACAACTTTAAAGCGTGCTTAGAACAAGCGAAAAAAGATGAAAAACAAATTGCCAAATGCCAAATATTAAAAGCGCCATTGAGTTTAGAACAGTCACTTTATTTACGCGAAAACATTCGCTTCCGACTACTGATTGCCGCACAAGCAGTGCCAAGACATCAAGATCTCATTTATCAACGTGCGCTTAATGATGCTGCAATTTGGGGGAATGCTTATTTTGATGGAAATGCACCAAGCGTTAAAGCCTTCATTGATGAGCTTGATAATTTGCAAAATCAATCCATTAGCAATCAAAACGTACCAGACAACCTAACTAGCATTGGCGAGCTTGAAAAACTCATGCAAACCCGTGTTCGTTCGACGTTGATAAAATAGGAGAATAATAATGATAAAAATACTAATTATTTTCTTAGTGTTAGTGGGCGGATTCTTTTTGGGACCATTATTGCAAGGACACCAAGGCTCAGCGGTATTTGAATTTGCAAGGTATCGTGTTAGTATGTCATTTTATTCATTTATCATTCTCGAATTAATTGGCCTGCTGTGTCTTTATTTAATTTATTGTTTTTTTAATAAAATATTTAACTCCAAAACGGCGTTAGGCAATTGGTTACGCTTAAAGTCACCTCAAAAATCGATAAAACTCATAGAACAAGCGCAAATGTTATTGCTAGAGGGTGATTACCAACAAGCGGCAAAACTCTTTCTCAAAAGTGCTAAAGGGGCAAAAAATACCACCTTATCGTATTTGCTTGCCGCACAAACCCAAATCGATAATAATGAATTCATTAAGGCCAATCAATCACTTGAACAAGCCGCTAGAAGTTGTCAACCTAAAGCGTTATTTTCCTTCCAATTAGTACAAATTCGATTGCAACTAAAAAACCGTGAATACACTGCTGCTCGAATAACATTAGATCAGTTACTAAACGAAAAACCTCGTCATGCTGAAGTACTTAAATTGGCAAATCAACTTTATTATGAAATAAGTGACTACCAAGCAATTATTGACCTATTGCCTGCAATGTACAAAGCTAAAGTGTATAGCGAATCCCAATTAGATCAGTTTAAACAAACAGCTTATATTGGTCGAATCGAGCAATTAGCGACTAATAGTGATGTACAAACACTCGTAAAATGGTGGAATTCACAACCAAGAGCTATTTTGAATAATATTACTTATCAAAAAGCAATGGCCAACTATCTTCAACAACTGGGACAAGATAGTGAAGCTAAAAAGCTATCAAAATCGATTAGCAAACTTGAAGCAAAAGAAAGAACATAAACAGGGCATTTGCCCTGTTTTTGCTCCTGCTCCACATAACAATTTGCCAAAACAACATTAAAAATCAGTTATAGCTCAATCAAACCATAAAATAACGAATTAACGCCATAAAGGACATACCAGCAACTACAATGCACATCAAGTTCTTAGTTAAAAAGGCAACAACTGCGGTTGGAATTGTTGCTAAACAGTATTCCACATTAAAATCTGGAAACTGCCCTTGTTTTGCCACAAATAGGTTTTGTACAAATAGCGCAGTTAAAATACATAAAGGCACGTACGACAAAAAACGAATGACAATATCAGGCAATTGAAACTTTCGAACCAACATAAATGGAATGACTCTTGGCAACCAAGTTACTATCCCACAACCTAAAATGATAAATAAACTATAAATTGTCATGTATCACGCTCCATTGCTATTCCCATAAAGCAACCCCCAAGGGTGCTAATTAAAATTGCCATTTCGGGTGACACAAAGCGCATTAACAAAATCAGCATAACCACAACGGTTAACATGGCTAAAAGTCGATTTTTAAGACTTTTACTTTTGTCACTAATCAATTGCAAATAGAGCAAGCCAACAAACATGGCAACTAAAGCATAATCTAAGCCAAATTGAGTTGGATCTGGCAACCACTCACCAATTAAAGCACCCAACAAACAAGATACAATCCAAGTAAGATAGGCTGTTAAATTAAGACCATGCATCCAAGAAGCATTAACTGGCATTTTATTCGTAATCGCATTCATAGCAACAGCAAAACTTTCATCCGTCAATAAGCTACCAATACCAATATTATTTAACAAAGAGAATTTTCGAAAAGCTGGCGCAGTTGCCATACTCATTAAAAAATGACGTGAATTGACTAAAAAAACAGTAAAAATAATGGCTGAAATGGGCGTTGCAACCATCATTAATCCAGCAATAATAAATTGCGCAGCACCAGCATAAACAATGACAGCTAATAATGTCACTTCTAATACCGATAGATGAGCTGATTTACCCACCACACCAGCGGCGATACCGATACCAATATAGCCTAATAAAGTTGGAACACAGGCATAAAACCCATCTTTAAATGTTAATGGCATAACAATCTCATGAAAATCAACATGGTATTATCATAATTTGTAAAATCACTTAATTCAACTATCAAATATGCATTTGGTAATTCATCTAAATATAAAATGAGTGAGGTATTGATTAACGCATTTGCAACATTCTCAATCTTATTGCAAAACGAAAACTATACATTATTAGACTTAAAAAACACTTCAGAATAACCGTTAATAAAAAAGTTAATGATTAATCCATAACTGATTATTTCCAGTAAATATTGTTAATTGGTACAACTACATTTAATTTATTTAGATCCCTTACCAAGACATAATTAAGCAGAAGAGTATAATTATTTCACTATTCCCCATTAACACAAACAGCTCTTGAATAAGGATTGGGATCATTACGATCGCCTTTTACTTGACCCACATATGGAGTCACTACCCAAGGCCCTCCATCAGTTTTTAATTCAGCAATATAATAAGCTACGAAGCTGCTATTCACAAAACTACTATTTGGATAATAATCAATCTCAACCGAGCCCCATTCGGTAAATAAACCACCACCTACTTTACGATAAAAATAGTTAGGATAAAAATTTGTACCCTCACCCCAATACTTTGGATACGCATTTGTTAATTCTTCACCTCGTGGTAGGCGATAACCTAACAAATCACAATACTCTTGGGCCTTTTTTCGTGAAAAAATTACACGATTGTAATCTTTTATTTCCAAATATTTGGTGATATACCATTTATCAATCTTAAAACTATATACCGCTTTGGTTTTTTTTTCGTCTGTATAGATAATAAATGTTGTCGGTACTGCATTGGCCGCTGATGCTTTGCTGGCATCATCTGTCGGTCCAATTAACTCTATCTTAGTCACTCCCTCGTCATCACCGCTAATTGCAAGGTTAATACTTGAATTTGCTGGTTCTTTACTATAACTTAATTTATCCCATTTTGTTTTGGGTGCAAATAATTTAAAAAATAGTCCATTTGCACCGCTACGTGGAAAGTTTGATGATGGCCGCTTCACATCTTGTAACTTGAATCCTAATTTATCCTCCCACTCAGTGACCAAATCTTTTTTTCTTTCATCACTCCATTTATCCAAATTCTTCTCTAGGTTTGGTCTGGCATAAACCCTATCTTCATAACAATACTTATCTTCAATTACTTTTGGTTTGATATAATAAACTACCCTACCCCCACCCATTCCCCTGTTAGGCACGCCATAAGGTGTTGTAACGGAAAGCTGGCTTGTAGATAAAGTCACTTTATAAGGCGATAAGCAAATATCTAATGCATCGGTTCTTTTCACTTTTTTTTCGTTCGCATCTTCTATCGTTAAGTAGATCTCCCCGTTTAATATCAATTTATCATTATCTTCTGCATCCCCATCTACATCATCGACAAGATCTGTACGATATTCAGGATTTAAGAAGACGTTAGATAATGAGACAATACTCAGATCATCAGGTACTACTGTCTTTATATCATTAAACGTTTTAGCAATTGATGGTAATTCTATTGGCGATTTGACAGAAGATGGATTATCCGATTTGCTATAACGTCTACCATCGGATAAGTTGATACTTAAAATCATATCCATATTTAAAGACGGCGCATTACCTTCTATTGAGTTTACTGTTGTCGCTGAATACGATAATGCACCATATGCGACTTTACTGCTGAGTAACAATAACCCATAAGTTAACAATAATACCAATTTTTTTGACAATATTTGACTTGATAAAAAGTAACGTGTTAAAGAGAAAAAATTAAAATAGGAAAAATCATAAGGAGGAAAATAAAAATATGTTGTGTTGTGTTGTGTTGTGTTGTGTTGTGTTGTGTTGTGTTGTGTTGTGTTGTGTTGTGTTGTGCTCATAATTCTATTATACCATTAATCTTGAAAAATAAAAATAAAAAAAACATTAAAAATTAGTTGATTATTAAAAAATATCAACCTTATTATTCGCTTTTGGTATTGTTTTTTACTTATTAACTCTGTTAATACTATTTATCAAAAAAGCCAGCTATAAAGTGTTAGAATGCTAAGCCAATATAATAAAAACCCTATAATAACTTATAGTTAAGTATAATTTTTTTGTTATTACTTGTAAAATCAATTTATCTAAACAACATAAAAAAGTTAAGAATGGGTTATAAAAATATAAAAAACTCAATCTTAATTGGAGATAAACCGCAACCTATCTTTAAATTTTGCTATAATATTTATCAAATCATTTTTGATTATCAAAATAACCATTTATTCGTTTAAAGTGATAAACATATCTATGTATACAGGAACTCTATTTATTATCTCTGCACCAAGTGGTGCAGGTAAATCAAGTCTTATTCGCTCTTACTTGTCCAAAAAAAATATGCATCAAGCCAAAGTGTCTATTTCGCATACTACGCGAGCTCCTCGCCCTGGCGAAGTACATGGCGAACATTATTATTTTGTGGATCACAAACATTTTGAATCCTTAATTGAACAGCAGGCATTTGTCGAATATGCTAACGTATTTGACCACTATTACGGCACATCAAAAGCCGAAATCGAGCAAAGCCTATCGCAAGGGATTAATGTCTTTTTAGATATTGATTGGCAAGGGGCACAGCAAGTACGCAAAAAAATGCCTCAAGCAAAAAGCATATTTATATTACCGCCTTCACTAAAAGAACTTGAAAATCGCCTAGTTAAACGCGGTCAAGATGACAGTAGTGTGATTACCAAACGAATGCAAAAAGCACAAGCCGAAATTTCGCATTATAACGAATATGACTATGTCATTGTTAATGACGATTTTGATACCTCATTACACGCTTTGCGAGCCATTATTACCGCTGCTAGACTAGAGCAATCAAAACAAGCTATCATCAATAAACAATTGTTAGCGAATTTATTGAATAGTGATTCGAATTAAGATATATCGCCGATGCCTCGGCGATATTATTGATGGAATAATTAATGACCTAAAGCTTGATCGGCCTGATCGTTTTGAATTAACTCCAATTTATAACCATCGGGATCTTCAACAAAAGCAATAATGGTTGTACCGCCTTTTACCGGTCCTGCTTCACGTGTTACTTTGCCTCCAGCTTGTTTTACGTCATTGCACTTTTTTACAACATCATCAACACCAATGGCGATATGGCCAAATGCTGAACCATGATCGTATTTGTCAGTTCCCCAATTGTAAGTTAACTCGATAACTGAACTGGTTGTTTCATCCCCATATCCCACAAAGGCTAATGAATAGTTGTATTGCGTGTTTTCGCTAGTTCTTAACACTCGCATTCCCATTACACGAGTATAAAAATCAATTGAACGCTGAAGATCCCCAACTCGGATCATAGTATGTAATATACGCATTGATTTATTGTCCCTTATAACGATTAAGAATTTATTTAAGTTTATACGTTAGTATTCAGACAGGCAAATTTTTGTTGAAGATTGGGTGTTTATGGATAAAATGCAAGCAATAATGACAATTGAATCAAGTTAGTTGCTAGGTTAGATATTTCACTCACCATCAAGATGAGTGAAAGTGAACTATTAGCTAAGGACAATATGCCCACAGCTAAAGATAAAAATTAACTATTATTTTTTTGGACTGCTATTATAACGTGGTGATGCACTAATTTGCTTACCATTAGTCACTAAACGAACGTGTTGCCCCGCGTAAAACTCATTAACCGAACCTTTTTGGACAATAACTATATTTGAACCATTTTCTTGCTTGATTTCTAACTCAACACCACTAGCTTGGCTAGCTTTATTTTGAATTGCATCCCCCAAAATTGCGCCACCAATAGCACCAGTAGCGGTAGCTAATACTCGTCCTGTACCATCGCCAATAGTATTACCTAAAACGCCACCTAACACAGCACCACCTATGCTACCTGCTACATTTTCGCTCTTACCATTTGACGCATTAGCTTGAATTTTAACCTGACGTACTGAAACAACTGTACCATAACTCACTTGTTGAACTTGTTTTGCTTGATCTGCCGTATAAACATCGCCTGAATAAAGATCACTATTACTACATCCAGATAAAATTGCAGCTAAAATAGTTAATGTGACGATTTTTTTCATGATTGATTCCTCATATAATATTCATATAAATTTGTTATATATGGTTTAGAATAATATTGTTTTATAAAAACAACAATATCATTTTCATTATTTTATCAATAGCCAATACAATTTATACTTAAGTTGAGTTATACTCAGAGTAATATTTTATTAAGTATACACTGGATATATGAAACGGTTATTTTTTCAATTAATATTATCAGTTATTATAACTGCCTGTCATGATGCTAATCAATCGCCTAAAAAAAACGATCGTGCTGTCTTTGAACAGCCATCGAATGATTGTTTAGATAACAAACCGGCTAATGGTACACATTTTGACAAGATTCCGGCTTTAAAATGTCCCGTAAAATAATCTAATAGGCATATGTAACATAATGAAAACTATCGAAATCGACGAAGAACTATACCAATTTATTGCAGGCCAAACCAAACACATTGGCGAAGATGCATCAAGTATATTACGACGTTTATTGAACATAAACCAACCTACGTTGGCAAAACAACAAACCATCGCACAAAAGGAAAATCATTATCCTCTTTTTAATGACTTATTAACTAGCGACACATTCACAAGCGAAAAATCGATAATAAGTCGCTTTATATTATTACTTAGTGCACTGTATAACTATAACCCTGCACTTTTTGCTATTGCTGCCACATCATTACATGGTAGTAAGCGACAATATTTAGCCAAAGATAAACAATTACTCGAAAAATCGGGCAAAAACACTAAACCCCGCGAAATCATTGGCACACCTTATTGGGTGATTAGCAATACTAATACGGCCAGAAAGCTGTATATTATTGAATCAATAATGAGTGATATGGGAATATCTGAAAACATGATACACCAAGTCACCAACGCTTTTTTACCTTAACAGAATACCGAAAAGCAAATATAAAGCTAAAAACGCGATATGAGCTCAAGCAATTCACGTAGTTAGCTATTATAAAATCTTATTTTATGAAAAGGAGTAAAAAATGGCCCAGCAAAGCCGCGCAGGATTGTTAGCTCAACCATCGGATCTTATTAACGTTGAAACATTACGAAATGACTATTACCAAATCCAACCTGATACAGATGATGCTAGCCAATTAGTTATTTTTGGTACATCTGGTCATCGCGGCAGTGCTAACAAAGGTACATTTAATGAAGTACATATATTAGCCATTGCCCAAGCCATTGCCGAATACCGCAAAGCCAACGCCATCACAGGCCCATGTTTTATTGGTCAAGATACCCATGCCTTGTCAGAACTCGCATTAAAATCAGTACTTGAAGTGTTTGCTGCTAACCAACAAACGGTGGTTATAGCGCGTGATTGGGGCTATACGCCAACGCCTATCATTTCACATGCTATTTTAACCTATAATGAAGGCAAACAATCGCAACTGGCAGACGGCATTGTCATTACCCCATCGCATAATCCACCTGAAGATGGTGGCATAAAATATAACCCAATCAATGGCGGACCTGCGGATACCGACATCACCAAACAAATAGAAAACCGTGCTAACGAACTACTAAAAAACAAACTCACTGGCGTAAAACGTATTACCTTAGATAAAGCTATAAATTCAAATTATATCCACACCAAAGAATACGAAACCGACTATATTAATGACCTTGAAAATATTTTAGATCTATCGCTTATCAAATCATCATCACTTAAAATTGGCGTTGATCCACTTGGTGGTGCAGGCATTACTTATTGGCCACGAATTGCTGAAAAATATGGTATTAACCTCAATATTGTCAATAATAAAATCGATCCAACCTTTAGCTTTATGCATCTAGATCACGACGAGGTCATTCGCATGGACTGCTCAAGTCGTTGGGCTATGGCAGGGTTATTAACATTAAAAGACCAATTTGACCTAGCCTTTGGCAATGACACCGACTTTGACCGTCACGGCATTGTGACGCCTAAAGGGTTGATGAATCCAAATGCCTACCTTTCAACCTGTGTTAATTACTTGTTCCAAAACCGCCCACAATGGCATAAAAATATCGCCATTGGTAAAACACTTGTCACAAGCTCAATGATTGACCGTGTGGCAAATAGCTTGAACAAACAGTACCTAGAATACCCAGTTGGCTTTAAATGGTATGCCGATGGACTTTATCAAGGCAAACTCGGCTTTGCAGGCGAAGAAAGCGCAGGCGCATCGTTTTTAAGAGCTAACGGCAAAGTTTGGACAACCGATAAAGACGGTATTATTTTATGCCTACTTGCTGCCGAGATGACAGCTAAATTAGGTAAAAACCCACAAGAACAGTATCAAGAACTCGAAGCTAAATTTGGTGTTTCTTATTACGGACGAATCCAAGCACCCGCATCGTTTAGTGAAAAACAAAAACTATCCAAACTAGATGCCAGTCAATTAACTAACGACAAGCTCGCAGGCGAAAAGATCACCCAATGCCTAACGACTGCACCAGCAAATAATGCACCAATTGGTGGACTAAAAGTGATCACTGAAAACGGCTGGTTTGCCGCTCGCCCTTCAGGCACAGAAGATGCCTATAAAATTTATGCAGAAAGCTTTATAAGCAACGAACATTTAAATACACTACAGCAAGAAGCACAAGAAATTGTAGCTAAAGTAATTAAATAATCGCTCAAAAGTGAATAAAAATAGCAGCCGTATGGTTGCTATTTTTTTATTAAAGCAGGTTAAATTGGCTTTTGGATATTTTATCTATTAGATGAAATAAATAACATTAGTGTCAAATTCTGAGTTAGAGGTTTGCGAAATCCCTCAATTCGCTTGCCAAACAGCCTTGCTTGACGTGCTAATTTTACTTTATTGTTGATACATCCCGACGCAAAAATAAAACAACCATATTCACACCTTTTGGTATTGTGAAAATTATTGTAATTTTCTATAAAAACTTTTCAGGTAGAACATTGATTTTATTATTTTTTACTTAGCGTTTCTTAATAAAATCAACCAGTATGGAACATTTTTGGGAAATTTATATTTTGATAAAAGTCTATTTTGGTTCAGTTTGGTTTCGGACATTTTATTCATTAGTGTAAAAAAATTGTAAATACCCCAAACTTAGTACAAGATTCAAGTAGAAAATCATACTGCTTGTTTTAGTGTTTTATACTCAATCGGCGTCATATTATTTAGTGCTTCATGTGGTCTTTCGGTGTTATACACTGTTAGCCATTCTTCAGTTATCTTTCTTACTTGTTCTAGATTATTAAATAGATATAAATCTAATACTTCTGTGCGATAGGTGCGATTAAATCGTTCAATGTACCCGTTTTGATATGGACTACCGGGCGCTATATAATCAATGGCTATATCATGGGATTTAGCCCAGTTTATAAAGGTTTTTCCTGTAAATTCTGGTCCATTATCGACTCGTATTTTTAATGGATAGCCATGATATTCAGCCAGTTTATCTAAGTAACGGGTAATTCTCCCTGCCGGTAAGCTTACTGCAATATCAATGCCTAGCGCCTCACGATTAAAGTCATCGATGACATTGAATGTCCTAAAGCGACGTTGATTACCACTACTATCACTCATAAAATCCATTGACCAACATTCACCTTGTTTATTGGGTGCTGATAGCCTTTCTGGGTTTCGTGGAGGAATGCGCTGTTTACGCTTTACCCTGAGATTAAGCTTTAATTCACAATACACCCGATACACCCGTTTATGATTCCATTTATAGCCGAGCTTTCTGATGCGATTAAAACATTAGGGAAAGCCCCAGCGTAAATGCCGGTCTGTGATAGCATTCAACACCGAAATAATCACCGAATCATCCAGTAACTTAGGTTGATAATAGTAAGCACAACGGCTTAAGCCAACAATGGCACAACTCATAGCAATAGTAACTGAATGATTTTGTTGTAGTTGCTGTGCCCACGTTTTACGTGCCCCAGTTGGCACTAAAGCTTTTTTATGATTTCTTCCTGAAGCTGGGATTTTAAACTGAGCTCAGCAAACATCTGTTTAAGTTTACGGTTTTCGGCCTCAAGCTCCTTTAAACGTTTAATATCAGAGGTTTCCATACCACCGTATTTATCTCGCCATTTATAGAAAGTTGAATTCCCCATGCCATATTTACGGCAGAGTTCCTTGACAGGAATACCTGCTTCAGCTTCTTTTAAAATAGCGACGATTTGATGTTCAGTCATTTTTTTCATAATTAAATCCCCCTTTACTTGTATCATAGAGAATTTTCTACTTTTTTGCTGTACTATTTTAGGGGATAGTTACATGATGACTTTCTGTGTATTTTTACTCTGTGTACACTGTGACAATAACGGACAGATTTTGCAGGTTGTTGCCTCAGAATGATAATGACGATAACCTTCCCTGCTGGTAGTTTTATATATTAATGTTTGCCCGTTTGGGCAAGTATAAGTATCGTTTTGACCGTTATAGATAAACTGCTTTTTTCTGATGGGATTCGCACCATGGGTGGGACGACGATAACCCAACACCGGATATATCTGCTCTGCCAGCAGTAAATGGCAAATGGGAGCCGTAAAATAACCCGCATCAAGACCGACACCAACCGGATTAAAGCCAAACCGCTCTAGCTGGCGTTTTAATCGAGCCATATAAGGCTGGGAATCATGGATATTTCCGGCAGTGACATAGGTATCGGTAATTAAATTATGTTTGCCATCAACCGTTCGGTGATCTAAGTAGAAGAACCCTTTAGGCTTGCCTTCCCGATGCATAAAGCCACTGTCCGGATCTGTTGTACTGACTTTAACCTCCTTGTATTTCTCTACCGTCGATGGCTTTAAGGCTTTTTTCCGTTTAATTCTCTTTCTGCGTTGATGGCTTGATTAAGCGCATCAATATATTGACTGGGCTCAACAATACGCTGCTCATTACGTGCTTTGCCTTTATTGGCATTTGCTTTTAGGTGAGTACTGTCCGTATATAATACCCGACCACTTATCAACCCTTTGGCAATGGCCTGCTCAACAATATATCAAAAATC
>NZ_LZGT01000008.1 GCF_001690525.1 Gilliamella sp. App6-5 | reverse complement strand
AAAAAGCCTTAAAGCCATCGACGGTAGAGAAATACAAGGAGGTTAAAGTCAGTACAACAGATCCAGACAGTGGCTTTATGCATCGGGAAGGCAAGCCTAAAGGGTTCTTCTACTTAGATCACCGAACGGTTGATGGCAAACATAATTTAATTACCGATACCTATGTCACAGCTGGAAATATTCATGATTCCCAGCCTTATATGGCTCGATTAAAACGCCAGCTAGAGCGGTTTGGCTTTAATCCGGTTGGTGTCGGTCTTGATGCGGGTTATTTTACGGCTCCCATTTGCCATTTACTGCTGGCAGAGCAGATATATCCGGTGTTGGGTTATCGCCGCCCCACCCATGGTGCGAATCCCATCAGAAAAAAGCAGTTTATCTATAACAGTCAAAACGATACTTATACTTGCCCAAACGGGCAAACATTAATATATAAAACTACCAGCAGGGAAGGTTATCGTCATTATCATTCTGATGCAACAACCTGCAAAATCTGTCCGTTATTGTCACAGTGTACACAGAGTAAAAATACACAGAAAGTCATCACACGGCATATCTGGGAAGCAGATAAAGAGAAAGCCAACGAGATTCGTTTAAGTCAGTGGGGTAAAAAAGTCTATGCTCGGCGAAAAGAAACGATAGAGCGCAGGTTCAAATGCAGTGTTTATTGGCCGCAACGGCTCAAAATATCAAGAAAATAGCGATAAAGCTATTTTTGTTACGTTTTTTTAGGCTATTTTTTAATTTATTTAATAAAATCCAAATTAAAAAGCCTACTTATGGTTTAAATAAAAAAATAAACCCCGAATTATATCGAGGTTTGTCATCAATCTGAGATCAACATTAAGTTGATCTTTATTAATAAAAAATAATTAGTTTAATCTGACAGAACTATCAACACTACTTTTTAATTTATTAATAGCCTTTTTAGACGTTTTTTTTAATGTTACTTTTTTATCCACTGGTTCCATACCAAATGGGTTATTTTGCAGTGCAATTGTGAGCACCTCGTCAATCCATTTGACTGGGCGTATATCAACTTCAGATTTCACATTATCGGGGATTTCTTCCAAATCTTTTACATTATCTATTGGAATCAATACAGTTTTAATTCCCCCTCGGTGTGCAGCTAATAACTTCTCTTTTAGTCCACCGATAGGTAAAACTTCGCCACGTAATGTTATTTCGCCCGTCATTGCCACATCAGAACGAACAGGATTACCCGTTAATGTGGAAATTAGCGAAGTACACATTGCAATACCTGCACTTGGTCCATCTTTTGGCGTTGCTCCATCGGGTACATGCACATGGATATCGCGTTTTTCATAAAAATCACTACTAATACCCAATTTTTCTGCACGAGATCGAACAACTGTCAATGCCGTTTGAATTGACTCTTGCATTACATCACCTAATGAACCTGTATAAGTTAATTTCCCTTTACCTATTACACTTACTGATTCAATAGTAAGTAAGTCCCCACCTACTTCTGTCCATGCAAGACCAATAACTTGACCGATACGGTTTTCATTATCCGTTTTACCATAATCAAAACGCTGTATCCCCAAGAAATCTTTTAAGTTATCTTGTGTCACAATAACTTTCTTCAATTTGCTATCTAACGCTAATTGTTTAACAACTTTACGGCAAATTTTTGCAATCTCTCTTTCTAAACTTCGAACACCTGCTTCCCGAGTATAATAACGAATAATACCAATAATAGCTGAGTCATCAATACTAATTTCTTTTGTCTTTAACCCATTATTTTCTATCTGTTTAGTAATCAAGTACTGCTTAGCAATATTCATCTTTTCGTCTTCCGTATAACCAGAGAGACGAATAACTTCCATTCTATCCAACAATGGCGCAGGAATATTCATAGAGTTAGCGGTAGCAACAAACATCACATCAGATAAATCATAATCAACTTCTAAATAATGATCGCTAAAGGCATTATTTTGCTCTGGATCAAGCACTTCTAATAATGCTGACGCAGGATCACCTCGCATATCCGAAGCCATCTTATCAATTTCATCTAATAAAAATAATGGGTTCTTAACGCCTACTTTTGCCATACGCTGAATTAGTTTTCCTGGCATTGAGCCAATGTAAGTGCGTCTATGCCCACGAATCTCAGCCTCATCGCGCACACCACCTAAAGCCATGCGAACGTACTGGCGTCCTGTTGCTTTAGCTATCGATTGACCTAGCGAGGTTTTACCCACTCCAGGAGGTCCAACCAAACATAAAATAGGACCTTTAACTTTATTAACACGACCTTGAACTGCCAAATATTCTAAAATTCTATCTTTTACACGTTCCAGCCCATAATGATCCTTGTCTAAAACTTTTTGTGCCCCTTCAATATCTTTTTTAACCTTACTACGCTTATACCAAGGAACTTGAATCATCCAATCAATATAACTTCGAACAACTGTCGCTTCAGCAGACATTGCCGGCATCATTTTTAATTTATTAAGTTCAGCTAATGCTTTATCTGTAGCCTCTTTTGGCATTTTAGCTTTAGTAATTTTTTCTTTTAACTCTTCATATTCATCAGGTTTATTATCTATATCTCCTAACTCTTTATGAATAGCTTTAATTTGCTCATTAAGATAATACTCTTTTTGAGCCTTTTCCATTTGCTGTTTAACACGTTGTCGAATGTTTTTTTCAACTTGTAATAAATCAATTTCTGATTCCATCAATGAAATAAGCAATTCAAAACGCTTTACAAGATTAGCGGTTACCAAAATCTCTTGCTTTTGTTCGACCTTTAAAAACAGGGTAGCAGCAATAGAATCAGCCAAACGAGACGGTTCTTTAAGTAAGCGAATAGAATCAACAACTTCCTGAGTTACTTTTTTGTTAAGCTTTGAGTATTCATCAAAATTAGATAAAGTTAAGCGAATCATAGCTTCACTTATATCATCAGCTTTTTTTACTTCGCTTAATGGCTTAACTTCCGCAATCAAAAATTCATTGCTTTCCTGCTCAACAACATTAACCATCTGAGCCCGTTCAACACCTTCAACTAGGACTTTTACTGTCCCATCGGGCAATTGAAGTAACTGTAAAACGTTAGCCACAGTTCCAACTTCATATAAATCATCAATCTTTGGATCATCTTGAGAAGGATTTTTTTGAGTTACGAGAAAGACTTGCTTATCCATTTCCATTGCCCCTTCTAGGCAACGTATCGATTTACTTCGACCAACAAAGAGAGGGATTACCATATGTGGAAATACAACAACATCACGCAATGGTAAAATAGGCATAGTCATGTGGTTAGTTCGTTTTATTTTCATTTCATTCTCTCTAGTAGTACAAATCCATTAGATCAATATTGGGATCGTTTTAAGATATTCAAGCCGATCTTTCTGAATTTAAACATACACTATTTCTGGAACATTTTGACAGTATTTATGGAAACTTGACTTAAGTATTAGTTTGAGGTTATCGTTCTTGCCATCATATTTATGATGGCAAGTTTTTATTTTAAGCAGAAAGTTCAGCGCCTTCACAACGCACTAATTTCGGCGATTGGGATTTCTCAACTGTTTCTTTTTCTACAATCACTTTTTTTATAGCAGTCATTGATGGTAAGTCGTACATGGTATCTAATAATATATTTTCCACAATCGAACGCAAACCTCGCGCACCAGTTTTTCGTTGCATTGCTTTTATAGCAATAGCATCCAACGCTTCTTTAGTAAACTCAAGTTCGACACCATCTAACTCAATTAAAGTTTGAAATTGTTTAGTTAAGGCATTTTTAGGCTCAGTTAAAATATTAATTAAGGCATTTTTATCTAGTTCAGATAATGTACCTATAACGGGTAATCTTCCTATAAATTCTGGAATTAATCCAAACTTCACTAAATCTTCAACTTCAATTTGTGCTAATAATTCTGATTCAGAAACTTTATTTTTAGTGCTTTTTACATCAGCGCCGAAACCTATCCCTGTATTAGTTGACACACGATTTTCGATAACTTTATCAAGCCCACTAAATGCTCCACCACAAATAAACAAGATCTTTGAAGTATCCACTTGTAAAAACTCTTGCTGAGGATGCTTACGCCCACCTTTTGGCGGAACAGAAGCAATAGTACCCTCAATAATTTTCAATAAGGCCTGTTGAACTCCTTCACCTGATACATCTCGAGTAATAGAAGGATTATCCGATTTTCGTGAAATTTTATCTATTTCATCAACGTAAATAATCCCGCGCTGAGCTTTTTCGACATCATAGTCACAATTCTGTAATAATTTTTGAATAATATTTTCTACATCTTCACCAACATAACCAGCTTCAGTTAACGTTGTTGCATCAGCCATTGCAAAAGGTACATCTAAAAAACGAGCTAATGTTTCCGCTAATAACGTTTTACCACTACCTGTTGGTCCTATGAGCAAAATATTACTTTTACCTAATTCAACATCACTGCGACGAGCATAATTACGTAATCGCTTGTAATGATTATACACAGCGACTGCTAAAACTTTTTTTGCACGTTCTTGACCAATCACATACTCATCAAGATGTTTGCTAATTTCATGTGGTGTTGGTAATGGTTGATTAATAAACTCTTCGTGAGAAAGGAAACTTTTTGACTCTTCTTTTAGAATATCATTGCATAATCCTATGCATTCGTTGCAAATATAAATAGATGATGGTCCAGCAATAAGTTTACGGACTTCATGCTCGCTTTTACCACAAAAAGTACAATAGAGTAATTTTTCTGAACTTTCTTTATTCACTTTTACCACCTATTTAATATTAAGATCGTTTACTATATATGGCATCGACTAAGCCATATTCAACCGCTTTATCGGCAGACATAAAATTATCACGATCGGTATCTTTTTCAATCACACTAATGTCTTGACCTGTGTGCATTGCTAAAATTGTATTTAAGCAATTTTTTACCTGTAAAATCTCTTGTGCATGTATTTGAATATCAGAAGCCTGACCTTGGAAACCACCTAATGGTTGGTGAATCATTACACGAGCATTAGGTAAACAATAACGTTTACCTTTAGTACCCGCTGTTAGAAGTAATGATCCCATTGAACACGCCTGTCCTAAACAAATTGTACTGACATCTGGTTTTATAAATTGCATTGTGTCATAAATAGCCATGCCGGCAGTCACAACACCACCTGGTGAATTAATATATAAATAGATATCTTTATCAGGATTTTCAGCTTCTAGAAATAACATTTGAGCGATAATTAGATTTGCCATATTATCTTCAACTTGTCCAGTCAAAAATATAACTCGCTCTTTTAATAATCGTGAGTAAATATCGTAAGCTCGTTCGCCACGAGAGCTTTGCTCAACAACCATTGGAATCACACCCATATATGGTTCTAAAGGCATTTTTATCTCCTAATTAAACAAAATAGCCCAAACAGACGATCCTTATTTGGGCTTTGAAGTGATTTTTTAAATTAAATGAAAAAGCTAATAGATTAAGCAATTTGCTGATTCATTAATTCAGAAAACGAATAATTCTTTTCTGTTACTTTTGCACTAGCTAATAATAGATCAACAACTTGATCCTCTAATGCTACAGCTCGAATATTTTCCATCGCTTTTTTATCTTTGCGATAATATTCTAAAACTTCTTTTGGATCTTCATATGCAGTTGCAATTTCATCAATTAATACCTGAATACGCGCTTCATCCGCAGTCAATTTATTACTTTCAATAATTTCACTAAATAATAAACCAGTAGCAACCCGTTTTCTTGCCTCAGCTTCAAATAGTTCTTTAGGTAACTCCATACCTTGTTTTACATTACCACCAAAACGAGATAACGCTTGTTGACGCAATACATCAACTTCACGATCAATTAATGCCACTGGTACATCAATTTCATTATTTTTAACTAAACCATCAATAGCTTGCACTTTGACTTTATTACGGATTGTTGCATTGAGCTCACGTGTCATGTTCTTACGAACTTCAGCTCGCAGGCTTTCAACAGTTCCATCAGCAATACCAAATCGTTTAATAACATCTTCAGTAAGTTCTGGTAATTCAAGTTCTTCAACTTTTTTAAGTGTTGCCGCAAATATAGCTGGTTTACCTTTTAAATTTTCAGCATGATAATCTTCAGGGAAAGTTACATTAATATCAAATTGATCACCTACTTGATGATCAATAATTGCATCTTCAAAACCAGGAATCATACGGCCTTGACCCAATACTAATACAAAATCATTAGCCTTACCACCTTCAAATTCAACACCATCGACTTGACCAACAAAATCCAAAGTAACTCGATACTGCTCTTTAGCGGCTTTTTTAACTTCTTTCCAAGTACCTTGTTGTTTGCGTAAAGTTTCAATCATTGTTTCGATATCAGCGTCTACAACTTCTGCTACAGGCTTTTCAACTTCAATCTTGTCTAAATTCTCAACTTTGATTTCCGGATAAACTTCAAATTCAACAGTAAACGTATAGTCTTCGCCATTTTTATATTCTTGTGGTGTATAAGTTGGAGCACCTGCTGGATTTAATTTTTCTTGAATAATTGCATCAACAAAATTTCGTTGCATTAAATCACTTAATGCATCTTGCAAAATAGAAGCGCCATAACGTTGCTCAACAATTTTTAAAGGTACTTTTCCTTTACGAAAACCATCAATACGTACTTTTTTTGCAGTACTAATGAGTTCTTTATCAACCGCTTTTTTGATGTCTTCTGATTTAATTGTAATTGATAAACGTCGACCTAAACCTTGTGTTGTTTCTACCGAAACTTGCATCTTTATACCTCGAGATTATTGAATATTATCTGCCCATAATTATATAAAAATGATAACTGAGCTAAAAAATTTAAAAAATAGGCATGCATTATACCGACCGTAACCGTCTACGTCGAGACATTTAATAGTTTCTTCTCAAGCGATTTCAAACGTTTATTCATTTCGTCAATATGTAAAACTAATGAAGCCGTTTTTCGCCATACTTTATTCTTTTGTAATGGAATACCTGATGAATAAACACCCGGCTCAGTTATTGGACGCATCACCATACCCATGCCGGTCACTGTAACTTGATCACATATTTCCATATGCCCATTAATAACACTAGCACCGCCAATTAAGCAGTGACGTCCAATGGTTAGGCTTCCAGCCATAATAACACCACCCGCTACCGCTGTATGATCACCAATAATATCGTTATGAGCTATTTGGCATTGATTATCAATAATCACACCATTACCTATGACAGTATCATCTAACGCACCACGATCGATTGTTGTTGAGGCACCAATTTCAACATTATTACCAATAACAACACGACCTAATTGGGGAATTTTAATCCATTTCCCTTTATCATTTGCATAACCAAAGCCATCTGCACCAATTACAGTGCTTGATTGAACTAAGCAATTTTCGCCAATAACACAATTATGATAAACTGAAACATTGGCCCACAATTTTGTACCTGCACCTATTGTTGTATTTTTACCAATAAAGCAACCAGCTCCAATAATACAATTATCACCTAATACAACACCACTTTCGATAACTGCATTAGCACCTATCGAAATATTGCTACCTAGCTGAGCAGTTGAATCAATAACTGCCGTTGGTGCAATATCTTTTGCTGGTGTTGGCGTTGTATCAAGAATCTGCGCTAATTTTGCATATGCAAGATAAGGATTTTTTACAATAAGAGCAGCCCCGTTCCAATGTTCAAGGCTTTCTTCAGTCATGACAATAGCAGAAGCTTTACACTCTAATAAATTACTTTGTAACTTTTTATCAGACAAAAAAGTAATTTGCCCAAATACTGCACTTCTCATTGATGCTATACCGGTGATAGTTAAATTACCATCACCATGTAACTTAGCATCAAGTTGCTCAGCCAGTTGCGCTAAACGAAAAGTAAACATTATTATTTAACCTTTTCCAGCACTTTATCTGAAATATCAACTGCATCTGAAGCTGATAATGTTGCTTCGGCTTTTAAGATAATATCGTACTTTTCTGTTGCAACAATATCTTTTACAGCCTCTTGGATTTTAGTTAATAATTTGCCTGCTTCTTCAGTTTCACGTTTACGATAATCCGCAGAAAACGCCTTCGCTTTATTTTCAAAATCAGAAATTGTCTTATTTAATTTCGTCTTTTCAGAAGAAGACAATGTTAAACCGTCTTTCTTTAGACGAGCGGCTGCTTCGCCTGCCTTTTTTTCTTCTGCTTGTAATGATTTAGCTCTTGCTTCAAATTCACTATCCAATGCTTTACCAACCGATTCGCGTTGAGGCATTCGCTGTAATACTGACATAACATCAACGACACCAATTTTAACTTCAGCATTTGCAAAACCTGCAAATAGTAATGCTACACTAACACCAAAAACAGATATAATTTTTTTCACTTTAATCACCTATATTTTTATTTATAACATGGAATTACCATGTAGAACCTATATTAAATTGGAACTGTTGCGATGAGTCACCATCATACTTCTTAAATGGTTGAGCATAAGAGAAAACTAAAGGGCCTAATGGTGACATCCACTGAACCGCAAGACCTGCTGACATTCTAATATCCGATGGTGAACTATAATCAGGCATATTATGCCCTTTTAAGGCCCACTCGGTATCCCATACAGTACCTGCATCAAAAAATAGCGATGTTCTAATGTTATCAGCATATTTTTCGCTAGCAAATGGAGTTGGAACAATCAGTTCAGTACTGGCAAAAGCGATGGCGTTACCGCCTACTGCGTCTTTTGATTTTGTGCATCCAGATGTATTTTCTAAGCTATCACAAACACCACTTTTATTAAGGTATACCGCTTTAGGCCCAACAGTATTTGATTTGAAACCACGTAGTACTGACGCCCCACCGGCATAGAAGTTTTCGTAAAATGGTAGCTCTTTACCACCAAAACCACCGCCATAGCCAAATCGAGCACGAGTTAGGAAGATCCAATTATGGTCATTATCAATTGGGTAATAGTAAGAGGCATCTGAAACTAGTTTATAGAAGCGATTATCAAACAATGGTACTGTGGCTTTAGCACTAGCAGTCATCTTTAGACCATCTGTTGGGAAGAACCCACGATCTAGAGAGTTATAAGTCCAATAAGCATTTAACAATAAGTCATTGGTATCAAAAGAAATAGAATTTCTGTCTTTTACATTTTTGCCCACAGATTCAAAATAACGCCACATACCGTATTGCGCTTGCATATCGGACAACTTATGATTGGCATATTCAGTACCAAAACGAACAAAGTTATTTTCACTAATTGGAAAACCTAAATTAGCAGAAGCCCCCCAAGTCTTACTTGAGTATTCAGACTCATCATCTTTATCGTCATTTTTATAGGTATTATAATAAATACTACCACCTAGGCTTACACCATCAACCGTAAAATAAGGGTCAACGATAGAAATAGACGCAGTTTTATCAGTATCAGTAGTGTTAATATCAAATGAGACACTATTGCCTGTACCTAACCAGTTATCTTGAGAAATACCCGCATTGAAACTAAGACCACTATCAGAACCGATACCTACACCAAATTTGATACTACCTGTATTACGTTCAGCAACTTTATAAATAATATCAACTTGATCATCGACACCAGACACTCGTTCGGTATTTGCTTCAACAGTATCAAAAAAACCAAGACGACTTAAACGCTCTTTCCCTAACTCAACTAAACCATTACTTAGCCAAGCTCCTTCCATTTGACGAAGCTCACGACGGATTACGCTTTCGCTTGTTACCGTATTACCAACGATTTTAATATTACGAACATAATAACGTTGACCAACATCAACCAGTATATTTAATTTAACTGTATGTGCACTATCATCCATTTCTGGTTGGATTGAAACTCTAGGATATGCATAACCAAAATTAGCAAGTAAACGCTTAACCTTATCTTCAATTTCGGTAATTTTTTTACCATTATAGAGTTCACCAATTGATACTTTTTCATTAGCAATTTTGGCAATCGCTTCTTTATGACCAGCAAAATTACCCATCAATTCCAGTTTGGATAGTTTATACTGTTCACCCTCATGAATATTGATTGTCACGTAAATGCCTTTTTTGTCTGGCGTTAAACTAACTTGAGTTGACTCGATATTAAAACGAGCATAACCGCGGTTTAAGTAAAAACTTTGCAATTCATCTAAATCAGAAGCTAATTTTTGTTTTTGATATTTACGATCGCCAAGCATGTTCCACCAAGGTACTTCATCGCGCAAAGTAAAACGCGAAATAAGTTCTTCTGATGAAAACGCTTTAGCACCAACAATGTTGATCTGATCAATTAATGCCGATTTACCTTCAGCAACAACTAGCTTTAAATCGACACGATTACGAGATAGCGGGGTGACAACAGCTTTAATTTGAGCATTATATTTACCAACACTGTAGTAAAAATCTTCTAGCCCCTTTTCTATACCAGAAAGCATTGTACGATCTAATGCTTCACCTTCACGAATACCAGAACTATCTAGATTCTTTTTAAGCATGTCATTTTTGACGGATTTATTACCAGAAAAAGTTATGCTAGCTATCGTCGGGCGTTCTTGCACATGAACAATTAGTCTGTCGCCATCACGAGAAACAGTAATATTATCAAAGTTACCACTAGAATACAGTGATTTGATGATACGACCTAAATCAGCTTCATTAACATAATCACCAACTTGGATTGGCATTTCAAGTAGTGCTGCGCCAAGAGTGACACGCTGTAAACCTTCGAATTTGATATCTTTTACTACAAAATCATCAACACAAAATGCATTGGAACTATATACAGCTGTAGTACCAAACAGCAAAGATGCTATAAGTAATTTATTTATTTTCATCGTAAATGTTTATAACCTCATCCCATCACAATCGTAAAATATCATTAAATAGTGCAATTCCCATTATTACCATTAATAAAACAAACCCAATCCGAAAAAAACGCTCTTGTGATTTATTTGATAAAGCACGTCCTTTTATCTTTTCAAATAATAAAAAAACAAAGTGTCCGCCGTCTAATATAGGTAATGGAACAAGATTGATAACCCCCAAACTTATACTAATAAAGGCTAGAAAATATAAGTAAGGGGAAAAACCATAACTTGCTGTTTGCCCTGCGCTTTTTGCGATCGTTATTGGTCCTGATAAATGTTGTAGACCAATAACACCAGTTACTAATTGATAAAGCGAACGAACAGTTAACTTTGTAGTTAACACAGTTTGCGCTATACCTTTATTAAATCCTTCTAAAAAACCATACCGTACAACTCTTGCATCAGAAGTGGGATATAAACCAGCAACACCTTCTCCGTTTTTTTTGATTGTTGGTACGAGTTTAAGATAAATATTTTTATTTTCTCGATTAATCTCTAAAATCATTGCTTGAGCTTTTTTAATTGTACTAGAAAAATCATTCCAATCTACATATGATTGATTATTATAACCAATAATTTTATCACCAACACGTAAACCTGCTTGTTCTGCAGCGGAACCAGATACAATTTTACTCACTATTGGAGAAATTTCCAACTTTTTAGGTACAAATCCAAATGCGGTCATCGCCGAGTCTTTTTCTATATCAAAATACCAATTACTAATATCTACACTTTTTTTAACTTCTTTTTGATCACCACCATCAGTACCATCAATATAAGAGAAAGTAACATTAGCCTTCCCCATTGCACTAATTAAAGCTAAATTAACATCATTCCAAGTTTCTACTTTAACATTATCAATGGTTTTCAATTCAGCACCAGCTGGAATTGCTACAGTGGCAGCAGGTGTATTTGGTATCACGTCTTTTATTTTAACAGGGTAAGTTACAGCACCTGTCAAAAAAATAACCCAATAGATAATCAAAGCTAATACGAAATTAGCAAATGGACCTGCAAAAATAATTGCCGCTCTTTGCCAAATTTTCTTTTGATCAAATGCAAACTTTTCGTCATTGCTTGATAATGTTGTTGCTCTACCGTCGAGCATTTTAACATAACCACCCAGCGGAATCATAGCAATTACCAATTCGGTTCCACTTAAAAATTTATAAGACCACAATTTTTTACCAAAGCCTATAGAAAAACGTTCAACGCGAACTTTGCATAAACGAGCAACGCAAAAATGCCCAAACTCATGAATAGTAACTAATATACTCATGGTAATAACAAATAATAATAGTGACCACAACAAAATCTATCACCTTTTATAATATGTAAAAAGATAATGCAGCAAAAACAGGAACTGCAGCAGTTAAACTATCAATGCGATCTAAAATTCCACCATGTCCAGGAATTAAGTGACCACTATCTTTAATACCGGCTTCACGCTTAAACATACTTTCAGTTAAATCACCTAAAACTGAAACTAAAATTGCTAACAAAGAGCTAATAAAAAATGTGCTAAATGCAATATTGAATATGTTGAACATATAAACAATTACACTAAGTACAATTGCCAAACTAACCCCGCCAATAAAACCTTCTACAGTCTTTCCTGGCGAGACTTTTACTGCTAATTTCCGTTTACCAAAAGTTCGCCCTGCAAAATAAGCACCAGTATCTGTCGCCCATACTAGCACAAAGACATAAAGCAACCAAATTGCACCTGTATAAGAATTAGAATTATAGTTTATTGATCTTAATTCAATCATACTAATAAAAAACGGCACTAGCGTAAAAAAAACAAATAACAATTTTATAACAATTGAATTGCCCCAATATTTAGTAGTAGCAGGATAGCTACCCACTAAAAACAACGCAATTAGCCACCATACAATCGATAAAGATAAAATAGTGGTATATAGCCTTATTTTTAACTCAACTGAATTTGGAATCAAATAAAGCAGACTTAATAAAATGGCGATTGAAAAGGCAAAGATTAATCTTGAGGGCTTTTTAGTAATATGAAGAAACTGAGCCCACTCCCACGCGGCTAACCCACAAACTAGAATGATAGTTAAAGAAAATAGAGATAATGGAAGAAAAAAAAGAACCACTATTACAAGCGGAATCAGCACAATTGCAGCAAGTATACGATGGATTAACATAAGCGTTCCTTATTATGAAGGCCACCAAAACGTCGCTCTCTGGTATTAAATACATTGATTGCTTCATCGAATAAATTTTGGTTAAAATCAGGCCATAAAGTATCTGTAAAATAGAGTTCAGAATAAGCAATTTGCCATAACAAAAAGTTACTAATTCGGTATTCACCGCCAGTGCGAATAACTAAATCAACTTCAGGAAATTCACTCATACACATTGCTGAAGCAAAACGATCTTCTGTCATTTCATCTAACGTGATTTCGCCTTTTGCAACTTGCATAGCCATTTTTTTAGCTGACTGCAAAATATCCCAACGACCACCGTAGTTGGCAGCAATATTGAGTACTAGACCCGAATTATTTTTGGTTAAATTTTGAGCTTGAATAATCATATTTTGTAAATTTTCACTAAAGCGAGAAATATCACCAATAATATTTAAGCGAACGTTATTTTTATTCAAACTTTTAATCTCTCGATTTAAAGCATAAATAAAAAGAGAAATTAGGGCTGAAACCTCATTGGGTGGACGCCTCCAGTTTTCGCTACTAAACGCATATAAAGTAAGAACTTTTATATTTAGGCTTACGGCATGAGTCACAATTTTTCGCACAGCCTTTAAGCCTGCTCGATGACCACTTGCACGCATTTGATTACGCTCTTGCGCCCAGCGACCATTGCCATCCATAATTATAGCCACATGACTTGGAATACATCTTTTTTGTGTCATGTGATATCTCGTATTGTATCAATCATTGTAGTAATTATATTATTTTGGTCAATTAACGTGTACCATAAACGACAATCGTTTTACCATGTGCAGAAATCAAATGTTGATCTTCAAGCATTTTTAAAATTCGTCCAACTGTTTCACGTGAACAACCAACAATTTGGCCGATTTCTTGACGTGTGATTTTGATTTGCATACCATCAGGATGTGTCATTGCATCAGGTTGTTTTGCAAGGTTTAAAAGTGTTTGCGCAATACGCCCTGCAACATCTAAAAATGCTAAATTACTCACTTTTTCAGATGTAACTTGTAACCGACTTGCCATTTGGCTAGCTAAGCGCATTAAAATATCAGGATTGACTTGAACTAGTTGCTTAAACTTTTTGTATGAAATTTCGGCCACTTCACAGCTTGTTTTAGCTTTAACCCAAGCACTCCGTTCGGTATCTTCTTCAAAAAGACCTAATTCACCCAAAAATTGATTTTGATTTAAATAAGACAAAATCATTTCATTGCCTTCGTCATCTTTAATCAATACTGCTACAGAACCTTTTAAAATATAATAGAGAGTTTCTGCTTTTTCGCCTTGGTGTATAAGGGTACTTTTAGCTGGATATTTATGAATATGGCAATGAGATAAAAACCATTCTAACGTTGTATCCGATTGCTGTTTACCAATCATTATGCCTACCTCTCCATTTAATTTACAACTTATACACTATAACAAAGTTAAGCAATAAATTATATACTAAGCAACAATGATTTTAGCCATTATTTAACGGGTTTAATATCTATTGTTTCATGTAACTGTGACCAAAAAATAGCGACGGTGCCATTAATTAATTGAGATTTTACTTCATCAACCTTTTCTTGGAGTGATTTTTCTTGTAAACCGTAGTCGGTACCTTCACGTAATACAAAATATTCAATTAGATTATTTAATGTGTGTGGATCAAGATCTTGCCAAGGGATAATCATACTTATAACGGTGATTTAAAGATTGTGGTTATTTTATAGCAAAGCTTAAATAATATGAAGTATTACAAGATACTTGATATTAAATAAAAAAACCACTCCAAAGAGTGGTTTTATTTTGTACAGTGATATAATCAAACTTCAAATTATTCTTAATCAACTGTAGGTTCAGCTGTAGGTTCAGCTGTAGATTCAGCTGTAGTTGTGCTAACTTCAAGTTGATAACCTTGAGCACCAGCCTTGTAGGCAGTGTTGTACATTGAGTTATGAGATTTTTGACCAAGATCACTACTACCTAGTACAATTGTAGTGCCTTCAGCTAACACGTCATCTTTTGCACCGACACCTTCATATTCACCTTTAAGCTTCCATACAAAACTAAATGAAGAAGTGAAATCCTGACCTGCATTATCTAAAACTACAGCTGTAAATGTTTCACCATATTGAGGTGCAACAGCTTGAGTACTATAGTCCACTTTATTCACAGCTACACTGTTTTCCACTTTGTAAATAGCAATTCTGAAGTCATCAGATAAAATTGGACCGGTAGGTTCAGGAAGATCAACAGGGTCAGTACTAGGACCTGGTTTATCACCATCTTTAGGTGGTGTTTTTGGTTTTTCTGGGCTAGGTGTTGGGTTTGCTGAGTTCCAAATATTAGCAACCCTTAACCACTCACCATTACTCGGTAAACCAAACTCAGTTCTTTCTTGTAAAGTGAAACCAATTTTAGTTGCACCTGCAAATTTGCCATCAAGTTTGATTACAATCTTACCTTTTTCTCGGCTAGCCTCAAGATCTTTTCTTTCTATATCTTTCCAAGCATCCCCTACTTTAACATGGAGTGTAAGTGATTCTAAGATCTGTCCTGTATCTTCATCACCATCATCATCTTTTAAATCAAATGAGATAACCATATATTGACCAACTTTGATTGGATCAGTTTTGCCAAGTAGGTTTTGACCTTTATCGTCAGAGGCAAATTTTACAGTAAGAGTATGTGCTTCTGCACCACTAGACTTAGAATAAAGCACTGGAGCATTACCGCTAATTGCACTTTGAGTATTAGCAACTAACGCAAACGCACTGCTTGATGCATAGCCGGCAAGTAAAATACCGAATGCTATTTTTTTGATTGTTAAATTATTCATGTTTAACTTCCTATTTTATTTCTAAATTAACATGTTGTATTTATATAAATACACCATTTTTGTTGGTGTTCCCTATTATAGACTACCGAAATCATTCGCTAGCCTAAAATCTATTACTCTACAAACCTTTTATCACTATCAGTTAACAACTACTTGTAATTTAAATCCTTGATCTCCAGCACATGCTAGTTGCGATACATTTATTGGTTCTAAATTTAAATATGTTGGTGCTCCATCAACCTTATCGATACTTCTGCCTAATGATGCATAACTGTTTGTTTTTAAACTTTTTATTGTGTAGTGAGCATCTTCTCCCATGGCAACATTAAACCATGGACCATTGGCATTTGATAATGCGTCAGGTAACTTAGCTGTTGCAGCTTGACCTGGACAGGCTTCTTCATTTGAACCTATCAGAGACCAAATAACAAAAGGCTTCACAATTTCTGTTATACCATCAGAAGCATAAGCTTTAACATAATATTCGCTATCGACTTTCCACTCTTTTGGTCCCTGAGGATCAAATGCAAGTAAGTGGCCGTCTTGTTGAGCAACTAATGTACCATCTTTGCGATAAACTTTTAATAACCCTGCTTTACCACCAGAAAAATCTACAGACGCCTTGTTAAATGAAGCACCAAACTGATCAATCTCGATAGAAAAATCAATGATACCCTCAACGTTTGAGGCAACATCTAGAGTATAACTGTCACCAATTACTTCTATACCAGCTGCTGTCGAGGCTTTAGCTGATACTTTTTGTCCTTTTTTGACTTTTTCAAAAGACTTAACAATAACGCATAGTTCTTGCTCAGGACAAGCGTTGACATTTCCAGATGTACCATTAATTAGCGCTATCTTTTTACCATTACTTGTTGCTGTCCAACCTTTTAGCACCGATTCAAAAGTGTTCGGTATACGCTCCATAAGTCCTTCGTCACTAAAACCATCGACATCTTGCCCTGATGCAATCGAACCATCGGTAGTCTTAGGTTTAACCAATGTTGCCAATACTGTTACTGCACTTACACCATCAGCTGGGTTCATCACCATTGCAGTTTTATTTCCACCTTTATCTACTGCCCATACCCCAATTTTACGCATTGCTGGATCTGGCATTACTTCAAAACTAATTGAGTTGGATGTTGCAGATTTATTGCGACTATCTGTAACTGAAACCGATAAAGAGTATCTACCATTTGTACTCGCAGGACGGCGCTGACCATTTTCATCAACATAACTAGGCGCAACAATTTTCCAGTTACTTGTGTCAACTGGTGGATTCAGCCACGAAGAAGCAGAACATACCCCTGCTGTTGCGCATAAAAAACCGCCACCGGCATCAATTTCTAGCATATCGCCAGACCATGCTATACTTGATAAGTTCTTAGCGTTATGAACACTGATACTTAATGGATAAGTTTGTCCTTCAATTAACTGAGGTTGTTCAAGCCCCAAATCAACCGACATTTTCTTTTCTTTATACTCAAGAACGATATAATTATTACGGTCAACTAAATCATAACGGCTACCCTTCAAAGAACGCGCAGATTGAACCATATCTGGATCTAACTGGTCTTTCAGCGGTGTACCTATACGATAGTTCATTGTTAATTCAGCTTTAGTGGCCTTTTTGTTATCTTGACCTCGTTTATGTTCTGCCTTAATTGTGAAAAGTGGAACTGGCGTATAATCAAGACCAACTGTAATTGCTCTTGGATCTTTTTGTAGATTGTCTTTACCAAATAAAGCGACTTTATCACCAAAGTATTGTTCATACATAAGCGATCCACCTAAATGTGGATATTGCGGTAAATAACCTTGGAATCGAATATCAAAACCTCTTGCAGCACGTTCTAAATAATCATCAAAATCTTTAGAATCTTTCCAATCTGATAAAGGATGATAATAGTTAGCCGCAAATTTCATATAATCACTCCACGCCTCAGCACCAATACCTAAACGGTTATGCGAACGTTGGAAATCATGGTCAAAAAATACGTTATAACCCAGTAACCATTTTTTATCGGCCACATCCCAACGCTGACCAATACCAAAGTTACCTATTCGACGATTATGTTCATATTCTTGAAATGATATTTGACTAAATATTAACGTATCTTCAGTGTCATACCATGGGCTAAATAATTTTAGGTTAACGTTATTAAATTCGCCTTTATCACTTAAATCAAATTGTAATTGAGCAGTACCAAAGCGACCTAAAAAATCTTGAACTGCATTACGAGCAGGATCAACAATTTGATTTTTAACGCTATTACGTACATAACTTTCTGCGTAATCTTTACCTCTGTTTTTCAGTTGTCCAGATAAACCACCATTATCTGACGATGTTAATTGCTTCCAGTCCTGACTAGCTAAGGTTTGCAATGTTGAAGCGACTTGGCTTGCAAGTGCGTCTTTGTCTTTTTTAACATCATAGTTATCATCGGAACCTAACTGAGGCAAATTGGCATGCTGATCATCTTTGTCATCTTTTATTTTTATTGCAGGTAATAAAGGGGAATTTTCTGGTAAGACTAAGCGTTCACCAACCTCAACAACATCTTTTTTATCAAAACGCCCTGCATTCATTGTGCGTAATTCTGAAATAGAGATACTACTTAAAAGTGCAATTTGATAAAGACTACGTTGTTGATTATTAATCATCTCGCGAGCTTTTGAGCCGTCTTTTAATTCAATTATCTTATTACTATCTACAGGACCTTGCGATACCTGAACATCAGTAGCAAAAGCAGATTGCCATCCTAGTGTAGCAATTACAAATGCAGAGATAATTGTTAAATTAAGATTCTTTCTCATCTTAACATTCCTTATATTTCACCGACAAAGCGCATCACATGTAATGTCTTGTTAATACCTATTTGTCTTTATTAAATATCAACGTGATTATTTATTTTTATACAATTAATTTTTTAGATAACTTTTTCTTTAAGTTTCTTTACAAAGTTTTTCTCAACTTTTGTGATTCTATTACAAAAAAGTCATAAATCAAAATATTTTATTATTTTTTTTT
>NZ_LZGT01000007.1 GCF_001690525.1 Gilliamella sp. App6-5 | reverse complement strand
AAGTAATCGTTTTTTATAAAATAATCCAAAAAAAATGAACATTTTTTTTAACATTCGTTTTGTCGTTCAACATTCGAAATGTCGTTATTCACATTCTTTTTGTCGTTTTTTACATTCTTTTTGTCGTCAATGAATTTTGTAACATATTGATATTATTGATTAATTTAGCTAAAAAACAGCCCGAAAATAGGAAAATAATAAAATAATAAAGTAAAACAAGAATAATTTTAATAAAGATTTTTAAAAACCTGTAGATTTTTAAAAATAAAAAAAGATCGGTTAAGGGATTGGGTGCTTGGCAGCACACACAAAATAATAGCAAGCAAGCTTGCTTGATACTTGCGCTAAAAAAGACTTGTGTAGAACATTTAAAAATCTGTTGATTTTTAAATCAATAAGCTAAAAAAAAGTTTTTGGGAAGGGATTATATGTATGTGCTAAATATAAGTTATTTGTAAAGTACATAAGTAACGTGCTATAAAAAAACAAAGTGATTTTTTTTGATTACTAACTATATAATTTTTTATGAATTTAGTATTGACAATTTAAATATATTTACTATAAGTATAAGTAATAATAATTTTATCTCTTAAACTTATTATTATTATGATAGAAAATATGCTTTTTTTAACCAAAACCCTTTTTAATAAAAGGGTTTTTTATTGTCTGAAATAACACCAACCTTTTAACTTATCACTTTTTCACAAAAAACACAACAAAAATAAGTTCAACTGCTCAACAAACAATCAATTAGTTTTGTCTTTTTTAAAAATAACAATTATATTTCAAGTATAAACTTTTATTTATTACAAATAAAGAAAAACCAATAATCTTAACATATAAAAGTTTAAAAAAATATATTAAATAGCACAAAATGCTAAAAAACTAACTTTACAATTTAACCAAATTTTATATAACTATAAGCAAGAAAACAAAATAATGTAACTAAAACAAAAAGTTACACAGTTTTTCTAATTTAAATAATAATAATTAAGAGAGGATTGGAATATGTTAAAAGAAACAATGAAAATTAAAAAAACAACTAAAAAATCAGCTAAAAAAGTAGTAGTAAATAAATTAATTGATATAAAAATTAAAGTTAAAAAAGATCTGAGTAGAACAATTAGTGCGTTAAGAATAGCGGGTGTACCCATTGCTTACACGTATGATAATAGATCTGATGCACGTGTATGTTCAAAAATCGAATTTATTAAAAATTACCCTTACTCTAGTGGTTCGCGAAGATATCATGAAGTTGTTGTGCCAGAAGGTTCGATCTTTATTATAAGAGATTTTGAAACAAAGCAACTTAAGTATTTAAAAAAATGGATTAATGAAGAAAAAATTGAATACACAAGAGTTTACAAAAAAAGAAATGTTGTAAAAACAGAGCAAGCAACACAAACAGAACAAGCGCAAGTAGTAGTACAAGCAACAACAACAGCAACTATTTAATAATAAAAGCCCCAGTAATGGGGCTATAAGAAGAATAAAAGAGGTAAGCAATGAAAATAGAAAATTTAATAAATGATATAAAGACATACAACAATTTAAAAAACAAAGAAAATCACACAGTTAGAGAAAGCAACATATTGGAAAATATAAAAAATACAATAAATATAAAGCTATTAAGTTTAATAAATTTTATTAATGATAATGATTATAAAATATACAAAATTGACTTAGTAAACTTAAACAAAGCTAAAAAAGAAGACAATTTATTACTTTATATTAATGTTTTATATAACATTATTTTAAAAAACAGTAGAGTACATTATAAAGCATTAAATAAAAGTATTTAAACAACAATAATAAAAAGAGGAATAAACAATGGAATATACAAAGTATAAAAATCAAATAGATACATTATTAGCAAAAAAATACAGAATTACTACTATAAACAGAACAAATAATTGTGTTA
>NZ_LZGT01000006.1 GCF_001690525.1 Gilliamella sp. App6-5 | reverse complement strand
TGTGGCTTTAAAAGTGGGGATTTAGATTATTCTTTAGCAGATAAATGGATTTTAGCCGAATTTAATCAAACCATTAAATCTTACCGAGAAGCATTTGATACTTATCGTTTTGATTTAGCCGCTAATATTTTATATGAGTTCACATGGAATCAATTCTGTGACTGGTATTTAGAGCTAACCAAATCCATTTTAGCCAATGGAGAACCATCACAGCAACGCGCAGCTCGCCATACGTTAATTACGGTATTAGAAGCTCTATTACGTCTTGCGCACCCGATTATTCCATTTATAACCGAAGCAATTTGGCAAAATGTAAAAGGCTTAATGAATATAACTGCTGACACTATAATGTTACAGCCAATGCCTGCTTTTGATGAACAGCATTCAGATGATCAAGCAATAGCCGATATTAATTGGATAAAAGATGTCGTAATTGCCGTACGAAACATTCGTGCCGAAATGAATATTGCGCCAAGTAAACCACTACAATTATTGATTCGAAAAGGATCTCCAACGGTACATCGAATCATCGCTGATAACATCAATTTTATTGAATCATTAGCAAGATTGTCTGAAATTGTTTTACTTGGTGATGGTGAAACTGGACCATTATCGGTCACAAAACTGGTTGATGGCGCCGAGTTGCTAATCCCAATGGCAGGATTAATCAATAAAGAAAACGAACTTGCGCGTTTAGAAAAAGAAATTGAACGCATCAATGGCGAAATTTCTCGTATTGAAAATAAACTGTCTAATGCCAGCTTTGTCGACAAAGCCCCTGCGGCAGTAGTTGCGAAAGAAAAAGAAAAACAACAAGGTTATATTGATGATAAAGCCAAACTGCAAGAGCAGTATGTTGCCATAAAAAATCTTTAATCTTTTTTTAATCTTTGTAATAAAAACCTCTCGTTTGAGAGGTTCAGATTGATGACAAACCTCGATATAATTCGGGGTTTATTTTTTTATTTAAACCATAAATAGGCTTTTTAATTTGGATTTGATTAAATAAATTAAAAAATAGCTTAAAAAAACGTAACAAAAATAGCTTTATCGCTATTTTCTTGATATTTTGAGCCATTGCGGCCAATAAACACTGCATTTGAACCTGCGCTCTTCCTCTAAATCGTGCATAGCGATGTCCGTGGTGTTGTTTAGCATCAGCAAAGCTGCGCTCTATGGTTTCTTTTCGCCGAGCATAGACTTTTTTACCCCACTGACTTAAACGAATTTCGTTGGCTATCTCTTTATCTGCTTCCCAAATATGCCGTGTGATGACTTTCTGTGTATTTTTACTCTGTGTACACTGTGACAATAACGGACAGATTTTGCAGGTTGTTGCATCAGAATGATAATGACGATAACCCAACACCGGATATATCTGCTTTGCCAGCAGTAAATGGCAAATGGGAGCCGTAAAATAACCCGCATCAAGACCGACACCAACCGGATTAAAGCCAAACCGCTCTAGCTGGCGTTTTAATCGAGCCATGTAAGGCTGGGAATCATGGATATTTCCGGCAGTGACATAGGTATCGGTAATTAAATTATGTTTGCCATCAACCGTTCGGTGATCTAAGTAGAAGAATCCTTTAGGCTTGCCTTCCCGATGCATAAAGCCACTGTCTGGATCTGTTGTACTGACTTTAACCTCCTTGTATTTCTCTACCGTCGATGGCTTTAAGGCTTTTTTCCGTTTAATTCTCTTTCTGCGTTGATGGCTTGATTAAGCGCATCAATATATTGACTGGGCTCAACAATACGCTGCTCATTACGTGCTTTGCCTTTATTGGCATTTGCTTTTAGGTGAGTACTGTCCGTATATAAAACCCGACCACTTATCAACCCTTTGGCAATGGCCTGCTCAACAATATTATCAAAAATCTGTTGATAGATTTCACTGTCATTAAACCGACGGCGACGATTTTGGCTAAGTGTTGAGGCGTCAATCACTTTTTCGGTTAATCCCATTCCCAGAAACCAGCGGTAAGCTAAATTGACCTGAATTTCCTGAACCAGACGACGTTCACTGGGGATACCGAAAAGATACCCCAATAACATGATTTTAAACAGTCTGACCGGATCTTCTGCTGGACGACCATTATTAGGGCAATAAAGTGGTGCTACCGCTTCT
>NZ_LZGT01000005.1 GCF_001690525.1 Gilliamella sp. App6-5 | reverse complement strand
CCCGATGCATAAAGCCACTGTCTGGATCTGTTGTACTGACTTTAACCTCCTTGTATTTCTCTACCGTCGATGGCTTTAAGACTTTTTTCCGTTTAATTCTCTTTCTGCGTTGATGGCTTGATTAAGGGCATCAATATATTGACTGGGCTCAACAATACGCTGCTCATTACGTGCTTTGCCTTTATTGGCATTTGCTTTTAGGTGAGTACTGTCCGTATATAAAACCCGACCACTTATCAACCCTTTGGCAATGGCCTGCTCAACAATATTATCAAAAATCTGTTGATAGATTTCACTGTCATTAAACCGACGGCGACGATTTTGGCTAAGTGTTGAGGCGTCAATCACTTTTTCGGTTAATCCCATTCCCAGAAACCAGCGGTAAGCTAAATTGACCTGAATTTCCTGAACCAGACGACGTTCACTGGGGATACCGAAAAGATACCCCAATAACATGATTTTAAACAGTCTGACCGGATCTTCTGCCGGACGACCGTTATTAGGGCAATAAAGTGGTGCTACCGCTTCTCGAATAAATTCAAAATCAATGACTTTAGCTATTTTACGAACAAGATGATTTTGAGGGACAAGCGCATCTAGCGAGATTTGCTCTATTTTTTCTGGTGTCGCTGGAGTTGGTTTTTTTAGCATAGAAGAACTTCTCTTATAATGGACTCCTCTCTATTAGATCAAAGAACTCGCCAAAAAGCGAGTTCTTTGTCATCAATCTGAGGCTGCTTTGCACCCTTTTTTGGGTAAAGATTGTTAAATTAAAAATCAAATAAAATCAACACCTTTTCTGAAAGATTTTTTGGTGATTAAATGGATGTTATTAAAACGCTCTATTCGTGATTTTGTTGATTTGTTGTATGCCAGCCTTTACTTAGGTTGTGTAAATGATTGATTTAGCTTAAAAACAGCAAAATAAAAACTTAAATAAAATCAATGTCTTTCCTGACCACTTTTTGGATGTAATTGCATTGCTTTTTAACACAAAAGAAACTCACAAAAAACACTAAAGGCTATGTTGTTTGTCCTATTCCGGCGTCAGAATGTGCCAACAACAGAGCGAGGTTAGCACGCCAAACAGGACGTTTGGCGAGTTTGTGGTGCGCTTGGAGCGCGTCCACAAACAGTGCGTTAAAAATTTGTCTGGAACAAATTTGAACATCTGAGCAAAGCGAAGATGGCCTCTAAGAGGCGAGTATCAGGATGATACGAGTAATTGCGGAGGGCAGCCGTAGGCCACATTCTGTAGCCAAAGCGTGGGATTGCAAAGGGAATTCGCTTTAATTCCCTTTGCCAGGGCGTAGTCACAATAGCTATTTTGTTCACCTAAGGTCAAAACGTCCGAAACCTTGCCTTACTATAAATAGACTACAAATTTAAACCGCCACAGCGTAATCACTAGGATTGCCAGCCACGCTTTTAGCGTTGGCGGCGGAGGGAGGCGCGATTGTGGCTTCGCTCCAACAGCGCAACCCTAAGGGAAAATGCCCCAACTTACGCGGGGGCGTTATTCTTTGTTAGATTGTCCTCTATCTGCACCATAACCGCCCCCGCGGCCTAAGGATTAAAGACTAAGAAATAAAAGCTAAGGTGCGGTGCAAATGCCATAGCTTTTGCGCCTTATGCCTATCATGTTGCTGTCGTCTTTACCGATGATGCCGGTGCTCGAGTGGACATTTAAGTAATCGTCCGCCGAGTAGGATGAGCCGACGAAGCCCGCATCAGAGTAACCTTTCATGTAGCCCCACTCCGTGAAAAGCCCTGCTCCTATGTAGCGCTTGTACCGGCTGACAGCACGTACCGAATTGCTTAAATCCCTTGCCTTTGGCATGCTATACCCCAACCGCTTACACCATGTTTTATGAGCTGAAAATTTTTTGAATTCACTACCCCGATTAACGAACCACTGCCTCAACACAAATCCATAGCTCACCTTATTACCACGATTATCCCTTCCCACCAATTCAAATGTCTGCGGCAAAGATGGCTTTATAAGCGGACTAGGATCAGCTGACTGCATTTGAGTGCTATCCGCACTAGGACCTCTTAATGTTATCCGTGTTACATAACTGGATTTATCTATAATCCATTCATCAGCTTGTATGGTCTTTCCTGTTGGGGATGTGAATGTACCAGAACGTGGCCTTGTCCAACTCACCGTTGCCGTTATATCACCACTCGTGATAACTGACCAACTCAACTGACTTGCATCAACTCCATCTATGAGCAAATCAAAATACAACCCATCAGCGCCCGTTGTAGGAAAATTTCGGTCGTAAGATGATGAACTCGTTGACTGAACTAAAAAGCCCTTAGTAGGATTCCATATATTAGATGGACCTGCGTAGTCGTCTGTACCAAATTTTAGATTCGGCCTTACTGAACAAATAACTGGCTGCGGTGAGTTCGGATTAATATAATAATCTACCGTCCCTCCACTGAAACTAATACTCCTTGGCACGCCATACTGTGTTGTTAAAGTTCCACCAGAACTTTCTAACCTTACCCTATAAGGCGCACTACATATACTTAATCCATCACTACGACTAACGGCACTACCATCTCTATCCGTAAATGATACCGATATATTCCCAGTAGCCGTTACTCCATTTGTACCCTGCCCATCTCCATCATCATCCCGCCAATAATTATATCTATTCACTAAATCATTTAAACTCACTGAACTGACTGATGATGGAATTAACATATCTATATCCCCCAAAGTATTTCCCACATAAGGCAAACTTATTGGACTTGTCGGACTTGATGTATTTGTCGACGGCGTAATAACTCGACCATTCTGCAACTTGATAAACAATAAACTATCCGTTGAAGTTTCTTTTGTCAGACCCTCATCAAACGTTAAATACGGCGCACTACCCTCAATTATCTTTGATGTATGCGCTGTTAATGCCTGCGAAACCTCCGAATACGACAATAACAACAGCGAAAATTTAGGTAATTTAGACAACTTCAAGAGCTTCGGTGATAAAAATAAGAAATGAGTCTGATTTTGACTATGACCAAAATGAAAAAAATTTAAGGCGTAGGTTTGGCAGACCTTATACCAGCTATGATAGTTATGATAACGCATTCCGATTGCACCGTTAAGTAAATTTATGTCTTTATTTAATTTTTTAAAATTATCTGCTCAATTAGCGAACATTCTATTGCTTTAAATGGCGTTTGAATCATAAACTATTGATTAATAATGTGCTACTTTTTTTTGCTAAAATTTTGTAAATTTTTATTAAATAGGTAAGGTTAAGCTTTTGTTGGTGTATTTTTGGGAATAGTTTTGATAGTGTTTTTTGAACAAAAAACAATAAAATTCTAATTAAATCAATAACTTTTATGACATATTTTTGGTTGATTAGATGACAATTATTAGGACTCGCTATTCTTGAGTTTGCTGGTTTGTTAGTTGTTAGCGTTTTGCCTAGGTTGTATAAGAGTCTTTTTTAACCTGTTAAAAAGTATTAACTAAATTATGAACACTTCATGTTTAATTAGTAACAAAAAAAGGACGAACAATGAACTATCTGCTATAATTCTGTCAATTTTTACCGTTACCACGTATCGTGTTTTAATTAAATAAATTTTTTATTAAAGGAAAATTTTCTTTATGCCACTAAGTAATAATCAAAAATTAAATCTATTTTGCCTCATACTGTTTTCCGTTTTTTTCATTATTTTAATGCAAGTTCATTTAATGCCTGCTGTGATTGCTGGTTTATTAACCTATACATTAACGCAAAAATTAGATGAGTTTTTATCACGAAAAATGATACGTTTTAGCCATCAATCAAAATTAGTTTCGGTACTAGTACTCACAACACTGATTATGAGTATTTTTATTGGTGGTTTTTGGTATTTATTTGCTTGGTTTGTTGATATGGCCAAGCACCCTACCGAAACATTAACAAATATGAAATTAGTAGTAAACAATGTAGTAAACAGTCTGCCATCAAGCATGACCCATTATTTACCTGATGATATTGATGAAATTGAATCAACTATAATGGTTTATCTTAAAGATCATGTCTTTTATCTACAATCTATCATCAAAAAAGTATTCCATGATTTAGTTATATTAATTGTGGGAATGATTATTGGATTAATATTAGGTTATAAAGAAAATCAACGCAGTAGCAGTGACAATCAAATTAAACAAAGAGCATTAACTAAAGCCTTAAAGACCAGTTTAAATCGATTAGTGGTAGTATTCCAATATGTCGCGATGTCTCAAGTTGTGATTGCCTTGTTTAATACTATCATGACCGCCATTTTGTTATTTATTATTTTACCTGTGTTTGGTATTCATTTACCGTTTAGTAAAAGTTTAGTACTAGCAACATTTATTTTTGGCCTTATTCCAATTATTGGCAACCTGATTGTCAATGTATTAATCTTTTTTGTTGCATTTACAGTATCATTCACCGTTGCAATGGTAATTATTATTTATTTAATTTTAATTCATAAAATGGAATATGTCCTTAATGCTAAAATAGTGGGAACAAAAATTCATGCTGGTATCTGTGAATTATTAATTGCAATGCTATTTTTAGAGACTCTTTTTGGCGTTATTGGTTTAATTTTTGCGCCTATTTTTTATGCATTTATTAAATTATCATTAAAAGAACTACGGATTATTTAAACAAATTTCTATATTGAAATTCAATAATGTAATTCATTAACGTGCAGCCAAATGCGCTAAGCAAATTAACTTAATCGGCAAAACTAAGCGGGCGAAAAGAAGCCTTAGAATTCTTTCGAAATCTTTCAGGTAGAAAATTGATTTTATTTAGCTTTTTCTTGTGAGTTTTTAATAAAATCAATGAATTATAGGCTGTTTCTGTTTATTATTACCGTGGGTTTTATTTTTTATTTTTCTGGAATAAGCGCTTTTGCTATCTAATAGCAAAAGCGCATAGCTTGCTTCGGCGACCTGCATAACGCTTGGGCTTTGTTTTCTGCTAAATTAACCTTAATTCGCACCATAATCCCACCCGAAACCTAAAAATCAAGAACTAAAAACAAAAGCTAAGGCGTGACACAAACCCCGTCATACAGACGTGGAGGGTCGCCTGCAAGCACCTGGCCGTCGAACGAGGCCACCGAGAAGAATGGAATGCTATCTGTTGCGTCACTCGTTGGGTAGTCATCGTCACCGAATTTTGCGCCGAAGTAATAATATATTTTGCCCCATTCCGAGAATAATCCTGCCCCTATTTGGCGCTGATAATAATTCCCACTTGATGACGGCGTAGCACCAACGGCACCATTACATTCATAGTTATCTGGGTCGTGGTCATAATCAAGACAGACTGCATTGGTAAGGTCTTTTACTTTCGGAAGTCGATAGCCAAAAACATTACACCACATAGCATGCCACACTGCGTAATTTGGTGCTTCTTCGTCTTCCATGGTTACATCTTCACGGACAAGGAACCACTTCTGTAATACAAATCCATATGTTACAACCTCATTGCCTTCTCTATCTTTACCCACTAATTCAAATGTCTGCGGTAAATGTGGCTTATGAACTACATTTGGATATGGATGCATGGCTAGATCATAATCGTCTATCTTAGGACCTGTTAGGGTAACGCGCGTCACCTCTTCTGGACCATCCATCCACATAGCCGCTGTTACATGTTTCCATTCTACTGTGGCAGTTATACCTTCATGCGTAACAGGTTCCCATATTAATTCACTTGCATCAACGCCTTCTATATCTAAATCAAAATATAATCCATCAGCACCTGTGGTCGGAAAATTAAGCTCGTATAATGCGGGGTGAGTGGATTGCGTAAAAAATCCCTTACTTGGGTCCCACACGCCAAAGGGGCCAGCGTTTTCATCTGTGCCATAAAGCAAGTTCGGCCGAGCGAAATTGACAACAGCCGATGGCAATAATATTATTGCATCGCTGCGATTATTAACTCCTCGATTATTTTTACCAGCCAATGCCTGCGAATTCCATGAAGTCAACAAGAATAACAATGCCAACAGGATTCTTGAGAAGAATTTCAACAATAATTTGAGAGATAATTTCGAGGATATAAACGAGGAAAGCGTAAAAACTTGTCTAATGGAGCTATTTGATAAATTTAAGACATAGGTTTGCCAGTGCTGGTGTCTGGTGTCTGGTGTCTAATATGATAATGCATTATGGTTACCCCTGTCAAGTAAAATCATGTTTAATTTCAATTTTTATACTTGTTCGATCATTAAATAGGCTAATTTTTAAATCGGTGAAAGTATAACCATTTTAAAAAAGCTTGGCTAGTTTTTTTTGGGGTATAACGAAATGTAAATATTGGGGTTAATTAAGCTTTTTGGGAAAGATTTGAAGAATTGAAATTTCTGTTTTTGTAAAAAAAACAACAAAATAAAATTACAATAAAATCACTACCGAATGTTTTTTTAATAATTTTTAGATTTTTCCAAAAATGAGGACTTTTTTTGTTCTATAATATCCATTAATATTTATTTAAATCAATTTTCTCAAGAGAAAACAATTGAATAATGATTCGGCAGGCTCGCGCTCATCATGCAAGTAAAATTTTTTCTTATTCTTTTTTTGTTTAACACTCATATTGCAAAAGCAGGAACATTTAGGATCCATCCGCACATGGGTCACGATTACAACCCAATATATCCATCTTTATTAGGTTTATTTTTAGGACTTTTATTCTTTGTGGTTATATCGTTGTTAACAGAGGTGCTAGCTGAATTTAGCATATATAGAGAAAAAAAACGAAAAGCAAAAAATGCAATAAAAGATGCAATAAAAAAAGAGAATCGTTTAGCTATAAATAATCAAAAAAAATTGAAAAGAAGCCAAATAAAGAAAAACAGAAAAGAACAAATAAAAAAAATGCGTGAAGATAAATTAGCAAAAAAAATGAGAAAAAAGATAAGAAATTAGATGATTAAGTAAAATTGCCTTTTTAGATAAATTTAAATAAGACTATTTTTATAATTTAGTCAACAAATATTAAAGAAAGAGTGACATTGCTCAATATTGTTATATATTGCCACCTCCCAATAAATATATGTAAATTTTTCATCGCCGTTATTTTTGAAATATATGCTATAATGGCGCTTTATTTTTAATAAAAAGAGAGATTATTTTGCAGCAGTCGTTACAAGATTTTATTATTGATAAGATTGATGATCTAAAAGGCAAAGACATTGTCACCCTTGATGTTCGCGGTAAATCAAGCATTACCGATTATATGATTATTTGTACGGGCACTTCAAACCGTCATGTTTCGTCTATCGCAGGGCATTTGCTTGATGAAGCCAAAAAAAAGGGCCATTTGGTGTTAGGTAGTGAAGGGAAAAGTGATGCTGATTGGGTCGTGGTTGATATGGATTCAGTGATTGTGCATATCATGCAAGAAGAAAGCCGTCAACTTTACGAACTTGAGAAGCTTTGGAGTTAATGGCGTGAAGATACAGCTTATTGCTGTTGGCAATAAAATGCCAAACTGGGTTACAACTGCTTTTGATGATTATCAGTCACGGTTTCCTAAAGATATGCCTTTAGAACTTATTGAAATCCCCGCAGGTAAGCGCACTAAAAATGCTGATATTGCCCGAATTTTGGATAAAGAGGGCGAATTGATGTTAAATGCTTGCGGTAAAAGCAATCGCATTGTGACACTTGATATACCGGGTAAACCATACACAACGCATAATTTAGCTGAGCAGTTAGAACGCTGGAAAGTAGACGGACGTGATGTGAGTTTATTAATCGGCGGGCCTGAAGGTTTATCTGCTGCTTGCAAAGCGGCAGCACAGCAGAGTTGGTCACTGTCGCCACTTACGCTTCCCCATCCTTTAGTACGGGTTATTGTGGCTGAAAGTCTTTACCGTGCATGGAGTTTAACCACTAATCATCCTTATCATCGTGAATAATTAAGGTAATAAAATGAGCGCCATTATTTTAGATTTGCAAATTGCTACAGAAGATACCCTAAATTTACCAACCGAAGCGCAAATTTTGCAGTGGTTAAATGTTATTTTACCTCAATTTATGGATAATGCTGAACTCACTATCCGTATTGTTGATGAACAAGAAAGCCAGCAATTAAATAATACCTATCGTCATAAAGATAAACCCACCAATGTATTATCTTTTCCCTTTGAATCTCCCATTGAGATTGATGTTCTTTTATTGGGCGATCTCATTATTTGTAAACAAGTTGTTGAAGCCGAGGCCAAGCAACAACATAAATCATTAACTTCACACTGGGCTCATATGATTGTTCATGGTTGTTTACATTTACTGGGTTATGATCATATTCTTGACGAAGAAGCCGAAGAAATGGAAAATATTGAAATTGCTATTATGCAGCAATTAGGATTTGAAGATCCTTATCAACCGATTGACGAATAAAAATATGCAATTAACCGTTTAGTTAAATAGCAATTTAACTAACTCAACAAGCATATAAAATAAGTTACATTAATAACAAAGTAAGAAAGGAAAAGAGCAAATGAGTGATGATAATCACCGGAGACCTAAAAAAGGGTTTGCATTATGGTTAAGTCAGTTATTTAATTCAGAACCAAAAGATAAAGAAGAACTTATCGAGGTGATTCGCGAAGCCGAAGAAAACGAACTTATCGATCCAGATACCCTTGATATGATTGAAGGCGTCATGGATATAGCAGAGCAGCGCGTTCGCGATATTATGATTCCCCGCTCTCAAATTGTGACGATCAAAGATAATTATTCGCTTGATGAATGTCTTGATATTATTTCTGAACATGGGCACTCACGTTATCCTGTCATTAGTGAAGATAGAGATCATATAGAAGGCATTTTATTAGCTAAAGATCTTTTGATTTTTATTCGCCAAGGTGTTGATAATTTCGATCTCAAAAAAATCCTTAGACCAACCGTTGTCGTACCCGAAAGCAAGCGTGTTGATCACATGTTGAAAGAGTTTCGTATGCAGCGTTACCATATGGCGATGGCTATCGACGAGTTTGGCGGTGTGTCAGGACTTGTGACTATCGAAGATATTTTAGAACTTATCGTTGGCGATATTGAAGATGAATATGATGAGGTAGAAGATCGGGATATTCGCCGCTTAACGCCTTCAGTTTATACGGTGCGAGCCCTTACGCCAGTTGAAGATTTTAATGAAATTTTTGCCACTGATTTTAGTGATGACGAAATGGACACCATTGGCGGGCTGGTGATGCAACATTTTGGACGATTACCTTTACGCGGTGAAAGCATTACCATTGATGGTTACCAATTTAAGGTCACCATTGCAGACCGAAGACGAATCATCCAACTGCATGTGACTATTCCTGAAGAAGCAACTGTGCCCAATTTAGAGCTACCTGAAAATGTTTAAACAAAACTTATTAAGCCTAATTTTTGGTGGTATAGCGGTTTTTAGTTATGCCCCATTTCATATTTGGCCTTTAGCTTTTGTCTCGTTTGCGGGGCTTTTATGGCTTATTGCCGATAAAACGAAAAAACAAGCCATGTTACTCGGATTAAGTTGGGGCATTGGCTATTTTACGGCAGGGATACACTGGGTTTATATTAGTATTCAACAGTATGGCGAGTTACCTACTCTGGTTGCCATTATCGTTTTAGGCCTTTTAATTGTATATTTGTCGCTTTACCCGATGCTATTTACTGTTTTGTTAAGCATAGCAAATCGTTTTACTGGGCAATTTTCATTTAAACAGCTTGTGCTTGTGGCTCCAGTGCTTTGGCAAGTAACCGAATTTTTACGTGGTTATATCTTAACTGGATTTGCTTGGTTACAACTTGGTTATAGCCAGCTTGATAGTCCTTTACGAGCCTATTTCCCTCTAGTGGGAATAGATGGCGTTAATTTATTGTTAACTATTTTGTGTGGATTATTCGTTTATTGTATAAAAACAATAATCAGCAAAACACCAAAGCGGCACGCACTTGGTGCAATCATTGCACTGATTACGATCTTTTTTGCACCAATTTCATTCAATAATATTAATTGGACTACGATAGATAACACTCGTTCGGCTAATTTTGCTTTAATTCAAGGAAATATTCCGCAATCAATTCGTTGGACAAAAGATCAACTCAATGACACGTTACAAACCTATGCAAAACTGACTCAAGAAAACTTTGAAAACGATAAAATTATCATTTGGTCAGAAGCCAGCATCACCGATTACGAAATAAATCAGCAATCTTTTTTACAATATCTAGATAATGAAGCTAGAGCTCATAATACTGAAATCGCTGTAGGTATTATAGATTATCGCTTTGGTGAAACTGGATATCAAGCTAACGGAGATCTCTATAATACTTTGTTGGTATTAGGTGAAAAAGAACCTTATCAATATCCAACAACTAATCGTTATCAAAAACACCATTTAGTGCCTTTTGGAGAGTTTACACCGCTAGAATCAGTACTTGAACCAATTGCTGAATTGCTCAATATTCCTATGTCATCAATGAAGTCTGGCGAAGCAAATCAACCTCAATTACAAATAAAAGGCTTTAAATTTACCACTGCCATTTGCTATGAAGTGATTTTATCACATTTAATGTGGCAAAACTTTACCTCAGACAGCGATTTTTTACTGACTGTATCAAATGATGCATGGTTTGGTGATAGCATTGCTCCTAAGCAACATCTGCAAATGGCACAAGCTAGAGCATTAGAATTTGGTAGGCCTTTAATCCGTAGCACCAACACAGGCATTACCGCAATTATCGACCCACATGGCAATATTGTTAAACAGTTACCACAATTTAAAACAGCGGTTTTATCGGCAACTGTATCGCCCACAACGGGTTTAACGCCTTATGCAAGATGGGGAAATTGGCCTTATTTTGCTATGATGGCACTAATGCTTATCTCACTTTTTATAAAAAGACGTTCATAATTAACGATACTGGCATAATTATTGCTTATATACAATTGGATTTAACTAAGTATTGGTGTAACCAATCATCGTAATATTACGTTAATTATTGGTTACATCTAGCTCCAATGATAGATAAATAAACAGTAAAAAGTACTTTTATGGTAAAAAATAAGTTATAATATACGTCCTTTGTAAAAATATTAAAATTATTTAATATGATACAAACTTAACAGTAGGAGATGAGTATGAACAGAAAGACAAAATTAACCAAACTAGTGTTATCATTTGCAATGTTAGGTCTAGTGAGTAGTGCCGCATTTGCCGATGAATTAACCGGTACACTAGCTAAAGTAAAAGAAAATGGTGTGATTGTCGTAGGACATAGAGAATCATCAGTCCCGTTCTCATATTATGGTGATAACCAAACAGTTGTTGGTTATTCTCAAGATTACTCAGATCTTATTATTAATGCGGTAAAAAAAGAGTTAAACATGCCTAATTTGCAAGTTAAATATTTACCGCTTACTTCGCAAAATCGTATTCCACTGTTACAAAACGGTTCTTACGATTTTGAATGTGGTTCAACAACCAATAATCTTTCTCGTCAACAACAAGTTGATTTTTCAAATACGATCTTTATTGTTGGCACTCGCTTTTTAGTCAAAACTAGTAGCAATATTAAAGATATTGACGATCTGAAAGGTAAAAATGTGGTCGTAACTTCAGGTACAACATCCGAAGTTATGCTCAACAAAATCAATACTGAAAAAGGGTTAAATATTCGTATTATTGCAACCAAAGATCATGGTGATGCATTTCGCACACTTGAAAGTGGACGAGCAGCAGCATTTCTTATCGATGATGCGTTGTTAGCAGGTGAACGCTCAAAAGCGAAAAAACCTGAACAATGGGAAATTGTGGGTAAACCATTATCTTATGAAGCTTATGGTTGTATGTTACGTAAACAAGATCCGCAATTTAAAGCTTTAGTCGATAAAACAATCGCTGATGCACAAACATCAGGTATCGCCGAAAAGTCATATAACCGCTGGTTTAAACAACCTATTCCACCAAAAGGGTTAAATATGAACTTTGATATGTCTTCTGAGATGAAAGAACTTTTCGCTCATCCTAATGATAAAGCATTAAATTAATACGCAGATATTTTCCCATAAGGGCGTAGGTAACTGCGCCCATCATCTTATTTAGTACTATTTACATTTTTTTTACATGTTGGAGTATTTATGACAACAAGTTGGAATTGGAAAATTTTTCTCCAACCAGCACCATTTGGGGATACAACGTATCTAGGCTGGTTGTGGTTAGGTTTTCAAATGACCATATTGCTAGTTATTACATCAGGAACGGTTGCCTTTTTGGTTGGTTCGCTATTTGGTGTACTAAGAACATTACCTAACCGTTTTTTATCTGGCTTAGGTACATGTTATGTTGAAGTGTTTAGGAATATCCCGTTAATCATTCACTTATTCTTTTGGATTGAAGTTGTACCCGCGTTGGTACCAGAATCTATCCGTGATTGGTTATATAGTCTTAACCCTACGATATTTACTTTATTAATGTCAACCATAGGATTAGGATTATTCACAGGTGCACGTATTTGTGAACAAGTGAGAGCTGCTATTCAGTCAATTCCTACTGGTCAGAAAAGTGCCGGAATTGCATTAGGACTAACCTTAAAACAAACCTATTTATATATTTTATTACCTAATGCTTATCGACGCGTTTTACCACCATTAACATCTGAAATATTAAATATGGTTAAAAACTCGGCTGTTGCCTCGACTGTTGGTTATATTGAATTAACAAAACAAGCAAACCAATTGCTTGAACATGCAGGCCAACCTTATGAATCATTCATTGCTATTACATTTGGATATGTAATTATCAATGTCGCTATCATGTTTGCCATGCAATATATTGAGAAAAAAGTGCGACTTCCTGGCGTATTAGGAGGTAAATCATGATGGATTTAGAATGGGGTCAAATCCTGCCTAATTTACCTTATATCATGCGTGGTATGCTATTAACCTTAGAGATAACCATTACCGCTGTAATTTTTGGTATCGTTTGGGGAACGCTACTTGCCATTATGCGACTTTCATCAATTAAAGTACTACATTGGTTTGCTTCATGCTATGTAAATATATTCCGTTCAATTCCATTAATGATGGTTTTGCTCTGGTTTTATTTGCTAGTGCCTCAACTATTAGAAAAGATTTTAAATCTTCCACCCACAACAGATATACGTTTTGTGTCGGCATTAATCGCTTTTGCTTTGTTTGAAGCGGCTTACTATTCGGAAATTATTCGAGCTGGTATTCAAAGTGTATCTAAAGGTCAAATCAGTGCATCACTAGCACTCGGTATGACTAAAGGTCAGGCATTACGAATGGTGGTTTTACCACAAGCATTTCGTATTATGACACCATTATTATTAACACAAGGTATTATCTTATTCCAAGATACGACGCTTATTTACACCTTAAATTTAGCTGATTTCTTCTATCGTGCGGTTAATATTGTGGGTAATAGAGATGGTTTAATCGTTGAGATGGTATTATTTACAGGAGCAGTTTATTTTGTTATTTGCTTCACCGTTTCACGTCTAGTTAATTATTTTAAGAAAAGGATTACTCGATGATCTCCTTAGAAAATATATCAAAATGGTATGGACAATTTCAGGTATTAAAAAACTGCACAACTCGAGTTGGTAAAGGCGAGGTTGTGGTGGTTTGCGGTCCTTCGGGTTCAGGAAAATCAACTTTGATAAAAACCGTAAATTGTTTAGAGCCTGTACAAAAAGGCAAAATTATTATTGATGGAACCGAAGTTACAAGTAAAGCAACTAACTTAGCAAAGTTACGTTCTAAAGTGGGTATGGTATTTCAACATTTTGAACTATTCCCACATTTAACTATTTTAAAAAACCTCACCCTTGCGCAAATTAAAGTGTTAGGTCGAACAGACGAAGAAGCTCGCGAAAAAGCGCTTAACTTGTTAGAGCGCGTTGGTTTACTTGCTCATGCCGATAAATACCCCGCACAACTTTCTGGCGGTCAACAGCAACGTGTTGCCATTGCTCGCGCGTTATGTATGGATCCTATTGTCATGCTGTTTGACGAACCAACCTCAGCACTTGATCCTGAAATGGTAAATGAAGTATTAGATGTGATGGTTGAGCTCGCTTATGAAGGCATGACCATGATGGTGGTTACTCATGAAATGGGCTTTGCGCGTAAAGTAGCCCACCGTGTTATCTTTATGGATGCTGGTGAAATTATTGAAGATACCTCAAAAGAGCAATTCTTTACTAATCCACAATCAGATCGTGCTAAAGACTTTTTAGCTAAGATTATTCATTAAGTTAATTATTACAGGGCTTATCGCCCTGTTTTATTATTTCTGCCTCGAATGACATATCATCTTTCAAAAAAATAAGCTCAAATGTGCTTATCAAAATAGAATCAGCTATTATTTTGCAATAAACTCACTAAACCACTATGCCTTGGTGTTTGTGATTTAATTGCTTGTAATAAAATTGGTTTAGTCGCATAAATTGAAACGGCTTTTTTAGCGCGGGTAATTGCTGTATAAAGCAAAGAACGGTTAAGCAACGGTGAATAACTAGTTGGTAAGATAATATTCACATCATCGAATTCTGAACCTTGCGATTTATGGATTGTCATAGCGTAAGCTGTTTCATGCTCAGGTAATCGAAATGGCGAAAATCCTTTAATAGATCCATCAGCAAACGGGAAATACACACGTAATTTTGAGCTATTCTTTTCAGCCATTAATGTAATGCCAATATCACCATTGTACAACCCTAATGAAGTACTATTGCGTAAAATCATAATTGGCCGACCAACGTACCAAGCCTCTTTATTTTTCAAGCGAATCAATTTATTTTTGGCTAATAGTAACTCAATTTGCTTGTTTAAACCCTCTACACCAAAATATCCTTCTCTTACAGCACAAAGTAAGCGATATTCGGCAAATTTAGCTAAAACTGCCGCAATATCATTAGTGCCATATTGCTTAATAACATTTAAATAATGTTTATAGTGATTAATACTATCATGTAAAACATCTTCATAAGCTTGTTGGGATGAAAGTGCATGATATTGGATATCACTTAATGACTCATCGGTTAATAATTTTTTCACGACAGTTGAGCGCCCCTCTTTAACAGCATTAGCCAACAATCCAATACCAGACGATTCGTTAAAACGATAACTTTTTTGTAATAGGCAAATACTGTCCGTGATTGTTGCTGTTTGCTCGCAAGCAGGCACAACATAGCCAGTTAATTGGCTTAGCTCTTTTGCTCGTGACTCGCTATAACCATGCGTAATAAAGGTACAAAGATCACCAAATACCGCACCGGCTTCAACCGATGAGAGCTGATCTTTATCACCCAACAAAATTAAACGTGCAGAAGCGGGTAAGGCTTCAATGACTCTTGCCATCATATTTAAATCAACCATTGAGGCTTCATCAATGACTAATACATCAACATGCAACGGATTATTTTTATCATGCTTGAATGAACGATTATCTGCTTTTGCGCCTAATAAACGGTGTAAAGTGATCGCTTCTGCCTTTATATTGAGTGATGCAAAAGCGAGTTGCTCAATTGTTTGACTCAATGATTCGGTTAACCTTGATGCGGCTTTCCCTGTCGGAGCCGCCGTAATAATTCGCGCATTGGGCGTAGTTAACAAAATTCCGGCTAAAATTTTAGCGACAGTGGTTGTTTTACCTGTACCAGGCCCGCCCGAAATAATCGCGACTTTACGCGTTAATGCCGCAGCAACCGCCACTTTTTGCCAATCAATTTCAGCGTGATTATCGGTAAAAAGCTGATTAAGTATAGTATTTAAATCAACATCGCAATTTGACTCTTTATTAAGGATTGTGTGATTGAAATATTGAGCAACATTTTTCTCGTCCAACCACATCCTTTGAAAATAGAGTTTATTTTCAATAAGGATAAGCGGAGATAAATTTGTTCCATCACTCACAACTCGACTATTTTGTGCTTGTTCAAGTGCGTTTTTCCAATCTTGCTCGTTTGGTGAGCCTAAGGCTAACCAAAGCTGCGCTTCTATCGTTGATTGTTTTAAATAACGAAGATCTAAGCAAACATGACCAGATCTTACCTCTTTACTTAGCGTTATCACTAAAAAACTGAATCGTTTAATTGTAATATTGTCATTTAACTTTGCTTTATTCGTTAAAAATGCTGCCAAATGAATATCTAGCAAACTAATTTGATTGTCTTGTGTAAATTGGTTTAACCATTCGTTTAACATACTGTATTTTCTGTGATTTACTCATTTATAATCCAATTATATCGTTAACTTTATCTTTTGGATAAGTCAGTTTAAAGCTTAAACTAAGATTTTTATTTTCATTTGGATTCAACTTAAACTGCCACATTAATTGACCGGTTTCTTTATTATAATTTGCATTATCATATTTAGCCTCATTAAGGACGACTGCCTTATTGATAATATTGGGTAGCTGATCATAAACAACAATATCAATAGGTAGCGATTTGGTATTTTTTACATCAATGGTATAAGCATATTTTTGTGAAATATCATTGCCGAATAACGAAGGTTTTGATGTTTCATTAATATTACGATTACGTGAAATAAAAATATTGTTATCTTTACCTAAAGAGATATCGAGTGTCTCTTTTAGATCTTTAGTAGTAATAAAACTTTCGCCAATATAATTACCGTTAAAAAATACCGTAGACTTTCCTGGTAAAAGGTTAAGTTTATCCCAATCAGCAATTTGTGCTTGTAAGTACACACCGCTATCTAATTTAGGAATAGCAATATAATGATATTTCGCTTCCACTTCTTTGTTTTGTAAAGTAAGAATATTACTTTGGCTATTGGATTTAATGGTATAAGGCAATTTGACCTCAAAGCGGGTATTAATACCTAACGTTTTGGTGAATACATTATCATCAGGATGCACTGATCTTGACGCTTTTGCACTTATTTCATCATAATCTTTTTCGCTCTTAGAAAAAAAGAATCCACCTTTTACAGTATACAGATCGATATACCATGGCATTAAATCAGGAGCAGTTATTCCATCACTGGGATTAGAAGTCAATAAACTAAAATCCACGTTTTGCCAATCCAAACCACTATTTTGATAAATATCTGCTTTATAAGTGAGTTGTAATGGAGAATTGATATCCGCAACGCGCACATCATAAACAGGCACCCAACCCGCTTTATTGGTGACGTACGATAAAGTCACTGGCAAGCTAATGTCTTTATCAGAATAAACTTTTACAGTAATTGCATTGGTTAAACGCTTGGTCAACGCTTTTTGTTTATCAATCTTATCTTGGCATTGTGCGATTTGTGCATTAATCTGATCGACTTCTTTCTGTAGCTTGTTTTGTTCATTTAAGGCTGTGACTAAATTTGTTTTAACAAATTCCAACACATTTTTCATTCCGCTTAAATCGTTATTTCCATTTTTAACTAACAGATCCAAGCGATTCCCCTGTAAAAGGGTAACTTGTTCAGATACGGCTTTTAATTGTATTTCGGTGGTATCATGTTTTTCTTGTAATTGCTTTAACTCGTCAAGCAAAGGCTTAATATCTGCGCTTAGTTTATTATCGCCAACATAGTTATCATTTAATGACGTTGATAATACTTTCACGTTGGTATCATCACCAAATCCCACATTAATTGAATTAGCTTTGACACCATCGGCAATTCCAGTCAATAAAATTTCACTTTCCCCTTTACTTAGTAATACCGTTGATTGCCCCTGTAATTCAGCTCCTTGTAAAAAAAGCGTTACTTTATTGAGTGTGACATTATTGTTTGCTAAGGCACTGCTAGAGGCAAATGCAATGAAAAAAGCTAATTTTTGAATTTTCATATTTTCTTTTCAATCTCTTTGAGATATTAACTATTAGAATTTATTTAAGTTATAAGTAAGCATAGCAATATGCAATACCTAAAATCATCAATAGTAAAAGAGTATTCACTATTTTCAGCTTAATTGCTATAAATTTTAATGAAGCTAAATAAAAATAAATTATTTTATGTTTAATATATTGAACAATAAATAAAAATGATTTATATTTTGTTTAAAATAAAAAACACCAAATAAGGAGACTATTATGAATAGCTTCAGTTATCTAAAAAAAGCAATAAAACGGAAAAATATATCATTACAGACAGTTGCCGATGCTTGCCAAATGACTAAGGGTTACTTAAGTCAACTCATTAACGATAAAATTAAAAATCCTAGCGCACAAAAATTACAATCGCTCCACCAATATTTACAAATCGAAGAATCCACCAAAAATAAGAAAGTAGGCATCATTTTTGGCAAATTTTATCCTTTACATACTGGGCATATCTATCTTATTCAACGCGCAATTAGCCAAGTTGATGAACTGTATGTCGTGCTTTGTTCCGATACTATTCGCGATATGGCATTATTTGAACAAAGTGCGATGTCTCGCCAGCCGACGATCAATGATAGAATTCGCTGGCTACTGCAAACCTTTAAATATCAAAAAAATATCCATATTGAATTATTAGAAGAAGACGGCATTCCTACTTATCCTAATGGTTGGCATGAGTGGAGTGAACGAGTTAAAAAACTGTTTCAAGAAAAAGGTATCAAGCCAGATTGCGTTTACTCAAGTGAACCACAAGATGTTAAGATGTATAAAGATTTATTTGATTTAGATACAATGCTCATTGACCCAAAACGACAATTTATGCAAGTCAGTGGCACTCAAATTCGCCAAGCACCACTGAAAAACTGGCAGTACATCCCAACTGAAGTTAGACCATTTTTTGTCAGAACCGTCGCCATTTTAGGTGGCGAGTCTAGTGGTAAATCGACGTTAGTGAATAAACTAGCGAACGTATTTAATACTACTAGTGCGTGGGAGTATGGACGCGATTATGTATTTTCACACTTAGGCGGTGATGAGCGCGCCTTGCAATATGCCGACTATGACAAAATTGCACTAGGACATGCTCAATATATTGATTTTGCGATAAAACATGCCAATAAAGTTTCGTTTATTGATACTGATTTTGTCACAACTCAAGCTTTTTGTAAAAAATATGAGGGCAAAGAACACCCCTTTTTACAAGCAATGATCAATAATTATCGTTTTGATTTGGTTATTTTATTAGGCAATAACACACCATGGGTTGCCGATGGTTTACGCCATTTAGGCAGTCCAAAACAGCGCAAAGATTTTCAACAGTTATTGATAACATTATTAGAAAAAAACAATATCAACTATATACAAATAGATTCTCCTGATTACGAGGCGCGATATTTACGCTGTATTGAACTAGTTAATCAACTTATCAACGATGAAGAGTAATAAATGATGAATAAATTAAACGATCTTACCATTTCAATCGGACGCAATAAATTTTATCCATTTTTTTGTATATTATGTGTCACGCTAGCATTCTTATACACTGATCCATTTACTCAATTTAATTTACGCTATACAGCTTCTTACATAGGCGCTTTTTGTGGCCTACTTTGTGTCATTTTATTAGCAAAACGAAAAAATATGGGCAATGTATTGGGTATGTTTGCCGTAGTTGCAGAATGTTGTGCTAATGTTCTTGGTGGCAATATTGGTGCGGGACTGCCCCCCCTCTACTATTTTTGTTCACATATCTATGGGCTATTTACTTGGCAAAAAAACCTTGATAATCATAAAAATGTTAAAGTTCGTTCACTCAATGAAACCGCATTTTTATATACACTCATATTTCTTATTGCTGCGGCTTTTTTCAATATTTATTTAACCAATGAAGTTGGTGCTACCAATACAACCTATCAACTCATGGCTAACTGTTTTATCTTTGGATTAGGTATTGTTGCTCAGTTATTGCTAATGATGCGATATGCGTTTAATTGGTATTTATGGGTCATATTAAACGTACTGGTGATTGGCTTAAATATCTATACCGACAATATCATTATCGCAACACAGTACTTAATTTATCTATTTAATGCTATTTATGGAATTTGTGAATGGAAACGTTCTGAACAGGAAGAATAGATATACCAGATTTTGTCAAAAAGTTTCAGAAAACACTATGTTTCAGTATAAAAATAGAAAATAAGTATTTTATTTTCTATTTTTTATTTGATATGAACATAAATTATTCTATATCGCCTTTAACTAAAGGTACAAATATCACCTCGCCCATATTTTTGGCTACAAATTTATTGCCATCACGCTCAATTAATTGTAAAGCCTGTTTACTGTTACCGACTGGAATAACTAATCGTCCTTTATCTGCCAACTGTTCTAACAAGCTTTGTGGTACTTCGGATGCAGCTGCGGTAACGATGATGCCATCAAACGGCCCTCGCTCAGGCCAACCTAACCAGCCATCACCATGACGCGTTGAAATGTTGTGAATATCTAGTTGCTTTAAACGACGTTTTGTATTCCACTGTAGGCTTTTAATTCGCTCAACCGAACAAACATGCTCAACTAACTTTGCCAAAACAGCGGTTTGATACCCAGAGCCAGTACCAATTTCAAGCACTTTAGAATTAGGTTCTAATTTCAATAGTTCCGTCATTTTCGCTACAATATAGGGTTGAGAAATGGTCTGACCATTGCCTATGGGGAGTGGGCGATCATCATAAGCTTGATGCGAAAGAGCTTCATCAACAAAATGTTCCCGTGGAATTGAAGCGATAGCATCTAAAACATACTCGTCTTTTATTCCTTGCTGACGCAAGAATTTAATTAGGGATTGCATTTTTAGATTTTGCATTTGGGCTACTCATTTTCCATTATTAATTCACGTATCACACTTGTTGCATAACAACCTGACGGCAAATAAAAATCAAGATCAAGAGTATGATCATCCAACCATTGCCAATTAAGTTGCTCTGCTCGTAACAATATTGACCGTCTTACTGTTTCGACACGCTCTTTTTTGAATAGGTCAATAAATTCAGACCAACTTTCTAAACATTTTTGCTCAAAATCAAGTGCCTTAAAGCGTGTACCAAGTGGTGAATCCCCCACCATTGGTGCGGTAATATTAATTTCACCATTTTCAAGTCGCTGCTGTAATAAATCCATTTCATCTTCTTGTGCAACAAACCAGCTACCACGCTGTGCGAGTTGTAATATATCGCCATCTAACACAATTTGATGTAAATTTTGAGCTATTCGCTGGCTGACAATATTGTTAAAAATCGCACTACGTGCAGCTGAAAGATAAAAGCTACGCTTTTTACGATCTTTAACCGAAATCTCGCCACTAGCCCATTTTATGGCTTGGGTAATATTATTTTCATTTCGACCAAAACGCTGCTCACCAAAATAATTAGGCACGCCATGTTGTTTGAGTAAGGCTAATTTAGATTCGATTTCAGATTGAGCATTTAAATTTCTTAATCTAATTTTAAAATAATTACCCTTTAATGCACCTATTTTTAATTTTTTATTATGCCGAGTGACTTTGAGTATCTGGCAACCAGCTAAATCAAATGTCGAAAAGTCTGGCGTTTGCTGACCAGGCATATGTAAGCTAAACCATTGCTGAGTTATCGCTTGACGATCTTTTAATCCAGCATAACTCACAAGCTTGGCTGAAATACCAACATATTTAGCTAACTGCTCAGCCACAAAAATAGTATTACAATCACGTTTTTGCAAAAAAACTAAAACATGTTCACCATCGCCAGTCAACTCAAATCCAAGATCTTCTGTAACCATAAAATCTTCGTATTGCTGTTTATACTGCCCTGTCGTGGTTGGTTTTCCATATAAATAATTAAGTTTTGCTAACACTTGTATTGCCTATATTTAAATTTAATCTGCTTTGGACTTTTTGGTTAATAAAACAACTGCTTGGCAAGCAATGCCCTCTTTACGTCCTATAAACCCTAATTGCTCAGTCGTTGTCGCTTTTACACTAATTTGATCAAAATGCACTTTTAGATCTTCAGCGATATTAACCCGCATTTGATCCACATGAGGCCGCATTTTGGGTTCTTGTGCGATGATAGTGGTATCCAGATTTATAAGCTCATAGCCTTTAGCTTGAACTAAGCTGTACACTTCTTTTAATAATATACGACTATCTATGCCTTTATATTTAGGATCAGTGTCAGGAAACAGCTTACCAATATCACCTAATGCTAATGCACCAATTAAGGCATCGGTTATAGCATGTAATACAACATCACCATCAGAATGCGCAACAAGACCATATTGATAAGGAATTTTCACGCCAGCAAGGGTTATTGGCCCCTCACCACCAAACTTATGCACATCAAATCCATGACCTATTCTCATATTTTCACCTATTTGGAATCTGATTAGTCAAATAAAAAGTAGCCAATGCTAAATCTTCAGGACGCGTTATTTTTATATTATCTCGACGGCATTCAATCAATAAAGGGTGCCCGCCACAATATTCAATCGCTGAAGCTTCATCTGTAATGGCAACATGATGATTTAAAGCTTGTTGCAAACATGATTTTAGTTCACCAGCATTAAATAGTTGAGGCGTTGCTGCGCCCCATAAATAAGTTCGATCTTCAGTATAATCAATAACATTGTCATTATTTTGATACGCTCGTTTTATCGTATCACTAATACGGGTGGCTAATATGCCACCTTGTTTTTTATTTGTTACCGTTTCAATTAGGCGCGTAATATCATCATGATCAACACAAGGCCTTGCTGCATCATGAACTAAAGCCCACTGTTGATCATTTAGCAGTTGTAATCCAGCTAACACAGAATCAGCGCGAGTTTTGCCACCTAAAGTGACTTTAATCTTATCGTGTAAGGCGATCGAAAGGGTATGAAATAAGTTATCTTCTGGGCTGATCACAACAATAACTCTCACAATTTGAGGGTGCGTTAATAATTTATTCAGTGTATGTTCTAAAATCGTTTTTGAACCAATTTCTAGATATTGTTTGGGGGTTTGGCTATTCATACGGCAACCAATTCCTGCTGCCGGCACAATAGCGATGATATCATGAAGATTATTTACGTTATGCATTATCGTTTTTTTGTATCCGAATCAATTATAATTCGATAAAAATATTCATTAGATTTAACCATCCCTAAATGGCTACGCGCGCGCTCCTCTATTGCTTCATAGCCACGTTGTAAATCATCAATTTCAGCAAACATCTGTTCGTTACGAGCCTTTAACTTCTCGTTATCAGCACGTAAATTAACTAACATTTCCACATTGTCTTGATAGTCGTACACGTTATTTTTTCCATACCACAAAGAATACTGTAGATAACCCAGTACAACCAATAATAATAAAGGGAGCTTCCATCTTCTCATGAATTTAGTCTTATCCTTTATCTATATACATTTAACTGGTTTTGGTAAGCCTGCAAGTTTAGTCGCTTGTTTAGCTGGGCCATCAGGAAATAACTTATACAAATAACGACTATTGCCCTTTTCTGTACCAAACTTTTTTTCCATCGCTTTAACTAAAGCGCGTATAGCTGGTGAGGTTTTATATTCTAAGTAAAAATCACGAACAAATAAAATCACTTCCCAATGTGCATTGGTTAATTCAATGCACTCTTTGGCTGCCAATTCAGGAACCAAATCAACAGTCCAATCCTGCCAATTTTTTAAATAACCTTTATCATCGGTTTCTATCTGTTCTAACATTTTTCAAAGTACGCTATTTAATGTGTGTTGTATTATACCCAATTAATCACAATCCAACACTAATTTTGCAGGCAAATACCTCATCGATTGCTTAATTCCCATAAAATTTGATGAAATTTAAAGCAAACGATAAAAAATTTTAAAATAGCTATTTACAAATAAGCAAGTCTACTTTAATATTCACAGCCATTGCGGAAGTGTGGCTGAGCGGTTGAAAGCACCGGTCTTGAAAACCGGCGAGGGGCGACCCTCCCAGAGTTCGAATCTCTGCGCTTCCGCCATCTTCTTTCAGTATCAATTAAAAATCCTCAAGATAGAAAATAAACGATTATTACGTATACCATAATAATATACCATTCAAATATTTAATAATACTTTGCTAGCTAATCTAAATTATTTACTAATTAATTTTACTTATGCATTAACAGTAGGCTAAAGCTGTTAATGAAATCCACTAAGAACGAAAAAATTATCAAGATGCACTAGTGCCGATTTAACGGCTTTTAATCAAGAATAGAAAGTAACCCTGAATCAGATCTGTTAAAAGTCATGAGCATTTTGTGACTTTCTGCTATTAAAGCGCAGGCTAGCAGGCTCTAACCTGCTCGGCGCCCCGCATAACGCAGGGGCTATGATCTTTGATAGATTATTCTTGATGAGTACCATGACTAAAAATCAAGAACCAAAAACAAAAGCTAAGGCGTGACGCAAAGCCCCTCATAAATAACATACGAAGGATTGCGAAACACAGAACCGTCAAACGTAGCCACAGCAAAGAACGTATCGTCACCTGTTGGGTCAGTTACTGGATAGCCGTCGTCACTGAAGCCTGCTTTGAAGTAATAACGCATTTTGCCCCACTCCGTGAAAAATCCGGCCCCTATTTGACGCTGATAGTAATTCCCACTTGATGATGGCGTAGCGCCAACGGCACCATAACATTCATCGTTATCTGGGTTGTGGTCATAATCAAGACAGACCGCGTTGGTAAGGTCTTTTACTTTCGGAAGTCGATAGCCTAAACCATTACACCACTCTGCATGGGAAACATCACCATCGCCCCCTGCATCACGGGCAAGGAACCATTGGTGTAATACAAATCCATATGTTACAACCTCATTACCCTCTCTATCTTTACCGACTAATTCAAATGTCTGCGGTAAATTTGGCTTATAAACTAGACCAGGATATGATGGAAGCTCAGCTAGCCAAGAATTACTCAGCTCAGGACCTGCTAGGGTTACGCGCGTCACCTCTTCTGGACCATCCATCCACACACTCCACCCATCTGTTATATGTTTCCATTCTACTGTGGCAGTTATACCCTCATGCGTAACAGGTTCCCATATTAATTCACTTGCATCAACGCCCGCTATATCTAAATCAAAATATAATCCATCGGCACCTGTGGTCGGAAAATTAAGCGCGTATGATGCGGGGTGAGTGGATTGCGTAAAAAATCCCTTACTTGGGTCCCACACGCCTGATGGACCAGCGTTTTCATCTGTACCCCAAATCAGATTCGGCCGAGCGAAATTGACAACAGCCGATGGCAATATTATTGCATCGCTGCGATTATTAACTCCTCGATTATTTTTACCAACCAATGCCTGCAAATTCCATGAAGTCAACAAGAATAACAATGTCAACAGGATTCTTGAGAAGAATTTCAACAATAATTTGGGAGATGATTTCGAGGATATAAACGAGGAAAGCGTAAAAACTTGTCTAATGGAGCTATTTGATAAATTTAAGACATAGGTTTGCCAGTGCTGGTGTCTGGTGTCTGGTGTCTAATATGATAATGCATTATGGTCACCTCCGTCAAGTAAAATTATGTTTAATTTCAATTTTTTATGTTTGTTCGATCATTAAATAGGCTGATTTTTAAATCGGTGAAAGTATAACCATTTTAAAAAAGCTTGGCTAGGTTTTTTTGGGAATAACGAAATGTAAATATTGGGGTTAATTAAGCTTTTTGGGAAAGATTTGAAGAATTGAAATTTCTATTTTTGTAAAAAAACAACAAAATAAAATTACAATAAAATCACTACCGAATGTTTTTTAATAATTTTTAGATTTTTCCAAAAATGAGGACTTTTTTTGTTCTATAATATTCATTAATATTTATCTAAATCAATTTTCTCAAGAGAAAACAATTGAATAATGATTCGGCAGGCTCGCGCTCATCATGCAAGTAAAATTTTTCTTATTCTTTTTTTATTTAAAACTCATATTGCAAAAGCAGGAACATTTAGGATCTATCCGCTTTTAGAGACTCTTTTTGGCGTTATTGGTTTAATTTTTGCGCCTATTTTTTATGCATTTATTAAATTATCATTAAAAGAACTACGGATTATTTAAACAAATTTCTATATTGAAATTCAATAATGTAATTCATTAACGTGCAACCAAATGCGCTAAGCAAATTAACTTAATCGGCAAAACTAAGCCGGTGAAAAGAAGCCTTAGAATTCTTTCGAAATCTTTCAGGTAGAAAATTGATTTTATTTAGCTTTTTCTTGTGAGCTTTTAATAAAATCAATGGATTATAGGCTGTTTCTGTTTATTATTACCGTGGGTTTTATTTTTTATTTTTCTGGAATAAGCGCTTTTGCTATCTAGTAGCAAAAGCGCATAGCTTGCTTCGGCGCCCCGCATAACGCAGGGGCTATGATCTTTGATAGATTATTCTTGATGAGTACCATGACTAAAAATCAAGAACTAAAAACAAAAGCTAAGGCGTGACGCAAAGCCCCTCATAAATAACATACGAAGGATTGCGAAACACAGAACCGTCAAACGTAACCACAGCAAAGAACGTATCGTCACCTGTTGGGTCAGTTACTGGATAGCCGTCGTCACTGAAGCCTGCTTTGAAGTAATAACGCATTTTGCCCCACTCCGTGAAAAATCCGGCCCCTATTTGACGCTGATAGTAATTCCCACTTGATGATGGCGTAGCGCCAACGGCACCATAACATTCATCGTTATCTGGGTCGTGGTCATAATCAAGACAGACCGCGTTGGTAAGGTCTTTTACTTTCGGAAGTCGATAGCCTAAACCATTACACCACTCAGCATGGGAAACATCACCATCGCCCTCTGCATCACGGGCAAGGAACCATTGGTGTAATACAAATCCATATGTTACAACCTCATTACCCTCTCTATCTTTACCCACTAATTCAAATGTCTGCGGTAAATTTGGCTTATAAACTAGACCAGGATATGATGGAAGCTCAGCTAGCCAAGAATTATTCAGCTTAGGACCTGCTAGGGTAACGCGCGTCACCTCTTCTGGACCATCCATCCACACACTCCACCCATCTGTTATATGTTGCCATTCTACTGTGGCAGTTATACCCTCATGCGTAACAGGTTCCCATATTAATTCACTTGCATCAACGCCCGCTATATCTAAATCAAAATATAATCCATCGGCACCTGTGGTCGGAAAATTAAGCGCGTATGATGCGGGGTGAGTGGATTGCGTAAAAAATCCCTTACTTGGGTCCCACACGCCAGATGGGCCAGCGTTTTCATCTGTACCCCAAATCAGATTCGGCCGAGCGAAATTGACAACAGCCGATGGCAATATTATTGCATCGCTGCGATTATTAACTCCTCGATTATTTTTACCAACCAATGCTTGCAAATTCCATGAAGTCAACAAGAATAACAATGTCAACAGGATTCTTGAGAAGAATTTCAACAATAATTTGGGAGATAATTTCGAGGATATAAACGAGGAAAGCGTAAAAACTTGTCTAATGGAGCTATTTGATAAATTTAAGACATAGGTTTGCCAGTGCTGGTGTCTGGTGTCTGGTGTCTAATATGATAATGCATTATGGTTCCCCAGTCAAGTAAAATCATGTTTAATTTCAATTTTTTATACTTGTTCGATCATTAAATCGGCTAATTTTTTCAAATCGGCGAAAGTATAACCATTTTAAAAAAGCTTGGCTAGTTTTTTTGGGGGATTTTTTAAAGAATTTTCAAGGATTATTTTATTAAACTTTGCTCAAACACTTAAAGTATTGAAAGATTTGTGTTTTGATAGTGATAATTTTGTAGAAGAATTGTTTCGAATGTTTTGTCCTTTTGGTGAAATAAATAGCAACAACAATAAAGTTCCAAATTTAACCAAATCCCAAATAACCTTGTAGAAAGTCTTGAAGAACCATCAAAAATCATTCAGGCAGAACATTGATTTTATTAAAGTTTTTATTTGATGGTTTTTAAATAAAATCAATTGGTTATAAGATATTTTCAGGGATTTGATGTCTGTTTAAAGTCTATTTGGATGCGGTTTTAACGCACCATTTTATTTTTCTTGACAAAACATAGGCTAGATTTAAAAGCTTTGAAAAAAGAAAAATCAATCAAAAAATTAATTTTATTTGATTTTTACAAAAAAATTGAAAATAGAATTAAAAAAATCAGGCATAAATATGCCTGATTAATCACAAAAGATCGAATAAGATCTTTAATCATCACTATAACCTAAACTCCGCAATGCTCGCTCATCATCCGCCCAACCAGCTTTGACTTTTACCCAAAGTTCTAGATGCACTTTGTTGTCAAAAAATGACTGCATATCTTTGCGGGCTTCAATACCAATTTTTTTGATTTTTTCGCCTTTATTGCCGATGACCATTTTCTTTTGTCCATCGCGTTCAACTAAGATTAATCCGTTAATGCGATACATTCCGTTGCGTTCATCAACTTTAAATTGTTCAATTTCAACGGTCACGGAATAAGGTAATTCATCGCCTAAAAAACGCATCAGTTTTTCACGGATGATTTCCGATGCCATAAAGCGTTGCGAGCGGTCGGTTATGTAATCTTCAGGAAAATGGTGTTCGCCTTCAGGTAAGTGTTTTTTGACGATATCTTTGATAATCTCAACACCCTCTCCTTTTTCAGCGCTAATTGGCACAACATCTAGAAAGTTAACTTTTTGGCTTATCGCTTGAATATGCGGTAATAATTGTGTTTTGTCGCTGACGTTATCAATCTTATTAATGACTAGCAAAACTGGACTTTTGCAGTCTTTTAGTTTGTTGGCGACCATTTCATCATCGTCATTCCAATGTGTTCCTTCAACCACAAAAATCACTAGCTCTACATCGCCAATTGAACTGCTTGCTGCACGATTCATTAAGCGGTTAATGGCTCTTTTTTCTTCAATATGGAGCCCAGGTGTGTCGATATAGATAATTTGGTCGTTATTCTGTGTGTCGATACCGACAATACGGTGACGAGTCGTTTGTGCCTTGCGTGATGTAATCGAGACTTTTTGACCAAGTAATTGGTTTAATAGCGTTGATTTACCTACATTTGGTCGCCCAACAATGGCGACAAATCCACAATGTTGTGTTGTTTCTGTCATTTTATACCTAATTGGTTGAGAGCTTCTTGTGCGGCAGCTTGTTCGGCTTTTCGGCGACTTAAGCCACGCCCTAAATATTCGTGGCTATCGTTGTCGATTTTACATTGAATTAAGAATTCTTGCGCGTGGTTATCACCAGTTACTTCGACAATTAAATAACACGGGCGTGGACGATGAATTCCTTGTAAATATTCTTGCAATCTTGTTTTGGCATCTTTTTGTTTAATGCCTGGTTGGATTTGGTTTAAGCGACTTTGATACCACGATAAAATCAGCGGACGAATAGTGTCGATGTTGCTATCTAAGTAAATAGCACCAATAATGGCCTCAACGGCATCAGAAATAATTGATTCACGACGAAACCCACCACTTTTTAGCTCGCCTTGCCCTAAAATAAGGTGATCGCCCAATTTGAAATCTTTACCGATTTCGGCAAGTGTTTGCCCGCAAACTAATGTTGCTCGCATTTGGCTTAGATCACCTTCGTCTTGTTTGACAAATCGGTGATAGAGTTCGTCGGCAATGACAACGCTTAAAATAGAATCCCCTAAAAACTCTAAACGTTCGTTATGCAGTTTATTAGCACTTCGATGAGTGAGTGCTAATTCAAGTAGGGAGATATCTTGAAACTGATAGCCGATTGATTGTTGAATTTGACTAAATTTTTTCATGATTAATAGTTATTAATGTATGCCACCAATACGACTAAAGCGAATTCCAGTAGGCCATTCGTTGGGCTGTTTTTCAAAGCTCATCCAAATCGCTGTTGCTTTACCAACAAAGTTACCTTCGGGCACAAAACCAAAGTATCGACTGTCGCCACTGTTATCGCGGTTATCGCCCATCATAAAGTAATGACCTTGTGGTACAACCCAAGTCGCTACAGGTTGACCTTCTTGATGATAATAATATTTTGGATCTTCTTGCGAACCTTGCGTTGTTAAAATATCGTGCTGCGTGTCGCCTAGGGTTTCTTGTTGAATGTTCATATTCAATGTCACGATAGAGTTAGAATCAACAATCCCTTTGTCGGCATATTGGTCTAAAGTATAAAAACTCGGGTTTGATTTGAACTGTTCGTGAACTTCTTTCCAGTTACTTGCTTTGGGTTCGCTGTAATGTAAATCAAGTGGCTGTGATTGTTGCCCTATACAATTGCTATCCATTGTTTGGCACGCTGGATAGATTAAAATTTGCTTTTCTTTAACCAGATAGACGATTTTGTCACCAGGCAGACCAACAACGCGCTTAATCAGATCCATTTGGGGAATAGTTGGGTGTTTAAATACCGCCACATCACCACGTTTGGGATGTCCTGTTGGAATGATAACGGTGTTGGTAATAGGATCACGCATACCATACGAAAATTTTTCAACCGCAATAAAGTCACCGATTAATAGTGTTTGTATCATTGACCCCGATGGAATTTGAAACGGTTCATATATAAATGAGCGAATAACAAATACCACAAACAAAACGGGAAAAAACGACGCTAAGTTTTCAACCCAACCTTTGGGTTTACCAACTTCGGCAAGTATTTTTCCATCTACTTCGCCATTGCTTTGGGTGCGAACTTCTTCAACTTTGCGCTGTCTTGCTGGTTTCCATTTGAATTTTTCTAAAAACCAGAAAACACCCGTAATGAATGTTGCTAATGTTAATATGATGGCAAATATTCCAGCCATTTTTTTTCCTCTTTATATAAATCTTTTTATGGATTTGTTTTAATTAGTTAATCTTTTCCTACATGCAAAATCGCTAAAAACGCTTCTTGTGGTAATTCAACATTACCCACTTGTTTCATGCGTTTTTTACCTTCTTTTTGCTTCTGTAAAAGTTTCTTTTTACGACTTACATCACCACCATAACATTTGGCCAATACGTTTTTACGTAGCTGTTTGACCGTTGAACGTGCTATGACATGATTACCGATAGCCGCTTGAATGGCGATATCAAATAGTTGACGAGGAATAAGATCTTTCATTTTTTCGACTAATTCTCGTCCACGATATGGTGCGTTGTCTTTGTGGGTAATTAAGGCTAATGCGTCAACACGTTCACCATTAATTAATACATCCAACCTTACCATGTCAGCAGCTTGGAATCGTTTAAAACTATAATCTAATGAGGCATACCCACGCGAAGTCGATTTTAGTTTGTCAAAAAAGTCTAATACGACTTCTGTCATTGGAATTTCGTACGTTAAAGCAACTTGATTGCCATGATAAACCATATTGGTTTGCACGCCACGTTTTTCAACACAAAGTGTGATGACGTTGCCTAAATAAGTTTGCGGAACTAATATGTTACATTCTGCTATTGGTTCGCGTAATTCTTGAATGTTATTTACTGCTGGTAATTTAGCTGGACTATCAACATAAATTGTTTCGTTCGATGTGGTTAGTACTTCATAAACAACCGTTGGCGCAGTGGTTATCAAATCAAGGTTGTATTCACGCTCTAAGCGTTCTTGAATGATTTCCATATGTAATAAGCCGAGGAAACCACAACGGAATCCAAACCCTAAAGCGCCAGAATTTTCTGGCTCATAAAACAATGAGGCATCATTTAGGCTTAATTTGCCAAGGGCATCGCGAAAAGCTTCGTAATCGTCAGAACTAGTTGGGAATAATCCAGCATAAACTTGTGGTTTGACCTTTTTGAAACCAGGTAATGGATTTTGCGCAGGTGCTTTTGCTAAAGTTAAGGTATCCCCCACTGGCGCACCTAGTATATCTTTGATAGCACAAACAACCCAGCCCACTTCACCGCAATGTAGGCATTGTTTGTCAACCTGTTTAGGCGTGAAAATGCCAAGTCGATCAACGTTATAAGTCATGCCTGTGCTCATAACTTTGATTTTATCGCCTTTGTTTAATTCGCCATTTTTTATGCGAATTAATGAGACAACACCTAAGTAGTTATCAAACCATGAATCAATAATGAGGGCTTGTAATGGCGCTGTTGAGTCACCTTCTGGTGGAGGGATGTCGCTAACTAATTGTTCAAGCACATCAATAACACCAACACCAGTTTTAGCCGAACAGCGAACGGCATTGCTTGCATCAATGCCAACAATATCTTCGATTTCAGCCGCTACGCGCTCTGGTTCAGCCGCTGGTAAATCAATTTTGTTAAGAACAGGGACAACCTCAAGATCCATATCTAACGCAGTATAGCAGTTTGCTAGCGTTTGCGCTTCAACACCTTGCCCGGCATCAACAACTAATAATGCCCCTTCACAAGCAGCAAGCGAGCGCGAGACTTCGTACGAAAAGTCAACATGGCCTGGCGTGTCAATAAAATTGAGCTGATAGGTTTCGCCATTTTTAGCATGATAATCAAGCGTTACGCTTTGTGCTTTAATGGTGATCCCTCGCTCACGCTCAAGATCCATAGAATCGAGCACTTGGGCTTCCATTTCGCGATCTGACAGTCCACCACAAATCTGAATTATGCGGTCTGAAAGCGTTGATTTACCATGGTCAATATGGGCAATAATTGAAAAATTGCGGATATTTTTATTCATATTAATAAATTATAATTAGTATCTTGGTTATTAACGGTTAACTATCTAAAGCGTTTTTTGGTTATTACCAATATTGCTAATAATTACATAGTCAGAAAGAGGAACATTTTACACATTTATCACTGCTAAGCATAGCGTTATCGAGAAGTTTGCACTTATTTCTGGATAATATTTTGCGCAATACGCTCAATGGTCGTTAGCGGTAAATTACCAATAACAATAATATTTTTATGTCCCACGTTAGTTGAATAAATAGTCCGCCCACCTTGTTGAATAATTTGGTAAGATTGCTTAGCTTGTTCAGATGAGATGTTAATCGTAAACGAAAATACACCATCTGAAAATAGTTTAGTCGCAATGTCTGAACTGTAAAAATTTAAATTATAGGCGGCGATTTCTTTAAATCCTTTAGGCAACCAAGCTAGTCGCCATTGGTCGAGCGCATTATTTTGTTTTTCGATCGATAATAAAATCGGGTACGCTCGGCTATTGATGTTGTTCACCAGACCTTTTTTGTCAAAATTTTTATCAAGATTAAGCACTTTTATCTGGTTAATAATATCGCTATTTTGATCTAATAAGTCGATCCTGATCGGTAAATAGGTGTCATCATCAATCCAAATCACGTAGCTATAGCGATCCTGTTCTTTGGCGATGATTTTGACCAATTGCGCGCTGCGATTAGCGGTTCTTGCTTTGCCTAATGCAATAAAGTCATAAATCTTTTTAAGTTCGTTAAAATTATTATAAATAACATCAGGAAAAGCCTCGACAATGCGCGAACTAGTGATGGAAAATGCAGGACTATCAGGTTGAAAGTAACTAGTTACGCCATTATGCAAGATAATCTCTTTATCAGAACCTTCAAGATAGCGCAAATAGGCGTTAATATCTTCCTTTGTAGTAGCACCTAAATGGTAATATTCGAATGTAGTTGCATACTGATTTTTATCTTGCGACAAGAAATAAATTCGATAATCTTGTGTTTGTACTGCATGATGCATTTTGTTTAATAACGCTAAGGCATCCTCAGTATCGTTAGCATAAATGGATACTGAAAAAAACGCAAAAAACAGAGTAAATATAATATTTTGACTCTGTTTTATAAAATGTTCAACGAAATAATTGGGTAATTTCATTTCGAATTAGTGAGCATTTAATCTTTTTTGCAATTCATAATCTTGCACAAGCAATCTGATTTTGTCATATTGTCGTTTTTCAAGTAATTGCTGGTCGTTTTGTTGATGGATCCCTCCCACCGGAGCCACATTCACACCAATTGGCACCGTATTTAGTGTAGGGCTTGTACTGGTATTATCTGTTTGACCTTGATGATATTGTACACCTGCAATAATGCCAAGCGTTACACACGCTGCAAGTCCGACTTGACTTACTTTAGCAAAAAAGTCTTTAACGTGAATCCAAATTAGATTTTCCGCTTTTGGTGGCGTGGTTGCGTTAATATCAGGTTGATCAGCAAGTTGATTGTATAAATCTTCGGTTGCGATCGCTTGTGCGATTTGATTTGTGATATCTAAAGTTAATGCGCTACTATGCAAGTGACCGCGCATTGTGTCTCTTACAATATGATAACGATGCCAGTATGATTGCAAACTTTCATCATGCGATATTTCATCGATAATATGTTCGTTTGTAAACTCGCCATCCATAAGTAATGAAAGTTGCTCTTTGCGTTCTATTTGCATAGTAAATACCTTAAATTTATGACTACTTTTTATCAATGATTTTGTAGGCATCAACTGAGTAATGGTTTAATTTTTTCATCTATCGCATCACGTGCTCTAAAAATACGTGATCGCACTGTTCCAACGGGTACATCCATAATTTCAGCAATTTCTTCGTAACTTAAACCGTCGATTTCGCGTAAGGTAATTGCGGTTTTTAAATCATCAGGTAGCGCTTCGATCGCTGCAAATACAGTTTTTTTTACTTCATCTGAAAGTGCTAAATTTTCGGGATTATCAAGATCCCGTAATGAATCCGCACCTTCATAACTTTCGGCTTCACTAGCATCAATATCTGATAATGGCGGCCTTCGTCCTTGAGAGGTTAAGTAATTTTTTGCGGTATTTACTGCAATTCGATACAACCATGTGTAAAAAACACTTTCACCTTTAAACAAACTTAATGACCGATAGGCCTTAATAAAAGTCTCTTGCACAACATCGGGAACTTCAGATGCTAATACATAACGAGAAACCAAATGAGCCAATTTATTTTGATAACGAACCACAAGCAAATTAAATGCGTTTTTATCTCCGTTAAGGACGCGATCAACTAATACTTGGTCTGTTATTTGCTCCCCCATTAAAGGCCTTTCCTTATTATATTAATAACTGTCAATCGACCCCAAAATTTGCGCTGACATACAGTTAGATTCTTAAATTAAAAAAAAGTTCCCATTATTTTAATAGAAATTTAATTATTTTACTTATTCATTGTACATTTTTACTCTTTTTATACTAAAACACACATTTTCCTGAAACTTTTTAACATAATTATTTTCAAATAAAATCGTTTTTGTTCTTTTAATTGAGTGGAATGATCTCGCGTTCATTACAGTCATTATAAGTAATTTGATAAAATTGAGGTAGATTAAAATTCACTGAGCTACTAGTCGTAAATGTAAAGCGATCATCAGATAGAGCATAAAATTCATTGATATCTTTAACCATGTTCTCTTTTGATCCATTGCAGTTACGGTAAATTTCGACTTGGTTATGTTCATTTAGGATGTAAAGATCAAAACCTAAATCTGTATCTTCAAAAAAGAATTGAATGATCCCAGCATAGGCAACGCTATCAATTTCTGTCGGTAATTCATTGGTTTCGTCTAAAATGTTTAGCGGTCTGCCTTGTACTTTGTTATTTGATACCGCACCATAAAAATCGATCGCATTTTCAAATTGATGACATGAAACGCCTAATCGCTCAAAAAATAGATACCACGAACAGCCTCCTATTCTTAATGGCTTGACTTGCGTTGAGTTGTTTTGAGTCGTCGTTAAACGTAAATCAATACATTCATCCATAAGCTTTTTCATTTGCTGTTTGATTTCACCGTTTAAACATTCACTATAACAAAAAATTTCGATTGAATTGGGCAGATCTGCATCTTTGTGCATACGATTTAATAATGCCTTAATAGCTTCAAGTACCGATAGTGTGCCACTAAAATGGAGTACGCGAATTTCATTCCATGAATTGCGATACAAAAGATCAATCGATCCCACCAAACTTCGTTCGTATTTGCCATAATTCAAGACACTATTGGTCACTTCATCGTCTAATTCAATATTAGCGGTTGGATCGTCTTCTATATTTAAAATAATGGCTAAGTGACGAATTTCGCATGGACCATATAACTGTTCTTCGGTTGCTACTGGCACATCAATAGGAAAGTAATTTTTGAGATCTGCGATCAATTGATTAATTTTTGTGTTATTGTGATTTTCGCCATCGTGATAATAAAACGTAGTAGCATTTGCTATTAAGCCATTAAAATAACACCACCCTACTAGTTTTACTAAGTATTTGCTGTATTCTAGATATTGATGACCAATAATTGATTGTAACATAGGTTTTTGATTGTAAACATACCACCCCGACCGATTGATGCGATCTTCAGCCACATGGATAAATGTTAATGCGTCCTCTTGTAAATTATTAGATATATTGAGCTTTAATGTGGTGATCTTGCCTGGTAATACTTCAAAAGCAGCATAGAGCTTACGCGTCAATATCGCCAGATCTTGAGGACTAATCAATGAATCTAAATTATTACGACGACCAAAATTGAGTAAATTTCGATAACCTGTCATCATGGTATGCAATAAAATCTCGTGTATTTCTCGTACTTGCCCTATTTTCCAAGTTTGACAGGCATCTAATTTTGTAATTTGCTGCTCATTCCATCCCCACTCTCTAACTAAATCACTCAAAATAGTACGACGCCATGACGGCGATTGTATTGGAATGGACAGTTTTTCATTCACTTTTAAATAAAAGCAATTGCGAATTAACTCAAGTCGCTGAAAATCATTAATTTCAATGAGATAGTTACTAATTCTGTCTAACAGCATGTAATACGAATCTAGATACATTCCTTTATGTATTTCGCCGTTTTGAATGAGTTCTCTCATTTGATAAGCAATGGGTTTATTTTGTGGGTAAATCCATGAATATGCTTCTAATAACAGGGTTTTAAGGACTGCTTTAAAGGGGGAATCAATACTTTTATACAGTTGCCATAAACTTGCGCCAAAATACTCTTCAGCTGATAAACCAGTTAGCGGGCCAAAATCAATCCATTGATCTCGTTCGATTAACTTAAGATCAACCATTACATTAACGCACTTTTCATAAGTTGGATAAGACACGTTATTCACGGTGAAATTGTAAGGTATCGCATACCACAGTAAAAACTTACCTGCTAATAAATTTGCTGAACGGTAAAACTCTTCAAGCAACAAAATATGCTGTGCAGATCCGCAATTTTCCCCCATTAGACATTCATGATGCTTATTAATAAAACGATCGGCATCGACCACAAATAACGTTAATTTGACTTGCAAATTGGCGGCCCAGTTTTCGATTAAACGACATTTTTTTTGTAATGCTTCTTTTTGATTATCGGTTAAACTGTTTTCAATGCATATCCAAATATCAAGATCAGATTGAACCGATTGTCCAATAGAACAAGTACTTCCCATCGAATATAAAGCGGATATTGCTGGAAAAGCGGTAGTTGTCGTTTCGTTTTTATTTGCAACAAAATTGAATTTGCTTTTAAGCAGTTTATTTGCAACATCAGACAATCTATAACAAGCAATACCCGAAGGTATGTCACCTTTCATATATCCCGGTAATTCAGGAGTATGATAATGAAAAAGAGCAGGAAGTAGCAAAAACACCTGTTGAAATTCATCTGGCATTCCAATAAGCGCACGCTCACGTTTTAAATTAGCAAGATTTTCAAGTTCTTTTTTTATGTTATTGATATAATGTTGCATAGCTTCAATTAGGTAAAATACGCGCATTAAACTAACGCATTTGGTAAATCTAGCATGTTATTAATGTAAGGTAAATAGAACAAAATTTTAAAACAGAAATAAAATAAATAATTATGATGACAATTGAAAATATAGCTAACCAGATAAAAAAACAAGAGAAAGCCAAATTGGTTGATAACAAAGCTGCGGTGTTATTACCGATCGTTGATATTGATCATCAATTGCATCTTTTATTTCAAGTTAGATCGAAAAAATTAAAATGGCAACCAGGAGATATCTGTTTTCCTGGAGGGCGAGTTGAATTAACTGACATCAACCCCGAATACACCGCTAAACGTGAGACCGTTGAAGAATTAGGTATACCCCTTAATCAAATAACGATTTTAGGACAATTACCCAAATTCATTGCCACATTAGGCATGATTATTTACCCATTTGTAGGCACAATCAACTCAATGGATGATTTACAACTAAACCATGACGAAGTTGAACAGATTTTTACCGTTCCTATCGAGTGGTTTATACATAATCCACCACAGTGTGCGACAATGTTTGTGGGGCATAAGCCTGCCGATGATTTCCCTTTTGATGTCATAGTTAACCGTTCACCAAATTGGCAAAAAAGATCCAAACATCCCGTCTATTTTTATCGGTATCACAATCGGATTATTTGGGGATTAACCGCTCAAATCCTTACGAATTTTATCGAAACAATTCGAGAATAATCTATATTAGGATATCATTTTAAAATGGGTGAGAACATACTAAATTAGCAAACATTAACACTTTATTAACAATTTATTTTATTTTAAGCAATTAGTGCTAGGTAATCTTCTATTTTATGAAAATATCTTGTGGATTATCGCTGAACATCATATAACTATAGCTAGTTGTTTTAATATTCGTTCCTGCAAAAACAACTATAATGTCTTAACGCTTTTAACAAGCAGACAAGGACAAAACATCAGGAGATCCGCCAGTTCGAATACTCTCGAAGCAATACCATTAATATATCTGCAAATTAAATAAGCGTTAAACAGTGATTTTCTATTTTAATAATTCAAAAATGAAGGGTTCTATCATGAAACGTTTTAACAAAACCTCTATTGCTTTAGCCGTATTATTATCTTTACCAGTTGCCAATCTTTATGCTGCTCAGCCGTTAACTGCTAAAGAAAGCAGTCTTTTAGTGCCATTGAAAGAAATATCGGTAACTGGAAGCTACTTACAAGCCGATAATGCTGCTAATGATATTTCGCGCGCTGCCGACGAAGCTGGAGCTAAATACTACTATATTACTGCAATGGAAAATCCAGCCAATGGGACTTCTTCTGATCGTGCTATTGTTTATGCTAATATTTATCAATCTAACGCACCAATAACCGTACAGAAAGATGAAACTACTTATAATGGTGTAGTTTCTTATGAACGTTCAAAAGCCCTTTACTATTTACCATTTGAAGTCGTTAAATTTAAAGGTAATTACAATAACACTTCTGAAATTACCGAAGCAGCAAGCAAATTAGCCGCTGAAAAAAATGCCTATGCATTTTATGTTTATTCTATTTCATCGGCCGATAACAAAAATCAAGCACAAGACATAGAAGTTGCCTTATACAAACAAGATGCACCGGTTAGGGGTTATATCGCCACAACCGATATACACGGTCAAGAAGCTTACGAAATAAGTAGCGAAGCATTTAAACGCATGACTCCATACAACACAATTAGTTTCCATGGTGTATTTAACAATACTGCCGACATTAGTGCGGCTGCACAAAAACATGCCATTGCTAATGGCGCGCATTTTTATTATGTAAAAGAAGTATCATCCAACTCAGCAAGCACAGCACAAACTGTTTTTGTAAACTTATATAAATAACGCTTTACAACATGATTTTCCACGTGTTACATATAGACTTATGCACGTGGAAAGTCTTTTAAATTAAATGTAATAAAATGATTAACTTTAATAAAAACAAAATCGCAACGTCTTTATTATTGTAATAAAATTTGTTTGTAATAAATTATATATCCTCACCAAATCATACTAAGTCATTTTTATGCCAACCTGTTCTTAAATAAACACATTAATGAATTACTAACCTACACCATCAAAAACAACAAGCAGCATAAATAAAGTTGTAACTCGTAAATGTTTTATTGTTCATAAAAACCCTTGACTATTCAAAAAAAATACGTATTTTAAGAGTGTAGATTACCTTATGATTTATTTTAGATAACCAAAATTATAAATATAAAACAAGGATTAAGCTATGGGCATAATAGATCAGTTAACCAGTCATCTTGATTCACTTGCCAGAACCACCCCGCTGAATCGTTACTCGCTTTCGATAGATGGACTTGAGATGACAACAGAAATTTCGGTCTTATCACTCGAAGGCAAAGAGCAGTTAAATCAACCTTGGCAATATTACATTGATTTTACCAGCACAAATCGTCAGATATCCATCGATTCAGTACTCAGCCAAACCGCATCACTGACTTTTCATCCCAACCCCTTACCACTTACACTCACCCAAATAAGCTCACTGGATATTGAAGATAAACCCCGCACACTCTATGGGGTGATTACTGAATTTAGTTTTGTCTCAATGAGTGAAGACCAAGCTCACTATCGGGTGGTGTTTGAATCTAAAGTGGCATTGCTAGCTAACCATCATCAAAGTGCTATTTTTCAAAATAGAAGCGTCGTTGAAGTCGTTGAAGAGGTGTTGCGTAATCACGGTTTTATCGGGATTGATTTTCGAATGGAGTTAAATGAAACTTACCCTGCTCGTGAGTTCATTACCCAGTGGCAAGAAAGTGATTTAACCTTTATTCAGCGATTATTAGCTGATGTCGGTATCTGGTTTTATTTTGAAACGCATCCAAAACATCGCTGTGATGTCATGGTCATGAGTGATTATGAACAAGGATTAAAAAAGGCGGGTAATATTGCAATTAAGCAGCCCAGTGGTTTAAATGATAGTCGCCGTCATAGCGTATGGGATTTGCAATTTAGCAGCAAAACCAAACCCAATCAGGTGCGTATTAATGATTACAACTACCGCACGGCAAATAACAACCTTCACATCACCGATAATAGTCAACAAAAAGATATCACAACCCGTGGCGATGACTATCGTTATGAAGAGCATCATAAAACAGAGGGAGATATTCAAACTGTTGAAAGTGGCAAATGGTATGCCCACATCCGCCATCAACAACATATTACCGAACAATTAACTATTTATGGCAAATGTAATGATTACCAGTTAGCGCCAGGGCAACTTCTTATTATTGATGGCTGCCCAATTAACGATATCAAAGACGGCATTATGATTGTTGCAACCCATAGTCATGGTGACCGAACCGAATCATACCAAACCCACTTTACCGCTATACCGTTTAATGTACTTAAACCTTATCGTCCTGCGCCATTACCGTGGCCACAAGTGAGCGGTACATTACCAGCAAGAGTGACCAGTCCTAATCACGATACCTATGGCTATATTGACCCTCAGGGGCGCTATCGTATTAAGTTTAACTTTGATTTAAAAAACTGGAAAAAAGGCGAAGAAAGTTTATGGGTTAGGCTTGCCAAGCCTTATTCAGGGAATACCTATGGTTTTCATTTTCCCCTTATTGAGGGTACCGAAGTTGCCGTTGCTTTTACGAATGGCAATCCTGACCGCCCCTATATTGCCCATGCAATGCATGAC
>NZ_LZGT01000004.1 GCF_001690525.1 Gilliamella sp. App6-5 | reverse complement strand
TTTTAGCATAGAAGAACTTCTCTTATAATGGACTCCTCTCTATTAGATCAAAGAACTCGCCAAAAAGCGAGTTCTTTGTCATCAATCTGAAAGCGTCAATAAAGGCGCTTTTTTTATATAGTATTTATTGTGTTCGATAGCGGTTATTGGTTGATTAATTTATGAAGTAATCCATCAACCAATACACTTAAAGGGCAATAGACAAAAGGACTATTGTTTTTATTGCTTATAAGAAGACAGGAATTTGGCAAATCTTCCGATCGCATCTTGAAGCTCTCCGGTATGTGGTAAAGCAACAATTCTAACATGATCGGGTTTATGCCAATTAAAACCGGTTCCTTGTACAAGTAACACTTTTTCTTGTAATAAAAAGTCTAATACCAATTTTTGATCGTTATGGATGTTAAATTGTTTCTGATCTAATTTGGGAAATAGATACAATGCACCTTGTGGTTTAGTGCATGAAACACCAGGGATGTCATTGAGCAAGCGCCATGCCAACATACACTGATCATATAGTCGCCCACCTGGTACAATAAATTCGTTAATACTTTGATAGCCTCCTAATGCCCCTTGAATAGCATGTTGTAATGGTACATTGGCACATAAGCGCATTGAGGCCAGCATATTTAAACCTTCAATATAGCCTTTTACATGATGTTTAGGACCACAAAGCGCCATCCAACCTTGCCTAAAACCTGCTACTCGGTAGGTTTTTGATAAACCGCTCATTGTCACAACAAATAGGTCTGGCGCTAGTGCTGCAATTGAATAATGCTGCGCATCATCATATAAAATTTTATCGTAAATTTCGTCAGCAAAAATAATCAAATTATTTTGCCTCGCGATTTGTGCAATTTCAAGCAACACGTCTTTACTGTAAACAGCACCAGTTGGGTTATTGGGATTAATAATCACAATTCCTTTGGTTTTGGGTGTGATTTTTTGTTTGATATCATCTAGATCAGGTGACCAGTTTGCTTCCTCATCACAAAGATAGTGCACCGCATTACCGCCAGATAAACTAACAGCCGCTGTCCATAATGGATAATCCGGCATAGGAACAAGTATTTCATCACCACTATTAAGTAAGGCCTGCATAGATTGCACTATTAGTTCCGATACACCGTTACCGATATAAATATCTTCAACATCTAAACTATTAATTCCTCGGGCTTGATAATGTTGCATAATTGCTTTACGAGCAGAATAAAGCCCTTTGGAATCACAATAACCTTGTGAAGAAGATAAATTTCTAATCACATCAACTAATAATTCATCAGGTGCTGCAAAACCAAAAGGGGCGGGATTTCCAATGTTGAGTTTAAGGATAGTTTGTCCTTCTTCCTCTAGTCGTTTAGCATGCTCAAGAATTGGTCCACGAATGTCATAACAAACATGTTCCAATTTATTGGATTTTTGGAAATTAACCATAATATCGCCCTTTCTGTTATTGTGATAATTTTTTTGCTTTAATGAAAAAACAATCTACTCCTATTTCGATAATTTTTGAAGATGCTATTATAGTTAGCTTAATAAATATCTTTTAAATGTCTAAAATTTGTGCGGAGCGTATTATGAAAACTATTTTAACCGTCATCGGTAAAGATCAAACGGGAATTATTGCCGGTATTAGCCAACAATTGTATGAATTAGATATTAATATTTTAGATGTCAGCCAAACCATTATGGATGAATATTTTACGATGATTATGTTACTTGATTTATCTAAAATTAAAGTGTCATTCGATGAGGTAAAAACAGCTCTTATCCAAACGGGCAATAAGCTTAAAGTCAAGATCAACTTACAACGTGAAGAAATTTTTGATGCTATGCATCGTTTGTAATATTAATTCGTTGTTTATTTAAAAGGATAGTTCTAATGGAAACAAAACAGATCCTCGAAACCATTAAAATGATTGAGGAAGAAAAGCTCGATATCCGTACAATAACCATGGGTATTTCTCTCCTTGATTGTATTGATAGTAATGGTGAAAAAGCACGCCAAAAAATTTATGACAAAATCACACGGTTAGCTAAAAATTTGGTCAAAGTCGGCGATGAGATTACCTCAGAATTCGGTATTCCAATTATTAATAAGCGTATTTCTGTCACACCCATATCATTAATTGCTGGCGCAAGCGATGATAAAGATTATGTTGCGTTTGCCAAAACACTCGATGAAGCGGCCAAAGCGGTGGGTGTGAACTTTATTGGTGGCTTTTCAGCTCTGGTGCAAAAGGGCTATCATAAAGGCGATGAAATTTTAATTAAATCCATTCCTCAAGCACTAGCACAAACTGAACGGGTTTGCTCATCAGTTAATGTGGGTTCTACCCAAACGGGGATTAATATGGATGCCGTAAAGCAAATGGGGCATATTATCAAAGAAGCGGCGAAATTAACGGCAGATAATAGCAGTATGGCATGTGCTAAGTTAGTTGTGTTTGCCAATGCGGTTGAAGATAACCCTTTTATGGCAGGTGCTTTTCATGGTATTGGCGAAGCGGATTGTGTGATTAATGTGGGGGTTAGTGGACCGGGTGTAGTTAAGCGAGCGCTGGAAAAAGTTAAAGGTGAACCTTTTGATATTGTTGCCGAAACTATCAAAAAAACCGCATTTAAAATTACACGAATGGGACAACTGGTTGGTAAAGAAGCTTCTGAACGTTTAGGTGTTAAATTTGGAATTGTCGATTTATCATTAGCGCCTACGCCAGCCATTGGTGACTCGGTTGCCCATATTTTAGAAGAAATGGGGTTAGAAGCAGTTGGCACTCATGGCACAACAGCGGCATTAGCAATGCTTAATGATGCTGTTAAAAAAGGTGGTGTAATGGCGTGTGGTCATGTTGGTGGGTTAAGTGGTGCATTTATTCCTGTGTCTGAAGATGCAGGTATGATTGATGCTGTCAATAACGGTGCACTCAATCTTGAAAAACTTGAAGCGATGACCTGTGTATGTTCTGTTGGGCTTGATATGATTGCTATTCCAGGCGATACGCCAGCTGAAACTATTTCAGCGATTATTGCTGATGAGGCTGCAATTGGGGTGATTAATCATAAAACAACCGCGGTACGAATTATTCCTGCGGTGGGGTTAAAAGTTGGCGATAATATCGAATTTGGTGGCTTACTAGGTCATGCACCAGTCATGCCGGTAAGCAAATTTGGCTCATATGATTTCATCAATCGTGGTGGGCGAATTCCTGCTCCCATTCATTCATTTAAAAATTAATGTATCAATTTTTTATAATCTAGTGACTTTTCTTATTCCGTCTACACATAAAGTAGGCGGTATATCAAAAAGGTTATATTGCTTGAGATATAAAATAATCTCAATTAATACATTATTTTATATCATAGTTCTTTTGTTCATTAACAATGATGTGATGCCAAATATGGAAGATAATATACTTGACCACTTTTTTAACAATAAACCCTCATTGATAGACTATAATGATGAATTAAAACTTATCGATATGATGATGAATTTACCTATAAGTTGGATTATTAAAAATAAAGATGAGTTCCTTTATGCACTAAACATATTATCTGACTCTTACACTATTCGTCATGGTTTTTTGCTGCAAACTGAAAAAGATGATTTGATTTTTAATCATTTTTGACAATAGTTAACTGAGGTAAATAATAAAACCGATATATCCATATTAGGATATATTGATGATTTTCCCCAGATGCACTAAAATTGGATGAATTTAGAAAAAATAATAAATTTGAATAAAAAATTATTTAGGAGAGACATATGGCTGAATGGACTGGAGTTATGTATGGATTTTATACTAATAAATCCATAGATGATGTGTTTTCTGCATGGTTCAAAAAATTAGCATCAATGAATTATCAATGTGAGCGAAGTCGTTTTCGAAATGATGAATTTCTATTTTGTTATAAAAATGATGAGATGCAAAATTATCACCTTGAGTATGGCTACAATTTAGATATTAATGGTGAGGGCTGTTTTTGCATTGAGGCAAAAAGTACAAAGCTACATGGAACTGCGACTTTGTTTAAGTTTGATAATGATTCAGATTTTGAGCCTTATGATATAAATTTACATTTTCAGCATGTATTTTATTATGTGCTTGTATTGCCGGATTTAATTGAAAATTCAAGGTTTTGTCAGAATATGCATCGTTTATTTACTAATATTCTTAATGAGAAAAAAATGGAAAATTAACAGGTAATAAATTAAATTTTCTTATAGCACATTAAATATCCTTAACGTGTAGAAAAAGGCCGAGTTGTTGACACTTCATGATTAAAATAATTCTCTAAAAACGCATAAGACGCCTTTCAAGAAATCGTTTTATGTGGTTTAACTACATAATAATATTGAATAAATAATTTTCTATCTTGTGATTCTAACAAATGGAATACAGCTAAATCTCAATTAATCACCAAACGGTATAGAATCCTGAATATTTTTTACAAAAAACACAGCCTGAAAAGTAAATATTCCGCTTGCCATCTTAACTTATTGTCAATAGATTTTCAAATTTAACCAAAGGTTTAATGCTATAACAGATAGTTTTATAACGTTCCATCTGACTGGTATAATGTCGATAAAAACTATATGATTATTTTGGCGCTAAAATTTCATAATAGCTTTCTTCATACCAGTAACGCATTCATTTTTATTCATGAAAATATTAGGAGTTAACGTGTTTAAATCAAAATACAATGTTCCAAAAGACATTGATAAACGTATTTCAAAGTTAAAGTTAAAAATAGATTCAAACAATACTTATATTGATTTCTTGAAAAGATATAATGTAGTTGTTTTTAATACTGAGGTTAATTTTGACTACTGTATTGATTGTGATGGAGAATCATTGCCCTTAGAGGTCATTTTGGGTTTTTCAAAGAAATATTATGAAGATCTCATTGAGATTAATGATACTTATTTAGATAGAATACCCGAAAATTATTTTGCCATAGCCACGCTTAATTATGGTGATCTACTTTGCTTAAGTCCAAATGGCGAAGTTTATTATTGGAATCATGAAGTTAATGATCTCTATTTTGACTTGTCTGTAAAAAATGGTTACCTAGAACAAAATACTAATTTAAAGCTTGTCGCAAATTCCTTTGATGCATTTTTATCCATGATTACCAGAACAGAAATCGAAGATGATTATAATCCTGATGAAGATGAATATAATAATCCTAATATTCCTTTTCCTGATGAAGCATTAGATACTTTCATAAAGTATCCAGAAAGTATATCAATGACTCCACAAAACAGGCTTATTAATTATTTAAAAAAAATGGAGTTATCTGAAAAAGGGCGCGAAGTACTTGCTAAATTGAAAGAGGAAGGTTTTCTGTAACAAGAACCAAACTAGCTGCATCAATCTTAGTCAAAAAAGTGGGCAAGTAAAATTGCAAACCTGAGAATACTCGTGAATGTAACTAATTAATATATTGAAAGTAATAAGTTGCGACTTTTATCGATAAGCTTAGGGTGTAGCTATTTCCTAAAAATTTGTATGAGTTAGTGTATTTTATCTAAGTTAGAATATAGTATTACAAAATGAAAATTACTTTAAACGGTAAAATAGGCGAGCATTTAGTCACATTCGAATCTGATTTAGGTCATGGCGCTGCTCATTGGCAAGATAATAAACCATTATCTAATACTTCTTATCATATTGAATTAGAAATCAATGATTTTTTTGAGTGGGGTAAAAATATAACCCTTGCAGAAAAACATAATTGTAGTATCAATTTAATTGATAACCACATAGTTTTTAATGCAAAAGTGATATCTTGTGAAGAACAGGGTCTTTTAGTTTTGTCACTTGGAAAAGATATTATTTTTATAGAAGCATCTCACAGCTGTGACATAGGTAGCTATGTATCATTTTTTACTACTCCAGATAATGTTATGTTACACCCTATAGAACTGTAATTTTTAAATAAAAGAATAACTAGATCCGTTTATTTGTTTCAGATGACTTGATCTTGCCAATCGGATTATACCTTGCTTATAACTTGTTGCAGTTATCTGTAAAAAGTAGTCGTGTTGTTTATAATCTGCTATCAAATATTTTTGATTTATTTTTATATTGTGGTTGAGCATGATAGATAAATGATTATATAATTGTAGCCCCGATTTAACCGATTACGAATTAAGTAATCATGAATACATGCTTGAGGATTTCTCGTGCCTGATATGAAGCTTTTTGCTGGTAATGCCACACCCGAACTAGCAAAACGTATAGCTAATCGTCTTTATACTTCTCTTGGTGACATTGTTGTAAGCCGTTTTAGTGATGGTGAAGTTAATGTCCAAATCAATGAAAATGTCCGTGGTGAAGATGTTTTTATTATTCAATCAACTTGTGCTCCAACCAATGACAATTTAATGGAATTGCTCGTCATGATCGATGCAATGCGTCGCGCATCTGCTGGTCGTATTACTGCGGTTATTCCTTATTTTGGTTATGCAAGGCAAGATCGTCGAGTTCGTTCGGCTCGTGTTCCTATTACCGCTAAAGTTGTCGCTGATTTTTTATCAACTGTTGGTGTTGATAGGGTATTAACCGTTGACCTTCATGCAGAGCAAATTCAAGGTTTTTTTGATGTGCCTGTCGATAACGTATTTGCTAGCCCAGTTATTTTAGAAGATATGTTACAACGTCATTTTGAACGTCCAATTGTGGTATCTCCAGATATTGGTGGTGTGGTGCGTGCTCGCGCGATAGCTAAACTGCTTAATGATACCGATATGGCGATTATTGATAAACGCCGCCAACGTGCAAATGAAGCTGAAGTGATGAATATTATTGGTGATGTTGCGGATAGAGATTGTATCTTAGTCGATGATATGATTGATACAGCAGGAACACTTTGTAAAGCAGCCGACGCTTTAAAAGCACGAGGAGCAAAAAGAGTGTTTGCTTATGCAACGCATCCAATTTTTTCAGGTAAAGCAGTGAGTAACATTAAAAGCTGTGCTATTGATGAAATTGTTGTTTGCGACACAATTCCATTAACGGCTGAAGTAAAAGCATTGAAAAATGTTCGCCAATTAACATTGTCAGGTATGCTTGCTGAAGCAATTCGTCGAATCAGTAATGAAGAATCGATCTCAGCTATGTTTCATCAATAATCTATTTTATCATTGAGTTAAATGCCCCTTTTGGGGCATTTTTCACAATAAAATCAGTGACAATAAAAATATTATGACAACAATAAAACTGATAGTAGGACTTGCCAATCCCGGCAATGAATATGCAACAACAAGGCACAACGCAGGCGCATGGTTTGTTGAACGATTGGCTCAGCGTTATAATCAATCATTAAAAAATGAACCAAAATTTTTTGGTTACACATCACGAATCAATATTTCTGGTCATGATGTGCGTTTATTAGTTCCAACTACATTTATGAATTTAAGTGGTAAGGCGGTGCAAGCTATGGCGTCATTTTACCAAATAAAGCCAGAAGAAATATTAGTTGTCCATGATGAACTCGACTTGAATCCAGGTATAGCTAAACTTAAGTTTGGTGGTAGTCATGGTGGGCATAATGGGCTAAAAGATATTGCCAGCAAATTGGGTAATAATTTAAATTTTCATCGATTAAGGATTGGTATTGGTCATCCTGGTGATAAAAATAAAGTGGTGGGCTACGTTCTTAACAAACCCTCTAAACCTGAACAAGCATTGATCGCTCAAGCTATTGATGAATCAGTGCGCTGTACGGATATTTTATTATCTCAAGGTATTGATGCTGCGATGAATCAATTACACGCTTTTAAGGCTTAGTTTATTGATTTAATCACAAATGGTTAATGTGTATCTGATTGAATATTATAAAAATCCACCCAAAATTGGGTGGAATGTCATTATCTTAGATTGTTCAATTAAGAAAAGAGATGAGTAATGTTACCGCCTTTTTCAGCGATTTTCTTCATGACTTCTTTAATTAACCATGTATTCATTGCTGCAGTATCATCAGTACTGCCAGTATAGTTTAGCTCTTGTGCTAATTTTTTACGTGCATCTAAGCTACTATCTATACCGAGTAATTTTAATAAATCGACGATAGACGTTTTCCAGTTGAGTGCTTCAGGATGCTTTTTAGCTAAATTATCAAGAATCGAGGTGACATCAACATTAGTTGCGGATGTGCCTTGCTCGACCTTATCTTGAATTTGTTTTGAGCTATCTGATACTGTGTCTTTGACAGATGCTGTGATGTTTCCGACTTTATCTTTCACAGCATCAACTGCATTTTCTACTGTTGCTTGAGCATTAGGAAATACTTTAGAAAAAATGTTATTTAAGATACCCATATTACACCTCTTAAGTTTAAACTGCTTATAAAAAACTGCTTAATGATATAGATGTAGAAAATATCAGAATTAATATAACGCTTAACAGGATAGAATGTCAAAAGCGTTATGCTTTAATAGCATTTTATGTATTAAGATACAATGCTTACCAAGATGTTAATCAATGATTTTAAATATTATTCTAATATTAAGCAAATTAATTACAATCAAAAAAGGATTATCTATCTGCAAATTTATAAAATTTTTATGAAAAAAACGATCTTAAATTGCGGTTAATCTTTTTTAGTATTTCTGATAAATTTCAATCCATAATCAGTTATCTATTTTCTTTAACTGAAGTTTTGAACATCATTATAGATTATAGTAAAGAAATTTTTATCAAACTGTAAATAAATTTTTTCAATAAGACTTTTGACGATAAATAGGGTAAATTATTAAACTAATACTTCTTTTTAGTTTTTAGGAGAAACTTATTTTTTATTGATTAAGAAAGGAGAGGAAGTCAAGATATGCGTTTTAATGAGCCACAAGTATTGATGTCAATAATAACTCAAGCCTCTTGTTTTTCTAAGATTCAAGAAAGAACTAATGCATTAAAAACATTGGCTAAAGTGGTTAATAATTTATTGCCATCTCCATTGAATCAACAATGCCGAGTGGCTAATTATCGCGAAGGCGTATTGATTTTAGAGGTAAGCACAGCGGGTTGGTTAACGAGACTGAAATATGAACAAAGTAATTTAATATCAGAGATACGAAAAAATATCTTACCGTCTCTATCGTCTATCCAATATCAGATTAATCCAGATATTTCAGTAAAGTTGTCACAGTGCCATTCTCAGACTGTTAAGTCATCTTTAGTATCGAGTGTGATGACAGCTAAAAGTGCAATGTTTTTATATGCATTAGCGGAAAATGCACCAGATAAGTTAAAAAAACAATTGATAAAACTTGCTAACCATGCAAAATAAGTGCTGTTAATTGGATTTCAATTTTATAAAATTAGATATAAGGAGTGAATAATGGATAAAGATATGCTTACTTATCTTATAATTGGATTAGTAATTGGTTTTATTATTGGTTTTATTTTTGTAAGCGTTATTAGCCCTAAGGCTCGTAAATATTCCAAAGTTAAACATGAACTAGAACAAGCAAAAGATGAATTAATAGCGCAAAAACAAATGATTGCTAAACATTTTTCTCATAGTGCTGAGATATTGGATAGTATGGCTAAAGATTTTCGTCGTCTTTATCAACATATGGCTGAAAATTCTAGTCAATTTATTGATGGTGATAAAGTCACATCTTTGGATTTTGATTCCAACTCTGATTCAGATGAAACAAAAGAAATGATCATTGATAAGCAACCTAGAGATTATTCAGATAATTCTTCTGGTTTATTTAAAGCGGATGAACACAAATCTTAACTACTATGGTTTTATTCGCTGTTTTCTAATGGTCAAGCAATTTTATAGAGATTAAATTTTTGTGAAAGCGAGAGTTATCAGATGATTAATTCATTAAAACAACAAAAAAAATTATTAAGTATTATAGCGTTAAGTTTAGGGTTAAGTTTAACATTATATCCCAATGCTTATGCTTCTTTTCCTCCTACCTCAATGGATAGTAATACACAGCAGCCAAGTTTGGCTCCTATGCTCGAAACAGTATTACCTTCAGTTGTGAGTATTAAGGTTGAGGGTACTGCGCAAATGCAAAATAATATGCCAGAAGAATTTAGACGTTTTTTTGGTTATCCTGATAGCCAATCAAGATCGTTTACAGGTCTAGGCTCAGGTGTGATTATTGATGCCGAAAAAGGTTATGTTGTGACGAATAATCATGTTATTGATGGTGCCGATAAAATCACGGTTGCTCTTAATGATGGACATGAATATAAAGCAAAGCTAATCGGTAAAGACCCACAAAGTGATATAGCATTGCTTAAAATTGATGATGCAAAAAAATTAATAGCGATTAAATTGGCAGATTCTGATAATTTGCGGGTTGGCGATTATGCTGTTGCTATTGGTAACCCATTTGGTATTGGTCAAACTGTTACTTCTGGGATTATTTCAGCTTTGGCTCGCAGTGGGCTTAATATGAATGGTTTTGAAAATTTTATTCAAACAGATGCTTCAATTAACCAAGGAAACTCTGGTGGGGCACTTGTTAATTTAAATGGTGAACTCGTTGGTATTAATACAGCGATTATTGCGCCAAGTGGTGGTAATGTTGGGATTGGCTTTGCAATTCCTAGTAATATGGTAAAAAGTTTAACATCGCAGCTTATTGAGTTTGGTGAGGTCAAACGTGGTGTGCTTGGCATCAAAGGAAATGAACTGACATCGGATATAGCAAAAGCATTTGATGTTGATGTTCAAAAAGGTGCTTTCGTTAGTGAAGTGATTGAAAATTCAGCGGCACAAGCTGCAGGAATTAAATCTGGCGATATTATTATTTCAATGGACGGTAAACCTGTTGATAGTTTTGCTGAATTACGTGCAAAAATTGCTACAACTGGTGCTGGGCGAACTGTAAAATTAGGCTTAATTCGAGATGGTAAACAAATGTCTGTTGAGGTAAAACTCAAAAACAGCGATGAGGCAGCAACTGAAGCAAAATCATTGCATACTGCTCTTGATGGTGCAACACTTAGTAATGGTGAAATTAAAGGTCAAAAAGGTGTTTTAATTGAAAAGATTGCTAAAAACTCACCCGCTTCTCGACTTAGCTTGCAAGAGGGAGATCTGATTACAGGCGTTAACAAAGGGCGAGTAACTAATATTGCAGAACTTCGCAAAATCATTGATAGTAATCCGTCTGTTATTGCGCTTAATATAGTACGAGGAGATAGCCGAATTTATCTCATTTTAAGATAATTTTCTTCAAACTAGAGGTAATTTAACTGTTTTTCGTCGATGCGTTGGCATCGTCGAAAAACAGTGATTTTAACACTTTTTTATATATGCTAGAATCATTGCTATATCTAATCACTATCATCTGACGGCAATGCTTAAAAAATTTTTATGGCCAATATTAATCGGTGTAGTTTTAGCCGTTGCGTTATTAATTATTTTTCCTTCATTACGAAATGGAAAGCAATTGCATTTTTTTGTTTCTATTTTCAGTAACGAACCTTTAAGTTATTCTGATGCCGTAAAAACTGCTGCGCCCGCAGTAGTTAATATTTATAGTCGCTCAATTAATTCTGTTTCTCAAGAATCACAAGATAGTCCAATTACTCCACTTGGTTCAGGGGTAATAATGAGTGAGCAGGGATATATTGTTACTAATTATCACGTTGTTGAAGATGCAGAGCAAATTATTGTTGCACTGCAAGATGGACGAATTTTTGAGGCTTTATCGGTAGGCTCTGATAAACTTGTTGATCTTGCCGTATTAAAAATAGAAGCCTCTAATATTCCAACTATTGCCATTAATCCTCAGCGTGAGCCGAAGATTGGTGATGTGGTTTTAGCGATAGGTAATCCTTACAATATAGGGCAAACTATCACACAAGGTATTATTAGTGCTACAGGCCGCGATGGGCTAAGCCCATATAGGAGACAGAATTTTATTCAAACTGATGCATCAATAAATCACGGTAATTCTGGCGGAGCACTAGTTAATACTAAAGGTGAATTAATGGGAATTAATACTCTCACCTTTGCAAAAAATTTGGGTAATGATGTTCCGGAAGGGATTGGGTTTGCAATTCCAGCTTCTTTAGCTGTTAAGATCATGAATAAGTTGATTCAGGATGGAAAAATTATTCGTGGTTATATCGGTATTGATGGATTAGAATTTGCGCCAACTCAAAATCCAAGTGATATGCCAGTGGTATTAGGTATTTTAGTCACCAATGTTGAAGGACCTTCTTTACAAGCCGGTATACAAGCTAATGATATCTTGATTATGGTGGATAATAAGCCTGTTAAATCTATTGTTGAAACCATGGATCAAATTGCCGAGTTGAAACCAGGAACGATTGTCCCCATTATTGTTTTGCGAAATGGGGAAAGAATTGAACTACAAGTGACAATAGGTCAGTTATCCGTTTAACAAGTGCCTTTTATTACTTGATTAACTCAAACATTGGTCGTATAATTTGCAGCTTATCTTGTTTTTTAACATTCGTATGGTGTATAGATTTTGCTATTATAGCCATTTATATAGCGATACGAACAAATTTTAGAGGCTTATTATGAAAGAAGGTATCCACCCAGAATACACCGCAATTACAGCAACTTGCTCTTGTGGTAACGTTATTAAAACTCATTCTACTATTGGTCATGATATTCATCTTGATGTATGTGGTGAGTGTCACCCGTTCTATACTGGTAAACAACGTGATGTTGCAACTGGTGGACGTGTAGATAAGTTCAAACAACGTTTTGCTATGGTTGGCGGTAAAAAATAATTTTCCGAAAAACCGTATCTGAAAAGGCGCATAATGCGCCTTTTTGCTTTTTGAAAATTAATATTTTTAGTTAATAATCAATCGAATTCTGGGGTGATGCCTAAATCTTGCATCATTTTTTGTGCTTGTTTGGGAATACCGTCTTCACGGTCTCTTTGTAAATCATCATCACAAGGTAAAGGTTGACCAGTATAAGCATGAAGAAAAGCTTCACATAATAATTCACTATTTGTTGCGTGACGTAAATTATTAACTTGTCTGCGAGTACGCTCATCAGTCAATATTTTTAATACTTTTAACGGAATTGATACTGTAATTTTTTTTACTTGCTCACTTTTTTTACCATGTTCAGCATAAGGGCTTATATATTCGCCATTCCATTCCATCATATTTTCACCAAATTACATCACAAATAATGTGGGCAATTCTAACGTTTTTTTTATCTTTCTGCAATCTACACACCAAGATAGTTAGACATCTAGACATGTTGACGTCTATATTCAGTGTGTTATTCTTGTACAATCTATTCTTGAAGTAAGCAATGTATTATTTAGAGGAGTGTTATTATGGCTAGTCAATCAAACAATCTAAGCCAAGGAACTATTGCTGTTCGCGGTGGGCTCAATACTGATGATCAATATGGCAGTGTCGTACCTGTTATCACACCATCTACTTGTTATCGTTATGAAGAATTTGCTAAATCCAGAGAATTTGATTATGCGCGAAAAGCAAATCCAAGTCGGCGATTGGTGGAAGAAACAGTTGCAAAATTAGAAGGTGGTGCTGATGCTATTTTAACGAACTGTGGCATGTCAGCCATTCACCTTATTAGTGTTGCCTTATTAGCGCCAAATGACTTAGTTGTTGCTCCTCATGATTGTTATGGTGGTAGCTATCGGCTTTTTAATAGTTTAAGTCAGAAAGGTTATTTTAAGGTAAAATTTGTTGATCAGTCTGACTTGGTTGCATTGCAAGAAGCATTAAGCTTACATCCCAAGTTAGTCTTGATTGAGACACCAAGTAATCCATTACTGCGTGTTGTTGATATAAAAAAAATTGCGCAACAAGCGCATGATGTAGGTGCTTTGGTTTTAGTCGATAATACGTTTATGACGCCTATTTTACAAAAGCCATTGGAGCTTGGTGCTGATATTGTTACCCACTCTTGTACTAAATTTTTAAACGGACATTCGGATTTATTAGCAGGGATTTTAGTTTTTAAGGACCAACAACTTGCTACAGATGTTTTATGGTGGGCCAATAATATTGGTACGCTGACTTCATCATTTGATAGTTATCTTTTATTACGTGGATTACGAACCCTTGCTGCGCGTGTAAATTTGCAACAAGACAATGCGCAAAAAGTTGTAGGGTTTCTTGCTAATCATCCAAAAATAGCTAAAGTATTTCATCCCTCTTTACCAACTAATCTTGGACATGATATTGCTAAAAAACAGCAGAAAGGCTTTGGTTCGTTACTCAGTTTTGAATTAGTTGGCGATGCCGATGTCATGCCGAAATTTTTAAAAGCGCTTAATATTTTTACATTGGCTCAATCACTTGGTGGAGTGGAAAGTCTTATATGTCATCCAGCAACAATGACTCATTCAGGTATTAGTGCCGAAGCACGAAAAACGGCTGGGATTTCAGATCAATTATTGCGTATTTCGGTGGGATTGGAAGATATTACTGATTTACTGGCTGATTTACAGCAAGCACTTGAAACAGTATAACTGATTTTTCAGATTATAATTAGGATTGATGATATATCAGATATGTAGACAGGCTATTCCATCAATCCGTTATTAGCAATGATTATTATCACTTTTATTTTGCTGAAATTTTTCTATCTTGTTTTCAATCGCTGTAAAAATTTCATCAATTGAATGCCGTTTTGCTCTACCGCAAAGTTTTGCTATTTCATGACAGACTAAGCATTGTCTTGGTTTGTTGTCGAATTGTGATCGTGACAGGCTTTTTTGTGTAACAATGTCAATAACATCGATATCCCACAAACGTCCTAATGGGTGATTATTTTCAATATCAATACAGTATTTTTTAAGGACATTAGCTGAACATTTTATTGCTATAATAGCTTCTGAACCGGTGATATAGTGATAATGATCTTCATTGATTATTGCGATGTCATTTTGTAAAAAACAGTGATGTAATGTTTTGATTGCCTCGTCAAAAAGATAACGAGCACCGCTACTATTTTTTATAGCACCTGGAATAACTAGGCTTAAGGATATGATGGGATGTTTATAACATATCATTGCCTGGTTTTGGTTTTCCACTCGCTTTTCCTTGGCTAATAGCATTTGCTCAAGGTTAATTGGAGTGCCATCATCAAATTTAATTAGCATTTTTCCATTGGATAAAAACAGTAATAGCATAACACTTTTACATGTCAGGCTATTACTTTATTAATTAAAACTAAAATTAGTCTTTAACTTCACGCACGACATCAATAACTGAACCGTCGCGGAAATGGACAATACCAACAATTTTATCTTTAAACTCGATTGGTTTTGGCTCACCAGTTAAAGATACAGCACGTTGATAAAGCTCTTCAATGCTCATAATTGGTAAATTAGCTGCTTTTAAACGTTCAGCAATTTCTGGACGGTTAGGATTAACCGCAATACCATGGTCAGTTACTAGCACATCAACGCTTTCACCAGGAGTGACTAGTGTTGTTACCTTTTTAATTACCGTTGGAATACGGCTACGAATCAGTGGTGCAACAACGATTGTTAAGTTTGCACCAGCAGCAGTATCACAGTGACCGCCAGACGCACCACGCATAACGCCGTCAGAACCAGTTAATACATTAACATTGTAATTAAGGTCAATTTCTAAAGCACTTAAAATAACAATATCAAGTTCATCAACGCTTGCACCTTTTGATGCTGGGTTCGCATAAACGTTGGTTGATACTTCAATATGATCTTTATTTTTACCTAAAGATTGTCCAGCTGTGCCATCAAAGCTTTGAGTGTCTAATAAACGTTTAACTAATCCTTTTTCATGAAGATCAACAATACTTGCGGTAATACCACCTAATGCAAATGATGCAGTGATATTTTTCGCACGCATACGATTTTCAAGGAAACGCGTTGCCGCAGTTGACGATGCACCCGAACCAGTTTGAATTGAAAAACCATCTTTGAAATAGCCTGAATGTTCAATAACATCAGCTGCATAACGAGCGATCATCAGTTCGCGTGGATTGCTAGTGATACGCGCTGCACCCACACTGATTTTAGTTGGATCACCCACCTCATCAACTTTAACGATATAGTCAACTTGATCTTGGCGAATACTTGCTGGATGGTTAGGATATCCAACAATATCTTCAGTCAGTAGTACCACTTTTTTAGCAAATTGCGCATCAACCATGGCATAACCAAGGGCACCACATTGTGATTTACCTGATACACCATTTGCGTTACCTTGTTCATCGGCAGTTGAAACCGCTAAAAATGCGATATCAATATTAATTTCACCGCTTTGGATAAGTTTTACGCGTCCACCATGAGAATGGATATGAACAGGGTTTTCCATTAAACCGTGTGAAATTGCATCGGCTAATTTACCACGTAGACCAGAGGTATAAATTTTAGTAATGACCCCTGATTCGATATGAGGAATAAGTGCTGAGTTACAACTTAATAATGAACTTGAAGCTAACGTTAAGTTTTTAATGCCTAACTTACTGATCGTTTCAACAACTTTATTGATAACCTTATCACCTTCACGAAATGCATGGTGAAAAGAGATAGTCATACCATCACGTAATTCACATTTTTTGATTGCCTGTTCAATAGAATCACATAATTTACGCGTGTATTTAGAATCATCTTTTAAATAGGGTGTTGTTGCGTTAGCATCAACAAAAGGCGTAATATTCTTGAGATCAGGGTGCTGTTTAAGCAAATCATCAATTTTTTTGTTTATAGAAGTAGTCATTTTTCAATCCTATCAAATTTCTTTACGTACACCGGAATATTTAGCCAACTCGATAACTTTTCTAGCACGAGCAATAATCGGTGCATCAATCATTTTGCCGTTTAAGGAAATAACGCCAAGGCCTTTTCTTTCACCTTCTTCTGCTGCTTCAACTACTTTTTGAGCATGATCAACTTCAGCTGCGGTTGGAGCATACGCATTATGTAATAGTTCAATTTGTCTTGGATTGATCAGTGATTTACCGTTATATCCGAGTTTTTTGATTAAGCTAACTTCTTTTAAGAAACCTTCATCATCATTAACATTTGAATACACCACATCAAAGGCATCAATGCCAGCTACACGTGCTGCATGTAATACTGCGCAGCGAGCATAAAATAACTCAGTACCGTCGCCACGCTCAGTTTGCATATCAACAAGATAGTCAAATGCAGCTAGTGCAATACCGATTAAACGTGGGGAAGATTTAGCAATAGAAACGGCATTAACAACCCCTTGAGCGGATTCAATCGCGGCCATTAATTTAGTGCTGCCCACTTTACGCCCACACTCTTTTTCAATTCTTTCAACGTGTGCTTCTAACTCATGAATATCTTCAGCGCAGTTAGTCATCGGTAAACGTACTACGTCAACACCAGCTCTTACCACTGCTTCAAGGTCTTTTAAACCAAATGGAGTATCAAGGGCGTTGATTCGTACTACTGTTTCAATTCCATGCTCTTTATAAACAGGAAGAAGCAATGTTTGTGCCACTAATAAACGTGCTGAATCTTTTTCTTTAATTGAAACCGCATCTTCAAGATCGAACATGATTGAATCAGGTTTATAAACAAATGAAGTCGATAACATTGCGGCGTTTGCACCTGGAAGAAATAGCATACTTCGACGTAATTTTTTCATAGTAATTTGCTCCAATCTAAGTTTTCTTCTTCTGCGCCACGTAATACTGCACATTGAACTCTGGCTTTAATAGCACAATCAAGTGCACCTTTATCATCAATAATGATTAAACCGTCAGTTACATTAAGCTCATTTAAAGTTTGCTCAACAACTGCCCGGATTTGATCGCCAAATTGTTTATTAACATCACTATTAATAACAATTTCAATTCCCGCGTTTGGCATGACTTTGACTAACAAATCACTTGATTCAAGAGTCCCTGCCATGGCTTCTTTTTGTATTTTCATTTTTTTACCTTTTAAAACGTATTAAATTTTAAATTTATCCAAATTAGCTGAAAGGTAATCCCATGTAGTAGATGGAACCAGCTTTTTTACCTCGTCATATTGCCCAGATGCCAATAATTTTCTCACTAATGAGGCCGATATGATAGTATCGCCTTCAGTTATTCGTGGAACTTCAACAACCGTGATCGCTGTTTTTTCACTGACCGTGTTATCTTCAAGCCAATAAGACATGGCTTCATTATAAGCTTTAGTGACCTCATCATAAGGTTCCGTGCCAACAAATCGATAAGCGATATTAAGTGTTGGTGCAATATAATTCCGGAATATAAGCAGATCGATACCCATATAGGCTCGATCAATTTTTGCCTTATCTTTTAGAAAATAAGTCGGAAATGTTGCTCTTGAAATAATATAAGGCGAGCTAGCATGCACAATAACATTTTTTATGTGTTTAGTACCATCTTGAACTAATTTTAAACGTGTATCAAATGAAAATTGTGATGCATTTTCATTGACGACAAAAACATGTAACCAATCACATTGGCTGGCTGCATATTGTACAAGATATTGATGACCTTTAGTAAAAGGATTGGCATTCATAACAATACTGCCAATCTTTTTTCCGTTTTTTTGTTGTGCGTGTAGTTGCTTACAATACTGTTTAATACCAACAGGATTATTTTCCATTAAGACAGCAAGATCGGTTATTTCAACAATAGGGTAAAAACCACATCCTTTAAAAAAATCTATATTTTCAGGTTTTGTATATAAAAAAAGGTGAAAATAGCCACTTTCGTTAGCATATTTTATGGTGTGATCCATTAAAGTGAGATTTAGTTGATTGCCACGATAATCAGGATCAATAGCAACGCACTTTATAGTATTACGATCAATCCCTGCACAAGCTATAATTTTAGTGTCAATTTTTACGACCATAAAAATGGTAACTTGTGAATCTAAATTAAGATCAGAGCGATATAATAGTTGCTCAATTTCTTGATAATCTTGTTTTGATTTGGAAATATCAACAACAGTGTAATCAACTAAATCATACATAATGTTACCCTTTTTCTGCTACAACAGAGTTAGTTAAACGCCCAATCTTGGTAATTTCAACTTCAATAATATCCCCATCTTGCATAAACACAGGAGGGTGACGTTTTTTACCCACTCCACCAGGTGAACCAGTAAGAATGACATCCCCAGGCGATAAATGAGTAAATGTACTGATATATGAAATTAATTCAGGCACAGTATGCACAAGATTTTTGATAGAATCATGTTGCATTTGCTCGCCATTTAAATAAGTGGTTAAAGATAATTCTTTTGGATCAGGGATCTCATCACTTGTTGTAATACATGGGCCGAATGCGCCAGTGCTTGGCCAATTTTTACCAGCGGTAAACCATGTATACTGCCAGTCACGAATAGAACCATCCATATAACAGCTATAACCTGCTACATATGATAACGCATCTTCTTGCTTAATACGAAAACCTGTTTTACCAATAATAATTGCTAATTCGCCTTCATAATCTAATTCATTAGTAATGGCTGGTTTAATAATATTGGTTTTGTGACCAGTTTGTGAGTCAGGAAAACGAACGAAAAGTGTCGGTGCGGAGCTAGTTTCATTAAATTCTGCTCGTTTTTCAGCATAGTTCATACCAACACATAAAATTTTGTTTGGATTTGGAATGACGGGTAAATAAGTAATGTCTTGTTCATCAATGTCACTTGGGGCATTAAGGTAGGTTTTGGCAATAGATAGTCCTTCTTTATCGGCAAGTAGTGATTTTAAATCGGTATATTTATCACCTAATTTTTGCTTTAAATCAACAATACCGTTATGAGTAAGAAGACCAAAACTTGCTCTACCAGAGACAAGATAACTGACAAGCTTCATGAAAACTCCTTAAAAGCTGTTTGTGCTAATTGTAACTATAAAATAAACAACCTTAGTATAAACTAAGGTTGTTCTTTAATGTGTAAAATCTATACTAAGAAATTGCCGAGAATAAGTAATGATACTGAAACATTGATTGCCCCACCGATACGCGTTGCAATTTGTGCAAATGGCATTAATTCCATACGTTCTGCAGCAGTTAAGATTGCCACGTCACCCGTTCCGCCTTGACCACTTTGACAACAAGAAATAACAGCAGCATCAACAGGATACATACCAAGTTTTTTAGCAACAAAGAAACCAGTAGTAACCAAACTAACAACTGTACAAACAATAACAATTAGGTTTGTGATTGTGAATGCATCTACAATTTTTTCCCAAGGCGTGATTGCAACACCTACCGCAAATAAAATTGGGTAAGTAACAGAAGTTTGGAAAAATTTATAAACAACCTGTGAACCACTTAATACTTTAGGTGAAACACCAGATACTAATTTAACAAAAACTGCTGCAAATAGCATTCCTACTGGAGCTGGAATACCAGTCACTTTGTGACCAATCATACCAACCATATAAAGAATAGCTGCTAATAATACACCTGAAGCGAATGTAGTTACATCAATAATTGATTCAGTTTTAGCTGCTTTTTTATCAGCAACTTCATCATCTGCAGGTAATAGTCGACCATTACCAGTTAAGTGCGGATAAGCTTTACCGATACGATTAAGAATACCACCACAAATAATACCAGTTAAACCGCCTAACATTACGATTGGTAACACACGACCAAGCGCATCACCTTGCTCCATACCTAAAATTGAAGCATATCCGATTGAAAGAGGAATCGCACCTTCACCAACACCACCGGCCATAATAGGTAATACTAAGAAGAAGAATGTTTCAAATGGTGTTAAACCAAGTAAATAACCAACGCCTACACCAACAAGCATACCAACGATTTCGCCACATACCATTGGGCCGAAGATTTTTAAGAATCCTTGGATAAGTGTTTTCTTATCCATATTCATAATACTACCCACGATGATACAACATATATATAAATAAAGAATATGTGTATCTTTATAGAATTTTTTTGTTGCAACAACGACTGGTTCAGGAAGAATACCATAATAAACTAATGCAGAAGGAATAAAGGTTGCACAAATTGCGGCAGCACCCATTTTCCCAACGATTGGTAAGCGTTTACCGATTTCACCACATAAAAAACCAAAAAAAGCACAAGTCACTACCATGACAACAATTTCACTAGGCAATTTACCAGTTACTAATACTTCACTAAAGATAAGGATGCCCGCAATAATAAATAATGGTAGTGGAATGACACCAATTTTATAGTTGTCCATAAGGCGCCACCAATTATATGGCCAACCTGTTAGCTTTTCTTCAAAGGGCTTACTCGTTGATTCTTTTAAATTATGTTTATTTTCAAGTGACTTGAAATCCGCCATTTATTTTTTCTCCAAAATGATTTTACTTATTCAAATTTAATAGGCATATCTTTACAAAAAATTAATGAAATTTTTGTGATATAAATCATAAATTAACTGTGGTTTTTATGGTTTTAAAGGATATATGTTTTTTAATGCTGTGATACACTTATTTGAACTTAATTTGAAAAGCAAATACAAAAATGCGAAGGAAAATTCACTTATCATTTACCACAAAACTTTTTTTATCGCTTTTGTTCTTTTCGCTGATTGTTCTTGCGCTATTACAAAGTTATATTTGGAGCACAACTGAAACAAATTTGTATCGTAGTTTGGGCGAAAAAGCACAGATTCAAGCAAAAGAGTTATCCGTTTTACCAAGTTTAATTGAATATGTCAAAGACAAAGACACAAATAAAATAGCTAATTTAATCACAGATATATTTAAACAAAGTGATGCAAGCTATATTGTTATTGGCGATGCGAATGCCAACCGCTTATTCCATACAGCTAATAGCCCTTTACATTCCCCCATGGTTGGAGGGGATAATCAAGAGGTTCTTAACGGTAATAGTAGCATCACCATTAGTGAGGGGTCTCTTGGTCTAGCATTAAGGGGAAAAGCCCCAATTATTGAAAACGGTAGGATTATCGGTATAGTCTCGGTCGGCTATATGATTGATGATATTTATGCATTGCATATAAAACAGTTTATACCGTTTATTGCATTTTGTTCTTTATTGTTTTTAGCCTTATTTATCTTTTCATACTGTTTTTCAAAAGCAATTAAAAAACAGATGTTTAATTTAGAACCTAAAGCAATCGCACTACTGGTAAAAAGCCAAAAGTCGATCATGGAATCGATTTTTGAAGGTGTTATTGCCATTGATCTTAATTATAAAATTATCAATATTAATCAATCTGCTCGGACAATGTTAGATATTAAGATAAATGATGACGAATTACATGAACATGATTTAAGCGAATTTATCACCTCAAGTGACTTTATCTATAAAAAAGAAAATCAAACAGAAGACATACACGATCATATATGCTATTTCAATAACATGATTGTTATTGCCAGTCGAGTTCGAGTGGTTGTTGATGATAAAATTCAAGGTTGGGTAATTACTTTTCGTAATTTTGATGATATTAATGTATTAGGCATGCAATTAACGCAAGTAACACAATATGTCGATAATTTACGCGCATTAAGGCACGAGCATCTTAATTGGTTAGCAACTTTGTCGGGTTTAATTTATATGAAACGGTATGAAGAAGCGCAATCTTTTATCGCATTGCATTCTGCTGATAATCAAAGTAATTTAGACTTTATTACCGCACATTTTAAGGTACCAGCTGTATGTGGTTTGTTAATTGGTAAATATGCAAAATCACATGAAATTGGTTTAAATCTATTATTTGATCCTGCATGCCAATTAAGTGCATTACCTTCACTTATCACCGAAACAGAATTTATGTCAATTTTAGGTAATTTGCTTGATAATGCCTTTAATGCCAGTTTGAAAAATGATCTTGGTGATAAAACAATTTATTTATATCTTAGTGATGCAACAGATGAAATTGTACTTGAGATCAGTGACCAAGGTTGTGGTATTGATGAAAATATTCGTGATTCCATTTTTGAACCTGGCGTTACATCTCAAGAGGGTAAAGAGCATGGCATTGGTTTACACCTTGTTTCAACCTATATAAAAAAGGCTAATGGTTATATTACATTTGAAGATAATACACCGTATGGAACGATTTTTTCTGTATTTATTCCCAAATAATCGAAAGGTAATTGTATGAACACATTCCAAGAAAATATTATCAAAGTACTGATTGTAGAAGATGAGCCAATATTAGCCGAATTAAATGCAGAGTTTATTCAAAAAGACACAAAAGTCAACGTCATTGGTATCGCATCAAACCTAGAAGAAGCCAAAATAATGGTTGAAAAGCTAAAACCAACCTTAATTTTACTTGATAACTATTTACCAGATGGTAAAGGAATAGAGTTATTTGAATATATCATCAACAATCATTTAGATTGCTATGTTATTTTTATTACCGCTGCAAGTGATATGGATACGTGTAGTAAAGCAATTCGTTTAGGCTCGTTTGATTATTTGATTAAACCTGTCTCTTATCAACGATTAAAGCATTCGCTTGAGCGTTTTGAACTCTTTTTATATCGACAAAGTTTACAAAAACACGTTAATCAGCGAAAAATTGATGAGCTTTTCAATTTGCAAACTAAAGACTTTGTTAATATGAACCGACACTCAAAAGGCATTGAGGAAATCACATTACAAAAAGTGAAAGACATTTTTATGCAGAGTGATAAAGCTCTCACCGTTGACGAAATAGTAGAGAAAGCCAATATTAGCAAAACAACTGCTAGGCGATATTTAGAATATTGTGTCCAAATCAAATTATTAACAGTCGAACTTAATCACGGAAAAATTGGTCGTCCAGAAAGATTATATAGACGTTTAGGAAAATAAATATTTAAGTTAAGATAATTTTCATATAGTGATTTATCTTCTATATAATTGATAATTATATAAATATGCTTATTTGTTATTTTAACTGCCAAATATTTGATGCTAGATTGAACTAACCTAGTTGTCAGATAGTTAAATTTTGCAGTACCAAATGATAAGGAGTAAGCGTATGTCTTTAGCTATAGGAAAGATCGTTACTAATGAAAATAACGAGATTGGCAAAAATGGAGAATTTATCCGTCAAACTAACCGTTTTGATACACCATTTGGTGATAAACCCGGACAGTTACCCATTGAAGCAAGTCGTTATCGTTTAATTTGGGCAGCTATTTGCCCTTGGGCACACCGCTCAATGATAGCTATTAAATTATTAGGGTTAGACGATGTAATTAGTATCGGTAAAGTAAGTCCGATTAGAACTTCTAATGGCTGGGAATTTTCGCTTGATGTTGGCGGTGTTGATCCTGTACTGGGTATTCGTTATCTACCTGAAATCTATGCTTCAACAGATCCTGAATATGATGGCAGGGCGACAGTGCCAACCGTTGTCGATGTAAAAACAGGCAAAGTGGTCAACAACGATTATTTTAAGCTGACTTATTATTGGGCAACTGCATTTAAACCTTTCCATAAAACGGACGCACCCGACCTTTATCCTGAACAATTACGAGCGGATATTGATGCGCTAAACGATGTAATATTCCATGAAGTCAATAATGGCGTATATAAAGCGGGTTTTGCACGTTCGCAAAAAGCATATGAAGATGCTTATCATCTTGTTTTTAATCGATTAGATAAGCTAGAACAGCGTTTGAGTCAATCACGTTATCTGTTTGGTGATAAAATAACTGATTCTGATATTCGCCTCTATGTGACATTGGCTCGATTTGATGTTGCCTACTATGGTGCATTTAAAACCAATCGTAACCGAATTATCGACTATCCTAACTTATGGGCTTATGCTCGAGATCTTTATCAAATGCCTGCTTTTGGGGAAACAACTGATTTTGAAGCAATAAAAAAAGGCTATTTTTTGGGCGATAATGCGCATAATCCTTATGATATTTTACCCTTAGGTCCAGATGTGAGTCATTGGCATACACCACATAACCGAGATAAACAGTTTAGTTCAAGTCACTAATTTAGTTAATGGGATAATGATAATGCCAAATATATTAGATGTTGGATTGATTTTTACTCAAATCCCAATGTTACTTGGTTATTTGCCTGTAACTCTTTTTATTACTTTTTTCTCGATGTTACTTGGGGTAATGCTCGGTCTGATTATTGCTATCATCAAAATGAATAAAATACCGATATTATCACAAATAGCAGCGGTATTTGTCTCTTTTATAAGAGGAACGCCATTATTAGTACAGCTCTATTTAAGCTTTTATGGTATTCCTATCTTACTGCGTTATATCAATTATTTTTATGATACTCACTATAATATTAATGGCATATCCCCAATATTTTTTGTGTTAATTGCCTTTTCGTTTAACGAGGCAGCCTATAATTCAGAAACAATCCGCGCCGCATTACAGTCTGTGAATAAAGGTCAGATTGAAGCTGCGCAATCATTGGGCATGACCTATAGCCAATTGTTACGTAGAATTGTCATTCCTGAAGCTATTATTGTGGCCTTACCTAATTTAGGTAATGCGCTAATTGGTTTACTAAAAGGCACATCATTAGCGTTTGTCTGTTCGGTGACCGAAATGACCGGTCGAGGGAAAACTTTAGCTGGGCATAATTATCGTTATTTTGAAGTTTATATTTCATTGGCATTAATTTACTGGGCATTAACCATTATTATTGAACTGATTATGAAATATTTAGAAAAGCGTTTAACCATTTCTGACAGTGTTAACACTCCAAGTTATCGCCGAGGAAAATTATTATGATTAATGTGCAAAATTTAACATTATCTTTTCATCATAATCTGATATTGGATCACCTTAATTTTCACATTCATCCCCATGAAATTGTCGCGATTATTGGGGCATCCGGTGCCGGTAAATCAACGCTATTAAGGTGTTTAAATTTATTAGAAAAACCACAACAAGGTAAGATCCGTATTGATCATTTTGAATTTGATGTCAGTTGTAGAAAAAGGCATAAAATTGTCGCATTTCGTCAGCAAACAGCAATGGTGTTTCAACAATTCAACTTATTTCAACAAAAAAATGCGTTAGAAAATGTTATGGAAGGGCTAATGATTGTGAAAAAATACCCAAAGGATAAAGCTCAACAGATAGCCTATGAAAAATTGGCTCAGGTTGGTCTTGCTGAGCGAATTTATCATTATCCAAAACAATTATCAGGTGGGCAACAGCAACGAGTTGCAATTGCCAGAGCATTAGCTATGGAACCGAAAGTGTTATTGCTTGATGAGCCCACCTCGGCACTTGATCCTGAACTAGTGGGTGAAGTGTTAGCAACCATCAAAATAGCCGCTAAATCAGGTATTACTATGATGTTAGTTTCTCATGAAATGAGTTTTGTGCATGACATTGCAACTCGGGTGTTATTTTTAGATAAAGGACAAATCATTGAAGATGGTTCACCGCAGCAGGTGTTTTCAAATCCAACTCAACCAAGAACGAAAGATTTTTTAGCTAGATATTATTCTGCTGGGCATATAGATTATGAAATTTAATAAATGGAGTATGGATGAATATTATTATTCAGCAACATTGTGATGGGATTAATTGGCAAGAAGTTGCTGATTTACTCGCTTTTTATGGACTCAGTTCATTGGATGCTAAGACACAAGAGCAAGTGTTTCGTAATAGCTATGCTGTTGTATTTTTACTGGAACAAGATCGCATTGTAGGTGTTGGGCGTGCATTATCTGATGGTGTTTGTCAGGCGGCTATATATAACATTGCATTAGCAAAACACCTACATGGACAACAGTATGGACGGCTGATTGTTGATAAACTCGTTGAACAAGTAAAACAGTGCAATATCATTCTTTACACCCATCCACAAACTGTCAAGTTTTATAAAAAATTAGGCTTTGCAGTAATGAAAACGGGCATGGCACGTTATCAGGTTGATCATCTAACTGATATGAAAAACATGGGGTTTATTTAAAATATCGATAAAAAACAGTTCAAAATTGAGCTAAATTTACAGGGGGAATAGCTTTATGAATTACAAAAAATGGTTAAGTATTTTAGCAGTAGGGTCTTTATTATTAACTGGCTGTGATAATCAAAAGAAGGCCTCAGAGGCAAAAGGTAAAGAAACAATTATTATTGCAACATCGGGCGCGCCGAGCCCATTCACCACAGTAGATGAGAAAGGTGAGTTAATGGGGTATGATATTGATGTGGTAAAAGCCATATTTGCCAAGCTACCACAATATGAAATTAGCTTCGAACTTACTGAGTTTCCATCGGTTTTAGCCGGGCTTGATGCGCAGCGTTATCAGGTGGGTGCCAATAATTATGCTATGAATGAAAAGCGCAAAGAAAAGTATTTTTATTCTGATCCTATTTTTAAAAACCAATACGCCATTGCGGTGGCAAAAAACAATAACGATATTAAACATTTTGCCGATCTGAATGGCAAATCAACCGAAGTGACACCAGGATTGAATTATGCCACCGCATTAGAGCTTTATAATGAGCAGCATCCTAATAATCCTGTCAAAATTATTTATAGTGAGGCCGACTTATTGCCCGTACTGCAACATGTTGAAATTGGACAATATGATTTCCAATTAATCGATAAAGTGATGCTATCACAATTGATTAACGAACATAATCTTAACCTTAAAATAATAGAATTAAACAAAGAAGATGCTGATCGTATTGGTTCGCCATACAGTTACTTATTGATCAGTAAAGGAGCTAAAGGCGAACAATTAACTAAAGATATCAATGAGGGTATCACAAAGATCATTAGCAATGGTGAATTATCGAAAATAAGTGATCACTATTTTCGTGCTGATTACTCACCTAAATAATCAATTTTTCTATTCTTTTGGATTGATAATCGATTCTTTTATGCTCATGGCAGATAAATATCGGTTATCACCTCATCAGGTCGAATATTTAAGCCAACATTGACATAATGAAAAATCGAAGCAAAGTATCGAGCAAATATTTAATGGACAGATTTTATTAAAAAATAGCAACAAAAAATTATTAAAATCAATTTGATATATGATTTTTTGATGTCTTTTAACACTGTATCCAAAGCTTTTCATTAAAAGTCTAATCAAAACTGCCTTAGGATTCATATTATCGATAATACCTACCTTCTTGAGAGCATTTTTATTTGTCCATTTAATATAAATATTTTTTATAACTCCAAAAAAAGATTGAAATCACACGTTGATTAGGTAAGGATAATTAACTGTGATTTTTTATACCGCATTATGTATACACATATTGTGCAACCATGCCTTTAAGGCTGATGCAATAAATAATAAGGGGTCAACATGTTTAGTAAAGATATGACTATTGCCGAGTATGATAAGGAATTGTGGGATGCTATTAAAGGCGAAGAGCAGCGTCAAGAAGATCACCTTGAGCTGATCGCATCAGAAAATTATACCAGTCCACGTGTAATGCAGGCGCAAGGCTCACAACTCACCAATAAATATGCCGAAGGTTATCCAGGGAAACGTTATTATGGTGGTTGTGAATATGTTGATATTGTTGAAAAATTAGCAATTGAACGTGCTAAGGCCTTATTTGGCGCTGATTATGCTAATGTGCAACCGCATTCAGGTTCGCAGGCCAATTTTGCGGTTTACATGGCACTATTAAAAACCGGCGATACTGTTTTAGGTATGAATCTATCAGAAGGTGGGCATTTGACACATGGTTCGCCGGTTAGCTTTTCTGGCAAGCTTTATCATATTGTGGATTATGGGGTTGATGATTCAGGGTGCATTGATTATGAAAAGCTAGCTAAAACAGCTCAAGAGTATAAACCGAAAATGATTATTGGTGGGTTTTCGGCTTATTCTGGGGTGGTGGATTGGAAGCGTATGCGTGAAATCGCTGATAGTGTGGGGGCTTATTTATTTGTGGATATGGCGCATGTAGCAGGTTTGGTTGCCGCAGGTGTTTATCCAAATCCGGTGCCTTATGCACACGTTGTGACTACAACAACCCATAAAACCCTTGGTGGCCCACGCGGTGGATTGATTTTAGCTAAAGATGGCAGTGAAGAATTATATAAAAAGTTAAATTCGGCTGTCTTTCCAGGAGCGCAAGGTGGACCTTTAATGCATGTGATTGCCGCTAAAGCGGTGGCATTAAAAGAAGCAATGGAACCCGCTTATAAAGAATATCAACAGCAAGTGGTTAAAAATGCTAAAACGATGGTTGACGTGATTGTACAACGCGGTTATAAAGTGGTTTCTGGTGAAACACATAATCATCTGTTTTTAATTGATTTAGTCGATAAAAATATCACCGGTAAAGAAGCTGATGCTGCTTTGGGGAGTGCCAATATTACTGTCAATAAAAATAGTGTACCTAAAGATCCACAAAGCCCGTTTGTGACATCAGGCGTGCGTATTGGTACGCCAGCTATTACTCGCCGAGGCTTTAAAGAAGCTGAGTCCCGTGATTTGGCAAATTGGATTTGTGATGTTTTAGATAATATTGATGATGAACAAGCCATTCAAGCAGTAAAAGACAAAGTTTTAGCTATTTGTCGCCGTTTACCCGTTTATCAGCATTAACTACTAGTTAATTTCGCCGACTGTTGTCGGCGAAATGGTTTGTTGATTTTATTTGTCAATATTGGTCGTTGTGTCAGTTTTATTTTGGGTTTGTTCTTGATTGTGTTGCTCGATATAGCGGTCAAGGTAACCTTCATGCCATAACCACCCCGCGGTTGATCCAACACCAAGTAAAATAGCTAACCAAAAAGTAACGATCAGCTTTTGGTGGCGCTGTTTCATAGGATCATGCAAATTACGCTTTGCATTTGTTGGTAGTTCGGCTTTGCTGGTCAGTAAGCCACCTAGCATTAAGTTGATTTTAACTTGCCCGTTAATAGCCCAGCCTGATGCTTCAAGCAGTGGACCAAGGGTTCTTCGGCGTAATTTTAACCATGCCAAAATAACAGAAGGGCCAGAAATAATCAGGAATAATCCAACAAAGAACAAAGGAAATTGCCACCAAGTGAGCGAAAAAATCGCTTGAAAAATCGAAGCTAATGCCGTGCCAATTGCGCCAACGGCTAAACCGATTGCCGCAAAAATGCCGACGCTTTTACCAATATCAAATTTATTGGCTGGGTTTTGCAATGCTTGTTCACTCGATTTTTCAACATCGGCATCTTTGCTGCTTGCCCATTTGTTAATTTGTTCGGTAATACAGCGCCCAATGCGCTGATATGGTGCCAAAATCGCTTGCTGAATGCTAATTGGTTTAGTGATTATTTTAACGACATTGGCATCCCAATCGTTCCCATCATTGTCGATAAACACACCATTGCGACCTTCAATTAATAGATCTCCTTGCCCAGCGGTCATGGCCGCGGCAATCAGCTGTTTTTGTCCATGCCGTGTACATTCGCAATAAAGTAAACAAAGCTCGGAATAATTTGCCATGGTTGCGTGTTTGGCAATATTATCAACCGCAACACAAAGAGTTGCACAGCGACCATCTATATAAAGATTCCCCAGTTGAAAGGCAGCTCGAGTTTTTGGTGAGAAGAAGTCCGCAAACGAGACAAAGTTAACCAGTAAACGGTAAAGATGTTTATGAAACAGGATTAATTTTTCTAACACTAGCACGTCTGATGCGGATATTGGTGTTTTGTTGTCCTGTTCAACCATTTGCTTAAATTCGTTGAGTAAATCATCGTTAACTAGATTGATAATGACGTTATTTGACATATCTTCTATACTGGCAGAAGGTTCAGTTTCAACGGTTAATTGTGCTATTTTAGGCTTAGCGCTAATAAGAGTAGCGTAAGCTTGCAAACTTTGTTGAATATCTTGCCATTCTTGCTGTGTTAGTTGATCCGGATTGGATAAGGATGACGCCACTAATGTTTTAAATCGGCTGATTTTAGTTTTCCAAAGCGGATTAAGGCCATTGACGAGATCAAGCGCATTGGTTGTATCGATTTTTGATAGTGGTAACTCGGCTAAAGCTTTGTCAGACAGTAATCCATTTTGTGTTGGTACGATATATTTTTCGTCGACGTTGAGCGCAGTTTGTGCTTGTGGTGCGTATTGTGCCAGTTCAACACGTAAAAAATAATCATCAATTTTGGGTTTTAATAGCTGGATTAATTTCCAAATTTCGGCGGTATCTTTCCCAAATGGGGTTTGTGTGTTACTTATTTTGTTTTGCCATTGTAACCATGTTTTTAAGTTGTCTACAAAGGTAGTAGCTATGTTTAAATCAATGCCATCTTGTCCACTCATATCTTTTTGCGCCCCCGTGGTTTTGATTGCCGTTTGAATAAACGTTTGCATGTCGGGCGATAATTCAGTTGATGCAGGAAAGATTAAATCACCATTGTAAAGTTTGTCAGCATTGATTTTTATACACTGCTGTATGTCATCTTGCGTTAAATAATCCAACTGACTTTTATTTAAGCTTGCTAAAATGCTATCAGCGGTGACAGAGAGCTTTTTTCCTGATGGAGTTGATGCGTTAATTTGTGATAATGGGAGTGTTTCATTCATTTTTAAAATACTATCAAATGAAATAATTTTATCTCGAGTCCAACTGATGGCATCTAAAATATCAGGTATGCGAATACGTCCATCATTGTCCGAATCAAGTAGGGCTAAAGTTCGCTTATCAAAATCTAAGCCTGTTGTTGGGCAACTTAGAGCAACCCATAATTTAGGGTCTAAATCAGGTAAATTGATAATGTCATTGGCACTTTTAAATACAACTTGATCAAGTCCACCAACGCGTTGAAATGTCCACATATGGCTCATAATAATCTCCATACCGAGCGAATTAATATTTTTATTAATTAATATAACAGTATTTGTGTTTTTTTATAGAATAGAACAGTAATTTCTAATATTTGTGACACCTATTAGTGTATCTTTGGTATTTGATTTAGTTGCCTTTGGCAACTTTATGATAGAATAATGCCTTATTACTTAATATCCAAAAAAAAATCACTAATATGTCATTAATTAATCTTACCAATGCCTATCTTTCATTTAGCGATGCGCCATTGCTTGATCATATCGATATGTCTATTGAACCAAACGAGCGTGTTTGTCTTGTTGGTCGCAATGGTGCCGGCAAATCAACGTTACTTAAAGTGCTAAATAAAGAAGTACCATTAGATGAAGGGAACATTATTTATGAAAATAATGTGATTGTTTCACGCTTACAGCAAGATCCTCCTCGCGATGTGCAAGGCAATGTATTTGATTTTGTAGCAGAAGGATTACATGAGCAAGCACAGTTATTACGAGATTATTATGATTTAGTCCATCGGGTTGAGCACGATCCTTGCGAAAGTAATTTGGCTAAATTAGCAAAAATGCAAGAGCAGTTAGATCATCAAAATGGCTGGCAATTAGATAGTCGTATTCGTAATGTTATTTCGTCGTTGTCGCTTGACGGTGATGCCTTGTTATCTTCGCTATCTGGTGGCTGGCTGCGTAAAGCTGCTTTAGCTAAAGCGTTGGTTTGTCAGCCATCGGTTTTATTGCTCGATGAACCAACAAACCATTTAGATATTCAAACCATAAAATGGTTGGAAGAGTTTTTGAAAAGCTTTAATGGCAGTATTGTGTTTATTTCTCATGATCGTTCGTTTATTCGACAAATGGCAACGCGTATTATTGATTTAGATCGGGGAAAAATTGCCTCTTGGAGCGGTAACTACGATAACTATTTACTTGGTAAAGAAGAAGCTCTGCGCGTTGAAGAGTTGCAAAATGCTGAATTTGATAAAAAATTGGCTCAAGAAGAGGTCTGGATTCGCCAAGGTATTAAAGCACGCCGTACACGTAATGAAGGACGCGTGCGGGCATTAAAAGCAATGCGCCAAGAGTATAGCGAGCGTCGCCAAGTGATGGGTAGTGCCAAAATGCAAATTGAAGAGGCATTACGTTCAGGAAAAATCGTTTTTGAGCTTGAAAATGTGACCTATCAAATTGAAGATAAGCTGCTAGTTAATGATTTTACTGTGCAAGTATTGCGTGGTGATAAAATTGCCCTGATTGGTCCTAATGGTATCGGTAAAACAACTTTGTTAAAACTGATGTTAGGTAATTTAATACCAACATCAGGTAGCGTGCATTGCGGTACCAAGCTTGAAGTGGCTTATTTTGATCAATATCGGTTAGAGCTCGATCCTGAAAAAACCGTGATGGATAATTTAGCTGAAGGTAAACAAGAAGTGATGGTTAATGGACGATCACGTCATGTACTTGGTTATCTGCAAGATTTTTTATTCCCGCCAAAACGCGCCCGAACACCTGTTCGTGCATTATCAGGTGGGGAGCGTAATCGTTTATTGCTGGCTAAATTATTTTTAAAGCCTAGTAATTTATTAATACTTGATGAACCGACCAATGATCTGGATATTGAAACGCTGGAATTGTTAGAAGAGTTGGTTAATGATTATCAGGGAACAGTCTTACTAGTTAGTCATGATCGGCAGTTTGTTGATAATGTGGTTACCCAATGTTGGTTTTTTGAGGACAAAGGGCATATTGGTATTTATGCCGGTGGTTATGCCGATGCTCTGCAACAACAGCAACAAGCACAACCGGTTAAAGTAGCGGCAGTTAATGATGTCAAACAGCCTAAAAAAGCATTAAGCACGGCGAATAACAAAAGCAATGATCAAGCCACTAAAAAAAAGGTTAAGCTGAGTTATAATGAACAACGAGAGTTAACACAATTACCAAGCAAAATAGAACAATTAGAATTAGCCATTGCTGATTTACAAGCACAGATTAGTCAAAGCGACTTTTTTAATCAACCCCACGAGGTTACAGGTCCAATCTTACAATCTTTGACCGACAAAGAAGCCGAATTAGAATCTGCTTTTGAACGCTGGGAACAGTTAGAGTCTTTAAGTAAATCATAATGTAAGAGTGTTATTTTCAGCATTATTTATTGGCGTTATATAATAAATAATGCTGTTTCTGAGCTTTAAGATTTTTATAAAATGGTTTTATTATTCCACAATTTTCTAGAACAAAGACAGAAAAATAACAACGCAATAATAACGAAAACGGCGCCAACAAAACCAATATCCTCCGTTGATAGTAAAATTAATACTTTACTACCTATAAAAGCGCCTCCGCCTATTCCAATATTGTAAATACCTGAATAAACAGATGTGGCAATATCGGTTGCATCGGGCGCTGCATCGATGACTTTGCTTTGCATGACCATGCCAATAATGGTAATCGAAAGCCCCCAGATCAAACATTGAATGATTGCGGTATAAAGTGTGAACGAACAGACATAAAGTGATAATAAACAAGCGATCAATGACAACATAGGGATCACTAAAATGGCGGTTGGATTTTTTTCGGCGTATTTTGCAAAAATAACGCTGCCAATCATGCCAGAAAAACCGACTACTAACAATAAAGCGACGATAACATTTTGATTAAATCCGCCAACATCTTTCATAAATGGCGTAATGTAGGTATAAGCAGTGAAGTGGCCAGCAATTATAATGGCTATTAATAGATAAATGTTTAGCAGTATTGGGCGTTTTAATACCATTGGAATATCTTTGATAGAGATAATATCCATGCTTGGTACAGTAGGCAATAAGCGGAGTAGTAATATCATCACGCAAAAAGCGATACCAGCAATACATAAAAAAGTCACACGCCAGCCAACGAGTTGTCCTATGATGGTGCCAATTGGAATGCCTAGAATGGTTGCCATCGATACGCCAATAACAATAAAGCCCATGGCTTTAGCTTTTTTACCATTGGGCGCTAACCGAACGGCAAGTGGTGTTGTAATTGCCCAAAATACCGCATGAGCACAAGCAATACCAATTCTTGCTACCATCAAACTGTAAAAATTCCACGCAAATCCAGCTAAAATATGACTACCAATAAATAGGCAAAATAAAAGGATGAGTAGCTTTCTTCGTTCCATTTTTGACGTTAATACTGTGAGTGGCAATGATAATAACGAGACAGCCCACGCATAAATGGTGAGTAATAATCCAGCATGAGCCACATCCATTGAAAAGCTTTCAGCAATATTAGGTAATAGCCCAACGGGTACAAATTCCGTTGTATTAAAAATAAATGCCGCAAATGCAAGGCAAAGAATTGATGACCAAATGCGAGATCGGGTAATACTATTGTTCATGATTAAGAGTATGGAGGGAAGATTAGATTATGTTTGATTATAACTGAATATTTTTGTCTATAAAATAGCTGCCATGAATAAATCTTAAAGTAAACTGCCACCACTCTGGGATTGGGTGGCGAAGTATCATTGTTGCTATTTATGCTAATGCTTTAGCAGCCGCTAGGGCTTTATCATAATTAGGTTCTGAAGATGTTTCTTTAACATATTCAACATAAGCAATTTTGTCATTTTTATCAATAACAAATACGGCACGAGAAAGTAAACGTAGCTCTTCAATAACAGTGCCATATTTTAAACCAAAATCCAGATCTTTATGGTCAGAAGTGACTTTGACCACATCAATGCCTTCAGCCGCACAATAGCGATTTAATGCAAAAGGTAAATCAACACTAATTGAAAATATCACGGTATCTTTTAGTTTTGCTGTTTCTGCATTGAAGCGGTGAACTTGGGCACTACATACCGAAGTATCAATGGATGGTACCGAATTAATAATTCTGATTTTACCTTTAAAATCGGATAATTTAATGGGTTTCATTGCTAAATCTTGCACGATAAAATCGGGTGCTATGTCACCAACGTTGATTTTGGGACCTAACAAAGTAATGGGGGCTCCACGCATAGTAACTTCATTGACTCTTTTTTGCATAACTGTTTCCTTTGGGGGATAATAATTGTGTTGTAATAAGTTTCAGTGTTGATAGGATAACGACGTTCAATGCATTAAAGATTTTGCACCTATTGGCGTTGATTCAATATAGACCTAAACAGGCTACTGAGCAATAGCGCTATCATGTTTTTAGTGATGAATTAGCCAATTTCAACTATTGTTAATAATGTTGTTTTTTTAATGTAATTAAATTATTTCTATTTTGTATGTTTATTAGACAATGGTATATAATGCCAGTCCCTTTCTTTACTCTTATATCAACACAATGAATCAATTACTTATTACTGTTTGTTTACTGACTTTTAGTAATGTTTTTATGACTTTTGCGTGGTATGGGCATTTGCGGTTTTTACATAACCAAGTTTGGCTAGTGGCGGTGTTTGCTAGCTGGGGGATTGCGTTATTTGAGTATTTATTGCAAGTGCCTGCTAATCGCATTGGTTTTCAGGTTGCCAGCGCAAGTCAATTAAAGATTATTCAGGAAGTAATTAGTTTGTCTGTTTTTATCCCTTTTTCAATTTATATTTTAAAAGAGCCATTTAAGACAGACTATATTTGGGCGGGTTTGTGTCTTTTAGGTGCGGTATTTTTTATGTTCCGCGATAAGATTTTTGCTTAAATTCATTCTAGAACCGTGATAAATATTGAGCATATTTGTCACGGTAATGATCTAAATTAGCCTTTCAAATATTCCACTGTAAATATAATTGTGATGACTATCACATTAAAAATACTCAATCTTTATTAATATGTTGCTGTATTTTATTGTTGAACAGCTATTGATATCTTGCTGACCGTGTTGTTGTTTCATACAAAATCATTAATTAGATGTTATTTAAGCGTTTTTTGTTTCGATAACATGTTTTGATAGTTATCCCTTATTTGTATAAGGAGAAGTATATGCAAAAAAAAATTTTTTGTTCGTTATTTGTTGCTTCTTTAATATGTTCAAATGTTTTTGCTTCTGGGGGAAAAGATGTAACAACAGATCCTAATGATTTTTTCCTTAAAGAAGAACAAGCACCTAATAGCTTGCTGCTTTTGCCACCGCCTCCTACTTTTGACAGCATTGATTTTTTACGCGATAAAGCAATATACGATTGGGGTAAGTCTGTTCGTAATACAGAACGTGGAAAACAGGCCTATTTAGATGCTGATTCAAGTAAAGATAATATCACTAAGCAATTTTCACCATCTTTTGGGTTTGAAATTTCTGATAAGAAAACGCCAGAAATTTACAAATTAGTTACTACAATGAAAGAAGATGCAGGGGATTTGGCAACGCGCTCAGCTAAAAACCATTATAATCGTATTCGACCGTTTTCATTTTTCCATGAACCAACCTGTCGCCCAGATGATGAAAAAGCGCTATCGACCAATGGATCCTATCCCTCTGGTCATACAACAATGGGGTTTGCTATTTCACTTGTGTTAGCAGAGATAAATCCAGCGCGTCAAAATGAAATTTTAAAACGAGGTTATGAGATTGGCGAAAGCCGCGTTATTTGCGGCTATCATTGGCAAAGTGATGTTGATGCTGCTAAGGTGATGGCAGCTGCGGTGGTTGCTCAATTACATACGAATACCGCTTTTAATCAACAATTAACGAAGGCAAAAGCCGAGTTCCACCATTTAAAATAAGGGTGATAATGGGCAGTTATTGCGCGGCTGATCATGGCGATGTGATGCCAAATTAATTATAAAATATCAATAGCATTGGCTGTTGTTGACAGCCAAGCTTATTCTTTATTATAGCGCCTTAAAGGAAATATCCGGTAAAATTGCTTCGCCTTGCCAATATAACTCACTGGCAATACGCCCGGCAATTTGGCAATAAAGCTGGGTAAATTCGCTATCAGGATGGCTAATAACAGTGGGTTGCCCTGTATCGAGATCTTGGCGTAACATTTTATGGAGTGGCATTTTTCCGAGTAATTTTGTTTGATATTGCTCAGCTAAACGCTGTGCTCCACCTTCGCCAAAAATGGCTTCGTGATGACCACAATTTTCGCAAATGTGGTAACTCATGTTTTCAATAATGCCTAGTGTAGGGATGTTGACTTTATTAAACATGGTCATGCCTTTTTGGGCATCAATTAATGCTATGTCTTGTGGTGTACTGACAATGATTGCTGCCGTTACTGGAATGCTTTGTGCTAGGGTTAATTGGATGTCCCCAGTTCCCGGAGGCATATCAATAACCAAATAATCAAGTTCAGGCCATAATGTATCTTGTAATATTTGCAGTAATGCCTTGCTTGCCATTGGTCCTCGCCATACCATGGCGCTATCTGGATCGACTAAATAACCAATAGAGTTACTGGCTAATCCGTGTGCCATAATTGGGGTCATGTGTTTATTGTCAGGTGTTAACGGTTGCTGTTTTTCTGTGCCTAACATGGTTGGAATTGAAGGGCCATAAATATCTGCATCTAAAATACCTACTTTGGCGCCTTGTTTTTGTAAAGCTAGTGCAAGATTGACGGCTGTTGATGATTTACCCACGCCACCTTTGCCTGAACTTATGGCGATAATATTTTTTATATTGTTAATGGCATGTTGGTCATTAGCGCGTTTTAATGTGGCTATTTTATAGTCAATGTGCCAGTCAACGTCTTTAATGTCGTTAAGTTTAAGTAATTTTGGGGTGGCTATTTTTTTTAACTCGTCAAAAGCGTTTTGCCAAGCAAAGGGCATGGTTAAATTAATGGATAAATGCTGATTAACTATTTCACATTTAGTTAGTGCACCAAGTTCAAGTAAATTTTTTTGTAAGGTTGCATGAGTAAAATTCTCAAGAATCTTTTTTACTTCAATGTTCATTGCTATTATCTCTTTATGCATTGATATTTATACTTGTTCATTTTTAATACTCTTCTTTAAAGAGGCGGAAAAATGATAATATTTTACATTCTTCAAAAAGGATTATTTGCCATTTGCAAAGTGAATCGAGTATAGAAATTTTATCAAATTATGGCATAAATCTAGCGATAATCCCACGATTGATGTACTATTTCTGCCATTATGTAATAAAGGGTAATAAATCAACATGACAACTCAACGCAAAATATTGGTGACTTGCGCACTGCCTTATGCCAATGGTGCAATTCACTTAGGTCATATGCTTGAACATATTCAAGCTGATGTATGGGTACGTTATCAACGTATGCGTGGTAATGATATCTATTTTATTTGTGCCGACGATGCGCATGGCACCCCAATTATGCTCAAAGCACAACAACTTGGCATTACGCCTGAACAGATGATTAGTGAAGTAAAAACTGAGCATCAGCGTGATTTTGCTGGATTTAATATTAGTTATGATAATTACCATTCAACCCATAGCTCAGAAAATCGTGAAATATCAGCACAAATTTATAAGCGTTTAAAAGCTAATGGTTATATTAAAACCAAAGTCATTTCACAGCTATTTGATCCTAAAAAACAGATGTTTTTACCTGATCGCTTTGTAAAAGGTACTTGCCCACGTTGTAAAGCGCCAGATCAATATGGCGATAACTGTGAAGTGTGTAGTGCAACTTACAATCCGATTGATTTAATTAATCCTAAGTCTGTGGTTTCGGGGGCAACGCCAATTTTAAAAGAGTCAGAACATTTCTTTTTCGATCTGCCGGCTTTTTCAACTATGTTACAAGAGTGGATTCGCTCAGGGACACTACAAGACCAAGTCGCTAATAAAATGCAAGAGTGGTTTGAATCAGGCTTACAGCCGTGGGATATTAGCCGCGATGCCCCTTATTTTGGTTTTGAAATCCCCGATGCACCAGGTAAATATTTTTATGTCTGGTTAGATGCACCAATTGGTTATATGGGATCTTTCTTAAATTACTGTAATAAGCAAAATAAACCGATTTTTGATGAGTTTTGGAATAAAGATTCAAGTACTGAACTTTATCACTTTATTGGTAAAGATATCGTGTACTTCCATAGCTTGTTTTGGCCTGCTATGCTAGATGGTAGTGAATATCGTAAGCCATCGAATATTTTTGTGCATGGTTATGTAACTGTTGACGGCGCAAAAATGTCTAAATCACGAGGTACTTTTATTCAAGCAAGTACCTATTTAAAACATTTAGATCCTGATTGCTTACGTTATTATTATGCGGCTAAACTATCACCACATATTGATGATATTGATTTAAATCTTGAAGATTTTGTGCAACGTGTAAATAGTGATTTAGTCAATAAAGTGGTAAATATTGCTTCGCGTTCGGCTGGTTTTATTTATAAACGCTTTGACGGCAAATTATCAGAAAAAGTGGCTGAGCCAGAACTTTATGCGTTATTTGTAGAAAAAGCAAAAGTCATTGCTGATTATTTTGAACAACGTGAATCAGGTAAGGCGATTCGTGAAATCATGGTACTAGCTGATGAAGCTAATCGTTATATTGACGAAAAAGCGCCATGGGTGGTTGCCAAACAAGAGGGGCAAGATCAAGCATTGCAAGATATTTGCTCAATGGGTATTTACTTATTCCGCATTTTAATGACTTACTTAAAGCCGATTGTACCGTCATTAGCAGAGCGAACAGAAGCATTTTTAAATAGCAAATTAGAGTGGGATACTATTGCTAATGCGTTAACTAGCCATAAGATTAACCAGTTTAAAGCTCTATTTAACCGTATTGATATGGATAAAATTACTGCCATGATTGAAGAAACAAAAGAACAAGCTGCCCTAGCAACACCAGCTAAAACAAATGTTGCTGAACCTATTGCCGATACAATTAGTTTTGACGATTTTACCAAAGTTGATATGCGTGTTGCTTTAATTAAACATGCCTGTTTTGTTGAAGGTTCCGATAAATTACTCCAGTTGACGCTTGATATTGGTGATGAAACCCGTAATGTATTTTCAGGCATCAAACAATTTTATCCTGATCCAGAAGTGCTAATTGGGCGTTTAACCATTATGATTGCCAACTTAGCACCTCGTAAAATGCGATTCGGTGTTTCCGAAGGGATGGTGCTTTGTGCCAGTGGTAAAGATGATGGTGACGGCGTATACTTGTTATCGCCAGATAGTGGGGCTAAACCGGGAATGCGCATTTCGTAATTTTTATTCTTATCATACAAAAAATGCATCTTAACAAGTTAATATGCTTGTTAAGAAGTTTCAGAAAACTATACGTTTGAGTATAAAAATGATATATCGATATATCTAAGTCCGCTATTTCACGATATGACAAATAGATATTTTTTATGTGATCTTTTAATAGTTCCGGTAGGTATTATATAAAATTTTGACCTAAAAATATTAGGAAGTGTAATGGATTTTTTTGATTATTTAAATAAGCATGGGGTTATTTACTCAGCACGTGATGGTATGTTGTATATTTATGAAAGCTTGGATTTGGTTGGTGCGTCAGTCAGTGAATTATGCGACTATTTGACTGTAATGGGCGATTTTTATTGGCCTGATGAATCAGTTTATAAAATGCCTAAAAAATTAATTGTATATGGTGATTTATATATATGTAATAATGCAATCACAACTTTACCTGATGATTTAATGGTTGGCGGTGATTTAGATTTGGGCGAAACAGCCATTTCTCAATTGCCTAATAATCTTATTGTTGGTGGTGACTTAGGGCTTGGTTATACTCAAATAACCCGATTGCCAAATAACTTATCTGTTGGTGGTGATTTGGATTTAAGTCATACATCTGTCACTGAATTACCAGATGATCTGTTTGTTGGTGGTGCAATAGATAGATAAAATCCCGAAACAGGTAACGCCTAAAAATTTTATTATGAAAAATGGATATTTACACTTTGTTTTGTCTATTCAAATTTAAGGAATACTAATGAATAGCTTTAAGTCTATAAATGAATTAATCATGAACCTCTATCTTTTAGATCAAGGTGAATGGATTTATGCAAACTTAGAATTGTGGAATAGTGATCCAAAACATACAGAGTTTTATTATATTCCATGGGATTATATTCAAAATTTAAACGATAATGAAATATATCTGGATGAAGAGGATATGGAAATGCCTTTTATCGTTCAAGGATTAAATTTAAGAGGGTGGATGTTAGTTAGTTCATTAGACTATATAGCTCAAAATAAATCAAATTATGGACATGATGATAATTGGTTTATTGACGAAATAAATTATTATCGAGTAAATGATACATTTAGAACATAAGTTTACATGTTTTATCGGAGCATGTTACAAAATTCGTGTTTACCATATTTTTAATTAAAATAGCAGAATATGATTAACAATGTTAAAGTTAGCAGGATATATATTTTTTAAATATTAAATGACTGTTAAAAAGGCGATTTATTCGCATTTTTAACAGTTGTAATAAAAGAATTGGTGATTATTTTATCGTCACTAAAGTGCTAACTTCTTTACCTAACATATTGTTTAGATAAATTAAATCGTTAGCTGTTAAGGTTCCTACTGCGTATTTTAGTTGTAGTAAGCTAGTTAGATAATTATATTTTGCATCAGATAAATTTCGTTTAGAGTTGTATAGCTGTGTTGTTGCATTTAATACGTCAACGATTGTTCTAGTTCCAACTTGATAACCAGAATTAGTGGCTTCTAATGAACTTTGTGCAGAAACCACTGCTTGTTGATAAGCTTTGATTGCACTTATTGATGATGAAATATTGTTGTATGATGAACGTACTTGATTAATTACGCCACGATTGGTACTTTCTAGTTTTTCGCTGAAACTCACGTAATTTTGTTGTGCTTGTTCAACTTTAGACATTGTTGCACCACCCGAAAAGATAGGTAGATTTACACTGACACCGACATAGTTATTTCCTGAATAAGATTTACCACTATGTGCACCAGGCGCTATGTTATTACCATATCTATCAGTTTTATTTAAATTAGTTGATGCATCTACACTTGCTGTAGGCAGATGGCCTGCTTGTGAAAGTTTGATCTGTTCACGTGCGATGTCTAGATTTAATTTCATTGTTAATAAATTAAGATTAGATGCTTCGGATTGCTTTAACAATGTACTGATTTGCGTTGGGTTTTCCGTTCTAAAGGTGTTGGTGTTAACGCTTGCTAAATTAGAATAAAAACGACCGCTCACTTGACGTAAATCTTCGATCGCATTGTTTAGTTCATTTAATGCGTTAACTTGTTGTGCAACAGTTAGGTCATAGTTAGCTTGGGCATTTTGTACATCAGTAATGGCGACTAAACCAACTTGGTGTTGTTGACGAGTTTGTTCTAACTGACGTCCAATGGCTTTTTTCTGGGCATCAATAAAGCTCAATGCATCAAGTGCTTTTAATACATTAAAATAAGCAACAGAGGTATTTAAGATTAATGTTTGACCTTGGTATTGATAAGCAATATCGGCAACACTTGCTTGTTTTTTAGTAATATCCAAGGCTTTCCAATTTGAGAAATTAAAAATGCTTTGAGATGCCGTTACTTGGTATAAATTGCCACTTTTGGATTTTATACCACTCGTATCACGTCGACCATGAGTTACACCGTAAGAAGCACTTAAACCAACTTGCGGTAGTAAACTCGCTCGAGAACCTGAAATTGCCGCGTATGCTTTATTTTTTTCAGCTAATGAACTGCGCAGATCTGGATTGGTTTCTTTTGCTTGTTCATACACTTGAATCAAATTTTCAGCAAAGACAGATTGACTTAATGCTAAGCCAATTAAAAAGGTTAAAGTTTTTTTCATTAATCTTCTCTTTAAAAATCATTAAAATATAGTAGTATTTTTAATGGCGTAATTTTAACAGATAATTAGTATATAGTAAGCATAGTTTGCATGCCATTCGCACTTTTTATTCAAATTCATTTTAAAATCGAGAATATATATGAAAATTAAAAATAATCTGGTACATTTTGACAAAAATGATGTATTTAATCTAACTAAACGAATCTTATATAAAGGTTTTTTTTCTTTGTTTGAATATCGTTTTCAATATCGCAAATTTGATGGTTCAATGAGCGAGGTTGTAACACGTGAAATTTTAGAACGTGGACATGCAGTTGTGCTTTTAGCATATGATGCAAAACGTGATGAAGTTGTGCTAATTGAACAAATCCGGATTGCCGCTATTGAAACGCAAGATAGTCCTTGGATGCTAGAACTCATTGCTGGAATGATGGATCATGAAAATGAATCATTTGAAGAAGTAGCAAAACGTGAAGCAATGGAGGAAGCTGGAGTCGTTATTGGTCGATGTAAACCTATCATCAATTATTTAGCATCGCCTGGTGGTTTAACAGAACAATTGCATATTTTTGTGGGCGAAGTCGATTCATCAACAGCCAAAGGTATTCATGGTCTTGATGAAGAAAGCGAAGATATTAAAGTTCATGTTGTCGGTCGCAATCAAGCTTATCAATGGGTTAAAGATGGAGTGATTAACAATGCTGCATCAATTATTGCGCTTCAATGGTTAGAACTTAATTATCAGTTATTAAAAGAAGAGTGGGAATAACTTTTTTAGTATTCATATTTAATTATTTCTTTCATAAAAGTGTGATCTGTTTTACACTTTTGTATAACACTTAGATTTATAATAAAAATTATGTTTCCTGTCACAATGCCTATTTTGTTGCTGACACTATTAACCATAATTATAGATTGATAAGTAATTGGAGTGAATTTTGAGGTCATTGTTAAAACTTCCAATTCGTAATAAAAATTACGGTAAAATATTGCATATAACTGATACCCATCTTTTTGCTGATGAAGATGATTCATTGCTTGGTATTAATTCCAATGCAAGTTTTTTAGCAGTTATCAATGAAATTGGACGTAATAATAAGCAGTTTGATTTGATTGTGGCAACAGGTGACTTTGTACAAGATGGTTCTAAAAAAGCTTATGCCCGTTTTGCCGAGCAAATAAACAAGTTTAATACGCCTTGTGTGTGGTTAGCTGGCAACCATGATAACTATACTAGTATGCAAGATGTGTTTGCAAATTATCAGCTGGCTGATAATAAAATAGTGTTATTGGGGGATAACTGGCTGGTTGTTTTATTAAACAGCCAAGTTATTGGTCAAGCATATGGATTTTTACCAGAATCTGAACTTGAATTTTTACAAAATGCTTTAACTGAGCATTTTGATCGAGATGCATTAGTTTTTTTACACCATCATCCAATTAATTCTGGATGTCATTGGTTAGATCACCATATTTTAAAAAATAGTGATCAATTCGAGCAAATTATTCAAAAAAATGCTAATGTAAAGGGAATAGGTTGGGGGCACATTCATCAAAAACAAGATTATGTTTGGCATCATTGTCATGCGTTTTCAACTCCTTCAACGTGTTTTCAATTTAAACCTGAATGTTATGATTTTCGAGTATCAAGTGATGATGCACCAGGTTGGCGAGAAATCACACTTAATGCTGATGGTTCTATCGAGAGCGAAGTTTATCGTTTAGTGGATAATCAGTTTTTACCCGATGTTTCTCAAAGTGGTTATTAGCAAATAGTAATAATAGTTGCGATCTTAAAATTACCCTAAAAATCATAGCAACGGTGCAAAACAGTAGAACAGTCTTTCAACAATGCGTTGCCAAATTGGGCGTTGGTTCCATTTTTCAGTGCTTATTTTATCTGAATGAGATAAATATTTTTGTAAGAGAATTGATAGTGACTGAGCAAATTCTGCATCATCAATTACAGTTGTAATTTCAAAATTAAGCCATAAGCTGCGCATATCTAAATTAACAGTGCCAACAAGGCTTAATTGATTATCGATTAAAACACTTTTGGTATGTAATAAGTTATCGTTGAATTGATAAAGTTTGACGCCACCGTTTAATAATTCAGAAAAGAAAGCCCGGCTTGCCCATTTCACCATTAGTGAATCAATATTTTTGGGAATAATGATGATGACTTCAACACCTCGCTGAGCTGCGGTGCATACAGCATGTAAAATATCATCAGTCGGTACTAAATAAGGCGTAGTAAAAATAATTTGTTCTTGCGCTGAATAAATTGCCGTTAATAATACTTGGTGTATCATGCTTTCCATATAGCCAGGACCTGATGCGATTAATTGCATAATGTGTTTTTTATCTTCTGGTGGTTCGGCAAAATCAGTGATTTGTGGTAGGGCTAAATATTTGCCTGTTTCTAGCTGCCAATCGCAGGCATATATAGCGCCCATAAGTGTTGTAACTGGACCACTTACTCTAACCATGATATCAACCCATTTTCCAACATGTTTATTTTGTTTGAAAAAACGTGGATCGACAATATTCATGCTGCCAGTATAAGTGATATAGTTATCGATAATAGCTACTTTGCGGTGTTGACGTAAGTCCAGACGTCGAAACATAAAGCGAAGCAAGTTGACTTGTAAAGCTTCAATAATGGTAATACCAGCATCACGCATTCTTTTACTTGCGTTGGACTGAATAAAATGTCGGCTACCAGCAGAATCAACCATTAATCGACAAGTTACGCCTCGTTTAGTTGCTTGAATGAGTGCTTGCTCGACATCATCAGCCCGACCGCCTTCATTCCAGATATAAAATACCATTTCAATATTGGACGTTGCTCGATTGATATCATCAATTAAGCGGTCGAAAATGACATTTGTTTCACTCAATAGCTCAATATGATTACCATTAATTCCATCAAGCCCTGTTTGGTGTTTACAAAGCTGGAAAATCGGCTTGCTGACTTGGCTTACGTTTTTAGTGAAGATATCTGGAAAGTCACTTAGTCGGTTAATAAACTTGGAAATCGTTGGACGCATTTTTTGCGCTCGTTTGGCGCGTTGCTGCCCTAAGTGAGCTTCACCCAGTGTAAAATAAAGGAACACACCAACAAGTGGTAAGATATAAATGACTAACATCCATGCAATAACATAAGTCGTTGGTCTTCGTTTGAAGACAATTCGTAATGTTGTTGAAACAATAATCAGCCAATAAACAAGGAAGATCAAAGTACTGATTAAAGCATGAAATGAGGTAAATTGCATATTTACTTAGCTATGAATTAGATTCAGTTTAGCTATTGGATCTTTAGTACAATCATAATGTTGAAAAACCTCAGGTAATGGTTTTGGGTTATTATGTTTATCTACTGAAACATAAGTGAATACAGCATCTGTTATGCAAAAACGTTGTGTAGTGTCAGATGTATCAATGACTTTTTTAACCCAAACTTCAATACCTATCGTGATTGATGTTTTTCCTGTTTTGATGCAATGTGCATAACAACAAACAACATCACCTACCATTGCTGGTTTGTAAAATGTAATGCTACTAGCATTAACTGTTACAACTCGATTTCTCGCGATCTCTTTTGATAAAATACCGCCAGCAAGATCCATTTGAGACATGATCCACCCACCAAAAATGTGTCCGTGAGGATTGGTATCAGCCGGCATGGCAAGCGTTCTAAGCACTAATTGACCTTTAGGGGTTGTATCTTGTGTCATGCTAAAATACTCCGTTTGTTCTAACTTATTGTTTATTATCTACATCTTTATTCATATTTTTGTAAATATAGATACCTGATATTAACGATAATAGTAACGATGCGCCAGGTAAAATAAATACTTTAAATATCCAAAAGAAATCGTCAGTTGTGTAATAGGTTGCACCTAAACTAATGGCGCCACATAATATAAAAAAGAAGATCCATAATAAATTTAGTTTATTCCAAATAGCAGTATCAAGCTGTATTTCTTTGCCTAGCATTTTTTGAAGTAGGTTTTTTTTGAAAAAGTATTGGCTAATTAATAAGGCTGTGGCAAATAAAAAATTAATAATAGTGACTTTCCATTTGATTATATTCGGGTCACGCAAATAAAGTGTAAATCCACCGAAAACCATGATCATTAGATAAGAGATCAATTCTACTTTATCTATTTTTCTATATAGAATAAGAATGAGAAGAAAGCATATTGTTGCGGTAATCATCAATGCTTGAACGCCAACAAAGACATCATACATGGTTAGAAAAACAAAAAAGAACACCAAAGGAATAAAGTTTAAAAGCTGTTTCATTTGATTGTTAACCTAGCAAAAAGGTAAGTTGTCATATTTTAAATAAGTCAAAAGCCTATTGGAATAGGCTTATTTTTTGTGATGAAGTTCAGGATGCGCTTTACAGTTGCCAGATTGACAATGCCCATAAAGATATAAACTGTGAAAAGTCAATTTTACACCATATTGTTCGGCGATTTCTTTTTGTCTCGCATTAATAATATCATCGCGAAACTCAAATACTTCGCCACAATCTAAACAAATTAAATGATCGTGATGTTGCTGTGTAGCTAGTTCGAAAACTGCTTTACCACCCTCAAAGTTATGGCGAGTAACAATTCCTGCATCGTCAAATTGATTCAAAACACGATAAACGGTTGCAAGCCCGATTTCTTCACCCATATCAAGTAGTTTTTTATAAAGATCTTCTACTGTAATATGTTGACATGAAGGATCTCGTAATAACTCTAAAATCTTTAATCGAGGTAGTGTAACCTTTAAACCAGCGCTTTTGAGTGCTGCATTATTATCATGATTTGTCATATTACTTTCCATTAGTGATGAATAATTACCTATTATAGGAACTATATACGGTAAATAAAAGAAATCATTTTAATAGATTAAATTTTCATTTCGGTTTTAACTTGGTTCACCCAATTGTTGATTCTTTCTTCAGTTAATTCGGGTTGACGATCTTCGTCAATTGCTAAACCAACGAAATGTGCATCATCAACTAAACTTTTTGACGCTTCAAAACTATAACCTTCGATTGACCAATGCCCAACAATTTTGGCACCTTTAGGCTCAATAATATCGCGAAGTGTTCCCATGGCATCACAAAAATATTCGGCATAGTCTTCTTGATCGCCACAACCAAAAATCGCCACGGTTTTACCACTAAAATCTATTTTTTCTAAATTGGGGAAAAAGTCGTCCCAGTCTGCTTGAGACTCACCATAGTACCAAGTTGGAATGCCAAAAAATAGGTAATTGTATTGTTCAATGTTCTCTCTAGAGGCTTTTGCAATGTCGAAAAGGTCAGCTTTGTCACTACCCAAAATGAGTTGGATTTGCTTTGCTACATTTTCTGTATTACCTGTGTCACTACCAAAAAAAATACCAACTTGTTTCATATTTGTACCTTTATTATTTACCATATTAAATATTTTATTAAATATTTTAGGAGTATATCATTGTCATTTATTATCAGCAATCATTCTAAATTGCACAGAACATAAGTTATTATTTGCTATACAATTTATCCATCTTGCATTAGAATTAATACCTGTTTTCATATTAACATTGGCTATGGAATTTCTTTATGAATTTGCATGAATATCAATCTAAATATCTTTTTAAGCAATATAATTTACCCGTACCAGAAGGGTACGTTTGTAGCTCAATTGGTGAAATACAAGATATATTAGCTCAATTACCTTCAGGATCTTGGGTTGCTAAATGTCAAGTTCATGCAGGCGGAAGAGGTAAAGCCGGTGGCGTTATATGTACTCAAAATTATGATGAAATAAAGCAATTTGCTGAAAATTGGTTGGGGCAATACCTTGTTACTTATCAAACCACCGATAAAGGTCAGCCAGTTAATAAGATTTTAATTGAAAAGGCGTCTAATATTCAGAAAGAACTGTATTTAGGGGCGGTGGTCGATCGCAGTTCGAAGCGTATTGTGATTATGGCATCGACAGAGGGTGGCGTTGATATAGAAAGCGTTGCCGAAAAATCACCACACTTAATTTATAAAACTTCACTTGATCCTTTAACCGGTCCTTGTGCTTATCAAGGTCGTGAACTGGCGTTTAAATTGGGGTTAACAGGAAAATTAGTTAATCAGTTTACAAAATTATTTGTTAATTTTGCAAAACTCTTTTTAGAAAATGATGTGTCACTAGCTGAAATCAATCCGTTAGTGATTACTGATTCAGAAGAACTCATTTGTTTAGATGCAAAAGTTGTTTTAGATGATAACGCGCTTTTTAGGCATCCTAACTTAACGATTTTAAGAGATACAACTCAAGAGGATGAGCGTGAGTCAATTGCTGCAAAACAAGGTATTAGCTATGTATCATTAAATGGCAATATTGGCTGTATGGTTAATGGCGCAGGTCTTGCGATGGCAACTATGGATATTATTAAACTATATGGTGGTGAACCAGCCAACTTTTTGGATGTCGGTGGAGGTACAACGAAAGAACGCGTTGCTGAAGCATTTAAGTTAATATTATCTGATACAAATGTGAAAGCGATTTTGGTTAATATTTTTGGTGGTATTGTTCGTTGTGATTTAATTGCCGATGGCGTTATTAGTGCAATTAAAGAAATAGGCCTGACTGTTCCCGTTGTTGTTCGTCTTGAAGGTAATAATGCTCCGCTTGCTCGAGAAATTTTAGCGAAAAGTAAATTAAATGTTATTACTGCAGAAAGTTTAACCGATGCGGCCCAAAAAATTGTCGCTGTTGCCTAATAATAGGGTGCGTGGAGAATAGTTATTATGTCAATTTTAGTTAATAAAGAAACCAAAGTTATCTGCCAAGGATTCACTGGTAGTCAAGGATCTTTCCATTCACAGCAAGCACTTGCTTATGGTACCAAGTTAGTTGGTGGCGTGACGCCAGGCAAAGGTGGTACAATTCACTTAGGTTTGCCTGTTTTTAACACCGTTAAGGAAGCGGTCGCAGCAACTGGAGCAACAGCAAGTGTCATTTATGTGCCAGCAGCATTTGGTAAAGATTCGATTTTAGAGGCAATTGATGCAGGTATTAAACTTATTGTCTGTATTACTGAAGGTATTCCAACTTTAGATATGCTTGTTGTTAAAGAAAAATTACAGTTAAATGATGTTGTGATGATTGGACCGAACTGTCCGGGGATTATTGTTCCTGATGAATGTAAAATAGGTATTATGCCAGGTCATATCCATCGTGCAGGAAAGGTGGGAATTGTTTCTCGTTCTGGTACCTTAACTTATGAAGCGGTTAAACAAACAACCGATATTGGTTTAGGGCAATCTGTGTGTGTGGGCATCGGCGGTGATCCTATTCCAGGTAGCGATTTTATTTCTATTTTAGCGTTACTTGAACAAGATCCTAAAACTGAAGTTATTGTGATGATCGGCGAAATTGGAGGGAGTGCCGAAGAAGAAGCCGCTGAATATGTTAAAAAGCACGTAACTAAACCTGTGATTGCTTATATTGCGGGTATTTCTGCCCCATCGGGTAAACGCATGGGGCATGCAGGAGCCATTATTTCGGGTAATAAAGGCACCGCGGCGGAAAAATCTAAAGCATTGCAATCGGCAGGTATTACGGTTGTAACAAGCCTTACTGATATCGGCGATGCTGTAAAAAAACAAATTACGATATAGTTTTTTTGATGTATATCAATTATTATTCTGTAATTATCTGTGTATAATGTTCGTCAATAACGTAAAAAATTTGTGAGCATTTAAGATTTAGGGAGCGTTTATGTTAGATATAGTAGAACTTTCACGACTCCAGTTTGCACTCACTGCAATGTATCATTTTATTTTTGTACCATTAACGCTGGGTTTAGCGTTTATGCTAGCAATTATGGAAACGGTATACGTTGTTAGTGGTAAGCAAGTCTGGAAAGATATGACAAAATTCTGGGGTAAGCTGTTTGCTATCAACTTCGCTGTTGGGGTAGCAACTGGCTTGACCATGGAATTTCAATTTGGTACTAACTGGTCTTATTATTCACATTATGTGGGTGATATTTTTGGTGCGCCATTAGCCATTGAAGGTTTAATGGCATTTTTCTTAGAATCAACTATGGTAGGCTTATTCTTTTTTGGTTGGGATAGATTAAGCCGTGGTAAACACTTAATGGTGACATGGTGTGTGGCATTCGGTTCTAATCTTTCAGCACTTTGGATCTTAGTTGCTAATGGTTGGATGCAATTTCCTGTGGGATCTGAATTTAATCCAATTAACTCACGCATGGAAATGGCGAACTTTTTTGAGCTGATTACTAACACCGTTGCCCAATATAAATTTGTTCATACCGTTGCTGCGGGTTATTTGACCGGTGCTATCTTTATATTGAGCATTAGTTCTTATTATTTACTAAAAAAACGGGATATTGGATTTGCAAAACGTTCTTTTGCTGTGGCTGCTCCTTTTGGTCTTATCATGTCAATTGTAGTTGCTATTATGGGTGATGAAGCGGGGCATGAACTGACAACTGTTCAACCGGCTAAACTTGCTGCTATTGAAGCTGAATGGGAAACTCAACCAGCACCTGCATCGTTCAATGCTATTGCGTTTCCATCACAAAAAAATAAAGAAAATTTATTTGCAATAGAAATTCCTTATGCAATGGGCATAATGGCCACGCGTTCATTTGACACGCAAGTAATAGGTTTAAAAGACATATTAGCGAATAACGAAACGAGAATTCGTAAAGGTATTTTAGCTTATACAAATTTAGAAAAAATCCAACAAGGTAATCACGATCCTGACGTCCTTAAAGCATTTGAGGATAATAAAGCTGATTTAGGCTATGGTTATCTGGTTAAACGCTTTACTGATCGTGATAATCTAACTATTCCTCAAGCGACTGAAGAACATATTAAAGCCGCGACAGAGGACTCAATTCCTACAGTATGGCCACTATTTTGGGCATTTAGAGTCATGGTTGGTTTAGGTCTGCTAATGATTCTTGGTACTGGGTTTGCATTATGGGTAACTTATAAAAATAAAATTGGTGAAAAACGTTGGTTACATCGTTTATTAGTCCTATTTTTACCGTTCCCATGGTTAGCCTGTGAATCTGGTTGGTTTGTTGCAGAATATGGACGTCAACCTTGGGCGATTCAAGATATTTTACCGACTGGAGTGGCAAATTCATCATTAACAGCGGGTGAAGTGTTATTCACTATGGTACTTATTTGTGGGCTTTATACATTGTTTTTAGTTGCTGAATTATTCTTAATGTTTAAGTTTGCTCGCTTAGGACCAAGTTCGTTAGGGACGGGCAACTATCATTATGAAAAAACACAACCGATAACAAAATAGGGCATAGGGAGTATACACAATGATTGATTACGAAATTGTACGCGTCATCTGGTGGGTGCTGATTAGTGTTGTTTTAATCGGTTTTGTTGTCACAGATGGTTTTGATATGGGCGTGGGTATTTTATTACCTTTTATCGGTAAAACAGATACGGAACGTCGTATTATGATTAATGCAATTGCTCCTCATTGGGATGGCAACCAAGTTTGGTTAATTACTGCTGGGGCGGGAATATTTGCCGCCTGGCCTATGGCCTATGCTGCATCATTTTCTGGCTTTTATATTGCGATGATTTTAGTGCTTTGCGCGCTATTTTTTAGACCAATCGGTTTTGATTATCGTAGTAAACTAGAAAACTCAAAATGGCGTAATTTATGGGATGGTGGCATTTTTGCAGGTAGCTTTGTACCTGCCCTCGTTTTTGGGGTTGCTTTTGGCAATTTATTAGAAGGTGTTCCATTTAGGTTTGATAACTCTTATCGGGTGTTTTATGATGGTAACTTCTTCGGTTTGCTTAATCCTTTTGCACTATTGACTGGTGTTGTGAGTTTAATGTTATTTGTTGCTCATGGTGGAGCATGGTTACAAATGAAAACGTCGGGTGAGCTCTATTTAAGAGCCAGAAAAGCTACACAAATCGCTAGTTTAGTTATGCTAATTGCATTTGCGTTAGCAGGTGTTTGGGTGGCATTTGGTATTCATGGTTATGAGGTTACTAGTATCATTGATTATAATGCCGCATCTAACCCATTGACTAAAACAGTATCTACTGATGCATCGTGGTTAGCTAACTATATGAATTATCCTATTTTATGGATAGTGCCTGCTTTAGGCGTGGTGTTACCACTATTAACCATTCTTTTTTCTAGTCTAAATAAAAATGCATTAGTGTTTGTTTCATCTGCATTAACCATTGCTTGTGTTTTATTTACCTATGGTATTGCAACTTTCCCATTCATTATGCCTTCAAGCATTATGCCAAATGCAAGTTTGACAATATGGGATGCATCATCAAGTCAATTAACTCTTAATATTATGTTTATTGTTGTTCTTATATTTTTGCCTATTGTTCTTTTTTATACCATTTGGTCATATATTAAAATGTTTGGAAGACTGGATAAAAATCATATCGAAAATAATAAACATTCTCTTTATTAAGGAACTACTATGTATTACGTTTTATGGTTTATAGGACTTATTGCAGCATGTATGCTATCAGCTATAATTGGCTTATGGGTTGAGCGAGACTGTAGCGAAAAAGAGTCTAATAACAAATAATATGATTTAAAAAGTAATAAAAAAGGTGGCAAATAGCCACCTTTTTATTTTTGTATAGGCTGTTAAAAATAAATGATAAATGATAATTGTTTTCATTTGGTTTTTTTCATATCATAGTGCAGGGAATTTTGTATTCAGATATAATAGTCTCAAATTTAATTAGCGCGATTTGGACATGAAACAATTCATATGGAATGCAAGAGTTTATTATGAAGACACAGATGCGGGTGGTGTCGTGTACCATGCTAGGTATCTTGCTTTTTTTGAACGAGCTAGGACAGAAATGCTAAGGCAACTTGATATTAGCCAGCAAAAGTTATTACAAGAGGGTATTGCTTTTGTGGTAAAAAAGATGGATATTAGCTACCATTTCCCCGCTCGTTTAGATGATATGCTGACTATTAAGACTAATGCTGAGCAAGTTCGCAAGGCGTCTATTATTTTTAAGCAGACTATTTTGAATCAAAATAACCAAGTTATCAGCACAGCGGATGTTCTTATTGCTTGTGTGAATATCACTAAGATGAAGCCATGTGGGCTTCCTAAGTTATTAGTTTTGGAGTTTATATGAATATTATTGATCTGTTTTTGCAAGCAGGTTTGTTAGTAAAATGCGTTATGTTGTTGTTACTTACTTTTTCTGTTATGTCGTGGGCTATTATATTTCAACGAACTAAGATTTTAGGTAAAGCTAAAAAACAGATTGAGCAATTTGATAATAGTTTTTGGGTTGCAGATGATTTAAATGTTTTATTTGATAAAGCAAAATTTAATAAAGAAGATATTAGTGGTACAGAACATATTTTCTATTCAGGTTTTAAAGAGTTTTCACGACTTTATCAAATTAACCCAAATATGGCAGGATCAGCCTTAGATGGAGCATCACGTTCTATGCGTTTAGCAATGAATCGTGAGCTCGATATTCTAGAATTGCATATCCCTTTTTTAGGTACAGTGGGTTCTATTAGCCCATATATTGGTTTGTTTGGTACTGTCTGGGGTATTATGAATGCATTTATTTCTTTAGGATCTGCTAAACAGGCAACATTACAAATGGTTGCACCTGGGATTGCAGAGGCATTAATTGCAACTGCAATTGGTTTATTTGCAGCTATTCCTGCGGTTCTTGCTTATAATCGCTTGTCATTGAGTGTAAACCGAATTGAACAAAGCTATCTTAACTTTATTGATGAATTTTCAGCAATTTTACAACGTCAAGCAGTTGCTGTCAGGAAATAATTATGAGTAGACGTTCACGTTATACAACTAAATCTGAAATCAATATAGTACCTTTGCTTGATGTGTTATTAGTATTAGTGCTTATTTTTATGGCAACAGCGCCAATTATTAGCCAAAGTGTTGAGGTCGATCTGCCACAAGCGTCAGAATCTAAAACGGTCTCCTCTTCAGAAAATAAACCAATTATTATTGAAGTGTCTGGTATTGGTATATATTCACTGATTATTGATCAGAACCGTCAATCTAATTTACCACAAGAACAAATTGTTGCAGAAGTTAAGCAACAGATGTCACTTAACGAAAAAGCTGTTTTTTTAGTTGGTGGCGCTAAAGATGTTCCCTATGAAGAAATTATAAAAGCGTTGAATTTATTGCAATCTGCAGGTGTTAAGTCTGTAGGTTTAATGACTCAACCGATTTAAATAAAATAATATAGCAAGAAGTCCGCAATGTCTTATAAGTCAAATTCAAAATTAAGTATAGCTATTATAGTATCCATTATATTACATGTGATTTTAATTATTATTTTGGGGTACCGAGCTATGTATGATAACGATGCTAACTATGGTAGCGTTAATGGAAATGCTATTGATGCTATTATGGTTGATCCTTCCGTCATGACCGAACAATATCAAAGACAATTAAAGACACAGATTAGCCAAAAACAAGCAGAACAACAAAGGCAGCAACAAATAGATGAGCAGGCGCGAAAGCTACAAGAGCAGCAGCTTGCCCAACAACAGCGACTTAAAGAGCTAGAAAAGGAGCGCTTAAAAGTTGAACAGCAACAAAAGCAAGAAGCAGAGGCAGCACAAGCTGCGCAGGTAGCAAGGCAAAAAGAAGAAGAAGCTCGCAAAGCAAAAGAACAGTTAGAAGAGCAAAAAAGAGAGGCTGAAAAACAGCGTTTAGAGCAACAGCAGGCTGAATTAGCAAAACAAAAAGCAGAGCAGGAAGCTAAATTAAAAGCAGAGCGAGAATTGTTGGATAAACAACGAGAAGAAACTTTGCGTAAACAACAAGAATTGACGAAACAAAAAGCTGAACAAGAAGCTAAAGCTAAAGCTGAACAAGAACTTATTGAAAAGCAACGAATTGAAAATGAACGTAAACAAGAAGAACTAAATAAGCAAAAAGAAGAACAAGCAAAAAAGCAAGCCGCTGACAAAGCTGCTGCCGAAAAAGCAAAAAAAGCCGCACAAGCTAAAAAAGATAAAGAACTTGATAATCTGCTAGGTGGATTGACATCAGGCGCACCAACTCCATCAGGTGGTGCCGCTGCTCGTAAAGGTGTTTCAAATGGAGAACTTGATAAATATAAATCTTTAGTTCAAAATGCCATCAGTAATAAGTTTATTAATCCTAACAAATTATATAGTGGTCGAAATTGTGTGTTAGATATTCAAATAGCACCTGATGGCTTATTACTTGATGTTAGTGCAAAAGGGGGTGATGACGCATTATGTCGAGAAGCGCTTGCTGCGACTAAACAAGCTGTAATTCCCAAACCTGCAAGTGGTTTTTATAATCAAGTAAAAACGATGACAATTGACTTTCAACCGAAATAATTTTTATACGCAAACACGATGTTTTCTGAAACTTTTTTACAATAAATATCTATATCTTCAAATGTGAATATTGAAATTACATTAATCATCCCAATATATCCTCTATTCATTTCGAATCAAGTTTTTAAGTAAAAGAAGGAACAGAACATGACAACAATTGTCAGTGTCCGTCGTGAGGGGCAAGTCGTTATTGGTGGTGATGGTCAAGTCACGTTAGGCGAACGTATTATTATGAAGGGTAATGCTCGTAAAGTTCGTCGTTTATATAATAACAAAGTGATTGCAGGTTTTGCTGGTGGTACTGCTGATGCTTTTACACTATTTGAGTTATTTGAGCGCAAATTAGAGATGCACCAAGGACATTTAACCAAGGCCGCTGTTGAACTAGCTAAAGATTGGCGAACCGATAGAATGTTGCGCAAACTAGAAGCATTACTTGCTGTCGCTGATGAAAGTGCATCATTGATTATTACAGGTACTGGTGATGTTATCCAACCAGAAGATGATTTAATTGCTATTGGGTCTGGCGGTCCTTATGCGCAAGCAGCGGCTCGAGCTTTACTAGATAATACCTCACTTTCTGCACACGATATCGTACAAAAATCATTGTCAATAGCGGGCGATATTTGTGTATATACCAATAATTTCCAAACTATTGAAGAACTCAATTACTAATCAATCGAATTAAAGAGAATATTATTATGTCTGAAATGACTCCTCGCGAAATTGTAAGCGAACTAAACCAACACATCATAGGACAAGATAAAGCAAAACGTTCTGTGGCTATAGCATTGCGTAATCGCTGGCGTCGTATGCAACTTGATGAAACATTGCGTCATGAGGTTACGCCCAAAAATATACTTATGATTGGCCCAACTGGTGTTGGTAAAACGGAAATTGCAAGACGTTTAGCAAAATTAGCGCATGCTCCGTTTATTAAAGTAGAAGCGACTAAATTTACTGAAGTTGGTTATGTAGGTAAAGAAGTTGATTCCATTATTCGTGATTTAACCGATTCTGCGGTAAAAATGATCCGTCAAGAAGCGATTGAACGCAACCGTAATAGAGCGGAAGAATTAGCAGAGGATCGTATTTTAGATGTACTTGTACCACCGGCTAAAGATGGTTGGGGACAGGTTGAAAATAATACTGATTCAGCTGCAAGGCAAGCTTTTCGCAAAAAACTACGTGAAGGTGCACTTGATGATAAAGAGATTGAAATTGAAGTTGCAGGTGTCAATATTGGTGTTGAAATTATGGCGCCTCCAGGTATGGAAGAGATGACGAATCAGTTGCAGTCAATGTTTCAAAATTTAGGTGGACAAAAAACTAAACCACGTAAAATGAAGATCAAAGATGCATTTAAACAGCTAATTGAAGAAGAAGCTGCTAAATTAGTTAATCCTGATGAGCTTAAACATGAAGCTATTGAGGCAGTTGAACAAAACGGAATTGTTTTTATTGATGAGATAGATAAAGTCTGTAAACGTGGTAACTCATCAGGTCCAGATGTTTCACGTGAGGGAGTGCAACGAGATTTGTTACCATTAGTTGAAGGTTGTACTGTGTCGACTAAACATGGTTCTGTTAAAACAGATCATATATTGTTTATTGCTTCAGGCGCTTTCCAAACAGCAAATCCATCTGATTTAATCCCTGAATTGCAAGGTCGATTACCTATTCGAGTTGAATTACAAGCACTAACTAGTGAAGATTTTGAGCGTATTTTAACTGAACCAAATGCTTCGCTTACTGTTCAATATAAGGCGCTAATGGCAACGGAAGGTGTCAATATCGATTTTACTCCAGATGGTATTCGTAAAATAGCAGAATCAGCATGGCAAGTGAATGAGCAAAATGAAAATATTGGTGCTCGTAGGCTACATACTGTATTGGAACGCTTGATGGAAGAAGTCTCATTTGAGGCGAGTGAACTTGATGGACAGACTGTTACAATTGATGCTAAATATGTTGGTGATCATTTAGATAAACTTGTTGCAGATGAGGATTTAAGTAAGTTTATTTTATAATTAGGTTATGTTAGACATAAAAAGGTGAGTTTTGCTCACCTTTTTTATTCTTATTTTCTTAGTAATTCTCCTAAGATGTCGGTAGCTTTTGATTTGGATTTCGAATTCTCTTTAGAATTATGATTCTCTAATTTATCGCGAAGTTTATCTAAACGTTCTTGTAATTTATCGCTTAGAACATCGGTAACTAATTTACCAATATCAATTTGGTAACGAAGTTTAGTAAATTGACCATAAATGCGCAGCGGTATTGTCAACTTTTGTAGTTTTGCAATAGTTTCATTTTTAGCATTCCAGCCGCCTAGCATTTTTAAGTTCAAATTTATATCCAAGTCCTGTTTTAATATTCCGACTCTTCCTGAACCGTCAATGACATCAAGTGTTTCAGAATTAGCATTTAATGTCGAAAACTCCAAATTTCCCTGTTTCAAGTCAGCATTGGCCGAAATTGTATGAAATTCGGTATATTTTTTTTGATTTTCAGGTGTCATGACATCTTTTGAATAATGTGCTGCTGCATTTTGGATAATACTTTGAATATTCAAATTATTGAGTCTTGCATTATTTACAATAATAGCGACATTGCCTTGCAAGTTAGCTAAAAGTTTGGAACCTGATAAGCTGTTACTTTCTAAATCACCTGTAGCGTTAAATAAGCCTTCTAGATCATGTGCTGTATCTATTTGGTTAAAAAATGTATTTAAATCAACATCAGTTATCTTGGTATTAAGTTTTACAAGTGTATTTTTTTGTTTGCCATTTGCAACACCTGTTGCAACTATATGACCCTTAGCAAAATCTAAACTGATGTTTTTAAATATTGCAATACCGTCATTATTAGTCATATCAACGTTAATATTATTTAATGTTATTTTGTTAGCATTGATCTGTTTGATATTTAACTTAGCTTTAGCGTTAAAAGTATTTAGAAAGCTTAATTCATTATTGGTTTTAGCAATATTTGAAACCACAGGCGAAGTTTGTTGGGTCGTTGTCTTTTTATTCGATTTTTCATTTATTTTCAAAAACGAGGAGAGATCGATTTTATCTGAATTTACCTGCAAATCTATGTACGGTTTATTTGCTAAATCGGCATTGATAGTACCAGTAAAATAATTGTCATTAATTGAAAAAGATAAATTTTTGCTTTTCAGCAACCTAGGCATCTGCTGATAGTTAAATACGCCATTTATGTTACCTTTTAGTTCTTTGGTAGAATTAGCGACGCCTTTATAAGTGAAATCAAATTTTTTTAAATTGATTGTTGCTTGTTCAGGGAATTGATTTAAATCGACATAAGCATGGGCTATGTATGATACATCTTGTTGATTTTTATCTATATTACCGCTTAGGTCGATTGAGATGTTTTTATCTTTATTTTGTTCTACTACTAGATTGATATTTCTGAAGTTAATGAGATCATTTTTATGTTGAAGCACCACAGTACTATCAGCAACTTCAAATTTATTTAAGCTAAATTTCCAATTTGATGAATTTTTTTGATCTTTAGAATGAGATGCTTCATGAGTATTTGCGTTAATAGATGGTCGTTTAGTGCCATTTTTTGCAATATTGCTTTTACTTTCATCGGTAATGTTGATGATTGCTGATTTGATAAATACATTTTTAACTGATAATTTTTTTGAGAAAAGAGGTAGTAATTCAACATCTAGTCTCATATTATCTGCTGTTAAAATCGGTTTTTGAGCGCCAGTATCATATAGTTTTACTGAATCGGTTAGAATACTCACTTGTGGCCATATATGCCAGCGCAAATTGCCATCAATAGATAACTCATAACTTGTTTTATCTTTCACTGTATCAGAGATAAACCCACGAAAGTTGTTAGGATCGACAAAAACAATAAGCGAAAAAATACTAATTGTGATAAGTAAAATTAAGGCAAATAGAATAACCAATATTTTTTTGATCATATTAATGTTCCTTTGTTATAGTTATAAACTGCTTAGTCTTTATCAATACGACTGGCGACAGCGCCATGTTGGTCTTTATATTTTGCATCTTGCCTTCTATTATATGGCCTTGCAGCAGATCCTGTAAGTGTTTCAAAACTGAGGGCTCCGATTGTCATGCCAGGCCTAAGTGCTAATGGAATTTTTCCTGAATTATAAAATTCTAAAACAATTTGTCCTTGCCAACCGGGATCGATACGATGAGCTGTAACGTGAACCATAAGTCCTAGTCTGGCAAGCGATGAACGCCCATCTAACCAACCAACCAAATCGTCAGGAATAGTGACTGATTCTAATGTTACAGCTAATGCTAATTCTCCTGGGTGTAGGTAAAAGGCATCCCCCTCAGGTAATATCATTTCTTCACTCATTACTCGTTCTAACACAGCTGATACTTCTTCTTTAGGTCCACTTAAATCTATATAAGGTGTGGTATGTTCTCGGAAAGTTCTAAATTGGTTACCTAATCTAACATCAACTGTCGCACCATTAATACTGCTTATAGCAGGTTGCGGTATTATTTTTAATTTACCATTTAGCAAATACGCTTCGATATCTCTGTCGCATAATCTCATGAGTTATCCTCAATTTAGCTTGTATTGCTTTATTCTAACAGGTTCTTTTAATGGCGTCGATGTTAGTCGTTTAAGGCTTTAGCACCCATGCACGTCCATAGTGGTTATAATATCCTGCTAATTTACCTGGTTTATCACCAATGCCCAGATAAAGGTCAAAATGTTGTCCTTTTATAGCACCGCCAACATCGAGTGCAACCATCAGTCGAGTTTCTCGTCTACCTCGATATTGGCCATCTTCATCAAGAAGTGGTACATCGACTAATACTACAGACCCTATAGGGATGATAGATTTATCTGAAGCAACCGATGCATTTGCAATCAAAGGTACTTCTGCTGCGCCTGTAACCTCAGCATTATACTGTGGTTTGAAAAAAACGAATGAATGGTTTTGAATTAATAAATCTTTAAGTTGCTTTTCATGTTTATTTTCAGCCCAAGCTTTAATTGATTGTATCGACATGTTTTCTTTTGCAATTTCACCTTGTTCTACTAATAATCTTCCTATACTTGAATAACCATGATTATTTTTACCCCCATAGCAGAAGAAAACTAAAGGCGAGCCATCTTCAAAATCAACATAAGCACTACCTTGTACTTCCATAATGAAGTTATCCATTAAAGAGTTACTATAAGCAATTTCAAGATCCTTTCCAACTAATGCACCATCATAAATTTGTTCGCGATTTGGTAATTGTTCTCCACTGTTATCAGGCATTTTGTAAATAGGATATTTAAATTCTGCGGTTGGTTGATGCCTTGCTTTGATTATCGGGGTGTAGTAGCCTGTCAAATGCACATTACCGTATTCATCTTGTCCAGCCATTTCATAACTGTTAAGTCCAACTTTGTAAAATTCATCAGTCCTTAAAGAGTGGTTTATCCATTCATCTATAGCCTTATAAACTTGTTCATTTTTACGATATAAAGATGGGGATGATGATTTAATTTTTTCAACTTGAATAATGTAGTCTGATATATTCACTGGAATACTTAATTGAGGGTGATTTATATTAAGTGGTAAAGATAGTTTACCATCTTTATATTGTTGACCTTGATTGATTGGTTTATTTGAATGGTTTTGGCTACTAGTTAAGAGGGATAAAATAAATAAAGTACATAAAACATAAAAACTATAATAGTGTTTTTTTTCTTTCATCTTGGTAAATAATTATAATTAAATTAAGTAATATAGTTATTTATGCTACACAATTCTATTATAAGAAACTACCAATAATTATGATGTAACCATAAAAATTTTTCATAAAGATTCAGCTTGCGATTTAACGTTGGAGACTTTATAGTCCTATGATAAAAGAAATATTAGAACATTTTGAAAACTAAAGGTAATAAAAGCGATGAGCATTACATCCTCAAAGCATGATCTAAAGCGAAACCTTTCTAACCGTCATATTCAATTAATTGCAATCAGTGGCGCAATTGGTACTGGCTTATTTATGGGCTCAGGAAAAACAATTAGCCTTGCTGGACCTTCTATTATTTTTGTGTATATGATTATTGGTTTTATCCTTTTTTTTGTTATGCGCGCGATGGGGGAAATTCTGCTTTCTAATTTGAAGTACAAGTCTTTTAGTGATTTTGCCAACGACCTTTTAGGCTCTTGGGCGGGTTTTTTTACTGGTTGGACTTATTGGTTTTGTTGGGTGGTTACAGGTGTTGCGGATGTTATCGCAATTGCTGGTTATGCTCAACATTGGTTCCCAGAATTACAATCTTGGATACCAATGTTATTAACGGTTGTTTTACTATTAACCTTAAACCTGTTAACTGTAAAAATGTTTGGTGAGACAGAGTTTTGGTTTTCAATGATTAAGATTGTTGCAATTTTAGCTCTGATTGGTATTGGACTCATGCTTATTGTAACGGCTTTTCATTCCGAACAAACTGATACCACAGCTACATTTTCAAATCTATGGCAATACGGTGGTTTTTTCCCTCATGGTACTATGGGTTTTTTTGCTGGATTTCAAATTGCCATTTTTGCTTTTGTGGGAATTGAATTAGTTGGTACAACCGCTGCAGAAACAGTTGATCCGAGCAAAAATTTACCTCGTGCTATTAACTCTGTGCCAGCACGTATTATTTTTTTCTATGTTTTTGCTTTAATTATTATTATGAGTGTCACACCGTGGACGTTAATTTCTCCAAATAAAAGTCCGTTTGTTGAATTATTTACTTTAATTGGTTTGCCAGCTGCCGCAAGTATTATTAATTTTGTAGTACTGACATCAGCAGCATCTTCAGCTAATAGCGGTATTTACTCAACAAGTAGAATGCTATTTGGACTTGCTAAAAAACAAGATGCGCCAGAACCTTTTGGTAAATTATCAAGTCGTTCAGTGCCAGCGAATGGTTTAGTATTTTCGTGTGCTTGTTTATTTGGTGGTGTGGTTTTGATTTATTTAGTGCCTGATGTTATGGAGGCCTTTACCATAGTAACCACAATTTCGGCTATTTTATTTATGTTTATTTGGTCGATGATTCTTATTTCTTATATTGCTTATCGTCGTAAAAAATTAAACTTGCATGAACAATCTCAATTTAAAATGCCTGGCGGGATTTTGATGTGCGGTGTCTGTTTAGCTTTTTTTGCTTTCATGATTGTGTTACTTACTTTCGAGGCTGATACCCGCCAAGCATTAGTAGCCACACCTATTTGGTTTGCTATTTTAGGTGTGAGCTATTTTATTCGATCTTTAAAACGCCAATGAATCTAAACTCAAAATGGCAGGGAACCCTGCCAATATCATTATTGCAGTTATTGAGATTTATTTTTTTCTGGCCAGATAATACTGGCAATAATACCCAAAGCAAGTATACCTAAAACGATATAGAGACTTGTGGTTGGATCGATATCAATACCATATCCCAATAAATGGTTGCTTGCATTTAAAGCTAATTTTCCGGCAATAAAAAAGAGTAAGCAGATAACCGCCTTACCAAGGTGAACTAAGTACTGTTTCATGGCTTGTAAAATAAAGTACATCGTTCTAAGGCCTAAAATAGCAAAGATCATGGCACTATAGACGATTAGTGGCTCTTGGCTGACAGCAATTACCGCAGGAACAGAATCAAAGGCAAACATAACGTCACTGAGTTCAATTACAATAATACATAAAAATAGCGGTGTAGCATAAAATCTGCTTTTAGGTATTTTATCGACTAAATTTTTGTTTTCAGGTTTAGTAAGTTCTGTATCAAGTTGTTTTTGAGATAATAAAAAGTGATGGCCGACAATTTTGGGATAAGATGGAAAAATAAGTTTGGCTATGCGAAACGCAAAGTGATTTGAGTAATCTTTGATATCTTGGTCATTGTCTTGATTTTTCAACATCATTATTCCTGTGCAAGCCACCAAGATTGAAAATACAAATTCCATCCACGGCCCCAAATATAACAAACCTGTACCAATTACGACAAATATGGCGCGAAATATAATAGCACCAATAACTCCCCAATAAAGTAAGCGATGACGATAATTATTAGGTACTGCAAACCACGAAAAAATAGCCATAATCACAAACAAATTATCGACCGATAATGCTTTTTCAAGGACATAACCTGTAATAAATAAGCTGGCTATAGCACTGCCATGATGAAGGTACAAATATAGTGCAAACCCTAGGGCAACCATTATCCAAAATAGAGACCAAACAATGGCATTGCTTAAACTAATTGGTTTATCGTTATGGTGAGCATATAAATCAATAATAATTGCGGCTAGGGCTAGCCCAATAAATACCAATATAGTTTCTATTGGAAAACCTAATGAGTCTTGAATCATAATTATATTACCTAGTATTAAATGCTATATGGAGTGAATTTTGTTTTTTGTTATGTTGAATTATTAAATAGATCATAATTATAAAAGTGATTGAGTATATATTGCTAGCTAAATCAAAAAAAGTTATATTTGCAGGTCTCATTTAACTGTTTTAATTTGATAACTTTTTGAGCCAACATTCATGATAAAATTTAGGGTAATTATTTTCTTTTTTCTTCCTCTTTTTTCAGGATTATTACATGCACAATCAGTGGAACCTTACGTATCTTCTTTACCTAAAGGAAGTGATTTATCCATTTTGATTCAGTCTGTAGGAAGTAATCCTAAGACGTTAGCAAAATATAAAAGTGATCAGTTTAAACAACCTGCAAGTACTCAAAAAGTAATAACCGCTTTGGCAGCTGAGCTTGAATTAGGGAGTGATTTCCGATTTATAACGCACATGCAAACTAATGGCACGGTTAGTAATAGACAGTTAAATGGTGATCTGATTATTCAGTTTAGTGGCGATCCTACTTTTACTCGCGCACAATTAAAAAATATGATTGCAGAGCTACGTCAAAAAGGTATTGAAAAAATTGCAGGAAATGTAATTCTCGATACTTCAATATTTACAAGTCATGACAAAGCTCAGGGGTGGTCATGGAATAATCTAACAGCTTGTTACAATGCTCCACCATCTGCAGTGATTATTGATGATAATTGTTTCTATGCAACATTGACCCCAGGTAAAGTAGGAGCGAAAGCCTCAATTTCTAAGTCATCAAATATTCCTGTTGTTGTGACAGGTGATGTGAAAACGATCGCAAAAAACAGTAAAGATCTCAATGATAAGTATTGTGAATTAGATGTAAGCTATTTAGATAAAAATCGTTATTACCTATCAGGGTGTATTGCCTCAAGTTCTGATAAAACGCCGCTAAAATTTGCGGTAATTGATGGTGTTGAATATTTTTCTACTATTTTTAAAAATGAACTTAAGCAACAAAAAATCACTTATACCGGATCACTCTTTGAACGCAATCAGAGGACTAGTGAACAGTTGTCTTTGTTAGCTTCTAATCAGTCAGCACCACTTTCTGAACTGTTAACCGTGATGCTTAAAAAATCGAATAATTTATATGCAGATGCTATTTTTAGAACTTTAGGTGCTCATTATTATAATGTTCAAGGTACATGGCGTAATGGTGGTGATGCTGTTAAGCAAATTTTACGCAAAAAAGCAGGTATTAATCTTGAAAACTTAGTTATTGCTGATGGTTCTGGATTATCTCGATTAAACTTGGTGAGTGCTGACAAATTAATGGAAATTTTGCAATACATTGCTGCTCATAATACGCAATTAAGGATTATTGAAATGTTACCAATTGCTGGGGTTGATGGTACGTTGCAAAATCGTAAGAGTTTTAACCAAGCACCTTTTAAAGAGACAATACGAGCCAAAACAGGTTATATTCAAGGATGTTATAATTTAGCTGGATTTATCCAAAAGTCTGATGGTAGATATGTGGCTTTTGTGCAGTTAATATCGGGTTACCACGCCGATAGACAAAATGAGCCAAAAAATAGTGCAATTATGCGATTTGAATCAGAATTTTATAAAAACTTCATTAATTAAGGGACTAAAAGGACACATAGGTTTGATATGAAAATGAAATATGTGTCCTGATTTATTGTCAGTAAAATATATTAAATTAAAGATTATTTCCTAAAAATCCACCACTTTGATGTTTCCAAAGCTGTGCATATAATCCATTTCTTTTGAGTAATTCTTGGTGTGTTCCTTGTTCAATGATTTTACCTTGATCAAGTACAACCAACCTATCCATTGCTGCAATAGTTGATAACCGGTGAGCAATGGCTATAACGGTTTTTCCCTCCATTAAAGAGTATAGGCTTTCTTGAATGGCTTGCTCTATTTCAGAATCCAACGCACTTGTTGCTTCATCTAATAATAATATAGGGGCATTTTTAAGAATGACGCGAGCAATGGCAATACGCTGCCTTTGCCCACCAGATAATTTTATGCCTCGCTCACCAACAAATGCGTCATAACCAGTTCGACCTCTTGCATCAACAAGCGTTTGAATAAAGTTATCAGCATGTGCCTTTTGAGCTGCTTCAATCATTTGTTCTTCGGTTGCGTGATTGTTACCATAGAGCAAGTTTTCTCGTACTGTTCGATGCAATAATGAAGTATCTTGTGTCACCATACCAATTTGCGCTCGCAGGCTTTCTTGACTTACAGTGGTAATATCTTGACCGTCAATAACAATCTTGCCACTTTGTAAATCGTAAAAGCGAAGCAATAAATTGATAAGTGTTGATTTTCCTGCCCCTGAACGACCAACTAATCCGATTTTTTCACCTGACTTAATTGTTAAATCTAAATTTTCAATGACTGAATGCTGCTGCTTCTTGTCATATGTAAAATGAATATGTTTAAATTCGATTTTACCTTGAGTAACATCAAGCGGTGTTGCATTGGGTTGATCAACAACCGTTTTAGTTGCTGAAAAAGTATTAATACCGTCTTTAACAACTCCAATATTTTCAAATAGGGCTGCTATCTCCCACATGATCCAATGTGAAAAACCATTTAAACGAAGTGCAACAGCCGTTGTTGTTGCAATTGCGCCAACGCCAATTAATTGATCCGTCCATAACCACAGTGCAACGCCTGTGGTACTTAGTACTAACAAAATAGACAATAAGTGATTAACAATTTCAAAACTACTCACTAAGCGCATTTGTTTATTAACAGTAACTAAAAATTCATCCATTGATTCTTGAGCATATTTTGCTTCATTGCCTGCATGAGAAAATAGTTTTACTGTCATAATGTTAGTATAGGCATCGGTTACTCGTCCGGTCATTGTAGAACGAGCATCAGCCTGCATACTTGCAACTTTACTTAATCGGGGAATAAAGTAATACATGGCAATACCATAAAGTAGACACCAGCTCATAAATGGTATTAATAACCAAATATCTAATTTCCCAATGATTGTTGCCATAGTAATAAACGAAATTAGGACATAGATGAAAATATCTGCTACTAAAAAGCAAGTATCACGAACTGCCAGTGCCGTTTGCATGACTTTTGCTGATATTCTTCCCGCAAATTCATCTTGAAAAAAGCGCATACTTTGATTAAGTACTAGTCGATGTAGGTTCCAACGCATTCGCATTGGAAAATTCCCAGCTAAGCACTGGTGTTTAATAATCGTTTGTAGTCCAATGATAATGGTACTTGCTAAGATGATTAAGGCTAGTAAGACTAATGTTGTTTTTTCTTGTTGCCAAAATTTGCTAGGTTCAACAACTGCAAGCCAGTCAATGACTTTACCAAGAGCTGCATATAAAAAGGCTTCAAAAGCTCCACCTAATGCACTAAAAATAATTAATAACAGTAGAAATAAACGAGTTCCTTTAGTTGATTGCCATATGAAACTAAAAAAATTTTTAGCCATAGGTTGAGGTTCATCTTTCGGATAAGGCGACACCAATTTTTCGAAGAATTGATACATATTTAGACCTAATTAATAATAAGGTGTTCTTTGATTATATTGTCAATGATATAGAAAAATGGGGTGAGTGCAAATAGCTATAAATTATTTTTACATTCGAATTTTATATGAAATTTAAATAAGCATTACTTAGCTATAAATTTGATATTACTAGATTTATCAACATCAAAGAAGTTAGTGAGGAAATAAAATGTTTTATATTTCCTCGCTTTTTGATTATATCTTGAAAGTTAATATATAGCGATTAGTTGTATTAAAAAATGTCTTTAATAATAAGCACCACACGCCCAACAATATGGTATTTATGAAAATCTATCTTAGAAACTTCAATAGTTGGATGTTGGCTATTATTACAAATTAACAACCACCCATCGAGTGTTAAACGTACTTTTCTTAAAAAAGTAATATCTTCATATTCAATTAGATATATTGCACCATCAACAATATCAGTTATTTCTGTGTTTAGAATTAGCCCGTTATTGTTTTCTATTTCTGGAGACATTAAATCGCCTTTTGCCCAGTATATAATTAATTTTTTAGCATCTAAACCGCGATGCTTAGCCCAACCCTCAATAATAGGATAGTTCATTAATGGCGGTGTTTCTCTAACAAAACGTTCCTTTTGTGCTTCTTCTTTGGTTGGTAATTGTTTTTTATAAACAGGGATTCGATAAATATTTTCGTTGTAAACATCTTCTTCATTTTTAGAATCTACAAATTCTAGCCTATGCCCAGTGGCCAGCCAATTGAAAGAAACATTACATTTTTCAGCAATGACTTCTAAACGGGTAAGCGATGGGTATGTTTTACCAGATAGATAATCTCTAATTACCGTTTCTGACATATCGCATTTTTTCGCGAATGCAGAAACAGATAAACCTTGCATTGAGCTGTGTAATCTATCTTTGAAAGTTTTAACATTATTATTTTTAATTGAATTCATCTTTGATCCATTATTTCTCGCATAAATTCATTAATTATAGTGTATTTTTTTGTGATTTTGTATATGAAAATAGTATATAAAATCAATTCAATGGTTTTTATTCTATGTTAATGTGCTTTTTTAATTTTATATATTCGATTTTATGTTATGTTTCGTTTTTTAATATAAGAATGATCGCATTGTTAAAAAAACGATTATTTTTTGTTTTTTCTGCTCGATTTCTTGTATTTTTCTGTGAAATTCATTTATTTTTATGTTTTGCAAATGTTTTTTTTGTTAAATTTGATGTTTGTCAGATGATTTTTTGTGGATGAATTTTAGTTATCATTATGTTTTTATTTGATTTGTTTGTTTGTTGTGAAATGGTTAAATAAGCTGAAAGGCAAATAAAAACGTTGACTAAAGCGAAAAAAAATGGATAATAAGCAGGGTAAGGATTTTTCATTGTTTTCTTTCCTTATATTCCTTATATTTCATGTTGGCCTGTATAATTTTATACAGGTCTTTTTTATTCTTTAACTACTCATGAAATCACGCCATAAAAAGAGTATAATGAGCATTTTATAAAATCTATTTTAAAGCCTACCCTAAATAGAGCGTTATATTTATTGAGAGGATTTGATTATGTCTTTTAGCATTCCACACCTTTTAGTGTTTTTGGCCGTAGTTATTTTATTATTTGGCACTAAAAAATTGCGTAATTTAGGTTCGGATCTGGGTTCAGCATTAAAAGGCTTTAAAAAAGCGATGAATGATGACGAAGTTGAATCGAAAAATGATGATAAGTTAGATAATAAATAGTTGTACTTATAGGTATGAATATTCATTTTGATATAGCAATTGTTGGTGGTGGGTTAGTGGGTTTAGCAACGGCGTGCGCACTTAGTCAATATGCTCTAAACATTGCAATTATAGATACTAAAATTCATCAGCATGCATCCTTGTCACATGAAGATGTTGGTATTAGAGCTTCAGCTATTAATGGCGCAAGTCAACGGTATTTTTCGCAAATCGGTATATGGAATGATTTGTGCGCCAGTCAACGTGTACAAGAGTTTACCGAAATAGGTGTATGGGAAAAAAATGGTCAAGCTCATTTATCAGCCCACGCTAAAGATTATAGCTATCCAAATCTAGGTTATATTATCGAAAATAATGTCATTTCTCATTATCTTTACCAATATGCTTTAAACTGTTCCAATATTAATATTTTTAGTTGCGAAGCCATTGATTGTACATTTAATGATGACTTTGCCTTTTTGACGCTTGCTGATAAAACTGTTTTACAATCTAAATTAATGATAGGTGCTGATGGTGCTCATTCTTGGGTGCGTAGATGCAAAAATATTTCTGTTTTTGAGCGCGATTATATTCATCATGCTGTTATTACCACTGTTGAAACCGAGTATCCACATCGATTTTGTGCTAGACAAGTGTTTTATCCTGATGGGATTATCGCTTTTCTTCCTCTTTGGGATGAATATAAAAGTTGCTTAGTTTGGTCGACTAAACCAGATAATGCAGAAACTTTAACTGCGCTTTGTGAATCTGAATTTTCAAATGAATTATTAGCATTAACGGGTGATAAGGTAGGCAAATGTAAATTAATTAATCCGCGCATGGTCTTTCCATTAAAAGCGCGTTTTGCAAAACAATTTGTTAAACATCGCTTAGTACTTATCGGTGATGCTGCGCACACGATTCATCCTTTAGCAGGACAAGGTGTGAATTTAGGTTTTCAAGACTCCGCTTTATTAGTTTCGACCATTAAACAATTAATTGATACACAAAAAGATATTGGACTTGTAAATAATTTAAAGTCATTTGAATTTAACCGTCGTAAAGATACGTTAGTTATGTTAACTGCCATGCGAACTATTCAAGATATGTTTAATGGTGATAATGTGCTGAAAAAGACATTAAGAACCATTGGTATGAATGCAATTAATCACAGCCCATTATTAAAAAAACAATTGATCAAATACGCTATGCATATTTGATCTAAGTTGACATTTTATTACTGTGATTTTTGTCAAAAAGTTTCTGATAGGAATGCGTTTTAGTATAAAAAAGCCAGCAAATGATACCTAATATTGCCAAAGACGTGCTTGCAATGATTATTGCTATCCATCCGTAATGACTAAATAAATAGGTTGAACCCGCAGATCCTAGCATTCCGCCAATAAAATAACATACCATATAACCTGTATTCATTCGGCTGCGTGCTTCGGGCCTAATTTGATAAATGGCATTCATATTTGAGACGTGGGTCACTTGTACGGCAAAATCTAATAAAATCACGCCGATAATTAAGGTGTAAATTGAATATTTGGCTAACGAGAGCGGCAACCAAGATAACAGTAATAAGCATAACCCTATGGTGGTTGCAATAAAACCTTTTCCTTTGTCTGACAATTTTCCCACTATTGGAGATCCCATTGCACCAGCCGCACCAGCAAGTCCAAATAAACCAATAATAAAATCAGAATAGTGGTATGGAGCATTAGTTAACAAAAAGGCAAGCGGTGTCCATAATAGTGAAAATAGTGCAAATGATACAATGGCTAATAGTGAACGAATCCTAAGCGTTGGTTCTTGTTTATATAATAAAGCAATCGACCATAACAACTTAAAATAATTAATGTTAATATCGCTATGGTAACTAGGTAGAGAAATCCAGAGTAATAGCGTCACAATGGTCATGATACCTGTTGCAATCCAATACACGTCATGCCAATCAGCAATTGTTGAAATGGCGCCAGCAAAGGTTCTACCTAATAAAATACCCAGTAACATACCACTCATTAACGTGCCTACAATTTTACCACGATTCTCTGGTTTTGATAGCGTGGCAGCAAAAGGAATTAAAACTTGAGCCACCGTTGAAAATAGCCCTGTCATAGCCGTGCCTATTATAAGCATCCCTATATTTTGAGATAATGCGCTTACTATAAGTCCACAAGTGGATAATATCATTAAAATAATAATCAGCCTTTTACGCTCCAATTTATCGCCAAGTGGAGCGATAAAAAGTAAGCCAACAGCATAACTAAATTGGGCTGCCATAATGATTGATCCTGCATTTTCTACTTTTATATGTAGATCATGTGTAATCGAGTGTAATAGCGGCTGAGCATAATAATTGCTGGCAATAGTAATACCAATAGCAAATGCCATTAAAAAGACTAAGTAGCTAGATAAATTTTGATGTGGTTTGCTTTGCATAACTGAATATCGTTAAAAATAATCGGTAATTATATACGAAAAATAACCTAGATACTGATAAAGAAGCGTTAGTAAGTCGTTTGTTTTAATAAGTTATAAATAGGTGTTGCTAGTCCTATTTTGGCATTGTCAGCTTTAAGGTTATACCAATAGCCACAAGATTCATCCCAACATTTTTTATATTTAGTGATAACACAATAGATAGGAATAATATCTAAGTGAAAATGGCTAAATGTGTGGCGAAAGGCAGTGAGTTGCTTTGGTTTGGTTGTTTCAATTCCGTATTTTTTTAACCAGTCAGTTAACGCTTGCTTACTTGAAAACTGAGGTAAACAATATAGGCCTCCCCAAATGCCAGACGCTGGTCTTTTTTCGAGCCAAATAGTTTGGTTATATTCAAGTATTAAAAAATAGGCTATTTTTTCAGGAATAGTATTTTTAGGTTTTTTGGTTGGGTATTGTTGCCAACTTTCAGTTTTATAGGCAAGACAATGATTATGTAAAGGACATAAAGTGCACTTAGGTTTAGAGCGAGTACAAACCGTTGCTCCAATATCCATCATGGCTTGATTAAATTTTGCAACATTATTTTTGGGTGTAACTTGCTCACTCAATTGCCAGAGCCTATTTTCAACAGTTTTAATACCAGACCAGCCTTCAACTGCAAAATATCGGGTTAAAACACGTTTTACATTGCCATCTAAAATGGGATAATGTTGATTTTGTGAAAGTGATAAAATTGCCCCAGCAGTTGAACGCCCTATGCCGGGTAGTGCAATGACATCGTCAAATTGTGTTGGGAATTTACCATTAAACTTTTCAGCAATCATTTGGGCTGCTTTATGTAAGTTACGTGCTCTTGCATAATAGCCAAGACCAGTCCAAAGATGCAATACATCATCTATTGAAGCTTTTGCAAGATCAGTTACCTTGGGAAATTGTTCAATAAAACGGTTAAAGTAAGGGATAACAGTTGCAACTTGAGTTTGTTGCAACATGACTTCTGATAACCAAACATGATAAGGGCTTTTTTCGATTTGCCAAGGTAGCGATTTTCTACCGTACTGTTCATACCAGTTAAGTACCGCTTGTGAAAAATGTTGCATTGTCATAGTCATTACATTACCGCAACAATTGAATCACTTGGATAGCATCCGAGCACCTTAGTATATAGCGTCATTGATGCTAGTTCTTTGAGTGCTGTTTGCATTTCATAAGAATGGATGTTGCCTTGCAAATCAATATAAAACATTTCTTCCCATGGTGTACCATGAATTGGACGCGACTCAAGTTTAGTCATGACGATATTATGATTACGTAATACTAATAGGGCATCAACTAAAGCACCTGCTTGTTGACCTGTCTTCATTAAAATTGTGGTTTTAGCTGGAATTTGATCCGAAACCTCAATCGGCTGGCGTGCCAACACAATAAAACGCGTAATATTTTCTTTTTGATTAGCAAAGTTATGTTCAAGGACTTGCAGTCCATATAATTCACCGCCATCTTTATTACCCATTGCTGCAACATTAGGTTGATTCAATTTAACAACAGTTTCCATTGCTGATGAAGTACTGTCGCAATATACAATCTTCCAATGAGGGTAGTTTTCTAGGAAGTTACTGCATTGCTGGAATGGTTGTGGATGACTATAAATAGTATTAATTTGCTCAAGTTGTGAATTTGGTATAGCAAGAACGCAATGATCGATAGGTAAAGAAAGCTCACCAATAATGTGCAAATTGGTTTTTTGCAATAAATCATAAACCTCATTAATCGAGCCTGAGCTAGAATTTTCGATTGGTAAAATGCCATAATCTACAGCTCTATTTTCTACTTGTGTAAAAATATCTTTAAAGGTTGAACAGCCTAATTCAATCATTTCATCTAAGTGAGCGCTAGCATAGCGTCGAGCAGCAGAATGTGAATAAGAGCCTTTGGGACCTAAAAAGGCAACTTTGGCAGTAGCACTAGTGCCGTGATTAAGCTTTTCTTGTAAGATTTTTTGTTGTAATAGTACAGAATCTTCGATAATTAATTGATATAAGCGCTTAATAAATACATCATCAAGATGATAGTTTTTGCCTTGATTGATTAAAGTTTTTATCAGTGAACGCTCACGCTCCATATCGCGCACCGGAATGTTCGCATCAATTTTAGTATGAATGACTTGTGTTGAGAGTCTGCGACGTTCAGCAATAAGTTCTAACAACGTTTTGTCTAGCTCATTAATCTTATCTCGTAAAGGTAATAAAGGGTTTGCAGTCATTTTCATTAGATATTTTAAAAAAGATAGTTTGTATTATAACAAGCAAAAAAATAAAGACACCATCAAAGTCTATTTTTATGATAGAATAAAGATATACCTACTGTGGACTCGATATAACAAAATTTTTTATTTTCTGTTTATTATCATGATATAAAAAATGTCTAAATCACCAAGATTTTTAGGTCATTATAGTATATTCAAAAAATCTATCTCAAGTCTTCGGTATAAACATGTAGCGTTTGTACAATATATTTACAAATCTTAACAAAAATCTATTTTTTTGCTTTTAAACAACTGTTTTTTATTTATAATGCAGGTTCTATATGCTAATTTGCACAGTTCTTATTATTTGCATGGAAAAATATCATTAATGAATGATAAAAAAGGCACCTATAGAATTTTATTCTAGAAAATTGAAAATAAATTAAAATTATCAAAAGGAATAGGTAATTATAAAATGAAGGAATCAAACACATTTCTTGATCACCCACAAAAATTAATTTCAAAAAATGCTTCTCTTTTTACATGTTTAGCTTCTTATTTTAATTATCGCCCCTGTGTAGTAACTAAGTTAGTTGAACGTACTTTTTCATTGTTAAAATGTTGCAATTTACGTTTAATTCTGTTGGTTATTATTTATCCTGTGTTATTCGTTAATAATGCGAGTGCATTATCGGCAGCGACAGCAAATGTGGTAAATGGAAGCGCTCCGTACTTAAGCTTGGATGGTGGGGAAACTAAAATAAATAGTGCTGAAGGACTATTAGGAATAACGTTACCTAATGGGCATTATATTCCACCTGGGGTAAATAGTGCGCTTTATCCTAATGTGACGATAGATACTTCAAGCGCAAGCAATCCTATTGAGTTACCAAGTACTACAACGTTTGCTGATATACAAACAATGGTACCAGTGGCAAGTTATCCTAGCATTGAGTTAAATAAATTGGTTAATTCACCGTATAATTACGGGAAAGATGACGATGGTGATGTTGAAATAAGTGCAACGGGGAGCTTAATGATCCAATGGCAAGACAAAAAAGGTCAAGACATTACAACACAAGTCAAAAATCACCAAAAAGCAACATTAAGCGCGTGTAGCGCACCTTATAAACTGACACTAACGGCAACAAACGTTAGTATATTAACAAAGTATGGTCAGCCAAAGAGCAATACCTTTATAGGTGATCGTTATACCTATCATATTGTTGTTCCTAATATGGATAAGCCATGTCCTTCCGTTGCTTTTGCTCAGCCCAATTTATTATTTTCTGCTGGTGATGAGTCGCCAGATTTATGGAATGGCCAAAAAGGGTTTAAAGTCGCCGATGTGAGTGACACAACAAATAACTTTCCGACCACAGGGGCAAACAAATTGTATTTCTTTTTACTCTTAAAAAATATAACCCCAGAACAAGTTATAGCTGCAAATGGGACAAAGGTGAGTGCAACAAGTGGTATGGGGGTGACATTATCATTAAGCAAGAGTACAACAGGTTGGCGAGATACACCTTTGGGTGAAGCAGCATTAAAGATAGAACTAAATGGACCTGATATAAGCTCAAATAATAAGGCATTTAACCCTTCATTATTTAATATTTATGCAGATAGTACCCATTTAGAATTGTTATACAGTTTCAAAATAGAGCGTTGGTATATAATTCCGATTCAACGGAGTCGCACTTATGACGATATTCAAAAATTTTGTCGTAATTTAGGTAATGGCTATCGGGTTCCTGATGCGAATGACTTAACTAATGCAAATGGGGATGGCTGGACCGGAGGTATACCGGGCAGAAATGTTAACAGTTACCAAAGGCGTTTAAGTTACCGTGATAGTAATCGCTGGATTGGCGGGATACTTAATGAGTGGGGCTATATTACTGATACCCCTAACAACGCTTTCTTGAATCATGGATATTGGGTTACCCAGTCGAATAACATCTGCCGATCTGGTTCTGAAATACTATTTGCTAACTCAATGTTTGGTAACGTCAATTGCTCGCGATATACCACTAGAGTAATCGAAGAAGACCAATATGATAACGTTGGCGATGTCTGTGTTAGCCCATAATACTATATTTTCTAAATTAAGAATGAGTATTGTTATCGTTTTTATCCGAACATACTTATATTTAATATCACTGTTATTGTAATTTACTTTATAGAAGGGGAATTATTCCCCTTCTGGTATGGCTTCTTTTATGCTATTAAATGCCCGACGAGCTTCGCCTTTATGTTGCAGTTTATTGAGTTGTTTTTCAAGTTTATCAATAAGATCATTAATTGCGGCATACATATCAATATGTTTAGCAGAGGCAACTAACGGCGTTCCTTTAGTGGCAATTGTTGCATCAACAATAAATCCATCCGGTTCTTTGGATAAAATAAAATGAGGATTGATTAGCTGTGCTCTCCATTTATCTAACTTCGAAAACTTATCTTCTAGGTAGTTACGAATTGCAGGGGTAATATCCATTTGTTTACTGGTAATACTTAAAGCCATAGTTGACCTCCGTTTTTTTATCAATAAATCTAACATTTTTAAATGTTGTGATTACTACATTGGCAAATTATTTTATTCTCGTCAATAAGATATTTATTATTGATCACATTTTTGTGAATTTAATTTAAAAATAGATTCTATTAATTAGCTATTGCATAACAGTGGGGCTGAAACGGATTTTACTATATACTGTGTCAATAAATATTTAGTTTATTATGCGTTATAAGATATTTTCAATGAATGAGGATAATGTGAGTTATTTAGATAATGTAAAGATTGTTTTGGTTGAAACATCTCATACAGGTAATATGGGATCTGCTGCAAGAGCAATGAAAACCATGGGATTAACGAATCTTTGTTTAGTTAATCCAGTCATCAAGCCTGATTCTCAATCGATTTCATTAGCGGCAGGTGCGAGTGATATTATTAAAAATGCGCAAATTTTTTCGTCACTTGAACAAGCGATTGCCGACTGTACTTTAGTTATTGGCACTAGCGCCCGCTCTCGTAGTTTGCAATGGCCACACTTAACCCCAAAAACATGTGGTGATAAGATTATTCAAGAAGCAACTAATGCCAGCGCTCAGGTTGCTTTGGTGTTTGGGCGTGAACGTGTTGGTTTAACGAATGAAGAATTGCAAAAGTGCCATTATCATGTTGGCATTCCTGCTAATCCTGATTATAGTTCTTTAAACCTTGCCATGTCGGTGCAAGTTTTGTGTTATGAAATTCGTATGTCAATGTTAAATATTGAAAATAACATATCAGAGCAAAAAAATGCGAATCTGTCCGAAACTGAATTTCCTATTGATGCAGATATAGAGCGTTTTTACCAACATTTAGAACAGACTTTGTTAAAAACAGGCTTTATTAATGCCAATCACCCTGGGCAAATTATGGGGCGTTTGCGACGATTGTTTACTCGCGCACGTATTGAACAACAGGAACTGAATATTTTACGTGGTATTTTAACTTCGATTGATAAAACGTTACGATGATCACAAATAGAAACACCCACAGAATTGTGGGTGTTATTTTTCTAATTGACACTGCTTAGTGTGTTATTTTATTTATTCATCAAAATTTTTATTTTGAGAATATTAATTTTTTTTTGCGCCATGTTGTTCCATTCGCACCATCTTCAAGCACAATATTCATTGCATTTAATTTGTCGCGAGCTTCGTCGGCCTGTGCCCAATTTTTACTTACTCTAGCTTCGTTGCGTTGTTTTATTAATGCCTCAACTAATGCAACATCAACATCATCTCGCTGATCACCTTGTAAAAATTTAATGGGATCTTGTTCTAATAATCCAAGTACAGCGGATAAATAACGCAATTCAGCAGCTAATTCATTAGCAAGGGACATATTATTATCAGCTTTGGCTTTATTAATTTCACGAGCTAAATCAAAAAGAGTTGAATAAGCTTCTGGCGTATTAAAGTCATCATCCATTGCATCACAAAATTGGCGATAATAATTGCTGTCAGGCGTTACTACGTGTGGATAAGTTGGATCAGTGTCTCGTAGGGCTGTATAGAGTCTCTCTAGTGCTATTCTCGCTTGCTTTAAATTTTCTTCGCTATAATTGAGTTGGCTACGATAATGACCTGATAGTAAAAAGTAACGCACTGTTTCGGCATCATAATGTTTTAATACATCGCGAATTGTGAAAAAATTATTGAGTGATTTTGACATTTTTTCTTGGTCTATCATAACCATGCCGGAATGCATCCAATAATTGACATATTGACCATCATGCGCACAGGTTGATTGGGCAATTTCATTTTCATGATGTGGAAACATTAAATCAGAACCACCACCATGAATATCGAAGTGATTACCTAACTGATAACTATTCATCGCCGAACATTCAATGTGCCAACCTGGGCGACCTTTACCCCATGGCGAATCCCAACTTGGTTCATTCGGTTTTGACATTTTCCATAACACAAAATCCATTGGATTACGTTTAACATCAACTACATCAACACGCGCACCAGCTTGTAGCTGTTCTAAATTTTGTCGCGATAAAATACCATAATTTGGATCACTGTCTACTGAAAACATCACATCGCCATTATCGGCAATATAGGCATGATTTTTGGCAATTAATTCTTCAACTAATTGGATAATTTGTGGCATGTGATGAGTAGCACGTGGTTCTATATCAGGTCGTTTTATATTAAGTGCATCAAAATCTGCATACATTTCTTGAAGCATTCGATCAGTAAGTTGATCACAACTTTCGCCATTTTCGAGTGCACGCTTGATGATTTTGTCATCAACATCAGTAATATTACGCACATAAGTTAAATCATAACCTAAAAAACGTAAATAACGTGTGACAACATCAAATGCAACAAAAGTACGCCCGTGACCAATATGGCAAAGATCGTAAATGGTTACTCCACAAACATAAAGCCCAACTTTATTAGGGGTAATAGGTTGAAATGTTTCTTTCTCGCGGGTTAATGTATTGAATATTTTTAACATTATTATCTACAGGTTAAAATTGATGGATTTTGTTAAATAATATAACAAAAATCTGGATATGACGAAATTACTTATTCTAAACTTTGTAAATAAATAGTGTGAATATGCATATACCAAAATAATAACTTTTGTTTTATCGTTTTGGTATATGCCTTAATAAATGAGGATAAAGAAGATATATCTGAAAGTATAAGCTTAAAACACATTATTGTTTTAAATTATATAGATATAAATGAGTATAATCGCCCCAAGTACTGAAATTAACAAACTAGGAAAGTTAAAACCTGTTATACTACCCCAACCAAATAAGGAGCTAATACACTCACCCATTAAGGCTCCTGCTAAGCCTAAAAAAGTCGTTTTAATTATACCAATACGTCCTAGTGGCATAAAAAGCTTGGCCATAAAGCCAGCAATTAATCCTAGAGCAATTATCCAACTTATAATTTTCATAATAAATTCCTTTGCTTATTGAAATTATAATTAGTTTACTAAATTAAAAAATCTAACAGATGCTGATATTTAATGTAATGGATTTAATTTAAAATAATATATTGTAAGTCACTCGGTTTTTTACACTTTATGATTAAAATAATCCTCTAATAACGTATATGGCATTTTTCCAAAATTGTTTTATCTTTATGTAGTGAATAAATCTTTTCTATCTTTTGCATCGCCAACTATTTGCAGATTATGCCATATTTCCATCAAAGTTAATATTATGCTTTCAGTTTTCCTATTTGTTATAAGGCAGGTGGGTTTTGTGAATTTTTGATTGATACGATAGTTATCGCATGTTTTAACCGATAGGTATTGCAAATTCTCAATTCATCACGAAACGGTATAGAATCCTGAATATTTTTTACAAAAATATAACCTAAAAAGTGAACATGAGCTCTTGATTAAAGTTCTTATCGCTTTTTGTTTTTCATTTATTTGAGGGTAGGCTGAGTTTGTGAATTTTTGATTGATACGATAGTTATCGCATGTTTTAACCGGTAGGTACTGCAAATTCTCAATTCATCACGAAACGGTATAGAATCCTGAATATTTTTTACAAAAATATAACCTAAAAAGTGAACATGAGCTCTTGATTAAAGTCCTTATCGCTTTTTGTTTTTCATTCATTTGAGAGTAAGCTGAGTTTGTGAGTTTTTGATTGATACGATAGTTATCGCCCGTTTTAATCAATAAATACTACAAATTCTCAATTCATCACGAAACGGTATAGAATCCTGAATATTTTTTACAAAAAATAGAACCTAAGAAGTGAACCGCTGGGGAAATACCTCATAGTGAGTACAAAACTAATATAGAAAATTACGTTGTCTGTTTTAGTGTTTTATATTCAATAGGCATTATGTTATTTAATGCCTCATCAGGTCTTTTCGTATTAGTTTTGTTTTTATAAGTATTTGTTACAGTCGTTGCTCAAATTAGGGTAAACAACGCAAGTAAGGCTAGTACTACAAATGGGGATAAAGGTGATATATCTGGAAATATTAAGCATGAAGTGTATTTAAATTGGCGGGATACCCGCCAATTTAACAGGAACAAATTATTTCTTTATGTGACGATAGATATAAATGAGTATAATCGAACCAAGTACTGAAATTAACAAACTAGGGAAGTTAAATCCAGTCACACTACCCCAACCAAAGAAGGTGCTAATATAACCACCTACTAAAGCACCTGCAATGCCTAATAAAATAGTTTTAAATACACCTACACTTCCTAGTGGCATAAAAAACTTGGCAATCCAGCCGGCAATTAATCCTAGAATTATCCAACTTATAATACCCATGATAATTTCCTCTTGTGATTGAAATTAATTTTAGTTTACTTGAATTAATTAAAAAATCTAACAGAAGATAATGTTCAATGAAATAGTTTTAATCGATTAATTAAGAGTCATAAATAATATTTAGAGTATATTAATAACTAATACTACTAAAGAAAATAGGGATTTAATTTAAAAACTCACTATACCAATAAAATATTGTGAATTCATAAATCATTTTGTATTTTATAATTATGGATAATAAAAGTTAATAATGTTTTGCCCTGTTTTCGTTTCCTTAAAATATACTAAAAAAGATAAGCTGATAATTAGAGCAAAGTATAAGGGAGATTAAATCTCCCTTATAACATTATTGTTCAAAAATTGTGTTATGTAGAATTTTAATAATGGATTCTGCGTCATTACTTTTTGTTAATAGGCAAAGATTATGAGTACTTGCTCCATAACAGCAAAGTCTAATAATAAAATCATCTAATACACCAAACACCTCTTTTGCTATACCTTGTGTTGATGTTAGGTTATTGCCAATAATAGCAATTAGTGCTAAGTCTTCTTCAACTGTGACATGACACACTGTTGACAGTTCATCAAATAATGCTTTTGTTAATAAACTGTTGCCGTTAGTGTTAGTACCTGTGGTATCGATAGTTAATGCGATACTGACTTCAGAGGTTGTAACTAAATCAACCGAAATATTATGTTTGGCTAATATCGTAAACACATTAGCTAAAAAACCTTGTGCATGCAGCATATTTAAACTAGTAAGTGTTAATAATGTTTGCTTGCGACGTAGGGCTAATGCTCTAAATACGGGTAATTTAGATGTAATGCTATTAGTGTTGTAAACAATAGTTCCTCCTTCTTGAGGTGCTTTACTTGAACCAACAAAAACAGGGATATTACTCCGCACAGCTGGGACTAGTGTTGCTGGGTGTAGTACCTTCGCGCCAAACGTTGCCATTTCGGTTGCTTCAGCAAAAGATATTTCATCAATACGTTTAGCCGCTGGGGTAATGCGCGGATCGTTAGTATAAATTCCTGCAACATCAGTCCAAATGTCAATTTGAGTGGCATTCAATGCTTCACCTAATAACGCTGCTGTATAATCACTTCCTCCACGGCCTAAAGTGGTCGTTTTGCCAGAACTTTCACTACCGATAAACCCTTGCGTTACAATGACGCTACGATTGTTTAGTGATTTTAAATGGGCACAGCAAAGCTGTTTAATATCTTCAATTTTTGGGGTGGCTTTACCAAATTTATCATCGGTGCGCATAACTTTACGGACATCAAACCATATGGCATTTTTTTGTTTTTCTTTTAATATTTCAACAAACAGTTTTGAAGACATAATTTCACCGTGACTAACTAGCTCATCAGTTAATGCTGGTGATGTAGCTAAACTTGCGGCTTCAGACAAAGAGGCTATATTAGCAATGATTTTGTCAATTTCAGTTCGTAGTTCGGGATTTTCAGGTAATTGTTCTAAGATGTTGTATTGGATTGATTGGATTTTGGCAATATGTTGAGTTCGAACATCGGCATCACGTCCTTCTGCTAATGCGACTAGTAAATTTGTTACGCCAGCAGATGCCGATAGTACCACAACTTTTACGTTAGGATTAGCTATTACAATATTGGCACTATTTACCATTGAAGGATAATCGGCAACACTAGTACCACCAAATTTAGCAATTACAAATGATGTTTCCATAAATTCCTCATATTAAAAATTTTTTATTTTTAACAGAGTTAGAGCGGGTGTGTCCTATTTACAATTAAAAAATACAGACCATGAAGCGCTCCACCTGTTAAGGTGACAACCCAAGGGATTCAGCCCTTGCAGTCGATTTGATCGCTTCTGGATTGGCAATCAAACCTCGGCATTACATCCCCTCGATCATTTATTCGTGGTTCCAGTCCCTACAATGATTTACCTGAGTAATGCGCCTCTTCGTTTTTGCAACTTCAGTTACGAAATCAGCGTTATATAGGATTAACGATTTTATTAATTGTGTCAATAGTTTAAATATTAAAATTATTTGCTTGCAATAGGGCGAAATGGAAAAACCTATAACTCACGTTCAAACAATTCAATAATGGTTTGATATAATTTTTTTACTGTATATTCTTTAGTAGGTGTACTAAATATAGTGTCATCGCCCGCAATTGAACCTAAAATGCCTTCTGATTTACCAATCGAGTCAAGTAATCGAGCAATGAGTTGAGCGGCACCAGGGCTGGTTCTTATCACCACCATTGAACTATTGAAATCAATATCAATCACTAAATTTTTTAATGGACTACTCGTTGTGGGCACACTTATTTCTGCAGGTAAACAATAGACCATTTCGGATTTTGCATTGCGGGTTCTCACTGCGCCAAATTTGGTTAACATACGCGAAACTTTGGATTGATTGATGTTATCAAAACCTTGTTCTTGTAGCGCTTGTACGATTTCTACTTGTGAACTAAACTTCTCTTGACGAAGTATCTCTTTAAATGTTTTAGTGAGATCGGCTTGTTTCATAATGTTCCTTGGTTTTTAATTTGTTACTGATATTGTGCCAATATATGCAGTCATAATACTTATAATAAAATTTGCTTGCTATTCAAATTAAAATAACGCCAGCAATTTTAGATAGCATGAATAATAATTTCGTTATAGATAATTATGAGTTAAATTGGCATAAACTTAAAGAGTTGGTTTAATTGCATCTTTAGGGCGAAAAGACTTTATAACTTGTTCATGGGTTTCAATGTAAGGTCCTTCTAATAGTTGTATACAATAGGGGATGCTAGCAAAAATGCCACCAACAATGACATTGCCTTGGTTATCTTTAACCCCCTCAAGGGTTTCTTTTATTGATTTTGGCCTGCCTGGTAGGTTTATGATTAAACATTTTTTGCGAATAACACCAACTTGTCTTGATAAAATTGCGGTTGGTACAAAATGTAAGCTGATTTGACGCATTTGCTCTCCATATCCCGGCATCACCCGATCAGCGATGGCGAGTGTCGCATCAGGTGTTACGTCTCTAATTGCAGGACCAGTACCTCCGGTGGTTAAAATTAAATGGCAATGTAGATTATCAACAAGCTCACATAATGTTTGTTCAATAATAGCTTGTTCATCGGGAATAATGCGATTTTCGGTTACAAAAGGCGTTTTCAATGCGGTTTTTAACCATGAAACTAATGATGGTATGCCTTCATCTTGGTAAACGCCACTTGAAGCTCTATCTGATACTGAAACTAACCCAATTTTAAACATGCTACTTATTCCTTCAACGATAAAGGCACACAGCTTGAAAATTAAAACTACACTGTTTGTGCCCAACCAATAATAATATGCGCTATAATCTTACAATGATAATTTATTCGCATTGATATAAATAAAATTAAAAAGACCTTTACATTGATTGATTTTATTGTCAATTGATTTAACATGATATCATATTATTCAAATAGTAATTGATTCACTTAGGATATATTTATGCCATCAATTCCTGCACTTGAGCTAATATCACTCAAAAAAATTTATAAAAATGGTATAGAAGCATTAAAAGGTATCGATTTAACTGTACAAGCTGGCGATTTTTATGCCTTGTTGGGGCCTAATGGTGCTGGGAAGTCAACAACTATAGGCATTATTAGCTCATTAGTCACCAAAACAGCGGGACAAGTTAAAATTTTTGGTTATGATTTAGATAAAGATGTTGTCAATGCTAAAAGACAATTAGGGCTTGTTCCGCAAGAATTTAATTTTAATCAATTTGAAGAAGTGCTACAAATAGTTACTAATCAAGGCGGTTATTATGGATTGCCACGAAAGCTTGCATTAGAGCGTGCTGAAAAGTATTTGCGAATTTTAGATTTATGGGACAAACGCCACAGTCGAGCTAGCATGTTATCTGGTGGCATGAAAAGGCGATTAATGATAGCTAGAGCGCTGGTACATGAGCCTAAACTATTGATTCTTGATGAACCAACTGCAGGTGTTGATATTGAATTACGCCGTTCTATGTGGGATTTTTTACGTGAAATCAATCGGCAAGGTATCACAATTATTTTAACCACCCATTATTTAGAAGAAGCCGAAATGCTATGTCGAAATATCGGTATTATTCAGAGAGGTCAATTGATTGCGAACTCCTCAATGCGTGATCTATTGGCCAAAAGTCAATCTGAAACAATTGTTATTGATTATGTACCCACATCTGAGCCAATTAAATTACAAGGCTACAATTATTCTGATATTGAAGCCGGAATGTTAGAAGTCAAAGTAGATAAGCAACATGGATTAAACCAATTATTTGAACAATTAAATCAACAGAGTATTAAAGTGATTAGTGTACGAAATAAAGCAAATCGGTTAGAAGAGTTATTTGTTGATTTATTGCACAATGATACCAAACAAAAAGGTGATATTTGATGAATAATTTATATTGGATTGCCTTAAAAAGTATTTGGCGTAAAGAAGTGACACGATTTTTAAGAATTTGGGTTCAAACGCTAATTCCGCCCGTTATTACAATGTCTCTTTATTTTATCATCTTTGGTAATTTAATTGGCTCTCGTGTTGGTGACATGGGGGGATTTAGCTATATGGCATTTATTGTGCCGGGATTAATCATGATGTCAGTCATTACCAATTCTTATACCAATGTTTGTTCATCCTTTTTTAGCGCTAAATTTCAACATAACATTGAAGAGTTATTGGTAGCGCCTGTACCAACGCATATTCTTATTTTAGGATATGTTGGTGGTGGCGTGATGCGTGGTATTTTAACCGGTATTTTAGTGACGATCGTATCACTATTTTTTGTTCGTTATGAAGTATATTCTTGGTTATTTGTCGTTTGTACATTACTATTGACCTCAATTCTGTTTTCATTAGCGGGTTTATTAAATGCGGTATTTGCCAAGACATTTGATGATATAAGCATTATTCCAACATTTGTATTAACACCATTAACTTATCTTGGCGGTGTTTTCTATTCCATTACTATGTTACCAGCCTTTTGGCAGTGGATTTCAAAAATCAATCCAATCGTTTATATGATTAACGGTTTTCGTTATGGATTTTTGGGCGTGACAGACGTGCCGTTATGGATCACGTTTTCAATGCTGATTTTGTTTGTTACCGTACTATATGTAATTGCATGGCGACTTATTGAAAGTGGGCGAGGGTTAAGAAGTTAAGAAGCATCGACAACGCGTGGTTAACCGCCGATATTATATCGGCGGAATAATAGCAGTTATTGTGCACCAGCAACGGCTTGTTTTGCCATTTCCGTAATTTTAGCAAAATCCCCTTTTGCAATGGCATCAGTAGGTATAAACCAAGTGCCACCGACGCAAAGTACATTATCAAGCGCAAGGTAATCGCGATAGTTTTTCGGGTTTACTCCCCCAGTTGGACAGAACTTCATATATCCACAAGGACCAGCAAAAGCTTTTAATGCTGCAACGCCACCATTGATTTCAGCTGGAAAGAATTTTAATGCTGTTAGACCATATTCTTGTGCTGTTAATAGTTCAGAAATAGTTGCAATACCAGGAATAACAGGGATAGAACCTTCAACCGCCGCTTTTAAAATAGCGTCAGTAATACCAGGAGTGATGACAAATTCAACACCAGCTTCGGTGACTTGTTTTAGTTGTTCAACAGTTGTCACTGTTCCTGCACCAACCACAGCTTCAGGAACTTCTTTGATGATTTTCTTTATTGCGTCAATTGCGCAAGCTGTCCGTAACGTCACTTCCAGTACTTTTACTCCACCAGCAATGAGCGCTTTGGCTAGTGGTACAGCATCTTCAATACGTTCAATCACAATAACTGGAACAACAGGTCCCATGGTTAAAATTTCTTCAGCGCTTTTTCCCCAATTTTTCATTTATATCTACCCATACCTTATTGATACTTAAATATAGCAATAATCCCTAATAGATAGGGATTATTTTGTTACTCATAAATGCCTAATTTCTTTTCTAAATAATGAATGTTGGTGCCACCTTTTTGGAAGCCTTCATCATTCATAATTTCAATATGAAGATCAATATTGGTTTTGATTCCATCAATTACTAGCTCTGCTAAGGCATTTTTCATCCGGGCAATGGCAACTACGCGTGTTTCACCATAAGCGATTAATTTACCAATCATTGAGTCATAGTAAGGTGGGACAGTATAACCAGCATAAATATGTGATTCCCAACGAATACCAAAGCCACCTGGTGCATGAAAACGGGTAATTTTTCCTGGTGATGGCATGAAGGTTTTGGGATCTTCAGCATTAATTCGGCACTCAATCGCGTGACCTTTAATTTCAATATCACTTTGTTTAATTGATAGCGGTTTGCCGGCGGCGATCAAAATTTGTTCTCTTATTAAATCAACGCCAGTTACCATTTCGGTAACTGGATGCTCTACTTGAATACGAGTATTCATTTCAATGAAATAAAACTCACCATTTTCAAATAAGAATTCAAATGTTCCAGCACCACGATAGCCGATCTCAATACATGCATTAACGCAACGCTCACCAATGAATTTACGCATTTTAGGTGTGATGCCAAGTGCTGGTGCTTCTTCCACCACTTTTTGATGACGTCTTTGCATTGAGCAATCTCGTTCACCTAAATAAACAGCATGACCTTGACCATCAGAAAGTACTTGAATTTCGATATGACGTGGGTTCTCAAGGAATTTTTCCATGTAAACCATATCATTATTGAAAGCTGTTTTGGCTTCCAATTTGGTCATTTTGATGGATTGTTCAAGATCCTTTTCTTCCCGAACAATACGCATACCGCGACCACCACCGCCACCAGAAGCTTTAATAATCACAGGATAGCCAATTTGTTTAGCGATTTGTTTATTGGCTTCAATATCACTACCTAGAGGCCCATCTGAACCTGGCACACAAGGCACACCGGCTTTTTTCATGGCATGAATCGCTGATACTTTATCGCCCATTAAACGGATAGTGTCGGGTTTTGGACCAACAAAAATAAAGCCTGAACGCTCAACTTGCTCAGCAAAGTCTGCATTTTCAGATAAGAATCCATAGCCTGGGTGAATAGCAGCAGCACCCGTTACTTCAGCAGCTGAAATTAGTGCTGGCACATTAAGGTAACTTTTTACGGAAGCTGCTGAGCCAATACAGACGGTTTCATCTGCTAGTAATACATGTTTTAAATCTTTATCTGCCGTAGAATGAACTGCAACAGTTTTAATTCCAAGTTCTTTACATGCTCGTAATATACGTAGAGCTATTTCTCCACGATTCGCAATAAGAATTTTATCAAGCATATTCAATCTCTTAATCGTATAGTCATTAATAAATTCAGATTATTCAATAATGAATAGTGGCTGATCAAATTCAACTGGTTGACCATTTTCAACCAAGATGGCTTTTATTGTACCAGCTTTTTCTGACTCGATTTGGTTCATCATTTTCATCGCTTCAACGATGCAAAGTACATCGCCAACATTTACTGTTTGACCAACTTCAACAAAAGCTTTTGATTCTGGACTTGGTGTACGATAAAAAGTTCCAACCATCGGGGATTTGATTGTTGTGCCATCAGTTACAACAGTCTCTGTTACAACTTCAGCTTGAGCTGTTGGAGCTACAACGACAGGAGCGGGTTGAGGAATTTGAATATTTTGTACTGGCGCCGAATAGTTTGTAGTAGGAGCAGAACGACTAATTCGAACTGATTCCTCACCTTCAGAAATTTCCAGTTCAGAAATACCTGACTCTTCAACTAATTCAATTAATTTTTTAATTTTGCGTATATCCATGAATTACACCGTGTTTATTTGATATAAGTAACAATGATTTTAATGCATCCTTATTAATGGCTAACTGTGTTGTTTTCGCCGATAATAAGGTTGTAACTCAACATTAACGCGGAAGAATACACTGTAAAACTGAATTTGTCATTATATATCTCCTTTACAAACACTTGTTATACTATTTTCTAGGTATTATTTTATAATTGCGATACAATAACGAAAGTGAGTTATTATTGGGTTTGGCTATGGTTTGGAAAGGTTAAATAATATCTTATTTAGCTTGAATGAAGCTGAAAATATATATTTTTGATTCCATGGTTTGTTTTTAAATACTAAAATATACTTAAACAAGATTTATTCTAGGAAGAGTTTTTATTATGTTCAAAAAAGTTCGCGGCTTGTTTTCAAATGATTTATCGATCGATTTAGGTACAGCAAACACACTTATTTATGTAAAAGGACAAGGTATTGTATTAAACGAACCTTCGGTTGTAGCGATCCGCCAAGATCATCGCACTGGCACACCCAAAAGTGTTGCTGCTGTTGGGCAAGCTGCGAAACTGATGTTAGGGCGAACGCCTGGTAATATTGCTGCTATTAGACCAATGAAAGATGGCGTTATTGCCGACTTTTCTGTCACTGAAAAAATGTTACAGTATTTTATTCGCCAAGTTCATAGCCATAGTTTTTTAAGACCAAGCCCTCGCGTACTTGTTTGTGTTCCTGTAGGCGCTACACAAGTTGAACGTCGAGCTATCCGAGAGTCTGCATTAGGCGCAGGTGCGCGTGAAGTATATTTAATTGAAGAACCAATGGCAGCGGCTATCGGTGCTGATTTACCAGTATCTGCGCCAACAGGTTCAATGGTCGTTGATATTGGTGGTGGTACTACAGAAGTGGCCGTTATTTCATTAAATGGTGTTGTCTATTCTGCGTCTGCGCGTATTGGTGGTGACCGCTTTGATGAAGCGATTATTAACTATGTTCGTCGTAATTATGGTGCCTTAATTGGTGAAGCAACAGCCGAAAAAATCAAGCATTTTATTGGTAGTGCTTATCCGGGTGATGAAGTGCTTGAAATAGAAGTCCGTGGACGTAACCTTGCTGAAGGCGTACCGCGTAGCTTTACTATAAACTCTAATGAAATTTTAGAAGCGCTGCAAGAACCATTAAGTGGTATAGTTAGTGCGGTTAAAGTTGCATTAGAGCAATGTCCTCCTGAACTCGCTTCTGATATTTCAGAACATGGTATGGTTTTAACTGGTGGTGGTGCTTTATTACGTAATATTGATAAATTATTATCAGCTGAAACTGGTATTCATGTTGTTGTGGCTGAAGATCCATTGACATGTGTTGCAAGAGGTGGTGGCAAAGCATTAGATATGGTAGACATGCATGGTGGCGATCTATTTAGTGAAGAGTAATTGCTGCCTTATTGTTAAGTAAATTAGTTTCATATTGATGAAACAATTAGTCAGTAAACATCTCATATTTTCTTCCGCCGACTTTGTCGGCGGAGTCATATCTTGAAATAATTAGATCTTGAGCATAAAACAGGTAAGTACTGGACAATGAAATTACTTTTTTCTAAACGTTCGCCTCTCAGTGTGCAATTATTTACTTCTCTAGCGTTAGCCTTGGCTCTAATTGTATTAGATGTCAATTATCGCCCATTTAAAGAAATTCGTTATTATCTCGATACCATTATTTCGCCTCTTTATCATGTTTCGAATGCGCCAAGATCTTCGTTTGATTCGCTTTACGAGATGTCAAAAACGCGAGAAAGCCTAATAAATGAAAACGCAAAATTGCATGCAGAGTTATTGCAACAAAAAAACGATCTATTATTACTTGAGCACTTAAAACATGAAAATAGTAGACTTCGTGAATTACTCGGTTCCCCATTAAGGCATGATGAGCATAAAATGGCTGCGCAAGTATTGCTAGCAGATACTGATCCGTATGTTTATCAATTCGTTGTCAATAAAGGCAAACAAGATGGCGTTTATGTTGGGCAACCTGTTGTCGATGAGAAAGGAATAGTTGGACAAATTTATGAAACCGCGCAATCAACAAGTCGCGCAATTTTAGTGTGTGATTATCAACATGCCATTCCAGTACAAGTACTAAGAAATGATATTGGCATGGTTGCTGTAGGTAATGGCTGTAGTAATGATTTAACGTTAGAATTTTTGCCTAATAACGTTGATATAAAAGTCGGTGATGTTTTAGTGACCTCAGGACTTGATGGTCGTTTCCCTGAGGGATATCCGGTAGCCGTAGTCAGTTCAGTAAAACTTGATATTACCGATTCAACCCCTATTATTTCAGCTACACCAACAGCTGATTTGAAACGTCTTCGTTATTTATTGTTATTGTGGGGAAATCAAGGAGTAAAACATGAGGGGCCGTAATCGAATATTAATTATTTGGATAACGTTATTCATTGGTTTATGTTTACAAATTATTCCGTGGTCACCATCATATAACATGTTTAAACCCCATTTGCTGATCCTCATTTTTGCTTATTGGCTGATTGCCCTTCCTCATCGGGTTGGAATTGGCACCGCTTTTGTATTTGGCGTGATGATGGATCTGTGTACTGGTTCGATTTTGGGGATCCATGCTTTTATTTATTCATTTATTGCTTATTTACTTGTTTTTAAATTCCAAGTAATACGCAATTTAGCGTTATGGCAACAATCGTTTATCATCTTTGGTGTTTCGGTATGTTACAATTTACTGGTATTTTTATTCCAAGTTAGTATTTATCATACAATAACAATATCACCATTAATTTTACTATCAAGCTGTATTGATGGCTTATTATGGATTGTCATCTATCTATTATTGCGGCTAATAAGGCGAAGCTTTGCTATCAATTAAAAGGGAATCTTATGTCTGTTGAACTATTAATGAATGTGACGCCATCTGAAACACGAGTTGCTTACATAGAAGATGGTGTATTGCAAGAAATCCATGTTGATCGCGAATCTAGGCGTGGTATTGTTGGAAATATCTATAAAGGTAAAGTGATCCGTATTTTGCCTGGTATGCAAGCTGCCTTTGTAGACATTGGGCTTGAGAAAGCGGCTTTTTTACATGCATCAGATATTATGCCTCATACTGAGTGCGTATCAGATACTGAACAAGAACAATTTCAAGTAAAAGATATCTCTGAACTTGTTCGTCAAGGGCAGGACTTAATGGTGCAAGTGGTTAAAGATCCACTAGGAACCAAAGGCGCTAGACTGACAACCGATATTACTTTGCCGTCGCGTTATTTAGTATTAATGCCTGGACCAAATTCTGCCCATGTGGCAACGTCGCAACGCATAGAAAGTGAACAAGAACGGGAAAGGTTAAAAAATATTGTTCAACAATATGTAACATGCGAAGGCGGTTTTATTGTTAGAACGGCAGCCGAAGGTGCGAGTGCGCATGAGTTAGAGCAAGATGCCAATTTCTTAAAACGACTTTGGGCTAAAATTCAACAGCGTATGGCTCGTCCGGTAAGTAAAAATCTAGTTTATGGTGAATTGGCATTATCACAACGTGTATTACGTGATTTTGTTGGTGATCCCATTGAGCGAATCTTGGTGGATTCGAAACTAACTTATGATTTATTGGTTGAGTTTACGCAAGAATTTATGCCCGAAGTGACCAGCAAATTATCACATTATCGTGGTAATATACCAATTTTCGATCTTTATGATACCGAAAACGAGATACAAAGAGCATTAGATCGTAAAGTTAAATTGAAATCAGGCGGATATTTAATTATTGATCAAACCGAAGCCATGACAACAATTGATATTAATACCGGTGCATTTGTTGGTCATCGAAATTTAGAAGAAACGATTTTTAATACTAATATTGAAGCAACCATTGCTATTGCACGCCAGTTACGATTACGTAATTTAGGTGGTATTATTATTATCGACTTTATTGACATGCAAGAAGAGTTGCATCGAGAGCGGGTGTTACAATCGCTCCATGATTCTTTATCTAAAGATAGAGCCAGAACGACTGTTAATTTATTTTCGACTTTAGGTTTGGTCGAAATGACTCGCAAACGAACACGCGAAAGTATTGGGCATATTTTGTGTCAGGAATGTCCAGCATGTAAAGGCCGTGGTATGGTCAAATCGGTAGAAACAGTTTGCAATGAAATTTTACGTGAAATAGTTCGTGTTTATAAAGCACATCACTCAGAATACTTTTTAGTTTATGCCTCAGCCGCTGTGGCTAATGCTTTAACTCATGATGAGTCTCATGCTTTAGCCGAAGTTGAGGTATTTGTAGGCAAACGTGTTGAAGTAAAAGTTGAACCACTTTATATTCAAGAACAATACGACGTGGTGTTAATGTAATAAGCACTATTTTGTAAAAAATTTTCAGGAAACTATGCGTTTTAGTATAAAAATGATGAAAGCTAAACAATCATTATGTTCGAGTTTCTTAATCGATCATCAAAAAAGCTAGCATCCACAATTAAAATTTAAGGAATTTATGATACTAACTCAAGTGAGTGAACGATTGCTCAATTCAAACAATCTAAGCCAACAAGATCTTCTGCATTTACTTGATATGCTAAGTTCAAGGCGAATTGATTTTGGTGATTTATATTTCTTATCTGGTTATTATGAAAGTTGGTTACTTGAAGACGGTATTATAAAAAATGCTTCGTTTCATCGTGATCAAGGCGTTGGTGTTAGGGCTGTTGTGGGTGAAAAAACGGGCTTTGCCTATACTGATCAGCTTTCATTGGCGCGTTTAGAACAAAGTGTATTAGCTGCAAATTCAATTACTAAACTACAAACCCCCATAGCGGTGACGCCATTTAAATCTACTCAAACAGTGTCAATCTATCCATCAATAAATCCGATCAATTCGTTTTTTCAAGAGCAGAAAATAGCGTTGTTGCAGCAAATTGATAAGTTAGCGCGCTCAATTGACCCAAGCGTTATTGAAGTATCAGCTAGCTTAACGGGTAGTTACGAAGACATTTTAATTGCAGCAACAGATGGTACACTATGTGCCGATATTCGTCCTTTGGTTCGTTTGTCGGTTTCAGTTCTGGTTGAAAAAGAGGGTAAACGCGAACGTGGAAGTAGTGGCGGAGGGGGACGATTTGGGTATGAATATTTCTTAACGATCAATCCTAAAACATCAGAAAGTTATGCGGATAGTTACACGCGAGAGGCTGTTCGCCAAGCACTTGTTTCCCTTTCGGCTAAAGCTGCACCCGCTGGCACAATGCCGGTTGTTTTAGGTGCTGGTTGGCCAGGTGTTTTGTTACATGAAGCTGTAGGTCATGGTTTAGAAGGCGATTTTAACCGTAAAAATAGCTCAGTATTTTCTGGAAAAATGGGTGAACAAGTCACCTCAGAAGTTTGTACTATTGTTGATGATGGCACGATTGAAAATCGGCGTGGTTCAATTTCAATTGATGATGAAGGCACACCAAGTCAAAAAACTGTACTTATTGAAAATGGTATCCTAAAAGGATATCTATTTGATAAACTCAACGCAAAATTGATGAATACATATTCAACGGGCAACGGGCGTCGTGAAGGATATGCTTGCTTACCTATGCCAAGAATGACGAACACCTATATGTTGGCGGGCAGCTCTTCTTTTGACGATATTATTAGCAGCGTTGATTATGGGTTGTATGCACCTAATTTTGCTGGAGGGCAAGTTGATATCACTTCCGGTAAATTTGTTTTTTCGGCGTCAGAAGCTTATTTGATTGAAAAAGGTAAAATAACAAAGCCAGTAAAAGGTGCAACGCTAATCGGTTCTGGTATTGAAACTATGCAACAAGTATCAATGGTGGGTAACGACCTTGAACTCGATTCAGGTGTCGGCATTTGTGGTAAAGCTGGACAGAGTGTGCCTGTTGGGGTTGGGCAACCCACTTTGAAAGTGAATAATTTAACCGTTGGTGGTACCATTAACCACCAATAAAGATACATCAATGGGATTTTAGAATAGATGGAAACAATAATGACACTTTATCATGCGTTTGTTAATTTGGATATTGCAACGCTTTCAAATCCTAATGTGCTATGGGCACTATATGGTATGTTGTTTGTTATTATCCTTTTAGAAAATGGCATCTTACCAGCAGCTTTTTTGCCCGGAGACAGCCTATTATTCTTAACAGGTGTGTTAATTAGTCAAAATGTATTTCATTTTGGTTTAATTAATCTTATTTTAATTGCTGGCGCAGCTTTAGGAACTTGGTTAGGTTATGCACAAGGTTTGTGGCTTGGTAATACTAAGCTTGTACAAGGTTGGATGGCACATATACCTGAAAAATATCATCACAAATCGGAAGTATTGTTCCATAAGTATGGATTACAGGCGCTATTTATTGGACGATTTATTGCTTTCGTACGTACATTATTACCAATGATGGCAGGATTATCAGGATTACATAGTCGAAAATTCCATATCTATAATTTGATCAGTGCAACATTATGGATTTTTTTGATTGTGACATTAGGTTATTTATTTGGATTATCGCCAATTTTCAAAGAGTATGAAAAGCAAATTATGTCTTTGTTAATGTTAATACCTATTTTTTTATTGGTATTAGGATTGCTATTTTCAGTTTTTCTTGCTGTCAAACGCTCATTAAGTAATAAAAAACAATCTAAAGCTACATCAAACCACAATAAAAAATAGAAAGCGAAATTAACCGATAAGCCGGGTTCTGTCGTGGACAATCATTCCTCTAGGCTAATGCTCACACATTAGCTCAAGCAGTCTACCCGGATTCAACGCGGGCCGCGCCAATGAATCCCTATTTGACCTTGCTCCGAGTGGAGTTTACCGTGCCACAACTGTTACCAGTTGCGCGGTGTGCTCTTACCACACCCTTTCACCCTTACCTGATCTTATAAAATAAGCCATCGGCGGTTTACTTTCTGTTGCACTAGTCGTGAATTTTCGCTCTCGCCAAAACTCCCCAGGCGTTACCTGGCACTCTGCCCTATGGAGCCCGGACTTTCCTCCCCTCTGTTTGTCTCCTTTAATAAAAGGACAGCAACAAAGCAGCGATTGTCTGGTTAATTTCTTTGATGAGTATAACCTAATGCGCAATTTTGTCCAGAATTGTATAACCTGTAGAGAATAGTTGAATGAAGTTTAAACGTTTTTTAAGGTGAATATGTTCAATAAAGAGGAAACATTAAGCGTTTAGCACACCTTGGCGATGTGCTATAAAACTGGATAATTTTTATTACCACTTTTTCTGTTTTTGGTGTTCGTCATAATTAAACCAAGTTACCACACCTTTAGAGATAATAATATCGAGTTTTCCTTCAACAATATCATATTGAATTTCACCAATTAACATATGGCTGGTTGAACTCTTTTTCGTGTATTGATAAGTCCATTGTGTTTCATTTGAATTAAGTTCCTTTTGGCTTGTTGGTTTACCAAATAGGCTAATTATTTGGGATTCAGTCGTTGAGCCTTCCACTATATTTTTTACTTTTTCTTTATTTAATGGAGTCCCTTGTTCTACAAAATTCTTTTGTGAACAGCTTGATAATATTACAATTGAAAATAATGCGATAAGGTATTTTGTTACATTTTTCATCATATTGTTGCCTGAGATGGGTAATGCTTTTATTGATAATCGCTAATAATAGCACATGTTGGGCAACGTTCAAGATGAAGAATTATTTATATTTCTGGGAAAAATTAACTCATATTCAATCATAGCAAAATTGTTATTAAGCTAGAAACATGGAAACAATGATTTTTGTTTCTATATGTTTCCATATTTTCCGTATTTTTGTTTAAATTCATTTCTTGCCTACAGCTTAATGTAAAATTTATTCTTTGCTCTGTCGTATTACACGCTTGATTGGTTGCTTTGTTTTCGAATCGATATAACGGCTAGGCCATATTTGATGGGGTTCTAAATTTAATGCTTTGGCAATAATAATCTCTCCTTTCGTCCATGGTCTCACTAATGCATTGCTAAGTGTGGATGAGCTTAAACCCGATTGACGAGATAGATTTGCAAGCGTTGTACCCTTCTTTTTTAGAGCGGCGATAATGTCTGCTGGATGCCAATCTTTAGACTTTTTTTTCATTTTTTATTTCCTCTTAGTTTATAACCTTGTATATCTATGTTATGCTCCAAAGTTACTAAAACGAGTAAGTTTGCAATTGAACTTGAATTATTAATAATTATGCGTTTCTTATTTATTGTATCAAAGTTTCTTTAATTTCTATAACTTTTTCTTAAATGTGTTAAAATGGGATAGTAAAAATGAAAGAGTGGTTTTCATCAAAAGAGCTATCAAGTATTGCAGGGATGCCGTCAACAATACAAGGCGTTAATCGTAAAGCCAGAGCTGAAAATTGGACTGCTCGAAAAAGAGCGGGCGTTCGAGGTAAAGCTTTGGAATATCATATTGGTAGCTTACCACTTAATGTTAAAAAAGCATTATATAGTGAAGAAGAAAGTGCTAACTATATCATTTCGCCGATCGAACCTTTACAACTTTGGATGACTGCTTTTGAACAGTTATCCGCTGATGAACAATCTATTGTCTCCTCATGGTTGATGCGAAACGGTATTAAAGATTTTATTACTTTTATTAATAAACAGAAAAAAGATGATTAGTGTTATTGTATAAGCTACGATATACTTTAACGTCCGTAAAATTTAGTTGCTATGGAATAAACAATGGAAAGTCAGTTTCAATTAACAAATAGTAAAGAGATTATTGCTTATTTAGCTCAACAATTCCCGAATTGTTTTACCCTTGAAGGTGAAGCAAAACCATTAAAAATTGGTATTTTTCAAGATATCCTGTCTCGTCTGGATAATAGTGACATAATTAGTAAAACTAAACTTCGAGCGGCATTGCGTGCATACACCATGAGTTGGCGCTACTTGTATAGTATAAAAGCAGGGGCTAACCGTGTTGACTTAGATGGCAACCCTCATGAAGTCATCAATCAAGAACAGATGGATCATGCTCAACAACAGTTGAAAGATAGCAAAGAAAAGGCTAAAGCGCGCTTTAAAGAACGCGCAAAAGAAAAACGTAAAACGGCTCGTGCACCATTTAAAAAATCCAAAACTCCAAAAATTGGTGATTTTGTTAAAGTTATTGTAGGCAATAAACCTATAAAAGTACAAATAATTAATATTGAAAAAGAGCATATTAAAGTAAAGGTTGGCGCAGGTATGGAATTAACGGTGAAACCTGAACACATTATCAATAAGTAGAGAATTTGAATGAATAAATTACTGAAAGGTATTATTGCACTTAGTCTTGTTTTTGGTATTGTTAGCCAAAACGTTCAGGCAAAACCGCAAGCTAAAGAACAAATCCCCGTTTTAAAGCAAGATGAGATTCATCAGGTTGTCGCTAAACGTGTAACCAATTTTTTTACTCAATCACATTACCGCAATTTTGCCTTAGATGGAGTTTTTTCTGCTCAGATTTTTGATCGCTATTTCAAATTATTAGATGGAAATAAATCCATATTTATTCAAGGTGATGTTGATAAATTCCGAAACAGACAAGAGTTTTTAGGTCAGGAATTAATTGACGGTAATCTAAAAACGGCTTATGACATCTATAATCTTTTTTTACTAAAACGTTATAACCGTTATCAATATGCACTGGAAGTTTTACAGCGTCCTATGGATTTTTCTGCCAATGATGAAGTTGATTTCAATCGTGAAGAAATTGCATGGCCGACTTCTGAAGCTGAACTCAATACCTATTGGGACAAACGCGTTAAATATGACGAGCTCAGTTTATCCTTATCAGGAAAAAATGAAAAACAGATCCGAGAAGTATTAACTAAACGTTACAAACGTGTTTTGAAAACGATAATGCAATCAAATAATGAAGATGCTTTCCAAGTATTTATGAATGCATTTGCAAGAGAGATCGATCCTCATACTAGTTACTTAGCACCACGTAAAAAACGTGATTTTGATTCTGAAATGAGTTTATCATTTGAAGGCATTGGTGCAACATTAAGTCAGCAAGACGACTATACTGTGATTATGTCTTTTGTCACTGGCGGACCTGCTGAAAAAAGTAAGTTGTTTTCCGTTGGCGATAAAATTATTGGCGTAGGTCAAAGCAATTCTGCAATTGAAGATGTTATTGGTTGGCGTTTAGATGATATTGTCGATAAAATTCGTGGACCAAAAGGGACTATAGTTAAGTTAGAAATTTTACCAGCAGGTAACAATAGTAAGGCCAAAGTCATTGAGCTTACTCGTGATAAAATTCATTTTGAAGATCGTGAAGCGAAATTGAAGATCATTGATAATCAGCGCGGTAAAGTAGGGGTTATTGAAATACCGAGTTTCTACATGGGATTAACCGAAAAAGTGGAATCTCTTTTATCGAAAGCAAATAAAGAAAATTTGCAAGGTCTGGTTATTGATTTACGTGATAATGGTGGTGGTTCATTAGCGGAAGTTATCACTTTAACTGGTTTGTTTATTGATAGTGGGCCTGTTGTTCAAGTTCGAGACAATTTGCAAAAAGTCATTACTTATGATGATAAAAATAAAGGTATCGAATATACCGGACCGCTTGTTGTAATGGTTAATCGCTATAGTGCATCAGCATCAGAAATATTTTCTGCTGCTATGCAAGATTATGGGCGCGCATTAATCGTTGGTGAAACGACTTATGGTAAAGGAACTGTACAAACTTCTCGTAACATTTCTTATCCAGTTGATGCAAGATTACATCCAAATTGGCCTGAACTGGGCGGTGCTCAATACACTGTACAGAAGTTTTATCGTATCAATGGCGGTAGTACACAATTGAAAGGTGTTGAGCCGGACATTGAAATGAATAAAGTTAAGTATGTTGATGAAACAGGTGAGCGGTTCTTAGACAATGCGTTACCTTGGGATAAAATACCATCAGCTAATTACTTGGTTCTTGCCAATATTAAGTCATTGTTACCTGATTTAGAATCGCAACATTTGGCTAGAATTTCAAAAAATCCTGAATTTATCTATATTGATGAAGATATTAAGCGGTTTAATGATAAAAAAGATCGTCAATATATTGTTTCGCTTAATAAGAAAAAACGAGAAGCAGAACAAAAAACTAATGATGATCGTGATTTAACAAGAATGAATGAACGTCTAAAGAAAGCAGGTTTACCATCAATTACTAAATTAGATGATTTACCTAAGGATTATAAACAACCCGATGCTTACTTAGATGAATCAATCGAGATACTTCTTGATTTTGCGTCTAAATATCCAAAACTTGAAAGTAGTGGCGCTATTAACAAGATTATTTCGTTTGATTTGCCAATCGAAAAGACTAATTAATAATAAAAAATAATTGGAGATAATAAAATGTGTTCAGATATAAAATATGCTTTGCTCACAACAGTTAGTATACTCGCTGTTTTGGCCACATTTGGTATTATTGTTTGTATGAATTAAAAAAGCTTGATTAATTATCTTGTGATCATTATAGTATGCAACCTGCTTGAAAAAGCAGGTTCTAATAATTAGGTGAGGTGTCCGAGTGGTTGAAGGAGCACGCCTGGAAAGTGTGTATACGGCAACGTATCAAGGGTTCGAATCCCTTCCTCACCGCCATAAATAGTTAGTCATCAAAGGGTGGGACTTCAAGTTCAACATTGTTGTTAGGGGTATACTGTCAAGATTACTCTAGCAAAACCCCCATTGAAGGCCGTCGCCTAGAATGATAAATAACGCCTTCCTCTCCTAAAGCATTTGGAGTCATTATGGAAAACTTACGCACAGTTCAGGACTTTATACGCTGGACAGCATCGCAACTTAATCTATCAGAAGTCTTTTTAGGACATGGTACAGATAATCCTATTGATGAATCTAAACAACTGATTTTAGCAACATTAGGGCTATCGTTATTTATTCCTACGGAATTTTATTCTGCAAATCTGACTAATGACGAAAAAAATCAACTTTTTGATGTTATTCAAAAACGAATTAAAGATCGTGTGCCAACCCCTTATTTAACTAATCAAGCTTGGTTTTGTGGCCATTCTTTTTACGTTGATGAACGTGTATTAATTCCTCGTTCTCCTATTGGTGAACTCATTAATAACCATTTTGAACAGCTAATATTTGCTGAGCCTAAAAATATTTTAGATTTGTGCACAGGCAGTGGTTGTATTGGTATTGCTTGTGCTTATGAGTTTGCTGATGCTCAAGTTGATATCACCGATATTTCATTAGAAGCATTAGATATTGCACAAACAAATATTGAAATGCACGAAATGGATTTTCGAGTTACGCCTATTTTGTCAGATCTATTTAATGATGTGCCTGTAAAACAATATGATCTCATTGTCACAAATCCACCTTATGTTGATAGTGAAGATATGAGTGATTTGCCAGATGAGTTTTTATATGAACCGAGGTTAGCATTAGAGGCGGGTTTTGATGGTTTAGATTTGGTAAAAACAATTTTACGAGATGCAATAGATTATTTAGCTCCAGCGGGTATATTAGTTTGTGAAGTTGGTAATAGCTGGATTAGCTTACAGCAACAATATCCAGATGTCCCATTTAATTGGATTGAATTTAAGCATGGTGGTCTGGGCGTGTTTGCGATCACTCGTGAAGAGTTGATTCAATATCATTACTGTTTTAAATAAGCGACTTTCAATAATTGGAATAAATTTATTATGGCTGGAAACTCAATCGGAAAATTATTCAAAGTGACCACTTTTGGTGAATCACACGGCGTAGCATTAGGGTGTATTGTCGATGGCGTTCCACCTGGACTTGCATTAACTGAATCCGATATGCAACATGACCTTGACCGTCGTAGACCCGGCTCATCTCGTTATACTACTCAACGCCGAGAAGCCGATCGAGTCAAAATCTTATCAGGTGTATTTGAAGGTGTAACAACAGGGACAAGTATTGGATTACTTATTGAAAACACCGATCAACGTTCTCAAGATTATAGCAAAATTAAAGATATCTTTAGACCAAGCCATGCAGATTATACTTACCAAAATAAATATGGCATACGCGATTATCGTGGCGGCGGCCGTTCTTCTGCTCGTGAAACTGCCATGCGCGTTGCCGCTGGCGCGATTGCAAAAAAATATCTGCAAGAAAAGCTTGGCATAACCATTCGTGGTTATTTGGCTCAGATGGGCGATGTAAAATGCGAATTAAAAGATTGGCAACAAGTTGAACAAAATCCATTTTTTTGCGCTGATGAAAGCCAATTAGAGGCACTTGATCAGTTGCTCAGATCACTGAAAAAAGAGGGTGACTCAATTGGTGCTAAAGTCTGTATTGTTGCCGAAAATGTTCCAGTAGGATTTGGTGAACCCGTATTTGACAAATTAGATGCTGAACTTGCACATGCGTTAATGAGTATTAATGCAGTGAAGGGCGTTGAAATTGGTGATGGTTATGCGGTTGTTAATAAACGAGGCAGTGAAAATCGAGATGAAATAACCAAGCAAGGTTTTTTATCTAACCATGCTGGTGGTATTTTAGGGGGTATTAGCTCAGGACAAACGATATTAGCCAGTATCGCCTTAAAGCCAACACCAAGCATTGAAATTGCAGGGCAATCAATTAATATCCATGGCGAGGCCGTTGAAGTATCGACCCATGGTCGACATGATCCATGTGTAGGAATACGAGCCGTACCTATCGCTGAAGCGATGGTTGCTATAGTGCTAATGGATCATTATCTTCGCTATCGCGCTCAATGTAATGATGTCAATTCGCTATGAGTGATGAGTTACTTATCTTACTGTTTACTATTGCTATTTTAGCGGGTTTTATTGATTCAATTGCAGGTGGAGGTGGTTTATTAACCGTGCCTGCTTTACTTGCGGTTGGACTGCCGCCAGCCAGTGCTTTGGCGACTAATAAGCTACAAAGCTGTGGTGGTTCATTTTCTGCTAGTTTATATTTTATTCGTCAGCGAATGGTCGATTTAAAGCAGCAAAAGTGTTCAATCATGTGTGCTTTTGTTGGATCGGCAGTTGGAACATTGTCGGTTATGCATGTCCAAGCTGATTTTTTAAAGCTATTACTGCCTATTTTAACCATTGGCGTGGGACTTTATTTTTTGCTTTCTCCAACCATTGGTGAAAACGATCGTAAAAGTCGCTTTTCACTTATCCAATTTGCACTAATACCAGCTTTAGCAATTGGTTTTTATGATGGATTTTTTGGGCCTGGCGCGGGTTCATTTTATGCGTTAGCCTATATCACACTGGCTGGCTTTAATTTAACTAAAGCGACAGCACATACCAAAGTGTTAAACTTCACTTCAAATTTAGCTGGTTTACTGTTTTTTATTGTTGGTGGTGAAGTGATATGGTCAATTGGACTTATCATGTTAGTTGGTCAATTTATAGGTGCAAGACTTGGTGCTAAGATGGTCATTGCTAAAGGTCGCAAATTAATCAGACCTATGCTAATTACTGTTTCAACGCTTATGGGTATAAAATTAATTTACGAAAACTTCTTTTAATTGCTCACCATTTTAATCATTACTATTTATTTTTCATCACTATTTTACAATAGCACAACAAAATCGTTGTTAAAAACTTTCAGGAAAGTATGTGTTTGAGTATAAAAACGTTAACAATTATTTACTTCACTTAAATATGATTTAGTATATATTTGTGTTAAGCAAGATAGTTTGTGTTAAGGCATTAACTGATATTATGAAACTTCAACAACTACGTTATATTTTAGAAATTGCACGTTCCGGCTCAATTAATGAGGCTGCTAAAAATTTGTACATTACACAACCGAGTTTATCAACGGCGGTAAAAGATTTAGAAGCCGAATTTGGTATTGAGATTTTTGTACGTACTTCCAAAGGCGTTTCACTTTCGACCGATGGTGTTGAGTTTTTAGGTTATGCTAAACAAGTCTTAGATCAGGCTGAGCTATTGGAACAACATTATTCAAAAAAAGTACCTTCTAAGCAGCTATGTAGTATATCAACCCAACATTATGCTTTTGCAGTTAATGCTTTTGTTAATTTAATTAAAAAAAATCATACAGATGAATACGAGTTTACGCTTAGGGAAACAAGAACATACGATATTATCACCGACGTCGCCAATTTACGCAGCGAAGTTGGCATCTTATATTTGACTGATTTTAACCAAAAGGTAATTTTGCGACTACTGAAAGAACATCGATTGACCTTTAATCCACTTTTTGAAGCGCATCCTCATGTATTTATTAGTACTCATCATCCATTAGCGGGAATGAAGTCATTAACATTAGATGATTTAGAGGATTATCCTTATCTCTCTTTCGAGCAGGGGGAGTATAATTCGTTTTATTTTTCAGAAGAGATTTTAAGTACGGTTTACCATAAAAAAAGTATTCATGTGAGTGATAGGGCAACTTTGTTTAATCTATTGCATGGACTTAATGGTTATACCATTAGTACAGGAGTGTTAAGTACGGATTTAAATGGTTCTGATATTTTATCAATACCTTTAGATGTAGATGAAAAAATCCTAATTGGTTGGATCACATCACAAAAAGCTCAATTGAGTCTATCAGCCCAAAATTATATTGAGGCGTTAAAAAAACTTATTCAAGAAGAATATGGTTTTCAACTCAAGTAAACCCTGTGGTTAACTAAGTAAATCAAATTGCTATTTTAACAAATTTCAGTATAATTACGCAGTTCATATATTCTTATATGAATATTGAGGAATGTCTGAATTAGAGATCGGTCATTCTATATTTTATATTTATTTGAAGAGGTTTATTATGTCTCTAACTGTAGAAGCTAAAGCGAAAATCGTTGCTGAATATGGTCGTGGTACTAACGATACAGGTTCAACTGAAGTTCAAGTTGCTCTTTTAACTGCGCGTATTAATGATTTACAAGGTCATTTTTCTGAGCACAAAAAAGATCACCATAGCCGTCGCGGTCTATTACGTATGGTGTCTAGCCGTCGTAAATTATTAGATTATTTACGTCGTAAAGATATCGAGCGTTATAGCCAATTAATTAAAAAGCTAGGTTTACGTCGCTAATTTATAATCTACTTGAAAAGAGGCTTAGGCCTCTTTTTCGTTGTGAAAAATTGGCACTCTGATATAATGCAGAGCTCGAAAAAAAATTAGTATTTTATGTAAGTCAACAAAGTAAAGATTGTATCTCATGTTTCGCGCGACTAATGAGAGCTCTATAATTTATAGATTTGTCATTAGTCGTGACAGTGAAATAATCTTTTTGTTGAATTTATCCCCACATTGTTGAAGAGAGTATCAATAAGTGCAGCATAATGCTGCTTCCTGTCGAAATATCAAACTTCAACATAATAAATAACAAGAGGACATTATTTTGTTTAATCCGACTCATCAAAAATTCCAATATGGCCGTCATACTGTGACTTTAGAAACAGGTATTATGGCTCGTCAAGCAACTGCTGCGGTTATGGTTAATATGGATGATACCGCTGTATTTGTTACCGTTGTTGCCAATAAAAAAGTGAAAGAAGGCCAAGACTTCTTCCCGCTAACAGTTAATTACCAAGAACGTACCTATGCAGCAGGGCGTATTCCTGGTGGTTTTTTTAAACGAGAAGGTCGTCCAAGTGAAGGCGAAACCTTAATTGCACGTTTGATTGACCGTCCACTTCGCCCATTATTCCCTGAAGGGTTTGTTAATGAAATCCAAATTATTGCAACCGTGGTTTCAGTAAATCCTGATGTGAGCCCAGACTTAGTTGCTATGATTGGTGCTTCTGCTGCGCTTTGCTTATCAGGTGTGCCATTCCATGGTCCTATCGGTGCTGCGCGTGTAGGCTTTATTAATGATGAATTTGTCTTAAATCCATCTGTAAAAGAACTGGCTACAAGTCGTTTAGATTTAGTGGTTGCTGGAACTAAAAGTGCAGTATTAATGGTTGAATCTGAAGCTGATTTACTTACTGAAGATCAAATGTTAGCGGCGGTGGTATTTGGTCATGAACAACAACAAGTTGTTATTGACAATATTAATGAATTTGTAAAAAAAGCCAATTGCGAAAAATGGGATTGGGTAGCACCAGCTAAAAACGAAGTGCTATATAATGCCATTGTTGAACTCGCTAAAGAGCGCTTAGGTGAAGCTTATCGTATAACCGAAAAGCAAGCGCGTTATGCTCAAATCGATTTAATCAAAGAAGAAGTATTAGCCGCACTAAAAGAACAAAATGAAGAAGTTGATGAAAACGAAGTGCTTAATATTATCGTCGATTTAGAAAGCCAAATTGTTCGTAAACGTGTTATTGCGGGCGAACCTCGTATTGATGGTCGCGAAAAAGATATGATTCGTGCACTTGATATCCGCACGGGTGTTTTACCAAGAACGCATGGTAGTGCACTGTTTACACGTGGCGAAACCCAAGCATTAGTCACCGCAACATTAGGTACAGAACGTGATGCACAAATCATTGATGAACTAACGGGTGAATATACTGAACGTTTTTTACTTCATTACAATTTTCCTCCATATTCTGTTGGCGAAACAGGTATGGTTGGATCACCAAAACGTCGTGAAATCGGTCATGGTCGCTTAGCTAAACGTGGCGTTGCGGCAGTAATGCCAAGTCGTGAAGAATTTCCATACACTGTTCGAGTGGTATCAGAAATTACCGAATCAAATGGTTCATCTTCAATGGCTTCTGTTTGTGGTGCTTCACTTGCGCTTATGGATGCCGGCGTGCCAATTAAATCATCTGTTGCTGGTATTGCGATGGGGCTGGTCAAAGAAGGCGATCAATTTGTGGTATTGTCAGATATTCTTGGTGATGAAGATCATCTTGGTGATATGGACTTTAAAGTAGCTGGTACGCGTGAAGGTGTTAGTGCATTACAAATGGATATCAAAATTGAAGGTATCACTAAAGAAATTATGCAAGTAGCGCTTAATCAAGCAAAAGGTGCACGTTTACACATTTTAGGTGTAATGGAGCAAGCAATTAATAAACCTCGTCAAGAAATTTCGGAATTTGCACCGCGTATTTATACGATGAATGTTAATCCTGATAAAATCCGCGATATTATCGGTAAAGGTGGGGCAACTATTCGCGCCTTAACTGAAGAAACAGGGACGACTATTGAAATTACTGACGATGGTACAGTTAAGATTGCAGCTTCAGATGGCAATAAAGCGAAAGATGCCATGGCACGCATTACTAATTTAGTTGCTGATGTCGAAATTGGTAAAATTTATACAGGAAAAGTTACTAGAATCGTTGATTTTGGTGCTTTCGTATCTGTTATTGGCGGGAAAGAAGGACTTGTCCATGTTTCTCAAATTGCTGATCATCGAGTCGAAAAAGTGGCTGATTATTTAAAAATAGGTCAAGAAGTGAATGTAAAAGTACTCGAAATTGATCGCCAAGGCAGAATCCGTTTAAGCATGAAAGATGCTGTTGAGTCGGCAGTAGATGTTGCTCCGACAGCAGAATAAAACTGTGATTCACTAGGCTAGGGGGGTAAAAGTGAAATTATTCAACCTGAGGGCTGTATACTGCTTTTTGCTAGCTGTTATTCTTTTGTCGGGTTGTTCTCACTCTCAGCCTTTGCTGGCTGTTCCTGAGCAGGTTTCATATGATGACGAATTAAAAATTGCTCAGATCAGCCAACAGTTATCACGAAAAGATCTTGATACTGTAACGCGAATGCAACTTATCTTTGAGCGTGGTATTGTTTACGATTCATTAGGTTTTAAAGCCTTTGCCCAAAGCGATTTTTCGTATTTGTTAAATTTTAATCCAGAAATCCCTGATGTTTATAATTTTTTAGGGACTTATGCGCTCAGAGAAGGTAATTTTGATGAAGCTTTAACATCGTTTAATACAACGTTAGAGCTTGATCCTACTTATGCTTATGCTTACTTAAATCGTGCAATTGCGTTATATCGTACAGGGCATTATCAAGCTGCTGAGCGCGATGCATTGCAGTTTTATCAATATGATGTGAATGAACCTATCAGGATTTTATGGCTTTATCTGATTGAGAAGGAGATCAACAATAAAGCTGCCCAAAATGAGCTACAAAAACGTTATGATCTGATTAATGATAAAACGATTTATAGTGGCAATATTATTGCATTTTATTTAGACAAAATAAGTGAGTCTAAATTAATGCAGAATCTTCAACAAGGTGCTGAAAATAATCGGCAGTTAGCCGAGCGCCTTTGTGAAGCCTACTTTTACTTAGGAAAATATTATCAAAGTAAAGGTAACAACGAGCGTGCCAAAATGTTATTTAAATATGCTTTAGCCAATAATATTTATAACTATGTTGAACATCAACAGGCACTCTATGAAATGAAGTTACTTGAAGAAAAGTAACAAGGGTCATGCCAGTTTTAAAAGTGAAAATATTGTTATAGCGTAGTTCTGATTTGCCAAATAATATATTCTCAACATTTGTCATGCAGATAACTTTATCTTAGATTATATAAGCATTAATTAGCTTTAAATTTAAGTTGTTTCTATATCGAATAGTTGTTGAGTCAATATCGGCAGTTAGTTATTGGGGTGAGTTGTAAATTTTCAATTTAGTGAGCTGGCATAAATTTATATCTGCTTTCTTTATTTGGTTTAGCAAAAATAAGAGAAATCTTAATTGATATTAGTTAATCATTATTAATTTTTTTGCTAACTAAATAAGCAAGCTTATATATTCAAAGTTTATAAGCGAGTTTACATGACAAAAGACGTTTCTTTTATTGACCTTGGTTTATCCGAGGATATCCTTAATGCATTAAATGATCTTGGTTTTAGCAAACCATCACCTATTCAATCTGAATGTATACCTCTATTATTAGAAGGTAACGATGTATTGGGTATGGCGCAAACGGGTAGTGGTAAAACTGCCGCATTTTCAATCCCTTTCTTAATGAATATTGATGCAAGCTTAAAAGCACCACAACTTTTAGTTCTAGCGCCAACACGCGAGCTGGCTATGCAAGTTGCAGATGCTTGTTCTGAATATTCAAAATATATGAAAGGCGTAAAAGTACTAGCTTTATATGGCGGGCAGCGTTATGACGTGCAATTACGTGCGTTAAAACAAGGGCCACAAATAGTGGTTGGTACACCAGGGCGTTTGCTTGATCACTTAAATCGTAAAACACTAGATCTTTCCAATTTGAAAGGTTTAGTGCTTGATGAAGCTGACGAAATGTTAAGAATGGGCTTTATTGATGATGTTGAAAGCATCATGGCAACGATTCCCGAAAATCATCAAACAGCATTATTTTCAGCAACGATGCCAGCACCAATTCGTCGTATTACTAAACGATTTATGCATAATCCAAAAGAAGTTCAAATTAAAGGTACTAATCAAACAGCGCCTGATATTGACCAAAGTTATTGGCTTGTTCGAGGTATGCGTAAAAATGAAGCGATTGTTCGCTTTTTAGAAGCTGAAGATTTTGATGCAGCGATTATTTTTGTTCGAACAAAATCGGCTACTTTAGATGTGGCAGAAGTGCTTGAAAAACACGGTTATAGTTGTGCCGCTTTAAATGGCGATATGACACAACAACTGCGTGAACAAACATTAGATCGTTTACGTAATGGTCGATTAGATATATTAATCGCAACCGATGTTGCGGCACGTGGTTTAGATGTTGAGCGCATCAGCTTAGTTATCAATTATGATATTACGTTAGATTCAGAATCTTATGTTCACCGTATCGGACGTACTGGTCGAGCTGGCCGAGCAGGTCGTGCTATTTTATTTGTTGATAGCCGTGAACGTCGCTTGCTTAAAAATATCGAACATACCATAAAAAAACCAATCCCAGAAGTTGGATTGCCATCTAAAGAGTTGCTGGAAAAACGTCGTTTAGCTAAATTTACGGAGCAAGTCCAAAAACAGTTAGAAAGTAGTGATTTAGATCAATACCAAAATTTATTAGCGCAAATACAAGCCGAAAGTGGTGCTGATCTTGAAACAATTGCAACTGCATTGCTCAAATTAGCGCAAGGTGAACGTCCGCTGATTCTTCCTCCTGATCCGGTATTTAAGCCATCTCGTGACACTCGTGATCGAGATAACCGTGGTGGTGAGCGCCGCCTACGCGGAGATAATCGCGAAACACCAAAACGTCGTGAGCGTCGCGATGTGGGTGATATGGATATGTATCGTATCGAACTTGGTAAAGAAAACGGTATTGAAGTGCGGCATATCGTTGGTGCAATTGCCAATGAGGCCGATATTAGTAGCCGTTATATTGGCAATATCAAACTTTATGATACTTATTCAACTGTTGAATTACCAAAAGGCATGCCAAAAGACATATTAAAACACTTTGAAAAAGTAAGAGTTCTTAATCAGCCAATGAAAATGAGTTTGGTTAATGGCACAATGTCTGAATCTAAGCGAAACCGTAAAGGTAGCAAATCTGATACATCAGATAAAGGATTTGCTAAAAAACGCGGTCGTCCTTCAGCGCCTAAATTTTAATAATGTAACCTCTGCCGTCTGGCAGAGGTTTGTTCACTCCATCTTATTTGCACAACTATTGTCAAAGTAGTTTATTGTTATATTCTGCCAACATTTATTCAGAAAACTAATTATATGACTGCTAGGAAAACAATAGGTTGTTTACACTTCATGATGAATCATCCAAAAAGCCCATAAAACGTTTTACCTGCAATCACTTAAACTTTTCGTTTTCTATCTTTTGACTTACCCATTTATTTTAGGGCTAGTTGATTTCGTGAATTTCTGATGGATACGATGCGAGCACACGTTTAACAAATGAGAGATGGCAAAGCCTCAATTAATCGCGAAACGGTATAGAATCCTGAATATTTTTTACAAAAAATATAACCTAAAAGATGAATAGTTGGGTAAATATCCGATAGTGAGCACACAACTCACCTAGAAAACGATGCTATCTGTTTTCGTGTTTAATATGCAATGTGAGTCATGTTATTGAATGTTTAATGGAGTCTTTCAGTACGATAAATTGTTGGACGATTAACCATAAAGTAGTTAGCCAAATTGATGACGGTGATTTTTTTATGAGATAAGCGCCGTATCGCTTGTTTGGAAGACGCGTTATACAGTCATTTTTCAAATTACGCTAAACAACGCAAGTAATTCCGATATATGCCTTAAAAACTCAATCAAAATTTGTTAGAGCGGTTAGTTATCAAGTTATTATAAATAACTAAAACAAAACAGCGTTAGTACTTTGCCCTAAGTTATGATTAAGAGTATACTATGAATCATATCAACTGGTAATAGAGGTGTAGAGCATGACAGATTCTTTAAACAAATGTAAAGCAAACGAAACAGCCGCATGTTGTTGTGTGGATGTGGGTACAATAATTGACAATGAAGATTGTAGCGCTGAATATGAGTGCGTTTTTGCGACAGAATCTGAAGCTCAACAAAAGTTGGCATCATTAACACAAGCTGCCAAAGATGTTGAAACTGAGCCTTGCCAAATTGAGAGCAATATTGAAAAAATTAATGATGGCTTTAAATTAACAGTAAAATTCACTTTTTGCTGTGGTGCAGAATCCATGATTTTCCAATTAAAATTACGTTAATTAAATATTGATGAAAGTTTGTATTATGAGACATGGTGAAGCAGGATTTTCTGCTTCATCAGATTCAAGTCGGACATTAACAAATTATGGTATTATTCAGTCAAATCAAGCTGGAATATGGCTTAAACAGCAAAATTATCAATTTGATTTTGGCTTAGTGAGTCCTTATCTACGAGCACAACAAACATTGACAGAATTATCATCGCATGTTCGTGTCGATAAAGTTGAAACTAATCGATTTTTAGTACCTAGTGGTAGCCCATCTCATATTGTTGACGTATTAACATTATTGTTAGCCGATGGGATTGAAAATGTGATTGTGGTATCACATTTGCCATTAGTTGGATATTTAGTTAATGAACTTTGTCCACAAGTCTCTCCGCCTATGTTTCCTACTGCTGCAATTGCTTGTATTAATTTATTGCCAGAATCTGCGGGAAAGCTTGAATGGTTTTATCAAGCAGAGTAAAAAAACTCAATCTTTTTGATTTACCTTTAACTGGTCGAACCTTAATTGAAGCATCGGCAGGAACCGGTAAAACTTATTCGCTCGCCTTTATTTATTTAAGATTATTGCTTGGTATTGGTCAAAATAGTTATCCAAGACCCTTAGACGTTAATGAAATTTTGGTTGTTACTTTTACTAAAGCTGCAACTCAAGAACTACGTTCACGGATAAGACAAAATATTCAAGAATTACGAATTGGACTACAACAACAGCAGCATAAAGATCCGATTTATCAACAACTCATTGAGTTAATCGATGATCACAAATTAGCAATACAACGACTTACTGTAGCTCAACAATCAATGGATGACGCGGCAATTTATACTATTCATAGTTTTTGTCAGCGTATATTAACTAGCCATGCGTTTGAGTCAGGTGTTTTATTTGAACAAAAGCTAATTTCTGATGAATCTCAACTGAAATTAAGGGTAACACAAGAGTTTTGGCGTCACTATTTTACGCCACTTGATAAACAGCTTGCTTATTTGGTACTTGCTACATGGCAAGATCCAGCTGCATTATTAAAAGATATCACACCTTATTTAGGTTTAAATCTTAACAATACTAACAAGTTAAATCCAGATATCGGTACAACAATTAAGGCGTTTTATCTAAAAAATTATGAAATAATTGAAAATGTTAAAAAGTCTTGGTTAGATTTATCTGATGAATTAGTCAATATCATTACTCAATCAGGTGTCAGCAAACAATCTTATAGTAGCCGACATTTACCCAATTGGGTAATAAAAGTATCAGCATGGGCTAACAGCGCAACTCAAACGTTTGAATTACCAGATGAACTTAAAAAATTTAAGCAATCGGTATTAATCGAAAAGACAAAAGAAGGAAAGAATGCGCCATGTCATTTTGTTTTTGAACAAATTGACGATCTATATACACAGTCGTTGGACTTGCGTAGCCAAATCTTAATGGATATTGTTAGCGTGATTCAAAAAGGGCTTTATGACGAAAAGCTCAAACATGGTGAAATGAGCTTTGATGATCTTATTGGGCAACTTAACCGCGCGTTACAAGCAAAAACAGGTAAACGATTAGCGCAATCTATAGCGTCAAAATACCGCGTTGCCTTGATTGATGAATTTCAAGATACCGATCCCACGCAGTACCAAATTTTTAACCGTATTTATGATAACCAACAGCCAGATCGAGGTTTACTCTTTATTGGCGATCCCAAACAAGCGATTTACAGCTTTCGGGGAGCTGATATATTCACTTATTTAAAAGCTAAACAATCGACTGGAGAAAATTATTTTACTATGGATGTCAACCATCGTTCATCGGTTTCGATGGTTAAAGCGGTTAATCAATTATTCGCTAATTGTAATAATCCATTTATATTTGAAGATATTCCATTTTTACCCATGGATGGGGCAAAAAGGAATCAACAAAAGTCTTTGCAAGTGAATAACCAAGAAGTTGCCGCACTCACAGCTTATTTATTGCCCGATGGCATTGCAACCAATACAGATTATCAAGAACATATAGCAAGTTGTTGTGCTAATCAAATTGTGTCTTTATTGTCTAATTCTTCAATATTAATTGATAATGAAGAAAAACAACGTCCTGTCACTACAGCTGATATTGCGATCTTAGTTCGCACAGGGCGTGAAGCCGAAATTATTCAACAAAAATTGTCCAATTACGGTGTTAAAAGTGTCTATTTATCAAACAATAGTAGTGTCTTTTCTTCAATTGAGGCCAATGATGTATTGAGTTTATTGCAAGCGGTCTTAATGCCTGAAAACGAAACAACATTAAGACTAGCATTAATGACATCATTATTAGGGCAAACCATGACTGAACTTGAACAAATCACTGACGATCAAGACAGATGGGAAAGTTTAGTTGAAGAGTTCAAACAATACCAAGCAATTTGGCAATATTATGGTGTATTAGTGATGTTACGCCGAATGATGAAAAAACGTCATTTAGCTGAAAACATATTAGCTCGCCAAGATGGTGAACGAACGTTAACCAATTTAATGCATTTAGGCGAGTTACTCCAAGAAGCATCAAATGAATTAGATAGTCCACATGCGTTAATTCGTTGGTTGACAAAACAAATAGTTAGCCCCGACCCTAATTTAGAAAATCACCAGCAACGCCTTGAAAGTGATGAAAACCTTGTCAAAATAATTACTATTCATAAATCCAAGGGGCTGGAATTCCCAATTGTTTGGTTGCCATTTATTTCGATGTATCGTGAGGCGGATAGTCAATTTTATCATGATAAAGACAATGACTATCAAACAACCTATGCATGGTTACTGACCGACGAAATTAAACAACAGATAGAAAATGAACGCCTTGCTGAAGATTTGCGGTTATTATATGTAGCAATGACCCGTTCAGTTTATCATTGCAGTATTGGGCTTGCTTCATTGAAGAAAAGTCAATCAGCGATTAATCATTTATTAAAAAATGAACTAAGATCAATTGCCAATATGGCCAATTTAGTTGAAGTACAATTACCGATAGAGAGCGAACAGTATATTTCTCAAATTTTACCAAGCCAATCATTATCGGCAAATGAGTTTTCGCGTAAGCTATCAAGCAGTTGGCGAGTCACAAGTTATACTGAATTACAAAAACATAATCATGCCATATTGGCTTACAATCCCGATATTATTAATGATTGGGATGAGCTCCAACTTGAACCTGCTAATGCTCCGTCAACCGATATACAATATGATATCCACCACTTTCCGAAAGGGGCATATGTGGGTACATTAATGCACAGCATTATGGAAGAGATCACACCAGATAACCTTGATGAATTATGTAATCAAATGGTAAAAAAACTCAATTTAGAGCCAGCATGGAGTGGTGTAGTAACGAATTGGATGCAACAAGTATTGACTACACCACTGCATGATCCAAATTTAATATTATCGCAAGTGTTAATGGGGCAACATATTAACGAATTACAATTTTATCTTCCTATACGCAAAACTGTAACTAGCCAGCAATTAGATAGTCTGTGCAAACAATATGATCGTTTATCAAGATTATGTCCTAAGTTAGATTTTGATTCGGTACAAGGCATGCTAAGAGGGTTTATTGATTTAGTCTTTAAATTCGAAGGGAAATATTATTTGGTTGATTATAAATCAAATTGGTTAGGTGAATGCGTTGATTCTTATAATCAAGAAGCACTAGAAAAAGTGATGTGTGAACATCGCTACGACCTACAATACCAACTTTACTGTTTAGCCTTGCATCGCTTTTTAAAAGGTCGTTTAGCCAATTACCAATATCAAACCCATTTTGGGGGCGTTTACTATCTGTTTTTGCGTGGTATGCCCGAGCATGGTATCTTTTACCATCTACCTGAGCAAGCGTTTATCGAAGAACTTGATAAGTTGTTTGAAGGGAATGTGTCAAATGAGCTATAAGAAGTTAAAACGCTCAGTGTTGAAAATAGATTAAATAACTAAAAATAAGGCACAAATAATGAGTGCCTTATTTTTTATCTAATTAGTTTTTTTAATTAACATGAACGGCTTTCTTTATTAAAAGACGCAATTCTTGTAAAAAATATTCAGGATTCTATACCGTTTCAGATTGAAATTATTTTAAATTTAATAAGTTAATAATTTCCCTCGATAAAGCATAACGTTGCTTAAATCCCTTATTCAACAAAGGCGCTAAGCCGCTATCAGTTACAGGTTTAACTAACGGAAATTATTCATATTAAACAAAGATATTGATTAAAAAGGTTAAATTTTGCGTTAAAATAGTCTATACTCTGTTTGCATTATCGCTTACGTTAAAAATAGTCAGCACAAAAACAATGCGATAGCGATAAACCAATAACATAATAAAAATAGATATATGAATTTTAGGGAAAATAGGAGGAAAACATGTCAAATGAACTTAATCGTCTTTTGGGGCAACTCGGTGACGGGTTTGGCGATTTAATGGCGGGATTGAGTGGGGTTAGCCATAATCGCTATACCTTAACGGTTGACGGGCTGGGCGCGCCGATTTCGGTTTTACATGTTGAGGGTAATGAGTCGTTAAACCAGCCTTGGCGTTATGTAATCTCCTTTACCAGTACTGACAAAACCTTATCGCCTGATTCCTTTCTTAATCAAAAATCGACCTTCTCCTTTAATCCGGTTATCAATAAACCATTAACTTCCGCTATCCGCTCATTAAGTGATTTGCCCACGTTGACGAATAAACGCACCTTGCATGGGGTGATTACTGAGTTTAGTCAGTTATCGGTCAATAAAGAGGAAGCGCATTATCAGGTGGTGTTATCCTCGTGCTTAGCACGGCTCGCAGTGGGGCAACATAATGCCATATTTCAAAATCAAAGTGTGGTGAGTGTGGTTGAAGAAGTGCTACGCAGTCATGGTTTGACGGGCATTGATTACCGTTTAGAGTTAAAAGACAGCTACCCTGAGCGGGAGTTTATCACGCAGTGGCAAGAAAGTGACCTTGAATTTATTCAACGCTTATTGGCTGATGTGGGTATCTGGTTTCGCTTTGAAACCCACGCCGAGCACCACTGTGATGTGATGGTGTTAAGTGATTATGAACAAGGTTATGCGCAGGTGGCTAATATTGACTATAAACAACCCAATGGCATGGCAGATAGTGGCGTTGAAAGTGTGTGGGATATCAGCCTGCATAGTGAAGTGGTGGTCTCCTCAGTCAAGGTACAAGACTATAACTACCGTGATGCCCTAGCCGATTTACAGGGCGAGATTAACACCCAACCTAAAGACCTTACCACCTATGGCAGCGACTATCGCTATGCCGAGCACTATAAAGGCTTAGCGAGTAACGGACAGGAAAATCCACACACTCGTGGTGATGATAATAGTGATAATGACAATAACACTCACGATAATCAGATTGAAAGCGGTCAGTGGTATGCCCGTATTCGTCATGAACAGGCGATTAGCCAGCAAATTATCCTCAAAGGCAAGAGTAATCACTATAACCTTGCTCCCGGTCAATGGATTAACCTCAACGGCAGCCCGCTGGCAGATATCAATGACGGTATCATCATTTTAACGGTACAAGGGCAGGGTAACCGCACTGATGCTTATGAACTCACCTTTACCGCTATTCCCTATCAAGCCTTAAAACCCTATCGCCCTGCGCCTATACGCTGGCCACAAGTTAGTGGCACATTACCTGCCCGTGTCACCAGTCCCAATCATGACACCTATGGCTATATTGACCCGCAAGGGCGCTATCGGGTTAAATTTAACTTTGATTTAAAAGAGTGGAAAAATGGCACGGAAAGCTTATGGGTACGCTTAGCCAAACCGTATGCGGGCAACACCTATGGCTTTCACTTCCCGTTAATTGACGGTACTGAAGTCGCCATCGCCTTTATGAACGGCAACCCCGATAGGCCGTATATCGCCCATGCCATGCACGACAGTGCCCACCCTGACCCTATCACCACCATCAACAAACACCGCAACATCATTCGCACCCCGGCCAACAACAAACTGCGCATGGATGATAAACGTGGGCAAGAACATATCAAACTGGCTACCGAATACGGCAAAACCCAACTTAATATTGGTCACCTAGTTAACGAAAAAAAACAACCCCGCGGTGAAGGTTTTGAACTACGCACCGATGACTGGGGGGCGATTGCCGCCAATAGAGGCTTATACTTAACCACGCAAACCGAGCCGAAAGCGCAAGGTAAACAGCTCGATATGCAAGCGGCAATAAACCAACTTGAAAATGCTTTAGCCATTGCTAAAGCACTACAAAATGCCGCCACCCAATCCGAAGCGCACAGCGCCGATACCGACAGCCAAGCGCAACTTAAAGCCAACTTAACTCAGCTAACCCAAAGTGGCATTTTAGCCTACGCTCAAGAAGGCATAGCCCTAACCAGCCCTGAAAATATTCAACTGACAACAGCGAGCAGCCTCACCTTAACCAGCGAACATCAAACCGACATCAACGCTTTAAACAACGTCACCCTTTCAGCGGGCGAGGCGATTGGTTTATTTGCGCAAAAAGCGGGCATGAAACTATTTGCCAACCAAGGTGATATTGAAGTGCAAGCCCAAAATGCTAACCTCAATATGGCCGCCAAGCAAGATATCAAAGTGGATAGTGTGGATGGTAAAGTCACCATTACCGCCAACGACAACCTCACGCTTATTTGTGGTGGCTCTTATATCAAAATCAGCAGTGAAGGCATTGAACTGGGTACACAGGATAATATCTATCTTAAATGTAATGTGTTCCAGAAGATGGGGCCGGCAAGCCAATCTAAAACAATTAGATTAAATTCAAGTGAACTGAATGTAAAACGCTGCGCAGAAACGGATTGAAAATGATTACTGAATTAAATAATCAACATAACTTTAACAACTATCGCTATTTACTAGTCGATAATTTAGTGGCGCTTAATTCAATGAGCCCATTATCACACGACTCATTAGTGAATCAATTTGGTGAAGACAAACTATTTGGTGAACAGAAACTCACTCAGGTATTACGTACCGATTTAGATTATGATCCAAGCATATGCCCGACACTGATTAAACTGGCAGAGCCCCATGAATTTTTAGCCAGTCCCATCCTGGATGAAATTGGTAAACAGGCTGAATTCGAATGTTTTTGGTCAAAGCGTTATATTTGCGCTTATATTGTTAGCCCCCTTAAACCGTCGTTATTAGCAAAACAGCTGATAACTATAGGTAATAACATCGCTAAAATATTGCAACAGCCTTATTATCCTTTTTTTGAACCGTTTCGCATGCAATTTTTGCAGGAAGTGGCTACCAACCAAGACACCGCATGGTTAAAATCGCAATTTGCCCAAATTGAAAACTATTATTATCCGTCCATTCATGCTGGGCAGTTTATTCGTTTCACGGCCGATAGTGAACTGGAAACGCCAGACCGTTGGAGCACGCAGTATTGCCAGCGCTTAAAACATTTCAAAATGATTCGAACCCTTGTTAAGGCATGGGCCAATAATCGAACACAATTTGATAATCAAAAATCATTACCACGCCATAACCAAGTGATTTTGCACTCAACGCAACTGGTTGAGCAAGCGTATCAATTAGGTTTAACTGAGGCTACTGATATCTTATTTTGGGGATTAAATGGCTTAAGGTACCAAACTGCTTTTACTCAGCATCCTAACGTGCTTGAACAAATTGCCAAAGCGCAAAAAGCGCCGGGCACATTGTCAAAACACGTTATTGACGCCCAGATTCACCTTGAAAGCCCATCACTTTCTATTAACGAATAACAAATAAGACAAGCATTAAAGAGCATAAGATGAAAAAAACAGCAAACATTGCGATAGAAAATAAAAATGAAGCCACAGGTCATTGCCTTGCCTGTGAACGAGTAGGATTACCGGTCTTTTTACTGCGTCAAGCCGTGATAAAAACAAAATTCAATAAAATTAAACAGGTTAACCCCACTTATCAAGAACTGGCGGATTACACTAAAACCTTAGATTTTAAACGCCGCATGCCAGATGAAGCATTAGACTATTATGACTATGTGCTTCGCACTTTGCGTAACGGCTATGTTTATGTGATGCAACAACAAGGTGAGGATATTGAGAGCCGAATACTTCATGTGTATGAATGCATTGATGGCGCGCTACGTTTAAAAAACTTCCATGAACTGACTAATACCCAGCCAAGACCTTTATCAAAGGCGTGTAAAGATGCTTGCCACACCATTCCGGCCTCGTTTATTCATCTTAATAATAAGGACTTTACCCAAGCTTGGGTGGCTTATTCTTCACAACCTTGGCCCCAAAAAGCCATTGACGATTACTTAAAAGAGAAGAACAGCAACGCGTTATCGCGTTTTACCAAAATTGATATACAAAACCTTAAAGATTCACCGTCTGAGGCAACGGGCAATCGAGCGGTGCCATTTAAAGATATTTTTGGTAGCAGTTATCAGACTTATCAAGATGAAAACAGTAAAGTACTGGAGTTTCGTTTTGATAAGCATCTTGATAATTTTGAATCGGTACATCCGTTTACCAGTTTACAAGACCAAAAATTAAAATATGTGCTACATACTAATCAATTATACCAAGGGGGTAAACCAATATCGTGTGGCGTAGTGCTAGAAGACACCTTCGGCATCGCCGAAGAACTTAACTCGCAACGGGTATCACAGTTACATATCTTTTGCAGTGATGCGCCAAAACAAGCCAAATCATTATCACCTTTTGATGGTGACGAAGCCAAAGTTTATCAACAGCGTGGTGAACAGATGTATAACCGTATTAATCCTACGTTAAAACGCATGTTTAAGTACTATCATGCTGACATGTTTAAAAAACGCACGATTTTACAGTTTATAGAGAATTATCGAACTTCAATTGAAGATGCTTACGACACCGAAATTGCCCGGTTACAAGAACACTATGACTACCTAAAAGATATTGATGCTGCCAATGACTCCGGTGATGAATTTTTACGAAAAGTCGAATATAAAATTAAAGACACCGAGTCAGAAAAGGCCAAAAAAATTGAAAAAATAAACCAGCAGATTAATCATGGTGAAGTTAAGAAATTTAAAGGTGAATTAGAAACCGAATTTAAAGAAATAACTCGATATTATAAAGAGTGGTCACAAGACTATTTTACTTATGTTCGTTGGTTATTTGGCGATGCAAAATTTATCTCGCAATACAGCAAAATAAAACCGAGTTCTTTTAATCAAACTCATTTTTGGCAGAAAGAGTTTGATTTTTCAAACGATACAAGCGCGCTTATTCATATAAAAGAAATTATCCAAATCCTGATTGATTCAACCCATGCAGAAGTGCGTCTTGACGAAGATAACGCCCTATGGGACGAGCTACTAAGTAATCCTGCCAGTATTTTTTATGTGATAGAGCATAAAAATAACCAAGGGATTGATCTTGATGCGCTGGCATTTATCGATTTAGACAGCGATACACCCGTAAAATGGCGTGATATTATCGACAAATCAACGGGTTTTGCTTCTGCTTATAATACACATCAAGCGCAAAACACTCAAAACACGCAAACCGATAAAGAAAAAGAACTGCAAAAGGCAAAAGAGCGTGTTGAGTTAGATATTGAAAAAAAACAGCAAGAGATTAATGCCAAACAAGAGGAGTTAAACAAAAATCGACAATATAACCCACAAGAGCATAGCAGGCTACAAAAAATCAGAGATCAAAAAATAAAAGAGCTCAAGCAATTAAAAGCGTTTTTGGCCTCGATTGACCGCAAACTTGCTGAAATGGCAAATACCCCCAGTGCTGTGACCCATGTCGACAAAAATCGATATTTGCATCAACTTGCACTTAAAAAATACACCGTATTAAAAACCAATAAACAACACCAACCGATTAAACCACGTTTAAAACTGCTTGATACGCTATCTTATTTGGGGGATTTAGGTGGGTATCCCGTTGAGTTTGCTATGCAAGTTAGGCAAGATAAAATTCGACAGGTTTATGCACTATTAACCCAATTACAAGGGAGTTTTTTCCGTGAAAATAGTTTAACCAACCAAGAAGTGGCGTTTTTAGAAAAATTTGATGTCACCGATCCAAAATATGACGTTGGCTCAAAAAAACCAACAACTCAAAAGCTTAAATTTACGCTTTGCTTTCCCGACGAGGCAAGTAAAGCGCTGGTTGTTAATTTTTTAAAAAATAAAGAGATACTTAATCCCAATGATTTCAAAAACTTTTTAACCAGCAACATGGCAGATTATGTCACGTTAGTCAACCGTACTACCGTATTACAAGACAAAATTGACAAAGTCAATCAACAAAAATCTAGCAACGACGAAGCGATTAACGAATCGAACGAAAAGAAAAGAGAAGATAAAATCAAACAGCGCGAGATAAACCGCGAAACCGAAGCAATGAATCAACGCGAAATGGAAAAAGCGAAAATTGATGAAAAACTATCAACTCATGAACAAGTAAAAATAACCCGCCAAAATGCAAAAGCGGCTAAGCTTAGCTATGGTGCCAATGCAATATCGGGCGTTATCAGCATGTTAAATATTTACGATAACCTAAAAGAGTGGGACACCGTTAAAGAAGGCGAAAGCCAAGCTAAAAAAATGCGCCAACTGGCGATCGACTTAGGCTCGTTAGCATTATTAAGTGTTGATAGCGTTGCCCTATACCGTGACATCAAATTAAAAATGCAATTAGTTAAAGCCATGCGATCGCGGGTTGCAACGACATTAGTACCCGAAATCGAAGCGAAACTGACATTAAATACCTTGATTTCTAAAACCGTAGCCAAAGCCTTTGCTGCTATGAGTATTTTTGAGTCCTTAGGCGAGCTAAAAAGTGCCTTGGGGATGTGGAATATGGAGGATAAAAAATACTTTGTTTATAGAGTTGTAGGATCTCTATTCCTAGGTTTTGGTGCTGTCCTATTATTAGTTGGAAGTGGAATGGCTATAGGCTTTGGTGTTGTTTTACATTTATTGAGTTTATACTTAATTGCAAGCAGCAAAAAATACGATAATTTTACCCCTATCGATCACTGGTTAAACCGTTGTTATTTTGGGGTGCAAAAAGAGTTTGCCTATTTGGGGTACGGCGCTTATCACGAAGAGCAGTACTCATTTGTCGGTTTTGGGCATTCGGTGAATGATTATTTGGTTGCCTTGTCGGGCATTGAAACTTTTATCCTCTTTAAAAAACCAAGTTCATTTAGTGGGATGAAGCTATACCACCGCCACCTCTATTTTTATTTAACATACCCAAACTACGCTACTATTGCCCAAAAGCCGTTACAGGCTTCAGTTAAATTAGTTGGCAAGAATGGGCAAAGCTATGAGGATTTGATTGAATCTCGCTTTAGTATTAGTTTAACAGGGGTAAATAAAGACTCAGTAGAGGTGCATCCCCCAATCCACCTAAACGAAGACAAAGCCAAAGAAACCTTAAAAATCACAGAATATGTGACCCTCGACAAAGGTTATTTTATGGATCATTATGAAGCAAAAACCTTTAAAACCCTCACTCAGGGCAAAGCGGTATGGCAATCTAATTTTAACGATATTGAAAAAATCGAAGTGAAAAAAACCGATCCTCATCAGTCAGATAGCAACCTAACGGTGATAACATGGGTCGCGGGCACCTTTGCTTATGATCTAGTAAATAGCTATCAAATCAATATCAGCCCTAATGCACAAGATGATGACGAAATCCCACTCATCATTAATCGCAGCAGTAACCAATTTCATGATGAATAAATAGAAAGGAGAATAAAATGCCATCAAAATACCGTCCACAAATCTTTGGTTGGTTTGGCGATCTAGATAAAGGCCCTTATAGTGTGCCTCTGCATGATCGTCGCTTAAGCTATGCCAATAATAACTACTGTGCCTTTATTCGTCAGGATCTCAATGATCAGATTTTTTATGCTTGCCTTTATTTTGTTGCTATTATTTGTGGGAGTGGAGCTATCATTGGATGTCTTTGGTTGTTGGTACACCATGATAGCTCTAAAATAGAATTTATTGATATAGTAGTAATTTTGGGTTTTATTATCTGTTGTCTCGCTATGTATTATGTTATTCCCCAAGTGTATCATTATCTATTTTCCCGTCGTGGTAGTCCTATTATATTTAACCGTAAAACGGGTAAAGTCTATGTCAACGAAAGTGACTTTTTTAACTTTAAGTTTTTACGCCATCCTGCGGTATTTTTACAACCGAAAAAACGCCGTATAAAAGAGTATGATTGGGATGATTTGCATGGTGTTATTATCCATAATATGTCGCGTAATGCCTTAACCTCGACCGTATTAATGGTGTGCCAACCGGGAACGCATCAAGTGATTGATCATATTATGTTAGATCCTATTCGAGCAGGCGCAGGGAGTACATTTGTTTGGGGTTGGATTAATAGTTTTATGGTCTTTTATAAATCAGCCAATATCGATGATGGCGAATATAAATCAGATCAAGAAGCGGCATTTAAAGCCCATAGGATTGACGGTCAAGGCTGGCCCGAATGGATGGTTGAAGCGTTTAATGCCACATCATTAGAAGAGTTAGCTGAAATTAAACAACGGCACAATATAACGGAATAGCTAAGATGATGGCGAAATCCCACTTATCATTAACCGAAGCAGTAACCAATTTCATGAAGAATAAATAAAAGGAGAATAACATGCCATCAAAATACCGTCCACAAATTTTTGGTTGGTTTGGGGATCTAGATAAAGGTCCTTATAGTGTGCCCCTGCATGATCGTCGCTTAAGTTATGCTAATAATAACTATTGTGCCTTTATTCGTCAGGATCACAATGATCAGATTTTTTATACCTGTCTCTATTTTGTTGTCGTTATTGTTTTATTAATACTTCTTATTGGTTTTCCTACATTTATTATGGATTATGATCATCCTGATAGTGGTAGAATGCTTTGTTTTATTGGAATTATTGGATTTATTACCTGTTGTATCGGTATGTATTATGCTGTTCCTCAACTGTATCATAATCTATTCTCCCGTCGTGGTAGTCCTATTATATTTAACCGTAAAACAGGTAAAGTCTATGTTAACGAAAGTGACTTTTTTAACTTTAAGTTTTTACGCCATCCCGCAGTATTTTTACAACCGAAAAAACGCCGAATAAAAGAGTATGATTGGGATGATTTGCATGGTGTTATTATCCATAATATGTCGCGTAATGCTTTAAGCTCGACCGTGCTAATGGTGTGCCAACCCGGTACGCATCAAGTGATCGATCATATTATGCTAGATCCTGCCCGAGCTGGTGCAGGGAGTACATTTGTTTGGGGGTGGATCAATAGTTTTATGTTTTTTTGTGATGTGGCCAATATCGATGATGGTGAATATAAATCAGATCAAGAAGCGGAATTTAAAGCCCATAGGATTGACGGTCAAGGCTGGCCCGAATGGATGGTTGAAGCGTTTAATGCCACATCATTAGAAGAGTTAGCTGAAATTAAACAACGGCACAATATAAGCTAATAATATAAATATAATCAAAATAATGGACACCGTTAAAGAAGGCGAAAGCCAAGCTAAAAAAATGCGCCAACTGGCGATTGACTTAGGCTCGTTAGCATTATTAAGTGTTGATAGCGTTGCCCTATACCGTGACATCAAATTAAAAATGCAGTTAGTCAAAGCCATGCGATCGCGGGTTGCAACGACATTAATACCCGAAATCGAAGCGAAACTGACATTAAATACCTTGATTTCTAAAACCGTAGCCAAAGCTTTTGCTGCCATAACTATTTTTGAAGCCTTAGGGGAGTTAAAAAGTGCCTTGGGGATGTGGAATATGGAGGATAAAAGTTATTTGTTTTATAGAGTTGCAGGATCATTTGCTTTAGGTTTTGGTGCTATATTTTTATTAGCTAGTTCAGGCATTGTGATAGGATTGGGTGTTGTATTATCATTAGTGGGATTATACCTAATTGCTTTGAGTAAAAAATACGATAATTTTGCCCCTATCGATCACTGGTTAAACCGTTGTTATTTTGGAGTGCAAAAAGAGTTTGCTTTTTTGGGGTACGGCGCTTATCACGAAGAGCAAAAGACATTTGTCGGTTTTGGGCATTCGGTGAATGATTATTTGGTTGCGGTGTCGGGCATTGAAACCTTTATCATCTTTAAAAAACCAAGTTCATTTAGTGGAATGAAGCTATACCACCGCCATCTCTATTTTTATTTAACATACCCAAACTGCGCTACTATTGCCCAAAAGCCGTTACAGGCTTCAGTTAAATTAGTTGGCAAGAATGGGCAAAGCCATGAGGATTTGATTGAATCTCGCTTTAGTATTAGTTTAACAGGGGTAAATAAAGACTCAGTAGAGGCGCATCCCCCAATCCACCTAAACGAAGATAAAGCCAAAGAAACCTTAAAAATCACAGAATATGTGACCCTCGACAAAGGTTATTTTATGGATCATTATGAAGCAAAAACCTTTAAAACCCTCACTCAGGGCAAAGCAGTATGGCAATCTAATTTTAACGATATTGAAAAAATCGAACTGAAAAAAAACGATCCTAACCAGTCAGAGAGTGATCTAACGGTGATAACATGGGTCGCGGGCACCTTTGCTTATGATCTAGTAAATAGCTATCAAATCAATATCAGCCCTAATGCACAAGATGATGGCGAAATCCCACTTATCATTAACCGCAGCAGTAACCCATTTCACGATGAATAAATAAAAAGGAGAGTCATCATGCCATCAAAATACCGCCCACAAATTTTTGGTTGGTTTGGTGATCTAGATAAAGGTCCTTATAGTGTACCCCTGCATGACGATCGCTTAAGCTATGCCAATAATAACTATTGTGCCTTTATTCGTCAGGATCTCAATGATCAGATTTTTTATGCTTGTCTCTCTTTTTTTTCTATTATTTGTGGCAGTGTAATTATCATTGGATTTTTTTGGTTATTGGTACACCATGATAACTCTAAAATAGAATTTATTGATATGATAGTAATTTTTTGTTTTATTAACTGTTGTCTAGCTATGTATTATGTTATTCCCAAGCTGTATCATAATCTATTCTCCCGTTGTGGCAGTCCCATTATATTTAACCGTAAAACAGGTAAAGTCTATGTTAACGAAAGTGACTTTTTTAACTTTAAGTTTTTACGCCATCCTGCAGTATTTTTACAACCAAAAAAACGCCGTATAAAGGAGTATGATTGGGATGATCTGCATGGTGTTATTATCCATAATATGTCGCGTAATGCCTTAACCTCGACCGTGCTAATGGTATGCCAACCGGGCACGCATCAAGTGATTGATCATATCATGTTAGATCCTATTCGAGCCGGCGCAGGGAGTACATTTGTTTGGGGATGGATCAATAGTTTTATGTTTTTTTGTGATGTTGCCAATATCGATGATGGCGAATATAAATCAGATCAAGAAGCGGAATTTAAAGCCCATAGGATTGACGGTCAAGGCTGGCCAGAATGGATGATTGAAGCGTTTAATGCCACATCATTAGAAGCGCTCGCCGAAATTAAACAACGGCACAATATAACGGAATAGCTAAGATAATGACGAAATCCCACTTATCATAAATCGCAGCAGTAACCCATTTCACGATGAATAAATAAAAAGGAGAGTCATCATGCCATCAAAATACCGTCCACAAATTTTTGGTTGGTTTGGCGATCTAGATAAAGGCCCTTATAGTGTGCCCCTGCATGATCGTCGCTTAAGCTATGCCAATAATAACTATTGTGCCTTTATTCGTCAGGATCTCAATGATCAGATTTTTTATGCTTGCCTTTATTTTGTTGCTACTATTTGCGGAAGTGGAATTATCATTGGATCTATTTGGTTAATTGTTCATCATGATAACTCTAAAATAGAATTTGTTGATATAATAGTAATTTTGAATTTTATTACATGCTGTCTCGCTATGTATTATGTTATTCCCCAAGTGTACTATTATCTATTCTCCCGTCGTGGCAGTCCCATTATATTTAACCGTAAAACGGGTAAAGTCTATGTTAACGAAAGTGACTTTTTTAACTTTAAGTTTTTACGGCATCCTGCGGTATTTTTACAACCGAAAAAACGCCGAATAAAGGAGTATGATTGGGATGATTTGCATGGTGTTGTTATTCATAATATGTCGCGTAATGCCTTAACCTCGACCGTATTAATGGTGTGCCAACCCGGTACGCATCAAGTGATTGATCATATTATGTTAGATCCTGCCCGAGCTGGTGCAGGGAGTACATTTGTTTGGGGGTGGATCAATAGTTTTATGGTGTATTATAAATCAGCCAATATCGATGACGGCGAATATAAATCAGATCAAGAAGCGGAATTTAAAGCCCATAGGATTGCCGGTCAAGGCTGGCCAGAATGGATGATTGAAGCGTTTAATGCCACATCATTAGAAGCGCTCGCGGAAATCAAACAACGGCACAATATAACGGAATAGCCCAAAAGCCGTTGCAGTTTGGCAAGAATGGGCAAAGCGGTATGGCAATCTAATTTTCCCGATATTGAAAAAAAACGATTTAGATCAGTGTTCATATATTTCCCCCCCACGTATTCGGTTTACTATGTAATACTGATACGAATATCTTTATTGATTTTTATCAATTATAAGCTATATGCGATTAAAAAATAGCAGTCTAGTTAACATTTATGTAATCGTATACATGTTATTAAGTATACCTTTTATTGTTTTTAGTTGATTTAAAGATTAGCGATTCTAATGGCTGATGTTGTGTATAAAATAAGAATTTTTAATGTGATATCAATCACAATATTAGTATTTAGTTTTTGAATAGTCGTTTTTATTAGTTATATTGAAATTACCTATTAAAAGGTATTGGATTGTTACCGATTTATAGCGGGCAAAACCGAAAGAATAGTTATGACTATTCTTTCGGTTTTTTTTTGTCTCAAATTTAAAAGATATTTATCTATTTTTAAAATAATGAATAGGAGGGGAAATGAAATTTTCAAAAAAAATAGTATGTAAAATCAAGCCAAAACGAATTGTTTTAATGACTATGCTAGGGTTATGTTATTTACCAAATGCTTTGGCAGCCACTCAAGATGAGTTAGAAGCAAGAATTGCGTTATTAGAGCAAAAATTATTAGCACTTAGTCAAGAGTCTAATGATTTGAAAAAGCAAGTAATAGAGTCTAATAAACAGCTTGCTCAGTTAAATAATCATTTTCAAAAACAACAAATTGTTATCAATAATCAGAAAAAAGCGCTTAAAAATAGTCAAAAAGCAACAATTACAAAGCAACAGGCGCCTGTTAATGCAGTAAAAACAATTAATAATCAACAAATTGTACTTATTAACACACCAAAAGCCGAAACCAAACAAGGTGAAAGTGCTCCAGAAAAGACAACATTTACTTTAGCTGAATTTAAAGACTATATTAAAGATGAAATAGGGTTTTCTTATAACGGCTACTTCCGTGGTGGTTGGTCAACCTCAAGTAATGGCAAACCTAAAAATTATGCTGAAGGTGCATTAGGTCGATTTGGTAATGAATATGGCGGTTGGTATGATCTTATCTTTAAGCAAAAAGTCTATGATCAAGAGGGCAAAAGAGTTGATGCAATTGTTATGATTGATGGAAACGTGGCAACCAATAAAGCTGCGGGATTATTTAATACTCAAGATGATAATCTTATGCAATTTTCAGATATCTATCTAGAAACTAAAGGTTTTGTGCCTAGATTTCCTGATGCGAAATTATGGGTTGGTAAACATTCTTTACCTTATAATGAAATACAAATGCTCGATTGGAAAACACAAAAAACGCCAGCAGGCGGGGGGATTGGGATCGAAAATCTTAAAGTGGGTATTGGTGCACTTGATTTAGCTTTAGTTAGAGCAGATGTAAATGTAAAAAATAAAAAAGATGTCATTAAAACGGATAGCGATGGTAATAAAATTACCCAATATAAAAAAGAAGAAGTTGATTTAAATGAATTAGAAATCCGCTATCGTGATATTCCATTATGGAAAGATGCAACGTTTGGTGTGAATGCGCGTTATTCAGCGCCAAATAAATCTAAAATCCAAAATAATGTATCTGTTAAAAATGCTTGGCTTGGTAGCTTTGTATTGCGTCAAAATGCATTTTTTGGTGGATTTAATCAGTTTACATTACAGACAGCCACCAATTCTGTAGCTTCACAGTTAGCTAATATTAATACTAATAATCCAGAGTTTGCCAGTAATTCGGATAATGACTATATTGGAACGCATACTGGCGGTAAAGCTTATCGCTTCGTATCAGAAGGTGAAGCCTATTTAAGTGATGATATGATTGTTGCTCATGCTTTGGCGTTAACTTCGGGCAATGATGTTTATTCTTATGATCTTCATCTTGCGCATACCGATTTTACGAGCTTTAAATCAGCAATAAGACCTGCTTATATATGGGATACTTACAATCAAAGCGGTATTGAAGTAGGTTACTTTAGGCAAAAGAATAAAGTCAAAAGTAAAACTTATGTTGAAGAGGGATACAAAACAACGCTTTATCATTCATTCAAAGTTGGAAAAAGTATTTTATCTTCAAGACCTGATATCCGCTTTTATGTTTCTTATATAGAAGCGTTACAAAATGATATTAGTCAATTTGATTTTAATGGTAAAGATCATCAAATTAGTTTCGGTGTACAAACAGAAGTTTGGTTTTAAGTGTAAATTTATAAATATAATATAAAACTGATCATCTGAACTATATTATAGGTGTAAGATAATATCACTTACCTTATTTATATAGTTCAGATGTAAAATGAATACCTTGTTGATGTTTACCCACGTTATTCAGTAAATATTATTAACTAATCATATTTACTGAATAACGCTTAGTTAAGATTGGTATATAGACATTCATTAAATTTGCTGGAATATTTTCTCCTATCAAGCTTTAAAACCATTTATTATAAAATGAATATGCGAATTGCTATTTTTTTATGTTATTATGTGATTATTTAAGGGTAATTGTTGGTAATATAATGAAAAAACAAAATATTATTGGGATACTTTCGCTTTTTGCCATTTCGTTTGATGGTTATGCTATAGACAAATATGTGACTGATAATGTTGATATCTATTTGCGACGTGGTCCTGGCTCGCAATATGCGTATTCTAACTCTGTTAAAGCTGGTGAAAAAGTTGTTGAACTTGAAAAAAGTGCAGATGGTAAATATACCCGCATTCAACTTAATAATGGCAATGCTGCTTGGATCGAAACGATTAAACTAAATGAGCAGCCTAGCTATAAAGAACGTTTTCCTGCGTTAGAAGCAAAACTGACAGAATACCAAGATAAAATTGATAATGCTGAAGCTAATCAACAAAAATTAGTGGGTGATTATGTCCAAAAATTGCAAGCGGCTGAAAAATCAATTGAAACACTACAAAATAGAAATCAAGCTTTAGAACAACAAGTCAAAGAGCAGGGAGCACAAATTGAATCAATGCTAAATCAAGTGGATGATAAACGTCGTGATCTTATTGTAACTTGGTTTACTTATGGTGGTCTTGTTGCGGGCGGTGGTCTTATTTTAGGGCTTATATTGCCAAGAATTATACCTAGCCGACGTAAAAAAGATCGTTGGATGTGATTGTGAGTAAAATCTATCTTGTGGGCGGAAGTGTACGCGATAGATTATTGCATCTGCCCGTTGCTGACCATGACTGGATTGTTGTTGGCGCTACGCCAGATGAGCTTTTGGCGTTAGGGTATCAACAAGTTGGTAAAGACTTCCCAGTATTTTTGCATCCCGACACAAAAGAAGAATACGCATTGGCTCGCACTGAGCGAAAATCAGGTAAAGGTTATACAGGATTTATTTGCGATTTTGGTAAAGAAATCACATTAGAACAAGATCTGATTCGCCGTGATTTAACCATCAACGCCATTGCCATGGATGAAAACGGTAATATCGTCGATCCTTATCATGGTGTTGATGATATCAATCATAAAATCTTGCGCCATGTCTCACCAGCCTTTCGAGAAGATCCACTACGTATATTGCGTGTGGCACGTTTTGCTGCGCGTTTTCACCAATTGGGTTTTACAGTAGCGCCACAAACGCTAACATTGATGAAACAAATGGTATCAGACGGTGAGGTTAGTTATCTAACACCAGAGCGAGTATGGAAAGAAACAGAAAAGGCATTGTCAACTTTAAATCCTCAAATCTATTTTCAAGTATTGGAGCAATGCGGAGCGCTTACGTTAATGTTTCCATCATTAGACTTATCAACCAATATTATTGATGCACTAAAAAAATCTACTTTGTTAACTGACGATTTGACTATCCGTTTCGCTGTCCTGTGTGCTCTGTTAGCTAACAAATCAGCAGTTGAAGCGTTATGTAGAAAAATTAAAGCGCCCAACAATTACACTAAAATTGCCGTTATGGTTCAACAATATCATAACAATCTTGAGCGAGTGCAGACACTCTCGGCTGTGCAAATTGTTACTTTGCTAAATAGTCTTGATGTATGGCGCAATCCTTTACACCTTGACCAATTAATTATCGCAAGCGAAGCGTTTGTCAAAACAACATCATTTGCACAAGCAAATTACTTAAAAGAAGCCTATAAAATTGCCCATGATGTCAATGTACAACACATTATTGCGGAAGGTTATACGGGAAAACAAATCCATGTTGAGTTACAAAAAAGGCGAATTGAAGCGTTATTAAACTGGATTTGATTGCATCTTAATCAATCATCACTTTTTTTCAAAATATCTTAAAAAAAGGGTTGACGATTTGGCGTAACACAAGCATAATGCGCCTCGCAGTGTTGGTTATGACGTTGCGAATAAATGGCTACGTAGCTCAGCTGGTTAGAGCACATCACTCATAATGATGGGGTCACAGGTTCGAATCCCGTCGTAGCCACCATTAAGATTAGGTAGTATTTTTACTGAAAATATTCAGTGCGGGTGTGGCGAAATTGGTAGACGCACCAGATTTAGGTTCTGGCGCCGCGAGGCGTGTGAGTTCAAGTCTCTCCACCCGCACCATTTAATCTTAATATCTATCCTTTATTGGGGTATAGCCAAGCGGTAAGGCAGCGGGTTTTGATCCCGCCACGCCCAGGTTCGAATCCTGGTACCCCAGCCATTCCAATATGCATAATTTTGGTATTTCATCCTTTGATTTGTATCAATATTTGGTGTATTAATTATTCACTATTTTCATGTGGAGCATAATGGAATTGGTAGACGCGCTAGATTCAAGGTCTAGCTTAGAATTGTGTGCGAGTTCAAATCTCACAGCTCGTATCAAAAGTGATTTTCACTTTCTATAGTGGGGTATAGCCAAGCGGTAAGGCAGCGGGTTTTGATCCCGCCACGCCCAGGTTCGAATCCTGGTACCCCAGCCAATACAGAAAAGTTGTATTGGGAATTGTTGGTTTTCTGACTAAAAAAGTTAACGAATCCCTGTTATAATAATTCTCAATAAACAGAATTCTTTATATACTTTACTGAGTGTAAATAATTACTTTTTGTAATTAAATTTATTTTAATAGGGATGGCACTTGGGTGTTTATATGGATTTTTTATTGACATAAGAAATTTTTATTTCAGTTTTTTCACAAAATAGTCTCCTTCTTCGTCTTTAAATATATCTTCAACGATAAAATTAATAATCAATTTTATTACGATGGCAAATAAGGTAAATAACATACTTACGAATAATATTTTGAAAGAATACTCCACTTTTATGCGCGCAGTCATTAGCTGTGTATTATCTGAAAACCAAACGAATGCTACACAACAAATTGCTACAATATAACAAATAAATGTCCAACCAAGCATCAGTCTTCCCATTATGTGTCCTTTTCTATCTCAAATTTTATTTTATCTAAAATGGTAGCATTAAAACATGCATTTTTTTCACCAATAACCATTTGTTTATTGTCAATCTGAGCGGCATATTCGATCGCAAAAGCTAACGCAACCCAATAATCACACTTGCCGGATTTACCAAATGTTGAATCAACATTATAAATATTTTTAATTGAACACCGCTTATCAATATAGCGTGATAAAACATTGACGTTAGTTTCTGATGATAATTGTGATAACCAAATAGCACCTAACTGCGTTTTATTGTTTTCATCATTGTCTAATTCTCCCCATAATTCAGCGTGCTCAAGAACATGATTAAGTTTTTCACCTTCTTCTGTTCGATGTAATGCAACCACCACCGATTTGCTTTTTTGTATATATTGAATAGTATTTTGTTTATTAATAAGATTTTTACCTAAAAAAATCATACTTGTCATAGCCTCAGCACTATACGCTGCAGGCTTTTCAAATAAATGCAAACTAATACAACACAATAAATAATCATCATTTGCAAAATCATCTAACCAGTCATCTAAAAAAATAGTACTCTGTTTTGCATCAATAACCTGCCAAGAATCAAATAAGTTTGTATTCCCTAGCTTATGTTCCCAAATTTTTTTAATATCTTCGGTTAATATGGGGACATCAATAAATAAGCGAATATGTTTTTGAACGCCATTAAAAGTGTTATCGTTTAAAATTGATAAAGTCTTATGTAACTTATCAAATAACTTATCTAGTTTTTGATTAAAATCGTCAGGTTTTAAATCATTAAATAGAAATTTTGAATAAAAAATTGGATTTTCATAATAATTTGACAAGTTAGTTGTTCTTGTTTCAAGTGACATTAGACCACCAACAAGCGCCTGAGCATGATTATCATCACCAAATTCAGATATCAAGTGGTGAAAAATAACATACAACGGTCTTTGACCATACTCAATGAGCTGTTGTTTCCGTTCTTCTCTTAATTGATTCCAAGTTTCAGCATAGTCTTTTTTACACCCTTGAACAAAAAACCATATGGATAATAATATCAACCAACTTAAAACTGAAAAACTAATACCAATCATTAGATGTTCCAGTGTTAAATTACTATTGAGTTGCTTCATGCAGGTAAAAAATAAGCCAATAGCAATAAATACAATTAATGCAATAAACCAAAATAGGCGAGATAGCCCTTTTTTTAGAATTATTGGTTGTGGAAGCGAAGTTAAATCGATAGCCATTAATTATTTTTACCAAAATTAGTTAGTGATGAAATTAGTGTACAGCCACATGCTGATCTATGTCCATGAAAAGCAACTTGTTTACCGTCTTCTATAAATTGAGGATCTCCTTCAATTATAGGATTAACACCATGATTTTTGATTGGGCAACTGACCATATCACCAACACGCGCAACACCTTTATTAAATACGACAAGTTTTGATGAAGCAGAAATAACTTTACCTCCGTGGTTAGTTAAATCGCCTAATCTAATTACCCCTTTCATGATTTTATTTCCTTTGACTTTGATAATTTATTAAAAAATAGCACATATAATTTCTAAAATTTAGTCAAAAATCTATTTTTCAGATTCTAATCTATCAACGGCTTTGTACTCTTTACTAGTATCAATTGTAAGATTTTTATAGCGTTCTTCCTCAGGAAAGTCTGGAATTCTATGATATGGAACACTGCCATATGTTACGTCAGTTATATTTCCTTGTTTATCAAGATGAACAATTTTGCTGTTCCCAGAACTAGGGGTATAAAAGATAGCTGTTTTATCTCCTTGTTCATTAAATAACGTGGTTTCAGAATAGTATTGACTTCCTTTGGGATAATATTTTTCCATACTTATTAGTTTATTATTTTGATCTTTTCTTATGGCCATTAAATCATTACCTTCTTCGTCATATTCCACATAAAGAGATTGTAATAGTGTTTTTTTATCCATTGCATAGATAAAAAATCTTAAATAACGCATATTAGCGCTATGGGGCCAGTAGCCATATTCCCATTTACAAATCGAAAGCAAAGGTTTTTTTTCAATAGCAATGATTTTGCCCATTTCTCTTGTTACTTTAATATAATTGGATAATGTAATTGCTTGTTCAATGGTGATCGGTTGCAGTTGTAAATGCGTATCTAAAATAAAAAAGTGAGAGCCATTTTCAAGATCTTTTAAACTGTTTAATTGCCGCTCATTAAGTAAAATATATTGTGGTTTACGTTTATAACTCCAACGCTCTTTAAATTGATAATTATCACCAACTTCATTGATTTTAAGTTTAGTACTAAACGGAGATTGAACGCGATAGGGCGCATTTTCAGCTTCTTCAAGGGAAATTGGGGCAAAATCAGGATAATTGGTAGGCATTCGGTAATGATTAAGTATTATTCTGGTCGAGCCATAATAAGGCACGTGAGGTTTAATCCCCATTGTGCGAACTTTAATGCATTTAGCAACATCTAATGGATTGATTAAGCCAGTCATAATTGCTCCTAATACATAGATTAATAATGGCATCATTATTAAGGTTAATGTTAATTTTTTTTTCATAGATATTATTTTTTATATATTACGCTTTCAGTATATCAGCTAATTTTTTTGCATTATCATTAACTTGCTTCATTTTTTTATAAATTTCATTAGCTTGTTTTCTGATACTTTCTGGGTTTTTTAATTTAATTACATGTCCATGATAATCAGTAGTATATCGATATTCATCTTTGTAATCACTAGCTGAGGCTAAAAACCTCATAAAATGTACATCTTTTAAAATATATCTATCTGCCAAATTTGCCTCATATAATAAATTAAATAGAAAAGTATGACAGTTATATTCTGTGTAACGCTCAAATGCATAAGACCATTTTTTTACTGCTTTATTTTCTTCTTCAGAAATATGACTTATTGCAAAGTTTCTTATCTCTTCAATGACGTCTTCTTCGGTTCGAGGATCATTGACAAAAAGATAAGGATGATTAACTTCACCTTTATCACTATTAGGGAGGGTATATCTTCCATTATGATGGGGATCAAAAGGATATAAAGAATAAATTTTATCTTCTTCTTTAATGATTGCTCTGCCTGCTTCATTAGGCTCTCCTTCTCCTTCGCCTTCGCCTTCGCCTTTTCTATCCTTATCCCGAAAATATTTACAATCACTATTTAAACAGCCATCAGCGGTAAAATTTTTTAAGAAAGTTGCGGGTTCTTTTGGATACCACCCATAACTTTCAATAAATCCTTCGCTGCCATCCATTTTGCTTAAATCATTAATTATTTCAATCCAATAGTGACCAGGAGCTGTTTCTGTATCCCATTCTATACGTCCACCAAGTATTAGGGTTGGAAGGCGACAAATTCGGATCCGTGTTAACTCTTTAAGGCCAGCTATAACAATTTGTTTGCGTAGATTATCTTGTGAATCAGCAACCGTTCTTCCAACTACATCAACCCAACCAGGAGGTGGTGTCCAAGTCTCAAAACCCATTTTTACTCCTTATAAATATATTACATATATTTCTGATCTTTATTATTTGTTTACCTTTGTTCTAAATAATGTCAAAAATAATACCTCACATTTTGCAAAAATAAATGGCTGTTAATCTTTTATTGATACTCATTTATTATCTAAAAATTTGTTGAACATTAGCCCAATAAATTCATCAGAATAAACTGGTAACATATCGTAAAGTTGAGGATTATTTTTATTTTTAATATGGCTTGTTGTAAATTTGATATTGCCTTCTTCATCCAGATATTGATTTTCAACACCATCACTATAATAACCGTAATAGCGAATAATATGATTGGTTTTTACACCATCAGGGGTAAAACGTTCTATTACGCCATAAATCCTATCTTTCTGAACTTTACTAAAAACTGCGATTTTTCTATTTTCATTATCTTTGATTGTTTGCGACACTGTATATAAACCAATATCATCATAGATCGTTTCTATGGTTATTGATGGCATAACAGGGCTTTCTAATACTTTCAATATTTGTTTAATCATTTGATTGTTATCTTTATATTCATACTGCTGTAACGTCTTTTGTATCCTCGTTTTTTGTAGTATTGAATCAATTTTCCCCATTACTTTTTCTACACGAACGTATCTAGGCAATGAAATAGCTTGTTCAATGCCATCTAATGGGATTAATTGACCTTTATCATCTAAGCTAAAAAAATACGAACCATTTTCTAACGATTTGAATTGTTCTAAAGGCAGTGATAACGGAACTTGTTGCCATTTTTCCATTGAAATTGTTTGATATTGATAATTATCACCTACTGTTACTTTAACTAAATCTACATACTCTTCTTTAGGATACTGAAATTCAGCTTCAGATAAGCTCATTGCAAATTGATGTGGGTAATTTTTATAACGTTCTTCCGCCCATTTTGGAAATGGAGTTGGGTGGTAATAACTACTGTTCGGTTTTATACCTAAAAATTTGGCTCGAGTGATGGCTTCTTGATCTGCTAGTGTGGTATCTTTATTAAATGCCATTTGTTGAATGAAATTACTTATATGGAAATGATGTGCCCTTTTAAAATCCATAGGAATAGATTGATAAATAGCGGGTTGAGGTAAATCCTGATCATAGAAAATTTCTGGTTTAGAATTTGTGGTTTTTACAATATTCCCTGATTCATCTAAATATTGGCTTTCAACATTACCTTTTTGATCATAAATAATGGTATGGTTAACCTTAACCCCTTTTTCATTAAAAATATCCATGATTGAATAAACATCGTTTGTATATAAATAAGTCATAACCGCTTTATAATTTGTCACTAGGTTATGTTCTAACATTTTAATTCGCTTGCCAGTTTGATCATTTTCAATTTCGTAGCGAACAAGTGCATTATTATTTAAATCAAGTTTTTCTCTAATTTTTTTCAGTATATTGCCATTTAGCCAGTATGAAAATATCGTTTTATTTATAAAAGCCAAAGGGCGTTTTTGCATTTTTACCACTTTACCTTGTTGGATGATTATCTTTAGATAACAGTCTTGTGCTAATGCATCTTCAACCGAGTTTAAGTGATGAAGTTGATACTTTTCGTCCAAGGTAAAAAAGTGTTCACCATCCGGATATCCATCAAACATGGCGGTGGGAAATAAAATATCAATTAAATTTCTACCTTTTACAAGAATACTTTTATATTGATAATTATCATCCAATTCAATAATTTGAATTATATTATCAGGAGAGTTGGGGTTTATTTTTTCTGCTTCAGCCAAAGTGATAAATGGCTGTGTTGGAAAATTTTTGTATTTACTATAATTATAATCAGAGTGAATGTATGTGATATGGGGCTGAATTCCTTGTGCTTTTAATTGGTTAATGATGATATCATCGGATAAATTTTCTTGCTGCTCAATTATGTTTGTATCTGCATAAATAAAATGAGTATTAATTACCCAACATAATAAAGATAAAATACAAGATATTATAAAATTTTTAATATTGATTTGCATAATTTTTACTTCTCTTAATAGTCAAAACAGCACCTCAAATTATTCAAAAATAAATGGCAGTTAAACAGTTATTGATACTTATTTATCTAAAAATCACTCATAACATTTTTCCTATTAATTACCTAAACACAGCTTTATCTTATTAATTTCCCAAAGCTTCTATATCGCTCTACACAAAAAATTTTATTGACTTTTTTAATTCATTTTTCATTTAAGTTTCATATCGCTTTTATTTAAAATTTATTATTGTTGATTTAAATAAGCATCAAAGATAATTTGTTCAAGATGGTCAGGAAAAATAGGAAATTTATCATATGGTTGATGATTATATCGAGCATTCATAATAATTGAATCATCTTTATCTTTACTTTTCTTATCTGAATCATCAATAGTTAGGATTACGTTTCCTTTTTCATCAAAAAACTGATTTTTTAAATAAAAATATCCATTAGATAAATCTACTCTTAGCTCAATATGATTAGTTATTACGCCGTTATCATCAAAACGATCTGATACCGCTATAAGTGGGTCTTCATTTATATAGTTATAGGTTCTAATAATAACTCCTTGAGCATTTTTGATTTGATAATATTTTACAATATTCGTTTCATCTTCATATTTTGACTCAATAATTAAATGAGGCAAAATCTCACTTTCAAGTACACTAACTTTGCTAGTTGTTAAATTATTGTCTTTATATTCAAACTCATTTAATACTTTATAAATCCGTGTTTTTTTAACTATCGAAATTATCTTACCCATCTCTTTTTCAACACGTATATAACTCGGCTGTTTAATCGCTTGTTCAATGTTTTCTAATGGCGTTAATTGTCCACGATTATCCATAACAAAAAAGTAGATGTCGTTTTCTAGCGGTTTAAATTGTTCTAACGGTAAATCAATAGGGATTTGTTGCCATTTTTCTTTAAGAATCGTTTTATATTGATAGTTATTACCTACTTCAAATTTGATTAAATCACTGTAATTGGCGTTAGGTTGTTGATTTTCAGCGTCAATTAAAGTTAAAGGCTTTTGGTGAGGAAAATTTTTATAACGTTCATCTGAAAAATAGGCATAAGGCAATTTAGCATAATAGATTTGGTTTGGTTTAATTTCTAAATATTTAGCACGGTTTATTGCTTCGTTATCCCACTGTAAGGTATTTTTATCAAAGGTATGTTTAAATAATTTTGTAGTCAAAACTCTTTTGGTTTTTTCAACATCCATTATTAATTTATTATAAGGATAAGATTCCTCTAAATCTTTCGCTGTATCAAATATTTCATCTAGAGCATGACCTGTTATTTTGATGATTTCTCCTTTGCTATTGAATTGTTTATTTTCGATTTGAGGTGCAGGTTTAGATTTATCGAAATAAATAACGCGATTGGTTAAAATGCCATTATTATCAAAATATTCCTCGATGCTTTTAATACCCTCTTTATTGATAGCGACACGGTGCATTGTTTGTTGCGTTAGCATATTTTTTTGGCTAGATTCTATAATTTGTCCATCCTCATCAAAAGATTCTTTATAAATATAAATAAGTTGACGATCGTTATTATACTTTTCTAATTGGACATATTTTATATTTTGATTCGGCCAGTAATTATAAGTAAAATGGCTAATTGATGTAAGCGGTCTTTTTTGAATGCTGACAACTTTTCCATGCTGTTTTTCAACTCGTATATAAGTTGGTGATTCAAATACTTCTTCAAAGTTTTCTTTTTTTTGTAACTGATTATGTTCATCGAGAACATAAAAATGGATTCCATCATCAAGTGTTTCAAAAGGTTCTGTTGGGTATAATATCTCAATGATATTTCGCCTTCTAGTAAGAATATCATTGTATTGATAATTACTATTTAATTTGATTTGTGAAACATTTTGTTTCGCCGAAAAATGCTTGCTTGATTTAGACTCTAAAACATTGTCGATTGATGTAAATAATTTTTCCGAAGGAAAACTATCATCTTTTTTTGAAAAAAAACTAAAATCATTCTGAAAATAGATTTGATTGGGCTCAATAGATTGAGCTTTTAATTGGTTAATGATCGCTGTTTGGTTATCCATTGTTACCTCCGCAAAAACATAATTAATGATTGCTGTTATGCATACTATAAAAAAGAATAAGTGAGGTACATAAAATTGATTAATACAATTCTTGAATCTCATTTCTAGCCCTTATTTTGTAAAATTTGACTGATTAGATATTTGTAGCAACTTAGTTATTAAGCTTTTCCTTTCTTGATATTTAGACTCTAGTTGATCTTTATCATTTAAAGACTCTTGATAAGCTGTAAAATGTGGATCTAGACCTTTCCCTATACATTCAGGATCGGCTAAATTGCAACTAGCAAGCAATAAGAACAACATTGTATGGCAATTAGTTTCATCAAATCCATCACCATTCCAGCTCCATTCAGGCTCATTTTTTTCAAATTTAGTTGTAAAATTTCTAATTTGCTCAATAATCTGTTCTTCAGTGCGTACATCACCAGATAATAAGTAAGGGTTTGTGGTTAAAGTAATGGGATTTTTTGAATCAAAACGCCGATGTTGAGAGCAATCAAACGCAATTGTTGATAGATCATTCTTAAGTTTACTTCTACCTGCAATTCGTTTTATTTTATAATTTAGGTCACGGTTTTCGTCTTCTTTTCTTCTATCTTTGTGATCGCCATTTACACAACCTTTGTTTTTTATACATCGAGAATTACGTGTAAATATATCGACAATACTTATATTATTAAAACTACTATTGGATATTGGGTACCAGCCATAACTTTCACGGAAACCATTTATTTTCTTCACTGTTTGATCAAGCCCTTTTAAATGTTTCTCTTTTAATCCTTTTTTTTTCGCTTCTACTATAAAATCATCCATTTCATTTTCATCTTTATGGACAATTTCTATCCAGTAATGACCTGGATTAATTCCTCTTTTAGGAATTCGCCGTATTAAAATATTTTCTAATTTTCGTGTTCCTGCTTTTACAGTAGTTTCTATCGTTTTATCGTTGCTTGAAGATTCACATGTTATTGATGTTGCTCCAGTACAATACATAAAATACCCCTAGAATCTAATTTTTTATACCTATTTATACCGAAATGTTACTTTATCTTCTTCATATCCTGATGTTACAATTTGCGCTTTACCTTGTGCATCGGTTTTGCCTAAAGCTATACATGGTAATGCCTTTATACTTCAGTACTAATTATCCAAAAAAACATAACTTAAATTAATTACACTAATTTGTTACTGTATTATTTACCGTAGACATGATTGGGATTAATCATTTTCTAACTCTCTTTGATAAAGCTTAAAAAGTTGATATTCCAGCTGATCTATAAAAATAGGATAGAAAGGTTCTTTATAAATTTTATCGTAGACTGAATCTTTTTCGGGATAATCATCCGTTGTTTTAATCAGTTGTCCTTTTTCGTCTAAATATTGGTTTATTATGTCAGGATCATTATTCTTATTTATTTCAATACGATTGGTTTTTATTCCATTTGAGTTAAATTCCTCAAAAATAGCATGAAAATCTGTTGGATTGATAACTGTAATTGTTCTTACCGTTATTCCTTGATTATCTTTAATCACTTGGTATTTGGGCAAATAATTTTCCCATTTTGTCTCAATGATTAAGTTTGGTAACAGCGTGCTTTCCAGTAAATTAAATTTACTGTTTTTCAAACTATTATCTTGATATTCAAACTCATTTAATACTTTATAAATTCGTGTTTTTTTAACTATCGAAATTATCTTACCCATCTCTTTTTCAACACGTATATAGTTTGGTTGTTCTACCGCTTGTTCAACGTTTTCTAATGGAATTAATTTTCCGTTATTGTCCATAACAAAAAAGTAGATGTCGTTTTCTAGTGGTTTAAACTGTTCTAATGGTAAAGTGATTGGAGTTTGTTGCCACTTTTCTTTAATCAAAGTTTTATACTGATAATTATTGCCCACTTCAAATTTGATTAAATCACTGTATTTGGCATTAGGTTGTTGATGTTCCGCTTCAATTAATGTTAACGGTTTTTGGTGGGGAAAATTTTTATAACGATTAGGCCAAAAAAGGGGATAAGTTACCTTTGCGTAATACGGTTGATTAGGAGTAATTCGTAAATACTTGGCGCGGTTTATCGCCTCGTTATCCCATTGTGTTGTATTTTTATCTACAGTATGAAGAAAAAACTTCTCTGTTAAAACTACGTCTGTTTTTTCAATATCCATTAATAAATTATTATAAGGATAACTCTCAGCTAATTCTTCTTTAAGCGGATCGAATATATCATCAGGCACCGTATTACTTATTGCTACCAGTTTTCCTTCATGATCCAATATTTGATTTTCGATTTTATGTTGAGAATTAGTGTTATCAAAATAAATCACATGATTGGTTTTATTACCCTGGCTATCAAAATATTCATCAACTCTTGATATGCCATCTTTGTTTATGTAGGTATAGCGTATATTTCGTCGTGTTAACAGATTCTTTTTATTACCCGTTATAATTTTTTCATTTTCATCATAAAATGTTTCATCATAATAAATTATTTGATGTTCATTATTATAATACTCCAATTTATCATACTTTAAATTTTGATTAGGCCAATATTCATAATTAAAATGGATAATCATATATATAGGTCGTTTTTGAATACTGATCACCTTTCCATCTAATTTTTCAACACGTATATAACCGGGCTCTTTAAACACCGCTTCAAAGTTTTCTTTTTTTTGCAATTGGTTGTCTTTATTTAAAATATAAAAATGGATACCGTCTTCAAGTGTTTCAAAAGGCTCTGTTGGATAGAGTATTTCTATAATATTTCTTCTTATCTTTGTAACTTCACGATATTGCTTATTTTCATTAAGTATTATTTGAGAAATTTCCTGTAATGCAATATCATCGTCAGGGTCTGTTTCTAACGTTGCGGGAGATAAAAATAATTTTCCTTCTGCAGGAGAACTATCTTCTTTATGACGAAAACTTTTAAAATCATACTGGTAGTAAATTCTATTAGCTTCTAGAGGTTGTGGTGTTTTCATAATTGTTTTTTGAACTATCATGTTTATATCCGCATAGGTAAAATTAGTATTAATGACCGAACACAAAAAATATAAAATAGAAATTGTTATAATATTTTTAGTATAAATTTGCATAATCGAATTTCCTATTTTAAAATTCAGTTTATTTAGCTTGTGCAAGCCTTGATATGTCGTGTAATTGTTCGATCATACAATGCCTTTGATAAAATTTTTCTTCATTCTCATCCTTATCTCCGTCAGGTTTGTCAAATTTATTTTTTAACTCGCTTCTATATGATTTAAAATAAGGGTCTTTCTTGGCGCCAATGCAGTCTGGATCGGCTAAATTACAACTGGCAAGTAATAAAAATACAAATGTGTGACAACAGGTTTCGTTATAACCATGCCCCTTATAACTCCATTCATCTTCAAATTTAGCAGCAAAATCTCTAATTTCTTCTATCACTTGCTCTTCCGTGCGCGAATCATCGGGCAATAAATAAGGATGAGTTGTAAAATCTATTTCATCTTCATGAAATCGACCATGTTGATGTGGATCAAAAGGTCTAATTGAAAGATGATTCTTTTCTTGATGTTTATCATCTTTTTTTTTGATGATTTCGTCTACCTGCTTCTCGTTCTTCTGTATGAAATAAATTATGTTCTTTATCTTTTTTTATCCTGTAATTGCAATCACCATTTAAAAAACCATTGCCTTTAAAATTTGCCCATCCATCCCAACGACCGTCATCAGGATACCATCCATAACTTTCACGAAAACCATTGGCTTTAGTGCATTCTTTATTCATTGAAATAAATTGTTTTTCAGTTAATTTTTGTTCCCTTGCCTCTTTTATAAAATCATCAGTCTCATCCTCATCATCATGAATGATTTCAATCCAATAATGCCCAGGAGACTGAATGCCACCTATTTTCATGAAAATTCTTCGTATTAAAATATTTTCTAATTTTCGTGTTCCTGCTTTTACAGTAGTTTCTATCGTTTTATCGTTGCTTGAAGATTCACATGTTATTGATGTTGCTCCAGTACAATACATAAAATACCCCTAGAATCTAATTTTTTATACCTATTTATACCGAAATGTTACTTTATCTTCTTCATATCCTGATGTTACAATTTGCGCTTTACCTTGTGCATCGGTTTTGCCTTCGGCAATTACTTGATTATCTTTATTTACGATTTGATATTCTCTATTCATAATCGGTTTGCCGGTTCCCTCTTCAACCAATACAAATTGTTTAACATAAGGTGCTTGTGGTTGCTGTTTTGGGAATGAATAAAGTGTTGGTAACATTTTTTGTGGGCCAGAGTATGGAAAGGCTTGTGCGCCATGTTTAATTATACCTGGTGCATAAAGTTCAATATTGCCATCGGCAATACGGATATAAGCACCACCACATGCAATGGTTATCTCTTTTTTAGCATTAATATTAATTTTATCGTCGTTGCTGACTATTTTGAGTGATTTGTCGGCTATTACCTCTATATCGCCATTATGGGCTTGCAGTTGGACTTTAGCTTCACCGCTAAATAATTTAATATTTTCTTTGGCAAAAACGGAATAATCTTTAGTTGCGCTAATATGCACTGAATTATTGGCGGCAATATTCGTATCATGTTTGCTAGTTAACAAAATATTTTGTTCAGCAAATTGATAAATACTATCAGGAGTGACTGCTGCTATACCTTTTGGACTAGATAACACCATACTTGGCTGAGTAAATGATAAATTATCATCAATTTTTGTTGCGGTATAACTCACAAACAGATTAAAGCTATCCGTGCCTTCCAATTTACCCGCTCGGTGACTATCTGAACGTTTAGATAGGCGATTAGATACACTCAAGCCTGTTTTTAATAATGTTGCTGTTTCATCACCATCTAAACTGGCCTTTTTAACACCTTGGTTGCCCTCTCGTTTATATGATGTCAAATAAACCCCTTTACCCGCTCGTATTACCCCCCACTCATCGGTACGTAGTTCAAAGCCTTCACCGCGCTTAATTTTTTTATTATCAACTAAATGCCCTAGATTGAGTTGTGTTTTACCGTATTCGGTGGCAAGTTTAATATGCTCTTGCCCGCGCTTATCATCCATTCTCAATTTGTTATTGGCGGGTGTTCGAATTACATTGCGGTGTTTATTGCGGATAGACACATGGTCTGGGTGGGCGCTGTCATGCATTGCATGGGCAATATAGGGGCGGTCAGGATTGCCATTCGTAAAAGCAACGGCAACTTCGGTACCCTCAATAAGGGGAAAATGAAAACCATAGGTATTCCCTGAATAAGGCTTGGCAAGCCTAACCCATAAACTTTCTTCGCCTTTTTTCCAGTTTTTTAAATCAAAGTTAAACTTAATACGATAGCGCCCCTGAGGGTCAATATAGCCATAGGTATCGTGATTAGGACTGGTCACTCTTGCTGGTAATGTACCGCTCACTTGTGGCCACGGTAATGGCGCAGGACGATAAGGTTTAAGTACATTAAACGGTATAGCGGTAAAGTGGGTTTGGTATGATTCGGTTCGGTCACCATGACTATGGGTTGCAACAATCATAATGCCGTCTTTGATATCGTTAATTGGGCAGCCATCAATAATAAGAAGTTGCCCTGGCGCTAACTGGTAATCATTACATTTGCCATAAATAGTTAATTGTTCGGTAATATGTTGTTGATGGCGGATGTGGGCATACCATTTGCCACTTTCAACAGTTTGAATATCTCCCTCTGTTTTATGATGCTCTTCATAACGATAGTCATCGCCACGGGTTGTGATATCTTTTTGTTGACTATTATCGGTGATGTGAAGGTTGTTATTTGCCGTGCGGTAGTTGTAATCATTAATACGCACCTGATTGGGTTTGGTTTTGCTGCTAAATTGCAAATCCCATACGCTATGACGGCGACTATCATTTAAACCACTGGGCTGCTTAATTGCAATATTACCCGCCTTTTTTAATCCTTGTTCATAATCACTCATGACCATGACATCACAGCGATGTTTTGGATGCGTTTCAAAATAAAACCAGATACCGACATCAGCTAATAATCGCTGAATAAAGGTTAAATCACTTTCTTGCCACTGGGTAATGAACTCACGAGCAGGGTAAGTTTCATTTAACTCCATTCGAAAATCAATCCCGATAAAACCGTGATTACGCAACACCTCTTCAACGACTTCAACGACGCTTCTATTTTGAAAAATAGCACTTTGATGATGGTTAGCTAGCAATGCCACTTTAGATTCAAACACCACCCGATAGTGAGCTTGGTCTTCACTCATTGAGACAAAACTAAATTCAGTAATCACCCCATAGAGTGTGCGGGGTTTATCTTCAATATCCAGTGAGCTTATTTGGGTGAGTGTAAGTGGTAAGGGGTTGGGATGAAAAGTCAGTGATGCGGTTTGGCTGAGTACTGAATCGATGGATATCTGACGATTTGTGCTGGTAAAATCAATG
>NZ_LZGT01000003.1 GCF_001690525.1 Gilliamella sp. App6-5 | reverse complement strand
GCTGGGGCTTTCCCAAATGTTTTAATCGCATCAGAAAGCTCGGCTATAAATGGAATCATAAACGGGTGTATCGGGTGTATTGTGAGTTAAAACTTAATATTAGAGCTAAACGTAAAAAACGTATCCCCCAACGAACACCAGAAAAGCTATTGGTTCCTAATAAACAAGGTGAATGTTGGTCAATGGATTTTATGAGTGATAGTAGCTGTAATCAACGTCGCTTTAGGACATTCAATGTCATCGATGACTTTAATCGTGAGGCGTTAGGTATTGATATTGCAGTAAGCTTACCAGCAGGAAGGATTACCCGTTACTTAGATAAACTGGCTGAATATCATGGGTATCCATTAAAAATACGCGTCGATAATGGACCAGAATTTACAGGAAAAACCTTTATAAACTGGGCTAAATCACATGATATAGCCATTGATTATATCCAGCCCGGTAGCCCATATCAAAACGGGTACATTGAACGATTTAATCGTACCTATCGTACTGAAGTACTCGATTTATATCTTTTTAACAACTTAGCACAAGCAAGGAGAATAACCGAAGAATGGTTAACGATTTATAACACCGAAAGACCGCATGAGGCATTAAATAACATGACGCCGATTGAGTATAAAACACTAAAACAAACAGCATGATTTTCTACTTGAATCTTGTACTAAGTTTGGGGTATTTACAGCCATATTCGGGTACGGTTTAATCGGGTAACACGGCAAGTGTATATACAACGCCCTAAATATTGTGGCGGCATTGCGGTGTTTAAATGGGAACATATTATGCCCGCTAATTTTGGCGAGACTGGCTCGGATATGGGCGGTACTAATGTGGTTAACTTGTTTACTTTTCACCCTTATAAAACTGGCTTTCCCGTTGCACAGTCCGTGGGCGTAGGCAAAAACACTTATAATCCTCAAGATTATAAAGACGAGTGGGAATTTATCCGCCGTTATATGGAAGACGGTCCTAAAAATCTGCCAAAACCACGCCTAAGTACCCATTTACCCATGCCCTTTCACGGTGTTGAGGGGCATATTAGCCCCATGATCCATCTGGCAAAAAATAACCCCAGTGTGATCATAATTTTAATGTTAATCCCCGTCTTTTTAATCTTATTGCCATTTTATACTGTGGGTTACTTTATTTCGGAATGCCTATGCTGGCAACCTCGTTGGCCAAAAGTGATCAGGCAAGCCGGTAAACCCGGTAAACCTTTACCAAAAGAAACCACCCTATCGGATTACCCACCCGAGGTACAAAAGGCGATTTTAGATAATAGCCAAGAGTGGGGCGTGATTGATGACGAAACTGGCGAACTTATCGACTATGGTCAATTTAAAAGACCCAAGAAAAAAGCCAGCCGAAAAAGAAAAACAAAAGCAACAAAACAAGCAGAAAAGCCCATAAAAGAGAATTCAGAGGATTAATTGGTAAGATCAAAGCACTGCTGCTCCAGTGCTTTGGAAGCAAAATTTATCGTAAAAATTCATTACCGACGTAAGTTGGCAAACAAAACTGAAAAAAATTTAAGATGCAGTCCAAAACCCTGTGACATTCACTTTGTCCTGCTGCAAAACAGCACGAATAGGCATTTGATTAACATTATGATATTTTTCGGCTTGTTCTAATACCTGCATTTTACTTTCACCAACTAAATGTAGATAGATATTTTTGCTATTTAAAATAGTAGGTAACGTTAATGTAATACGATCAAGTGGCGCTGTTAATGGTGTCATTCCAACAACTTTTCGACCTGATTTCATATCTAAACCGGCCGCTAAATTAGCTGCCCCTGGGAATAATGAAGCGGTATGTCCATCTTCGCCCATACCTAAAACGATTACATCAAATGGCATCGGAATTTTATCTAACATCTTGTCAGTCATTTCGGCGCCATCAAATGGATTATCACAACTGTTTTTTAAACCGACAAAATTAGCCAATTTTGCATAGTTTTGTAATAAATGCGTCATCACTAACTTTTCGTTACTGGCATCATCATTATCATCAACCCATCTATCATCAACTAATGTAATAAAAACTCGGCTCCATTCTATATTTTGTTGACTTAGTGATACAAATAATGGAATAGGTGTTTTCCCCCCCGAAACCGCAATAGAAGCATGACCTTTTTGTACAATGGCCTGTTTTAATTCATTGACGATATGTGAGGTTAAATCTTCGATCAATAATTGACTATTTTGATATTTATTTAACGTAAACATAGTTATTTTTCCTTTATTCAAATTCGTGCCATGAATGCCCATCTTTAGTGATTAAGGCAACGGATGCAACTGGTCCCCAAGTTCCAGCTTGATAAGTTTTGGGTGGTTCTTTTTCTGTTTCCCATGCACTAATAATTGAATCAACCCATTTCCATGCTGCTTCAACTTCATCACGATGAACAAATAACGCTTGGCGCCCCCGCATAACTTCAAGTAATAAACGCTCATAAGCATCAGCGCTTTGTTGGTGAAAAGTTTCGCTAAAACTTAAATCAAGTTTAGTGGTTTGTAAATTGTGAGTACTATCTAATCCCGGTACTTTGTTTAAAATTTCAATATCCATTCCTTCATCAGGTTGTAAACGAATCGTCAATTTATTTTGTGGTAATTGTGGATAAAATTCACTAAATAAATTAAGCGGTAATGGTTTGAAATAAACAACGACTTCAGAACATTTGCTCGGTAGACGCTTACCTGTACGTAAATAAAATGGCACGCCCGCCCAACGCCAGTTATCAATATCAACTCGAATCGCAACAAATGTTTCGGTATTGCTTTTTTGATTTGCGCCGTCTTCTTCTAGATAGCCCGGTACATTAACACCATTAACAAATCCTGCTGTATATTGTCCACGAACTACTTTTTCGCGTATATTGGTTTTATTAATTGGCCTAAGGGCATTTAGTACAGCTATCTTTTCACTACGTAAGCTATCATCTTCAAGGTTAGCGGGTGGTGACATGGCAATCATGGTTAATATTTGTAATAAATGATTTTGCACCATATCACGCATCTGACCGGCTTTATCAAAATACCCCCAACGTCCTTCAATGCCTACTTGTTCAGCTACTGTAATTTCGACATGATCAATAGAATTACGATCCCAAAATGACGCAAATACTGTATTGGCAAAACGTAAGGCTAAGAGATTTAGTACTGACTCTTTCCCTAAGTAATGATCAATACGATAAACTTGTGATTCACTAAAGAATTTAGCCACCGAATCATTGATTTCGCGAGATGATTGCAAATCAGTTCCAAGCGGTTTTTCCATCACAATGCGGTTTTGTGATTGATTTAACCCTGCGGCAGCTAGACCTTGGCAAATAGTTCCAAAAGCACCTGGATGCATTGCAAAATAGAAAATAGCGGGATGACCTGAATCAAGTTTATTTTTCAAACCTGCAAAACCTGCGCTATCATTAACATCTAATTTATGAAAATCCAATCGTTGACTAAATCGTCGCCAAATACTATCGTCTAACGGCTCCGGCATAAATGAGATGAGTGCATCTTTTGCAACTTCACAATAAGCAGCATGATCCCAATCAGCGCGTCCTACGCCTAAAATCTTGGTTTGTTCAGGTAGTTTTCCATATTTTTCTAGTTGATATAAAGACGGTAGTAATTTACGTCTTGTCAAATCCCCTTTAGCACCAAAAATAACTAAATCGCAAGCTGGGATATCAGACATGGTTTTCTCCTAGGATGGTATAATGTTATTATTCTATTATGTTGGATGGTTAGTGTACAGGCTAAATCATAACAATAGGCATTAGCCTACATTAGCGCTAAAACAAAAAGGTCACCACTGTGGTGACCTTTTACTTGAAACAAGGAATTGGATAATATTCCAATATATAAATTATACGCGTACAAAATCCATATGAACTAATTTTGGTTTAAATGCATGACGTTGTACTGCTTGTACTTTTACTTTAACTGCTTTGCCGTCAACCTCGATAGTTAACACTTCAGAATAAAACTCTGGTTTTTCTTGCATATTAAAGATTTGGTTGTGATCAAGCACAACAGAGATTGCAGGTTCAGTTCCACCATAAATGATGGCTGGGAATTGACCAGCGTGACGCAGGCGGCGGCTCGCACCCTTACCATGCTCTTTTCTAACTTCAGCTTTGAATGTAAACATATTTATTTCTCTTAATGATTTAAAATAAAAGCCAATTACAGGCGACCCAGTAGTTGACTATCAAACTAGCACTTTAAAAAGTGGTGTGGATTATAAAGTGTTATCCCTGTAAACGCAATCAATTAATCGTATTACCAATGAGTAAAGCATTGATTGCGTATGTGGCATAAAATATGAACGATTAGATCAATTCTATCAGAAAACCATAAGTTGATTTCTTATTAGGAGATGATTTTAATGGTTTTGTAATACAACCAGATTCGACACAAACCATTGATTTATATTCATCATCACCAAAATCCGCCATGGCTTTAGCTTTATTTATCCATGGATTCCAAGTAACTACATCACTGACATTAGTATTGGTTAATCGAATTGTTCGGATGCCATCAGTTATCGTTAGTTGTTTACTCGCATCAGTATAAATACGATCGACTTCTTGATTAAAAGTTAATTGACCTACTGTCACGGGTTTGTTTTCAACAGCAAGTCGTTCTTGATAAGTTTCACCTAAACCTTTTACCACAACATGGTCAATGTTATTAATACCAAAATAAGTATGTAGCGCACTAGTTATATCAAAGTCAGCAAAACAGCTTAAAGTAACTTCACAAGTTTTACCTAAATGAAGATTTAATGACACTGTAAAAGGTTGGCGACAATAAGGTTCTGTCTGCTGATTATTAGTAAGAGACAATATGAGATCAACACCATTATCATCCTCTTTACAAGAATCTAATTTCCATTCAACAATACGCGCGAAACCATGAGAAGGAGTCCCTAATTGACCAAACCAAGGCCAGCAAACGGGTACCCCTCCTCGAATAGCCACTCCTTGTTTAAAATTTGTTTTGTCGCTTAGCCAAACAACGGGGGTTTGTTCAGTAGCGGGTTGCCAAAATAGCAAATGTGCACCTTGTAAGGTAACCGCTGCCTTGCAAGTTTTATGGTTAATAACCACAATAGGGAGTTGGCCATAAGTCGATTGCTTAACCGATGAGCTTAGTGATACGCCTGATAAGCCACTATCTAAAATCGCTTTATATATACTCATACTTACTCCTAAATAATAAATTTAATCAACAATTAATATCGAAATATATTGATAATTGTACGCTTTTTAACTTAATAATAAAAACACTATAGATGCCAAAAGCTTTTTTTAATAAATTGGAGTAAAATGGCACGTTATCAAAATAAGATAACACAGGTTATTTTTGTTAAAAAGTTTCAGGAAAGGCTACGTTTATGTATAAAATCCCAATGAGTTTGTATATTCATATGCCATGGTGTGTACAAAAATGTCCTTATTGTGATTTTAATTCACATACCGTTAAAAAAACGCCAGATTACGAAGCTTATGTAGATCATCTGATTAAAGATTTACAGCATGATGCTGTTTTTTGTTCAAACCGTTCAATTCATTCAATCTTTATTGGCGGAGGTACACCGAGCCTGTTTTCTGCTGAATTGATTGATAAATTATTATTGAATATAAATAAGATTATCCCCATCAATAAGAATGCAGAAATCACCATTGAAGCCAATCCAAATTCTGTAGATATAGAAAGATTCAATGGTTATCAGCAAGCAGGTATAAATCGAATATCAATTGGTGTGCAAAGTTTTCAAGCCGATAAGCTGGTTAAATTGGGGCGGATACATGATCCCAAAGAAGCAATCACAGCAGGAAAACTAGCCCAAAAATTAAATTTAAGAAGTTTTAATTTAGATTTAATGCATGGATTGCCAAATCAAAGTATTGATGATGCCATCTATGATTTAGAACAAGCCATTGCTATCGCGCCGCCTCATTTGTCTTGGTATCAATTAACTATTGAGCCCAATACACTATTTGGATCAAAACCACCCGTTTTACCAGATGATGATAAACTTTGGGAAATTTATCAACGAGGACATCAATTATTGACAAGCCATGGTTATCAGCAATATGAAACTTCGGCTTATGCTAAAGAAGATTTCCAATGCCAACATAATTTAAATTATTGGCGATTTGGGGACTATTTAGGTATTGGATGTGGTGCTCATGGTAAATTAACACAACCTGATGGCAAAATTATCCGCACCATAAAAACGCGTCATCCAAAAGGGTATTTAGAAGGACGTTATTTAGATAAATATTATACTGTGCCAGAAGAAGATCTGCCCTTTGAATTTTTTATGAATCGTTTTAGACTATTTGAACTAACACCTAAACACGAATTTGAACAACGAACTTATTTACCTTTACAAACAATCGAGAATCAAATAGCAACTGCCATTGAAAAAAACTATTTAATTGAAGATAAACAAAACTGGCAAATAACCGATCATGGAAAGTTATTTTTGAATTCATTATTAGAGCTATTCTTATAGTTAATTAACTGATATATATATTAATTTATTTAAAACAAAATAACTCTTTACACTTATTTAACATGATAGATACGAACTATTTAATCAATCATTCTGGTATCTTTACATACTTTTTTTAAAAAAAAGTGCATAATATATCTCGACAATGCATTTATTTCATTGTTTTCCTATTCCTTATGTTTTCCCAATAACTTTGTTATTGGGATTTTTTTTGCCTATCCTATTAATAGTATTATTGCTTTTAATGATTAGTTGAAAGAAGCGTGCGAAAGAAATTGTTTTAGTTCAACTAATGTGGAAGTTCCTTCCATAGGACCTTTTTTAGATACGGCAAATGCACCACTTGCATTTGCATATTGCAAGGCTTTTTCGACCGAATAACCTGCCAACATTAAACTAACAAATGTTGCGCCAAAACAGTCACCAGCTCCTGTTGGATCCAGCAAATTGACCTTGTATCCATTAATATGCAATGTTTTTAAATGGCCTTGTTCATTAAGTCCATAATAATTAGCACCTTTAGAACCGCCTTTTACCACAATGTGTTTAATTCCTTTGTTAAGCAAATTAATCATGGTTTGTTGCTCTGTTTCACCATTATGCTCAGCAAAATAGCTGACTTCATTTTCACTCGGTAAAAAGATATCGGTATATTCCATAATATAATCAAAAGATTGCTCCATTTCGGGTATATCAAACATCTCTTTGCGTAAGTTAGGATCGAATGAAATTGTACCGCCTTTATTTTTGATAATATCTAACGCTTTACGCATCGCATCAATCACGCGAAACGAATAAAGCGATGACCCCATTACATGTAAATGAGTACAATCTTTTAATAAGTTTTCATTAATATGATTAAATGAAAGTAAACCACATGCGCTATTTGGAATATTAAAAATGAAATCTCTTTCGTTAGCACCTTTATAAGTAACAAATGCACTGCCGGTATTGGCTTTATGATGTGAGGTAATGCCATCAATAATCACACCGTCATTTTTTAGGCGGCTAATACACATTTTGCCAAAGGCATCTTTTCCGACACAACTAAAAAAGACAATGGGAAAACCTAATTTTGCAACTTGATCTGCAAATATTGCGGGAGCACCACTAACAAAAGGACCGATAAATTCCCCTGTTTGATCAAAACGCTGATTTTGTGTTTTCGCCAAAAACTCAACCAACAGCTCACCTATCGTGCAGATTTTAAAATGCATATTATGTCTCCAAGATGTTTTGATAAGTCACACAATATTTATTGGAAATCAGCTGATCAAAATGAGTATCTAATAATTGTTGATGATATTCAGTCACAGCTGGTCGTGACAAAACCACCATATCAATATCAGCTAATATCCCAATGCTATTGTTATCATTATGGGCGATGCGTTGTGGCAAAATGCCGATAGTATGTGCCGCTTTTTTCATTATTTGTTGATACGTTTTAACTTGTTCTAAATTTTCAATAATTAATTGATTATCAGAACTAATTGCACTTAATTCAATGATAAAATGCGTGACTGAAAATTGATTCAAGACAAAATTAATCATCTTGTTATCTTGTAAAATATTGCCATCAAGTAACACACCGCCAACTACAATCACTTCAGCATCGGTAAATTCTTTTGCTAATTGTGCGTTACTAATATCATTCATAATAAGTATTAATGATTTTTTGCCATGTAAAAATGGAATCAATTTCCTTATTAAATTGCCATGGCTTAAAAACAACGTATCACCATCATTAATATAACTTAAACAGACTTTGACTAATTCAACATCACGACAATCACTAACACTTTGTGTATAACTTGGGGTAATGGTACTTGCCTGATTAAACACACTCTCTGGAGCAATATAAATCGCGCCACCAAAGGATCGTTTTAAATATCCTTGCTGCTCTAAATAAGTTAAATCTTGACGAATAGTCACATTCGAGACTTGAAGCAATTCTGATAACTCATCAACTTTAACTTCGCCTTGCTGACGAACTATTTCTGCAATTTGCAATCGTCGCTTTAATAGGGCTGAAGATGCTCTAGCCAATTTTATTTCCCATGCTGTAGATAAAAATGAAGAGCAGTGATAATAGAATTAATCCTATACTTGGTCAACATCAAACTAGGTTCAGAGTTTTACCTTATAAATCATATTAATAATGCTTAATACATTCTTTATTTTGCAGCATTCCCTATATACATATTAACCATCAAAACGAAAATTTATAAATTATTTTTATTTCGTTTCGAAAGTAAAGTTGAATTTTGTGATCTATCTCACGTGATTACCACTAGAATAACTTACGTTTTGAAAGTATATTCATCAATAATAAATTTCAAAAAGAAAGTTATTAGCACAATATCAACTGAAACCAAATTATTAAGGGAAAGCCATATGTCTATCATTTCAAGCCACAATATGTTAAAAAAAGCGCAAACAGAACACTACGCGGTACCTGCCTTTAACATTCATAATTTAGAAACCATGCAGGTTGTTGTCGAAACTGTTGCCGAATTGCAGTCTCCTGTCATCTTAGCTGGCACGCCTGGGACATATAGTTATGCCGGAACAGAAAATATTATTGCCATTGCTGATGAGTTATCGAAAAAATATAACATTCCATTGGCAGTTCATTTAGATCATCATGAACAATTCGATGATATAGCTTATAAAATTAGCACCGGTGTTCGTTCGGTGATGATTGATGGTTCACATTTCCCATTTGAAGAAAATATTGCGATTGTTAAACATGTGGTGAATTACGCCCACCGTTACGATGTCAGCGTTGAAGCTGAACTAGGCCGTCTTGGCGGCGTTGAAGATGATCTCGTTGTTGATGCAAAAGATGCTTTATATACAAATCCTAATCAAGCAGTAGAATTTATTGAAAAAACAGGAATTGACTCGCTTGCTATCGCCATTGGTACCGCACATGGTCTTTATAAATCAGAACCAAAACTAGATTTTGAACGCTTATCAGAAATCCGTTCAATGGTTGATATCCCCCTTGTATTACATGGTGCATCTGGCGTGCCAGAAAAAGATGTCCGTGAGTGTATTCGACGTGGCATTTGTAAAGTCAATGTTGCAACCGAATTAAAAATTGCATTTTCAGATGCCCTAAAACAGTATCTTATTGAACATCCTGATGCGAATGATCCTCGTCACTATATGAAACCTGCAAAAGCAGCAATGAAAGATATTGTCAAAAAAATTATTGCAACATGTGGATGTGCAGGCAAATTATAGGGGTCGAGATGATGATCTATACATTAACACTTAACACGGCAATCGATATGAATATTCATTGTCAGGGACTTAACCCTAATAGCGTCAATCGCACATTACACACGAAATATAGTCCCAATGGTAAAGCAATCAATGTTTCAATTGTCTTACATAAATTTGCTAAACCAACTTGTGCACTAGGCTTTTTTGGCGGGTTTTCAGGTAAATATATTACCGATGAACTGACAAAAATTCAGATTGAGACAAAACCCTGTTTTATTGACGATATTACCCGTATCAATGTTTTTATTAATGATGGGCAAAATGAATATAAATTGGTGAGTAAAGGCCCATTTGTACCGAACGATAAAAAAATCGAACTGCTTACTATCATTGAATCATTAGTCAACAATAGCTATTTAGTTATCAGTGGTAGTTTACCCAATAATGTTGAGCCTGAATATTATGAAACGATTTTAGATTTATGTAACCAAAAAAATATTCAATTTATTCTTGATATTAGCCACAAAAAATTAAGCCAGTTACTTACCTATAAGCCACTATTAATTAAACCCAATGATGATGAAGTGAAAGAGATTTTTGGTCTTGAAACCAGAACCTCATCCCAAATCATTACCACGCTAGAAACGCTACACGCACAAGGTGCACAAAACATTTTATTAACCATGGGAGCTAAGGGACTCTACTTTTCTAATGGAGTGCATATTTGGTATTGCAATGCTGTAGCAATCAAATTAATCAGCTCTGCTTGTGCTGGTGATGCTTCACTGGCGGCTTTTCTTAGTGAATGGTTGCCTGAGCAACAACATATTGAAAAATCAATGAAAAAAGCATCTGCAACTGGTGCTAACGTGGCCGAATCAGATGGATTAGGTTTATTAGATAAAGTCAATATTTATATGGATCAGCTTGAAGTGACCCAAATAAAGTAAGGGGGATTATTATGAAAAAAATATTAGCTGTAACAGGCTGCCCAACGGGCATTGCCCATACCTATATGGCAGAAGAAGCCTTGAAAGCTGCCGCTGAAAAAGCAGGCGTTGAAATTAAAGTAGAAACCAATGGTGCAGGAGGGGTTGATAATGCCATTACCGATATAGATCTTGCGAGTGCAATGGGTGTTATTATAGCAGCAGATAAAGATGTCAACCCAAACCGTTTTGATGGATTGCCTGTTATTGAAGTCCCTGTCAAAGATGGTATTCATAAAGCAGCCGCACTAATTGAACAAATCACTTCAGGTAAGGTTCCTATCCGCAAAAGCGATAAAAACGACACCAAAAATTCTATTTCACCATCTAACCCAATAGATGTAAAAGAATCGATGGGTCGACAGATTTATAAACACCTTATGAGTGGTGTCTCTAACATGTTGCCTTTTGTTGTTGCTGGTGGAGTATTAATTGCACTCTCATTTTTATGGGGTATCTATTCAGCAGATGAAACCAATGCACAATACAATGAATTTGCTGCATTATTGATGAAAATAGGCGGGCAAGCATTTGGTATTATGGTGCCAATCTTTACCGGTTTTGTCGCTTACTCTATAGGAGGAAGACCTGGAATGGTTGCCGGTTTTGTTGGCGGATTGATTGCCAATATGACCGGAGCGGGTTTTTTAGGTGGCATTATTGCTGGTTTTGCCGCGGGTTACCTAATGCTTTATGTCAAGAAGCGGTTAGACTGCCTGCCTCGTTCATTTGAAGGGCTAAAATCTATTTTTATCATGCCATTAATTGGTGTCTTTGTGATCGGTGCCGGCATGTATTTACTAGGCGGACCGATTGCAACGATTAACAATGCCATGAAATCATTCCTTGAATCATTACAATCCGCTAACCCTATTTTACTTGGTATAGTAATTGGAGCAATGTGCTCTTTTGACTTTGGCGGTCCTGTCAATAAAGCTGCCTATGTGACTGGCACCATGCTATTAGGTGAAGGTAACTTTTACTTTATGGCTGGGGTTTCTGCTGCGTGTATTGTACCCCCTTTTGTGATTGCCTTTTCAACGACCATTTTCCGCGACAAAGCATTTACTGAAGAAGAACGTGCAGCCGGAATGGTAAACTATATTTTAGGTTCAACACACATTACCGAAGGCGCCATCCCTTTTGCAGCTAAAGATCCATTACACGTGCTACCAATCATGATGCTATCATCGGCCATTGCTTCTGTATTAACTTTCTTAAGCAAAATTCAAGTCCCTGCGCCCCATGGTGGTTTTTTAGTACTGCCATTGGTAAATAAACCTTTTCTATGGGTGGGTTGTATTTTCGCTGGTGCACTTATTGGTGCCATATTATTAGGTTTAATGCGTATTCATCAAAATCGACAATTAGCAATTAAAGACACAGTATAATTAACCAGTTGATACATCGATAACTTTTCGGTAATCAAAATTAATAAGGACGACAAATGAATCATTTAAAACTGACAACTAATGATATTTCAATCATCAGCGGCGCTCACTCTAAACAAGAAGCTATTCAGTCAATATCAGAAGCAATGATTAAAGCAGGTTTAGTTAAAGATGATTATACCCAAGCTATGTTTGATCGCGATGCGCAAATCTCAACTTTTTTAGGCAATGGCATCGCAATTCCGCATGGTACCACTGACAAACGTGATAGTGTCATCAAAACAGGGCTAAAAATAAATTATTACCCTGAAGGAATCTATTGGGATGAAGATAACAATATTGCTTATGTTGTCATAGGGATAGCAGCAAAAACCAATGAACATCTAGATATTTTACGGCAATTAACTCGTGCTGTAATTACTGAAGATACCCTTGAACGCATTAAAGCAATTAATACCACTGAAGATTCATTAAAAATATTACAAGGTAGTTGATATTAATCATCCCATGATGAGATTATATTCTCATTCATGGGATTGATGTTTTTATGTTACTTAATACTAGTTGGCATTAGCTGTTAAGCTTAATCTTTGAATTAAATATAAAGTTATTTTTAAGATGTGAAATATTTGAACCTATTATCGATAATGCTATTATTATCTATTTCCAATAATACTAAATTCCTTTTAAAGCTAAGACTAAAGACAATAAATTGTTCATCGATGTCAAAATAGTAACATCTATAATCTTCATAGTTCATAGATATGATATTTAAATATCTAGTTACGATTGAAGGTATCAGTTAAAAACAAACAGACGTCCTAATTTAAAATCAAAACCCAGATTTGTAGTTTTATAATCAATCCCATTTTAGCTTTTGACTATATCGCTTAATAGATGATTTTTTGTTAATAGAATTATATCCGTTTTAAAATAACTCGCAGATCTTCGCCCACCATGACAACCGATTCAAATCGAAAATTTGGTGCCATTGCCAGATTTTGTAAGCTAGGTAATATACACATATCTTTTGCATTATGACCAAGTAATTTAGGTGCGTAATAGATAATCAATTCATCAATTAAGTTTTGTTCTATTAGAGCACCAGCTAGCTGAGCACCCGCTTCAACCCAGACAGAATTAATACCTTTTTGCCCTAAAATTGTCATTAAATGCACTAAATCAATATTATTTTTTGGTGAAGATTCAACTATTAATTGAGTGTTAGGCTTATTGATGGAAATAGCTTGCTTCCGCACTACCCATATTTCGCCTAATTGCTTAAAAAGATTCTCATCACCAGTTAATTGATTTTGGCCATCAATAATGACACGAATGGGCTGCCGAATATTTTCGGCGGAATAAACTTGTTTTATATCATCAGGTAATTCAGCATGTCTAACCGTTAAACTCGCGTTATCGGTTTGTACCGTCATGCGGGTACTTAAAATACAACTTGCCTGTGCCCTAAACTGTTGTACATCTTGTCTTGCCGTGCTTGATGTGATCCATTTGCTTTCGCCCGATGCCATTGCCACTTTACCATCGAGAGAAGTGGCAAGTTTAAGTTGTACATATGGCAATCCGGTTCGCATTCGTTTTAAAAAGCCTTGATTGAGCGTTTCAGCCTGCCTATCGAATACCCCAACAACCACCTCAATTCCCGCATCACGCAATCGTTTTATACCATTGCCCGAAACATTTGGATTGGGATCTTGCATGGCAATAACAACACGTTTAATTTGCGATTTGATTAGGGCATCGGCACAAGGTGGCGTTCGACCAAAATGGCTACAGGGTTCTAGTGTTACGTATGCTGTTGCATCTTTAGCATTATTCCCCGCCATTTGTAGTGCATAAACTTCAGCATGTGGTAGCCCTGCTTTTTGATGATAACCTTTACCAATGATTTGATTGTCTTTTACAATCACACAACCAACATTAGGATTTGGTGATGTGGTAAAACGACCAAGCTTAGCTAGCTCAATCGCTTGTTGCATATAAAAATAATCATTGTCGTTTATCATCGTCATCTGGGGTATTATTTCTGTTGTAACTTGGCAATTTCATTACTAAATTGTTCGATATCATCAAAACTAAAATAGACCGAAGCAAAACGAATATAAGCAATTTTATCTAAGTTTTTGAGTTCTTCAATCACATAGTCACCAATCAATTTTGCTGGAACCTCGCGTTCACCGGTTGCTCTAAGTTTGGATTTTATACGTGTAATCGCATCTTCAATGGCATCAAAACTCACTGGGCGTTTTTCAAGTGCCCTTTTGATACCATTACGTAATTTATCCTCATTAAATGGTTCACGAACTTTATTGCTTTTAATGACATTAGGCATAATTAATTCAGCAATTTCAAATGTGGTAAAACGTTCATTGCACTCGACACACTGGCGACGGCGACGAACTTGATATCCTTCACCGACAAGACGTGAATCAATCACCTTTGTATCATCTGCATTACAAAACGGACAGTACATAACAATATCCTTATAATGACATAATTAAGCTTACAATAGCTGAAAATTTTAATTTAAACAAGGTTGATTAGTATCTTCTATTTTTAGATAGGGTAGTACAAGTAAATTTAAGCATTGAAAATAAAGATGATGACTGTGAGGATAAAATTGGCTAGTCAATGAAGTAAACAAATAGGGAGCACTGTCATTAAGTAAAAAATGCCGTCGCCTATTGGGCAACGGCACAATATTTACCAATCTAAGTTAATTAAAAAATCACGTAATTTGGCAAAATCATCACTCATATTATGGGAAAGTAATGTCATATCTGCTCGTTCTGCTAGCGCTTTTGGTAGTGGAATTGACTTGCCAAGAATATCTTCAACCACCTCTTTAAATTTAGCTGGATGCGCCGTACCTAAAAATAGACCATATTCACCGTCTTGCAGTTGATCACGTAATGCACGGTAAGCAATTGCACCATGGGGCTCTGACAAATAATTTTTTTGATTAAGTTCACGAACGGTCTGCTTAGCAACTTCATCAGACACAGCAGCATGACCAAGTGATTTAAGTGCCCAACCTTCTCTTTTATAAATTTCCTCAATTCGAGGCCAATTATTAGGTTGGCTAACATCCATTGCATTAGATAGCGTTGCAACTGTTGCGTGAGGTTCCCATTTTCCGGTTTCTAAATATCGTGGTACGGTATCATTCGCATTTGTTGCAGCAATAAAGCGTTTAATTGGTAAACCCATTGTTTTTGCAAGCAAACCAGCCGTTAAATCACCAAAATTACCACTTGGTACTGAAATCACAAGTTGTTCACGTTGCTTAGGCGTTAGTTGTGCATAAGCTTCAAAGTAATAACAAATTTGCGCTAGTAATCGGCTAATATTGATAGAATTAGCAGAATTCAAACCAATGTTAGTTTTTAATTCCTCATCATCAAATGCTTTTTTAACTAATGTTTGGCAAGCGTCAAAGTCGCTTTGAATCGCAATAGTATGGATGTTATCACCAAGTGTACAAAAAAGTTTTTCTTGTAATGGGCTAATTTTTCCCTCGGGATATAAAATTACGACCCGTATATTAGGTAAATGATAAAATGCATGGGCAACAGCGGCTCCAGTATCGCCAGATGTAGCAGTTAAAATAGTAATTTTTTTATCTGCTGCAACTTGGACTAATGCTTGCGCCATAAAACGTCCACCAAAATCTTTAAATGCGAGCGTTGGCCCGTGATAGAGTTCTAGTGAACCAATATCAGCTTCTACCGATTTTACAGGGGCAGGAAATTGGAACGCATTGTTAACGAGCCTATGCATATCATCAAAGCTGATCTCATCACCAATAAAAGCGGATAAGATTTTAGCGCTACGAGTCACAAAATCGAGTGTTAATAATGATTCAATTTCGTTTATAGAAAACTTAGGTAGCTCTTGAGGGAAGAATAAACCTTGCCCTCTTCCTAATCCTTGTTGCACCGCATCAGCAAAACTAACTTGCTGGTAATGATCTTTTAAGTTATACAATTTCATAATATATTCCAGTTATCTTTATGCTTTAATTTTGTGCTTTTTCTGATATTAACTTAATCAGCAAAAAGTTGGCGTCTTCTTAGGTTTAACCCGATTTTTTATAATCAATAAACTTAGATCACTCTTGCACCTTGAGCATCTATTTTACAAATATGGGTAAAACCTTCATCATTTTGTAAATAACAATGTTTAAGCAGTGATTCAATTTGCTGAGCAGTTTCAAGCTTATCGGCAATCACAAACATTGTTGGACCAGAACCGGAAATACCCGATGCCAACGCACCAAGTTGTTTAACCCGTTTTTGTGTTTCATCAAAGTGAGGCAATAGCTGTTTACGATACGGCTCTGCAATATTATCAAAAAGCATTGCCGCAGCTAGCTTAGATTGCTTGGTATAACAAGCATGCAAGAACCCACCAACATAGCGCCCATGCGCTATACAATCAGCTTTTTGATACTGGGCAGGTAATATTGCGCGCGCATCAGCGGTTGAAACCTTAATGCCTGGATATGCCATTACCCAGTACCACTCTTCAAAATGCGGTATCGATTCACTAATGATGCCCATTTCATCAAGGATAAGTTGCATTCCACCCAAATAGCAGGGCGCCACATTATCATAATGCACACTACCCGAAATACGTCCTTCAAGTTCCCCCATCATTGAAAGCATTTCAAACTCATTAAATGGTTTATCAAAAAACTCATTTAAAGCAACAAATGCCCCAACCACAGAGCAAGCACTTGATCCTAGCCCCGAGCCAATTGGCATATTTTTTTCAAGCGTCATACTGACAGGCAATTTTTTACCCATTGCTTGGCAAAAGCACTGCCAACATTGAAATACAATATTACATTTTGGATCACGTGGTAGTTTTTTAACAAATTGACCTTTGCTAGTAAGGGAAAATTCGTTAGCAGATTCAACGGTAATACAGTCCCCCAGCATCGCACCACTAATCGGGCTAATTGCTGCACCTAATATATCAAAGCCAACACTAATATTGGCCATTGATGCGGGTGCATAAACAGTTAAAGATTTATGACTCATTTAACCCCCAATTTTGCCAGATGTAGTTCGTAAAATATCAGCAAAAACACCTGCTGCTGTGACATCATTCCCTGCACCATAACCACGTAAGACCAAAGGAATTGGTTGGTAATAACGCGTATAAAATGCTAAGGCATTTTCGCCATTTTTGACTTTATAAAGAGGATCTTCACTATCGACAGCTTCAATTCTAACACTGCATTGATTGTTTTCTATGCTACCCACATAACGTAATACTTTGCCTTGTTTTGCCGCTTGTTCTGATTTTGCTTTAAACTCTAAATCTAATTGCGGTAATTTAGCCATAAACTCATCAATACTACCTTGTGCATATTGTTCAGGTAAAACCGATTCAACTTCGATTTGATCAAGTTCTAATTGTAATCCTGCTTCTCGGGCTAAAATTAATAGCTTTCTAGCGACATCTGTACCCGATAAATCATCACGAGGATCAGGTTCAGTAAAGCCTTTCTCTTTTGCCAATTTAGTGGCTTCGGACAATGACATTCCCTCATCAAGTTTTCCAAAAATAAAAGAGAGCGAACCTGATAATATGCCAGAGAATTTAATTAGTTCATCCCCAGCATTAAGTAGATTTTGTAAATTTTCAATAACGGGTAGACCAGCTCCAACATTGGTGTCGTACTGAAATTTACGTTTACTTTTTTCGGCTTCTTGACGTAAACGTAAATAATAAGCCATTGAACTTGTATTTGCTTTTTTATTTGGCGTGACAACATGAAAGCCATTAGCTAAAAAGTCTGCATATTTATCAGATATTTCACAACTAGAAGTACAATCAACTAAAATTGGATTAAGTAATCGATTATTTTTAGCAAACTCAATAATTCCATCTAACGAGTAACTATTTTCACTGTGCTTAATTTGCTCTCGCCAATTTGAAAGATCGATACCATCGCGATTAAGAACGTTATGTTTAGAATTAAATAACCCACAAACACGCAAATCGATCTGTTTGTTTTTAAGCCATGCTTGTTGACGTCCGATTTGATCAATTAATGCACCACCAACACCACCAACACCAATCACAAACACATCAAGCATTTTATCAGTACCAAATAACATCTGATGCGCAACACGTACGCCCATCACGGCAACATCATTATCAACCACAACTGAAATAGACCGTTCAGATGAACCTTGTGCAATCGCAACAATATTAATATTGGCTCTAGCAAGCGCTGTAAAAAAGTTAGCCGATAAGCCTCGCAATGTCCGCATACCATCACCGACAACAGAGATAATCGCTTGTTTTTCGATTACTTCAATTGGTTCAAGTAACCCATCTTTTAATTCTAAGAAAAACTCATCACTTAATGCTTCTTCAGCGCGATACAGTTCAGTTTGAGGTACACAAAAACTGATACTATATTCTGATGAAGATTGAGTAATGAGTACCACTGAAATACCTGCATAAGACATTGCTGAAAAAACACGGGCAGACATACCAACCATGCCCTTTAACCCAGGACCAGAAACATTGATCATTGCCATGTTATTTAAATTGGTAATACCTTTTACTGGGGTTGTTGAATCAACCACATTTGCTCCAATCAGTGTTCCCGGTGCATCAGGGTTATTGGTATTTTTAATTAAACAAGGGATTTGGAACTGGGCAATAGGTAAAATTGTTCTTGGATGAAGCACTTTTGCACCAAAATATGAAAGCTCCATGGCTTCTTGATAAGACATCGTTGTAAGCAGTTTAGCATCGGGTACAATACGGGGATCACAGGTATAAACACCATCAACATCTGTCCATATTTCACAGCTATTAGCACGTAAGCATGCTGCTAGTACCGAAGCTGAATAGTCTGAACCATTACGCCCAAGAACAACTAACTCGCCTTTCTCATTACCTGCTGTAAAACCAGGCATTAAAATAATATGATCTTGTGGGATACGCATTTCACTAATGCGGTGTGAAGACTCTGCAATATCGACCGTTGATTCTAAATAGCTACCTTCTGCAATTAACATCGCGACTGGATTGATTACAGTAACTAAATGCCCTTTAGCCTTTAGTAGTTCTTCCATAATGGCGATAGAAAGTTTTTCACCACGACAGATAATTGATGCATTAATGCTATCAGGGCATTGACCTAATAAACCAATACCCTTAAGCAATTGCTTAATATTATTTAATTCATCAAGCGCAAAGCGCTTCATCTGTTCATAAGCAAAATTAGGTTGTGCTTTTGCAATACCTTCTAATAAATCAGCAAAGATTTTTTCAGCATCATAGATATTATTTTGTATATCTTGTCCTGCAACTGTTTTTTCTACCATTGCGACTAAATGATTAGTAATTTTAGCCGGTGCTGATAAAACGGCTGCGTTTTGCTCTTGCTTAGCATTATTTTCAATAATCTCTGCAACGCGTAAAAAACGTTCTGCGTTAGCGACAGAAGTTCCTCCAAATTTTAAAACTTTCATATCACACCTTTACTTATTGTTCTAATTTATGCCCATTAAAATCCAAAATACCTTTTGCCAAAAAATCAGCAATTTTAATAATATTACTATAAATATCAAAATTTTATCTTTTATTTATTTTTATGCTTTTTGAACATACTTTTTATATAAACTAAAAACCCGCCTTTTTGGGCGGGTTTTTATATTTTTTAAGGAAAAATCAACCCACCCTATATTGAATAATAGTGCCTAAGGTGCCAATAATGTTTGAAATAGTCATTATCATTTTCATCACTTCCCTAACTAAATTTATACTTTAAAATGCTAAAAACAAAACAGCCCGACATTTTCATGTCAGGCTGTAATTTTAAAAAACTTTTTTACTGTTTTCGTACTCATGAACGACTTTATTCAAAGCTTGGTAGATGCTTTCAGTATCTTGTTTTTCTAACGCTTCATCAAGAATATTAAGGTACGATAACATTAACTTTTGATTGTCTTCTGCAAACGTTGGCGATATTTCCTGATCTTCATATAGCATGACATAAGTGCGCGCAAATCCAAAGATCAAAAAATAAACCGCTGCATTTTTTGGGTCTTCTTGAATCAATGTCCGCATAGCGTTGCGCAGTTTCACATAGCTATCTGTACCCGGTAAACTTGTTGCAAATGTTTTAGTCACTTCAGTAAATGTCATTACCATTAACCTCAATCAAAATTACAAGGGAAAAGAATAGCAATCCAAAGAAAGAAGTGCAAGTCTATTTTGTTTTTTATATCTATTTTTTAAAATTAAAGAATATCGGTATTTATAATTTAATCCCGATGTTATTTGATTATTCACCTTCTTTGTAAACCGCTAATCCAGCTTGAGCTTGTGCAACAGGCATTATCTCAAGTGAATTGACATTAAAATGTGTTGGTGTATTAACTAACCATGAGACAGTATTGGCGATATCATCTGGAGTTATATAATCAATACCTTTGTATACGGCAGCTGCTTGTTCATTATTTCCATGAAATCTAACATTAGAAAATTCAGTACCACCACATAATCCAGGTTCGATATTAGTCACCCTAATGTTTGTTCCTAAAAGATCGGTACGCAAATTAGCACTAAATTGTTTAACAAATGCTTTAGATGCACCGTATACATTTCCACCTTTGTAAGCATAGGTACCGGCTACAGAACCAAGGTTAATGATGTAACCAAAATTATGCTCAACCATACTAGGCAAAAGCTGATGGGTCAAGTGGATTAATCCAATTATGTTAGTTTGGATCATTGTTTCCCAATCATTATAATCGGCTTGATAAGCAGGCTCTAACCCCAAGGCCAATCCAGCATTATTAATTAAAATATCGACAGGTTGGAATTCTTTAGGTAGCTGCAACAATATTGACTCTACTGCATCTTTTTTTGTGATATCCAAAGCTAAAAAAGTAAAGTTTCTTCCCAATTCATCCGCTAGCTTTTGTAATTTTTCTGCACGCCTAGCGACACCTACCACTTTATAACCATCTGCGATTAGCTTACGACAAATAGCTTGCCCAAATCCAGAAGATGCACCAGTAACTAAAGCGATATTCATATTCAATCCCCTTATTGACTATATAACAATTTGAGTGTATTTCCATAAATGCAATAGGTACAAACAAGAAAGTAGTAAATAAAAATATACTAAAACACATGCTTTTCTGAAAGTTTTTTACAAATTTATTTATGAAATACTAATAAAAAACCCGCTAATTAAGCGGGTTGATATTTAACACTTCATTTAGCTGGTTCTTCCACTGGCTCTTCATCCTTTAATGGAACAATCAAAGTATCAATATGGGTATTATTGATAAGTTGACGAGCAGAAGACATTAATTTACTCCAGAAATCCTGATGATGCCCACACACAACCAGATCAATGTTATATTCGTGAATCGCTTCAATTAATACTTGGTCAAATTCCCCATTGCCCGAAAGAGTATGAGCGATAGGATAACCTGCATCATCCGCTAATTTATTTAATGCAAGATGTGCATCTTCGGTAATACGATCTTTCATATCATTCATATTGATATCAACTAAACCCGTGTAAAGGTCTGAATAATTAATACCAACATGAATCAATGATATTTGAGCATTATATGGCCTAGCCATCGAAACGGCTTTTTCGACAAGAACTTCACTTTCAGGTGATAAATCAACTGCGACTAATATATGTTTATAAGCCATGATACTTTACTCCTTCCTATTTTTAACGCTCAAGTAAATTGAAAATCAGTACTCTACTTTTACTACTAAATTAATTTTTGAGCAAGCCAAAAAAGTGATCCAGATAACAAAATCGAAATTGGAAGTGTTAAAATCCATGTTAATGCAATACTTTTAATGGTTTTACTTTGCACGCCACCACCATCAACAATCATCGTCCCCGCAACCGATGAAGAAAGGACTTGAGTCGTCGATACTGGCATGCCGGTGTAACTTGCAATCCCAATTGATAAAGCTGTTGTGATTTGTGCCGATACGCCTTGTGCGTAAGTCATGCCTTTCTTACCAATTTTTTCACCGATAGTAATCGCCACACGACGCCAACCAATCATCGTCCCTACCGCTAATGCCGAGGCAACCGCAACAATAATCCAAATTGGGGCATACTCTACTGTCTTAAGTAAATCATTATTTAAAGATTTAAGATATTGTTTGTCTTCTGATGATACATTCGGTTGTTTGGCAACATGAGATACCGTATCAGATAAACATAACAATATACGTCTAGTTTGTGATCGTTGATCAACAGTCAATGAGCCGTAATCATTGATTTTGTTAAATAAGTGATTAGCAATCCCTAATGTGATAAATGAGCGTGAATAATCACAATGATATTTATTCAAATCGCCTTCTGGAATGCTGGTGTCTAACGCAGGCTGCGTACCAATTATTGTATTTAAATCATCATTATGGGTAACAAAATACTCTTGAATATTGTGAATCGCATTACGAGTATTTGTAATATCATAGGTGGATGCATTCATGTTAACAATAAAGCCAGCAGGAGCAATGCCCATTAATACTAACATTAATAAGCCGATACCTTTTTGCCCATCATTAGCACCATGTGAAAAACTCACACCAGCAGCTGAAATTATAAGCATAATGCGAATCCAAAAAGGGGGTTTCTTTTTGCCATAGAGTTTTTCACGTTGTTCTGGCGTCATGAAAATACGTTCTCGTTTTTTGCTGCTTTTTTTACTTTGGCTTTTACGTGTCCAATATTTTCTCAACAGAAAGATCATCAAGCCTGCAATCACAAGACCTACAATAGGGGAAACAATTAATGATAAAAAGATATGAATCATCTTAGGAATATTAAGGGCATCTATTATTGATGTATCCATAATAAATGCGTTAGTCAGTGCCACACCAATAATTGAACCAATTAGGGTATGTGAGCTTGATGCTGGAATACCAAGATACCATGTTCCAAGATTCCAAATGATAGCCGCAAATAAAATAGAAAAGACCATAGCAAGCCCATGTGATGAACTGACATTAAGCAATAAATCAGTAGGTAATAGATGAACTATGGCATAAGCCACACTGAGGCCACCAAGCAAAACCCCAAAAAAGTTAAACATACCAGCCATAAAAACAGCGAGTTGTTCCTTTAATGCCCTAGTATAAATTACTGTTGCAACAGCATTAGCTGTGTCGTGGAATCCATTAATTGCTTCATAAAAGAGTACAAAAAACAGTGCCAAAACTAATAGTATAATGGTCGAAAATTCTAATTCAGCAAATAGATGTAACATAATATATCTTTCTGTTGTTAATAGCGGCCCTATTATCCTTGAGAATAGGGCAATGAGCAAAACAATTTTTAAATTTTTCGTTTTGCATAATGTGCAGCTAAAAGCGCACAAATCATTAATTGAACTTGATGAAAAATCATTAAGGGTAAAATTATTATGCCAATTATCGACATAGGAAAAATAATGCTAGCCATAGGTATACCGCTCGCTAAACTTTTTTTGGAACCACAAAACACAATAGTGATTTCATCTTCTTTGTTAAAACCCAGTAATCTTGAACCATAAGTTGTTATTAATAAAACAATAATTAATAATATAATAGAATAAAAAATAATTGATAAAAGTGATAACAAACTAATTTGAGACCAAATGCCATTAGCAACGGCATCACTAAAGGCTACATATACAACTATTAGAATCGAGAATCGATCGGTTTTAGAAATGACACTTTTATATTTATCCACCCATTTGCCAATAAAGCGTCTTGATAAGTGACCAAGTAAAAATGGCAACATAAGTTTTAACATGATAGAAGTGATGGCATCTAGCATATTCATAGAATTTGAAGCTTGGGTATGCATCAATAAACTCACTAAAACAGGAGAAATAAACACCCCTAATAATGTTGATGCTGAAGCACTACAAATAGCCGCAGCCACATTGCCTTTTGCAATTGAGGTAAACGCAATAGCAGATTGAACGGTTGCCGGTAATACGCAAAGATAAACAAAACCCAAATAAAGATTTTGTGATAAGAAACTGGGAACCAAGACTTGCATCATCACCCCAAGGATCGGGAAGATAACAAAAGTAGTCATAAAAATAACCAAATGCAATCGCCAATTTTTTATGCCAATAACAATTGCTTGAAAAGAAAGCTTGGCGCCATGCATAAAAAAGAGTAAGCCAATAGCAAAGGTTGTGAGGTTTTCAAAAAAAACTTTGGTTTGCCCCTCACATGGGAAAAAATTTGCTGTAATGACGACACAAATTAGCGTTAATAAGAATGGATCAAGTTTAAAACGTTGGAGTATATTCATAGCTTTTAGCTTAATTAGTAAAAAAAATCGCCACAATTGTGGCGATCTAAATAGAAAATAAAATTTATTCTAAGAAACTACGAAGCACATCGGATCGACTTGGATGGCGTAACTTACGCAAGGCTTTAGCTTCAATTTGACGAATACGTTCACGTGTGACATCAAATTGTTTACCGACTTCTTCTAGCGTATGATCTGTATTCATATCAATACCAAATCGCATACGTAACACTTTGGCTTCTCTTGGCGTTAAACCAGATAAGATATCGCGTGTCGCACTGCGCAGGCTTTCAGACGTAGCTGCATCTAACGGTTGCTCAAGAGCGGTATCTTCAATAAAATCACCTAAATGGGAATCCTCATCATCCCCAACAGGTGTTTCCATTGAAATAGGTTCTTTAGCAATCTTAAGCACTTTACGAATTTTGTCTTCTGGCATTTGCATGCGCTCTGACAACTCTTCAGGTGTTGGTTCACGACCAATCTCTTGTAACATTTGACGTGAAATACGATTTAATTTGTTGATTGTTTCAATCATATGCACTGGAATACGGATTGTCCTTGCTTGATCGGCAATAGAACGAGTAATAGCTTGCCTTATCCACCAAGTTGCATAGGTTGAAAATTTATAACCACGACGATATTCAAACTTATCAACCGCTTTCATCAAACCTATATTACCTTCTTGGATAAGATCTAAGAATTGTAATCCGCGGTTAGTATATTTCTTCGCAATAGAGATAACGAGTCGCAAGTTAGCTTCAACCATTTCTTTCTTAGCACGACGTGCTTTAGCTTCACCAATAGACATGCGTCGATTAATATCTTTAATTTGCTCAATAGAAAGATTAGTTTCTGTTTCAATTTGCTGTAATAGATTGATCTGAACTTGGATAGGTTCTTCAAATTCTTTCAAACTTACAGCAAATGCACCTTTAGCAGTTAATGCCTTGTGATACCAATTCATGTTATTTTCATTACCGGTAAAATGCGTCATAAACTGCTTTTTCGGCATTTTGCATTGTTCCACACAGATCTTCATAATGGCACGTTCATGTGTTCTAACGCGCTCCATCATGCTTCTCATATTATTAACAAGAATATCAAACTGCTTAGCAACTAAACGGAATTGTTTGAATATTTCTGATAGATTTTCGATCTCTTTTTGTGCTTTTTTATGAGCACGACCATATTTTTTTATAGCCTCAGAAGTTTTATCATGTTGCTCTTTTAATTCAGCAAATTTAGCTTTTGCAACTTCAGGATCAATAGAAACATCATCATCAGTTGAAGCATCGCTTTCTTCATCCTCATTCTCATCGTCGCTATCATCAATGTCAATTTCGGTTTCACTAACTAACTCTTCAGGTAGTTCTTCAGAGACTTCTTCAGCATTTGGATCAACAAAACCTGTAATCAAATCAGATAAACGAACTTGTCCGCTTTCGATTAAATTATATTGCTCTAAAAGATAGGTAATGGCTTCTGGATATTCGGATACTGAAGTTTGAACCTGATTAATACCATCTTCAATACGCTTAGCAATATCAATTTCGCCTTCACGCGTTAACAGTTCAACCGCCCCCATTTCACGCATATACATACGAACGGGATCGGTTGTTCTACCAATTTCTGACTCAACATTAGATAATACTAATGCTGTCGCTGCTTCAACGGCCTCTTCATCAGGGACATTATCGGAAAGTAATAACTCATCAGAATCTGGGGCTTCTTCAAGAACTTGAATCCCCATATCATTAATCATTTGGATAATATCTTCAATCTGATCTGAATCAATAATCTCTTCAGGCAAGTGATCGTTGACATCAGCATAGGTCAGGTATCCTAGCTCCTTACCTCGAATGATTAGGAGTTTAAGCTGTGATTGAGAATTTTGCTCCATAAAAGGTATCCACTTTAGTTATTTGGTCATCTATATTATATATGTAGAACAGTATCTGAAATCTACATGTACCCTATATATTTAGTCTTTTTTTGATAAAACAAGTATTAAAGTCGCCAATTCTTTTTTCTCTGCGGTACTTAAACCGGAGACTCTCTCTTTTGCGATTAGTTCATCTTGCCTTTGGGCGAGTATGTTATCATACAACTCTTTTAAAGTATGTGAAAAAGTTGAATCTATTTCATCATCTTGATAATGGCACTCCCATGTTGATAAACGATTTAATTGTTTATAAAACGGTCTATCTATACACTCTGTTAATATTTGTGCTGTCGTTATATTGGGATAACGTTGACATAATTCAAGTAATTCAATGAAGATCTCAATACCTGCCATTTTAACTTGGCGAATCACATTAATATCAGAAACTTGCTCAGCAAGATTAGGGTATTGAAGTAATAAACCAATTAAAACACGCATAGTGGTTAATTTCATTTGTGATACAGGGACTTTTTCTTTCGCCTTTTCATCACTTTTAGATCGATTTTCATTCATTAATTGCTCTAGCTGAGAGACATCAAGCAAACCTAAATAATTGCCAAGTTTTTGTAATAAATTTAATCTGAAAGCTTTTGCTTTAATTTGATCAAGTAGCGGTAATGCTAACGAGCTCAATTTAGCTTTTCCTTCAGCTGTTTTTAAATCAACCTGTTTCAAAAGTTCATCAAATAAAAACTTTGATAAATTTGAGGCCTCATTTAAATATTTTTCAAAACCCGCTTTACCAACTTTACGAACAAAACTATCCGGATCTTCATCTTGAGGTAAAAAAGCAAAGGTAATTTTCTTACCATCGATTAAGCAAGGCAATAATACATTAAGAGCTCGCCAAGCGGCACTTCGCCCAGCATTATCGCCATCATAACAAAATATTACCGAATCTGTTGCTCTAAATAATAACTTAATATGTTCTTCTGAAGTTGCCGTGCCTAAAGAAGCAACTGCATAATCAATGCCATATTGAGCAAGCGAAACTACATCCATATAACCTTCAACCACGATGAGTTGTTGAGGATTACGATTCACTTCTTGTGTTTCATAAAGTCCATAAAGTTGAAAACCTTTATGGAAAATTGGTGTTTCCGGTGAATTAATATATTTTGCTGGATCATTAATGATAGTTCGTCCACCAAATGCTATCACGTTTCCTTGCCTATCACGGATAGGAAACATGATTCGTGCCCGAAAGCGGTCATATTGATTACCACTATCATTGGTTACAAGCATGCCTGCTTGTTCATAAAGCACTGCTTCAGCTTTTGTTTTAACAATGTTTTGTGAAGTTAATCGCCAATCATTAGGGGCAAAACCAATTTTATATCTAGCAATAATTTCAGCGTTCAGCCCTCGATTTTCAAGATATTTTTGAGCATCGATAGATGTTGGTAATACTAATTGCTGCTGGTAGAAATCCGTGATTTTAGCCATCAAGGTATACAAATCACGACGTACATTTCGAGATTCAATATGCTTGGATTGATCTATTTGATTGTTATCACTATCAATATAAGGTACTCGAATCCCTTGTATACTAGCCAATTCTTCAATGGCTTCAGGGAAAGACAACCGTTCATATTGCATTAAAAAATTAACAACCGATCCCGATGCACCACATCCAAAACAGTAATAGATCTGCTTTTTCTCATTCAGCGAAAAAGAGGCTGTTTTTTCATCATGGAAAGGGCAGCAACCAAAATAGTTATTCCCTTTTTTTTTCATTTTAACGCGTTTACTAATCACATCAAGAATGCTAGTTCGAGCAATGAGATCTAAAATGAAATCGCGAGGGATATGACCTTTCATGATAAATTTTCAACCAATTTAGGTGTTATAGAAAGACAACAAGCCGTATCAAAAATACGGCTTGTTAGAATTCTTTATATTAAAAAAAATAACAAATTGATTTTAATATCAATTCAAGTTTTCAGTATAAATAATCTTAAAAACAATTAATATAGACGAGTGCGACGAGCGTTTTCTCTTTCTAATTTTTTAGCATGGCGTTTAACAGCTGCCGCTTTAGCTCGTTTACGAATAGTCGTTGGTTTTTCGTAAAATTCACGATTACGAACTTCAGCTAAAACTCCTGCTTTTTCACAAGAACGTTTGAAACGACGTAATGCTACATCGAAAGGTTCATTTTCACGTACTTTAATTACTGGCATGTGCCTCTCACCTCAAATTTGTTTAATATCACAAGGGACTAAAATTTAGTGCGTAATTTTACCCCTAATCAATATATGTTGTAAAGTAAAAAATCGAATTATTCTAAGAGAGCAAATTAATTTGCCAATCAACATATAGCGTCAGATAATAAATGAAATCTGATTAAGAATAAACAGGAGTTTTTCATGCCATCATTTACAGGTCAATATCCAATTCGCCGCTTACGTCGTAATCGTGCCCATGATTTTAGTCGTCGTATGGTTGCAGAACACAGCTTGACCGTCAATGACCTCATTTATCCAGTTTTCATTATTGAAGGCAATAATGTTACTGAACCCATTACCTCAATGCCAAATGTAAATCGAATGAGCATTGATGTATTACTAAAAGAAGCAGAACAAGTAGCTAAATTAGGGATTCCTGTTCTTTCATTATTTCCTGCTATTGAACCAGCAAAAAAATCACTACTTGCTCAAGAAGCATATAATGAAACTGGATTAGTACCGAAAGCGATTCGAACATTAAAAAAAGAGTTCCCTGAGCTCGGAATACTCACTGATGTCGCACTTGATCCTTATACCACCCATGGACAAGACGGCATTATTGATGAACAAGGGTACGTGCAAAATGATCGCTCTGTTAAGACGCTTGTAAAACAAGCGCTAATGCAAGCAGAAGCGGGAGTGGACATTATCGCACCAAGCGATATGATGGATGGACGCATTGGCGCAATACGTAATGAGCTAGAAAAACACGGTTTTGTTAACACTCAAATTATGGCCTATTCAGCTAAATATGCATCTTGTTTTTACGGTCCTTTCCGTGATGCTGTCGGTTCTGCCAAAAATATTAAAGGTGGCAATAAAAAAACTTATCAGCTTGATCCTGCTAACAGTGATGAAGCATTACAAGAAATTTATCAAGATTTAAGCGAAGGTGCAGATATGGTCATGGTTAAACCAGGTATGCCTTATCTTGATATAGTACAAAGAGTCAAAGAAACTTTTGCTGTGCCGACTTTTGCTTATCAGGTTTCTGGCGAATATGCCATGTTAACAGCGGCAATTAAAAACGGTTGGTTAGATGAAAAATCAGCCATTATGGAGTCTTTACTTTGTTTTAAACGCGCAGGAGCCGATGGTGTATTAACCTATTTTGCCAAACAAGTCGCCAAATGGTTGCACCAAAAATAAATATATTTATTCAAATAGATAATAATTACGCTCTCCAATATTTGGAAGGCGTATTTATTCCAATAACGGACGTAAATATCAAAGCACAGGCGAACACTTATTTGTTAAAACGTGTAATAACTATCGTATCAATCAAAAATTTACCAAACCTGCCCGCAAACGAATGGGAAAGCGGAAAGAATGATACGCACTTTAATATGGAAATGTGGCATAATCAGCAAATATTCGAAGATTCAAAAGATAGGCAACAAAAACTTAAGCAATTTATTATCCATTATAATACAGTTAAACCTCATAAAGTGCTTTCGGGAAAACGCCTATGAGTTTTAAAGGATTATTTTAATTATGAAGTGTAAACAACTCGACTTTTCCTACAAAATATCTAACATATCGAATCACATTATCAATCATACTATTTAATAACAATATAACTTTCATTCTTCACCTGGGCATCGATAATAAAAAAATAAGAAATAAAAATAAGTTATCACTTATTCTTGGTTAAGAATTACTCTTTGCTAAAAATTGTAAAAAAGTTTCGGGGAAGCTATATGTTTAAGTAAAAATCTGATAATATTTACAGGGATAAGCGATAAGGGAATAAAAAATGATTTATGAACTCGTACCAACCGAATTGCATGATGAATTTAAAGCTTTTCATCATGACCTAGAAAAAATAACATCGCAACATGTACAAGCTTGTCCATTTTGTAAAAAAACTGAATTTTATTTAATTCGTTCAAAACCAACTAAAACATACCGTTGTAAAGATTGTCATAAATATTTTACTGTTTCAACCAATACTCCTTTCAATCGTTTAATGCCATTTAATTGGCTAGAACTTATCTTTACTAGTCGCATAAAAAATATTAGTTATCTCAATATTGCCAAAAAACTTGAAAGCTCATTAGAAAAGGTAATGCGTCGAGATCGTGCTATTATTCATTATCTTCAAATCTATTACCCATCATTGCATAAGTGGTATACACATCAAAAACAAACCGCCTTAATGCCAACTTTAGCAGAACAGCATCAAAACATTAAAGCTAAAGTAACCGCCTTATTGAATGAACAAAGTCCAACTTGTATACACTGCGGATCGAACGAAACAACCAAAGTCGGTTCTCGCACTTGCTATCGCTGTAAACGCTGTCGACATAGTTTTAATATTTTAAGCAACACTAGTTTAAACCGAATACCAAAACCTGAATTATGGCTACAATTCATCGATCTACTTGTCTCTGGAGCTAATAATTTACAAATAAGAAAAGCACTTAATTTACACAATGATACTGTACGTAAATGGCGTTCTGCTTGGTACCACATGATGAAAGATTGGCACTACGAAGCACTTGCTACTTGGTGCAAAAATAAATAAGACAACAGAATAAAAGGAAATCTGCTCTATGAAAAAAAATAGTTTATTTTTATATATATGTATATTTAGCAGTACACTATCCATCAGCGGTTGCGATGATAAAAAAACAGTTGATGAAAAATACTCGCCACAATTACCGACAGCAATGATTAATAGTTATCTTTTTCATACTGAACCAGAACTTTTACCGTTTAATAAAATGATTAAACAACAACATATTCAAGGCTTATCAAGTAAAACCATTAATTACAATGAACAAGGATTTGTAGCTAATTATGATTTAGAAGGGTTACATGGCGACATTAACTATGAAACAGCTAAATATAGCTACGGTATGGGCGACACCAGAAATGTTTATGAGATTACTTTTGATTCATCGAAAAATATTCTTGGCATGAAAAACAATAATAATAATATAGTTGCAAGTTCAGAATTTGATGAACAAGGTCGTTTGGTTGAAACCACCCTATCACACTTTGCAGAAAATAACGTCATTTTTAATAGCAAAATTATTTATGACAACGACCGTGTCGAGCTTGTGTTATATAACGCTTATGTTCCTGTTGATGAAAAAACAAAGTTCCCTGTATTAGCTCAAGAAAAAGATGTCGTTTACAATGCCAATAAACAATTAGAAAAAACCATCACCAGAACCTTTAAATTAGCATCAAATGGTGACATCATCATTAATGATAAAAATGAACAAGAGGTTGAACTCACCGAAACGTGTACTTATTCAGATTATAATCAAAACAACGATTGGACTAAAGCTGTTTGTATTACAACAGGCGATGAATCAAAAACTGTTAATCTAACTAGAACTATTGAATATAATTAATCATTACCGTATTCATCATAGTCACGGCAAAGTATAATTGTATCTTCAATTAAGCGTCTTGCAATGGTGCCATACTCAGGAATTTTAGGTAATTGTGTGTAATGGTACCAGTTTGCTTCAATGAGTTCATTTTTGTCTACCACTATTTCACCACTATCATAATCAGCTAAATAAGCCATCATTAATGAATTAGGAAATGGCCAAGGTTGCGAGCCTACATAACGAATATTCTTAATTTTGATTCTTGACTCTTCAAATACTTCCCGCTCAACTGCGGTTTCCATTGTTTCACCAATTTCAGTGAAACCAGCTAAAACAGTATACAAGTTATCTTGATTATGCCTAACATGCTTTGCTAATAAAATTTTATCTTTGTGGCGAATAGCCACGATAATAGATGGTGAAATTTGTGGATAGTAACGCTCTTTACAATGGTCACACATACAGCACCATTCTGTATTACTAATATACATCTCATGTCCACAATAGCCACAATATTTATGAGAACGATAAAACTCAGAAAGTTGTACAGCCCGACCTGCTATATTAAATAAGGATTGATCGGTTATATCCAGTAATTGACGAATTGAACTCATTGCATTTTTCATTTCATCACAAATCAGCCAAGCAATTTGCCCATTCCATTCGCCTATTGGTTGCGCACACTTATGGGTAAACCCAAGTTTATCGGCACGCCCAACAGGAACTTCACCATTAGGTAACCATAATCGACCATTAGCACTGACAAACCAATAACCTATTTCATTACCAGTTAAATTAAATTGTTGTTGTATATTCATATCATTGACACCCAAAATAAAAACGAAAAAAGGAGGGTTTTACTCCTCCTTTTTTCAATACTATTTCTTTTTCTTCTCGTGAAGTCCTTTTTTCTCAAGTTCCCAGTAGATAATTCGCTGCTGAGCAATTGTGAATAAGTTACTAACGATATAATATAAAACTAAGCCTGATGGGAACCATAAAAAGAACAACGTAAAGATCAATGGCATATAAGTCATTAATTTTTGTTGTAGCGGATCGGTAACAGGCGTTGGTGACATCTTCTGGATTAAGAACATGCTAGCACCCATTAATAAAGGCAAAATATAATAAGGATCTTGTGCTGATAAGTCATAAATCCAAAGTGCAAATGGCGCATGCCGTAGTTCAACTGCGTTACCTAACATATAGAATAATGACAAGAAAATCGGCATTTGAATAATTAATGGCAAGCAACCACCTAATGGGTTCACTTTTTCTTGTTTGTAAATTGCCATTGTTTCCATACTCATTTTTTGTCTATCATTACCATAACGTTCTTTTAAAGCTTCTATACGAGGCTGTAGTAACTTCATTTTTGCCATTGAACGATACTGCGCACGAGTTAATGGGAATAAAATACCTCGAACAATAAATGTGATGACAATAATTGAGATGCCCCAGTTACCAATAAAACTTTGAATAAACTTCAATAAGTAAAATAATGGTTGTGACAAGAACCATAACCAACCATAGTCAACAACTAAATCAAGATGATTAGCGGTTTCTTGCAATTGACTTTGAATTTCTGGTCCTAACCATAGTTTTGCTCCAATGGTTTGTGTACTACCCGCAGGAATAACAGCTGACTCACCTTTGAAACCAATCGTTGCTTGTGATTTATTAGCCGTTGCTCGTGTATAAAATAAGTTATTTTTATCCTGTGTTGGCACCCATGCTGAAGCAAAATAGTGCTGTAACATCGCAACCCAGCCTGTTTGCGTCTCAACCGCTAACGCTTTATCTTTGATATCATCAAAACTATATTTGCTGTAGTTAGTGCTCGAACTTGAATAAGCGGTGCCACGGAATGCACTTTGTCCTAGTCCACTTCCCCCTTCGGTTGGTATATCATCAGGTAATTTAATGGTTTGTTTTAATTGACCATACATTGCTACATCAACAGGTGCACTGCTTTGGTTATTAATGTCATACTGAACATCAACTGCATAATTACCTCGATGTAATATGTAATATTTAGTATAACTTACACCATTAACTTGATAAGTAAGTGGAACACGCAATTCATCTTGCCCATCAGCTAACACATATTCTAACTTTTCAGTTTGATAGACAGGGCGTTTTGAGCCTTGAGTCGCATTATCTGGACCATCTTTACCTGTTAAACCACTTTCTGCAATATAAACAAAATCAGGGCGTGATGTTAATAATTGGAACGGCGTGCCAGAATGAAGCGTTTGCTCATATTTTAACAGTTGTGCAGCTTGTACATCACCGCCATAAGTATTAATGGTGAGTGACAATACATCTGATTTTACATTAACTGTTTTACCCAACATTGAGCCATCTGCTGAATCATCATCACTCATTTGTTGCGTTAATTGATTTGCGATTGGCGGTTTAGGTGCGTGATCTTCTTCCCACGCTTTCCAAATAAAAAAAGATACAAAAAGTAAAGCAATGACTAAAATATTACGTTGAGATCCCATTAGTGTTTTTCTCTATTGGTTTTAATTTTTGGAGGAACAAAATCTTCTCCTCCTTCATGTAAAGGATGACATTTTAATACACGTTTAGCTGTTAGCCAACCACCTTTTATTAATCCAAAACGTCGTAATGCAATTATTGCGTATTGTGAACATGTCGGTGTAAAACGACATTTAGGGCCAAGTAAAGGACTAATAACACGCTGATACACACGAATAAAAAGCACAAAAGCATTCACTATCATACATTTACATGCATAAACATGCTGTTTGATAATTAATTTAAATTTATTCAAACCTCGTACTTGGTTATGATTCGTTGGCATAGTTTATTTAGTGTTTCAACGATTTGCTGATTATCTAAGTCTATAACTGACTGTTTAGCCATCAGAATAAAGTCAATATTAGGAAGCTGATGTTGACGATGCCGAAAGTACTCTTTAGCCAGTCGTTTGATACGATTACGCTCATGAGCTCGTTTCACCTGTTTTTTAGCTATAGCAAATCCTAACCGCATATGATTGCAGTTATTTTTACGTACAACTAAAGTTAAAAACGGAGAACCTACCCGAAAGGAATCTTGGAAGACGTGATTGAAATCGAAGGGAGTTAACAATCGTAACTCCCGCGGAAAAGTGAACTTAATCACCCAACTTTAAATCAGCTAGCAACAGTTAAACGAACACGGCCTTTAGCACGACGGCGAGCAAGAACTTGACGACCGTTTTTAGTTGCCATACGAGCACGGAAACCGTGAGTTCTATTGCGTTTTAATACTGATGGTTGAAATGTGCGTTTCATGACGATTTATATCCAAATCTAATTTATCAACAGGTTGCAGAGCTTAAGCTCCACAGCATTAATTAAAGAGGTCGGAATTATAGAGCCTATTTTATTTTCCGTCAATGAGATTTTCATAGAATGTTTTTTTCACAATTTAACCTCATATTAAGTGAATTAATCATTCACTGATAGTACACGCTTACTTTTTTCACCGCCCACTTCGCGCGCTAATTTAGGCACTAAATAACCCGATACTCGATCAGCTAGTTGTTTCATTATTATTTTTGCAGACTCATCATCAACCAAAAAATGAGCAGCGCCTTGCACTTTATCTAACAAATGGATGTAATAAGGCAAAATCCCAATATCAAAAAGCTTATTACTTAACTGCGCCAAAATATCGGCATTATCATTAATATTTTTCAACAATACGCTTTGATTTAGTACAGTTACACCGCTTTGTTTTAAAAGCTTAATTGCAACAGCAACAGCATTATCAATCTCATTTGAATGATTAATGTGAGTAACAACTATTATTTGCAACCTACTTTTAGCAAATAGCCGACAAAGTTCAGGCGTCACTCGCGAAGGAATAACAACGGCCAAACGTGTATGGATTCGTAATCGCTTAATATGTGGGATTTTTTCTAATGCATTAATCAAAAAAGTCATTTCATGATCTTTTGCCATTAGTGGATCACCACCAGATAAAATAATTTCATCAAGATCAGGGTGATTTGCAATATATTCAAGTGCAATACCGAGGTTCTTTTTATTGCCTTGATTATCATGATAAGGAAAATGCCGCCTAAAACAGTAACGACAGTTAATTGCACACGCCGTTTTTGTGATCAACAATGCACGATTATGATACTTATGCAATAACCCTGCAATGGCATTATCTTGCTCTTGTAATGGGTCATGACTGTAGCCATCAACTTTTAATAATTCCTTATCATGACAAAGCACCTGTAGTAAAAGTGGGTCATTACCATCCCCCTTTTTCATTCGATTAATGAAAGCCCTAGGAACGCGAAGCGGAAACTGTTTTTTCGCCTGTTGCATAGGGGTTGAGATGGTGTCAGGGTCTAGACCTAAATAGGAGTATAAGACGTTGATATCTGTCACAACATTGGCAAGATCAACAATCCATTCATCTTTATTATTTGGTAGTTCGATTTTTTGCTGTATAATATGGCTCATTTTTTGTAATTCAGAATTTTAGTTGGAGCTTTTATGGCATCTTTTAGTACTAATGAGTTTAAAGCTGGTCTTAAAATAATGCAAGATGGTGAACCGTGTGTCATTGTTGAAAATGAATTTTATAAACCGGGTAAAGGTCAATCCATCAATCGCGTAAAAATTAAAAAATTACTTTCAGGTAAAACTGTCGATAAAACATTCAAATCAGGCGAATCAGTCGAAGCGGCTGACGTTATTGATATGAATTTAACTTACCTCTACACCGATGGTGAGTTTTGGCATTTTATGAATAACGACACATTTGAACAACTTTCGGCTGACGCTAAAGCAGTTGGCGACAATGCAAAATGGTTGGTTGATCAAGCTGAATGTATCTTAACATTATGGAACGGTCAACCGATTGCTGTAACGCCACCAAACTTTGTTGAACTTGAAGTAATCGAAACGGATCCAGGTTTAAAAGGTGACACAGCAGGCACCGGCGGTAAACCAGCGACTTTATCAACTGGTGCGGTAGTTCGTGTACCTTTATTTGTACAAATTGGCGAAGTCCTTAAAGTGGATACTCGCTCAGGCGAATATGTATCACGCGTTAAATAAAATCGCATACTTTTAAGTTCGCTTCTATCGCCCCCAAAAGAGAGGTTGGTCTAACCTCTCTTGCTTATTTAAATAGCACAAATTTAAAATTCAAGCTTACTGTTTTTACAAGCAATCCTATTATTAAAATCCTTTAAAATCTGTCCAAATTTAATTATCAACACAATCAACGTTGATAAATTGAAAATGATAATTTTTATTGCTGACAAGCTATAAGAGCACAAACTTTTAAACCTCGTCGACTTGGGAGCCCGCTTTACACCAAGCTTTGTTCTTTGATTGCTTGTCATTAATTAGTGCATAAGACCGGATTAAAAACTAACCATTAGACTAAGGAGCGGTGCAAAGGCCATAATTGATAATGGAGGCACTGAACCAATAAATGTCACCGTTGTCCGCGCCCACATCGAACTGGCCAGTCCTCGTCGTGTCACTTGTCCAGTAGTTTTGGAGGACGAAATCTGCACCAGTGTAATGATGCATAAAGCCCCACTCCGTAAACAATCCAGCACCTATTTGACGCTGATAATGATTACCACTTGATAGTGGCGTTGCGCCAATTGATCCTTGGCAATGCGAACCTGAGCCAAGACCAGAACAAATTGCATTAGTCAGATCCTTGACCTGTGGCACACGATAACCCAAACGACTACACCAAGTTACCATATCAGGATAGTAATATAATTCAGCTCCTCGGTTCACAAACCATTTCTGTAGGACAAATCCATATCTTACTATTTCTTTACCCTCTCTGTCTCTACCCACTAACTCAAAGGCCTGCGGTAACTTTGGCGCGGTAATTTGATTAGGATAGGGATTACCCCATTGAGTTCTTGCCTCTGGACCTGTTAGCGTAACACGAAACTCGACATCACATTCGTTATTACATTCTGTTTTTCGCGTCACTGTGGCTGTAATTCCCTCATGCTTGACTGGCTCCCATGTCAATTCACTTGCTTCTCCCATTATGATTAAATCAAAATATAATCCATCAGCCCCCGTAGTTGGAAAATTAAGCGCGTATAATGCTGGATCTTTTGATTGAACTAGGAATCCATAATCGGAGTTCCATATGTCAGCAGGACCCGCGAAGTGAAGCTCGCCAAAATCAAGATTAGGTCTTACGGATTTGAGGATCCCCAGTGACGATGGCAGTATTATGGCATCACTACGATTAACCGCTCGACCTCTTTTACCCGTTAATGCCAGCGAATTCCATGAAAACGACAATAACAACACTGCCAATACCAATGAGATTTTCCGAGATAATTTCGATAATGATTTGAAAAATAACTTCGAGGATATACGCGAGGTAAGTGCTAAAACCTGTCTAAAGTGTCTATTCGATAAATTTAATACATAGGTTTGCCAGTGCTGGTGTCTGGTGTCTGGTGTCTAAAATGATAATGCATTATGGTTCACCTGTCAAGTAACTTTATGTTTTATTTTGATTTTTATGTTTGCATGTTTATTAAACAAGCTGAATTTTCAACCGATTAAAGTATAACCGTTAAAAAAAAGCTTGGCTAGTTTTTTGAGTGATTTTTATATAGATTTATTGAGAGTTATTTTTATGAAGCTTAGTGAGAAGCTTTAAGGGTTTGAAATTTTTGTTTTTCCACAAAAAAGAAAAACATAGAAAACAAATAAAATCAACATCATAACTAAAAATTTTTACAGAACAAACATACACCTTTCATAACACAGAAAGGTGTGAATATAGCTGCCTTTTACCTACGTCGGAATGTACCGATAAAATAGGGATAAATTTTATTTTGCACCGATGTAGTTTAACTGGCGCCATGATTCATAAACCACAACAGCTACAGAATTAGATAAATTCATACTACGGCTCGTTGCTAACATGGGAATACGTATTTTTTTATCTTGAGGCAATACATCAAGTATGGCTTTCGGTAATCCTCGGGTTTCTGGTCCAAACATTAAAAAGTCATGTTGCTGGTAATTAACTTCACTATGAGACCTTTGCCCTTTTGTGGTTAAGGCATAAACTTGTGTCGACAAGTCGATTTGATTGGCATCTAAAAAATGGTTGAGATTTTTATAACGTTTTACATCAACAAATTCTTGATAATCAAGCCCAGCTCGTCTTAATTTTTTGTCATCCCAGAAAAAACCCATGGGTTCAATAATATGTAAATTAAAGCCAGTGTTAGCACAAAGGCGAATAATATTACCAGTATTAGCGGGAATTTCGGGTTCAAATAAAACAATATTTAAGACTGAATCTGACACAACTTTTCTCTTTCACTATTTATTGATGTTTATGAATTGGCAATACTATCACAATTCTAAGTCCGCCAAGATGACTTTTTTCAGCTTTTACGGTTCCGTGATCGCGTATGATGGCATTGGCAACAATAGCAAGCCCTAATCCAGTTCCACCTGATTGGCGATCTCGAGCTTCACTTGTACGATAAAAGGGTCTAAAAATTTCTTCTAATTCACTTTCAGCAACCCCTGAACCATCATCATCAATTGTAATGGTTATCTTTTTTTGTTGTGCCACAAAATTGACAACAATCTGTTTATTGGAATAACGAAATGCATTACGTATAACGTTTTCAAGTGCACTACATAAAGCAACTGGATAACATAAAATGGTATGGTTGGTTGGAAGATTGGCAACGGTAAACTTCTTGCCTATTTGTTCTGCTTCAAAAACGGCATTATCAAGCACATGTTTAAACAACAGATTAATTTTATTAAATTCACGGATTTCATTATTGTCATATTGCTGCCTTGCCAATGACAATAAATCACCAATCATAGAATCTAACTTTAATGCCTCAATAGCAATACGCACAACTTCACTGCTTTCACCTTGTTTTCGACGTAATAAAGCTGTAGCAAGCTGCAACCGAGTCAAAGGCGTGCGTAGTTCATGAGAAATATCTGAAAACAGGCGGTGCTGCACCTCTTGCATTCGTTTAAGCTCCCTAAGCATATGGTTAAAACTAGCGCCAGTTGCTTTATATTCAGAGGATCCTATTTGTTCAAGTTCTGGCCACTCTTGTAAATTGCCTTTTGCAACCTGATCTGCTGCTTTTTTCAATCCTCTTGCTGGTTTAGCAATACTCCAAGATAACCAAAGTAAAAAAGGCGAACTGGCTAACATGGTCAAAGCTAATAATAAAAAAGGATGATCAAATATAAAGTTAACGAATTGTGATTGAATGTCCGTCGCTTGTTGTAAGATATACAATTGATATTCTGTATTGTCATAATGGACTAAAAAAGGCCCTATAATTTCTTGTGAATCATAAATCTTCTTGGCTGGATCCTCAACATTACTGGATTTTTCTCTAAAGTTCTTCACTAAATCGATATTTTTAGTCTCAGCAGTAATGATTTGCTCATTGGGTGTAACAATAAATAAAGATTGACCTGATTTCTGGTGGTTATCCATCACAACAATAAAACGCATCCACCATCGAAAACTATCTTTAGGCACATTAACAAGATCATTCTCAACCTGATGAGCTAGTATATTACCTGCTTCTTTATCTTTATTTGCTAAATACGTTAAATTTCGAGAATCAAGGCTCGGTAACACCATTATTAACATGAGAAAAAAAACGATGGTCAGTAAAAATATAGTGAAAATTCTGATTGTTAGGCGATCAAAAATCCACATATTATCTGACCTTCTTAAATTTTATTCTAGCCTTACAACAAATCATTTTGTTGATCCACGACAAATAAATAACCTTTAGTACGTAGTGTTTTAATCCAAGGTAAACCATCACTTCGATGAGGGAGTTTTTTACGTAAATTAGAAACATGAACATCAATCGAACGAGCAAGCGGGACAAGCTCTTTACCTAAAACAGATTCACTTAGCTTTTCACGTGTAATTATTTTGCCCGCGTTTTCAAGAAATGTAAGCAACACTTGAAACTCAGTACCCGTTAAATCAATATACTTGTTATCAAAAAAAACAGATTGCTGTTTTCGATTCACACTAAGTTTATCAATTGTATATTGAATCGGTTTATCAGCAGCATCATTTTCTGTATTATCCCAACGAGTTCTACGTAAAAGCGCATTAATTCGAGCGATAAGTTCTCTATCATTAAATGGTTTTTGAATGTAATCATCAGCACCAAGTTCAAGGCCAATAACTTTATCATCTTCACTATCTTTAGCCGTTAAAAAAATAACAGGTACAGTAAATTTACCTCTAAGTTGAGATAATAAACTAAATCCATTCATTTCAGGCATCATAATATCAAGTAAAATAAGATCTATAGTTCTATCAAACTTTTCTAAAGCCTGAATACCATTATTCGCTATTTCAACTTGATAGCCTTCTAATTCAAGTAGTTCTCGTAATAATAAAGTAATCTCCTGATCATCATCAACGACAAGTAATTTGCTGTTCATTACATTCCTCTTTTTATCTATATCGAATTCATTCTTGATATTGATATTTATTTTTATATTAATCACAAATATAGTTTTTGTTTAAGAATTCATTATATATGTAAAAAATAAGAATAATATAGTAAATTATTGTTAAAATTTATATAGAAAATATTTTTACATTATTAAACCCTTGGTCAATTAAATAAAGTGCTTGTAACTTGCTCATTACGCCGCGTTCACAATAGAGTAAATATTGATTTGATTGATCCAAATTTCCAAATTGCGTTGCCAATTTGTAAAATGGAATATGCTTGATTTGAATATCATTCAATACAAGTGGATTATCTTCTTGCTCTTCTGGAGAACGAATATCAATAACCACATGATCTGCACTCAGTGCTGTAACAGTTTCGACTTGAGTAATCTTTGTGTCAGATTGTTTTGCAATCTCACGTATATCAATGTTTTCAGCTTCGGCAACAGCTTTATCTAAAATTGTGAAATCGAAATTTAATTCTTCTGCTTCAATTTTTTCTTTTACGGCTTTAACCGTTGGTTTTTTAGATATCACACCACAAAACTCAGGCATTGTTTTAGCGATATCTTCCGTTCCAATTTGGCGTGCAAGATTGATAATCGTTTCTTTATCATGCGTGATAAGAGGGCGTAGAATTAATGTATCACTAGCATTATCAATTAACCGTAAGTTAGTCAACGTTTGACTCGATACTTGACCTAATGCTTCGCCAGTAACAAGTGCTTCTACTTTATAACGTTGCGCAATTTTTGATGCTGCACGAATCATCATTCGTTTTAAGATCACTCCCATTTGCCCATCGTCAATTTTTTCCAGAATTTCACCAACAACATCAGAAAAATCAATAGCTATAAAACGCACTTTATGTGAACTGCCAAAACGCTCCCATAAATAATGTGCCATCTGTTTAACACCGATCTCGTGAGTTTTGCCGCCAAGATTAAAGAAACAATAATGTACTCGGCTACCGCGCCTAATTAACATATAACTTGATACTCCCGAGTCAAATCCACCCGATATAAGCGAAAGAACATCTTCTTGCGTACCAGTTGGAAAACCACCAATACCTGCATGTCGGCTTTTTACCAGTAGTAACTTGTCTTTATCGATTTCAAGATTAACCGTGATTTCTGGGTGGGTTAATTTAACCTTAGCCGAAGATACGTATTGATTAAGCCCACCACCAACATAACGCTCCACATCAATTGAAGTAAATTCATGTTTACCACGACGTTTAACCCGTACACAAAATGTTTTGTTTTCAATCAATGGTGCATAATAATCTAATACTTTTTCAAAAATATCATGCATATCAGCAAAAGTGAGTTCATCGACAGCTAAAATATGATGAATGCCGGGGATCCGAGTTAATAGCTCAAGTATCTGCTTTTCACTATTTTCAATTTTTGGACGAACTTCAATAAAGTCCCAATGACGAATAACTGCAACATCTTCAATATGATGTTTTAAAATATTACGGATATTACTGGTTAATATTTTAATAAAACGCAAACGAACAGAATCACTTTTGATAGTTATTTCAGGAAAAAGTTTAACAATAAATTTCATAAATAGAGCTTACCATAATAAAAATGGCAACATTATACTGCTTTTTAGATAAGAACGCACAATTGATTATTGTGCCCTCGCTATTGGTGCGAGCTAGCTAATATTTCATATTTAAAAAACTTTACAAAAAAGCGGTTCTAACAAAATAATGAAATATACTATACTGCTAAACAGTTATATGCTGTTAACTATAACATATTCAAAATAATAATAAAAAAACAAAGGGTTAAATTGACCAATTAAATAAAGGAGTTTATAATGACAAACAGCAAACAGCAAACAGCAAACAGCAAACAGCAAACAGCAAACAGGTTATAAATTAAACAAAAATATCGTTACTTCGACACTTTTCTTTATCTCTTACCTTTTTTCATTCTCAGCTTCAGCTACGTTGTCGACAGTAACTGCAAACTCGATTAAAGGGAATGCACCGATTTTTATTTCAAATTTTTCTGAAAATAACTTAGGGTTTACCGTCAGAGATACCTTTTATAGCGAACAATTAAATAATATTCCTACTTTCTTTGATAAAAACTTAACTCTTAATGATTTTATTATCAAAATACCGACAATCGATGAACTTAAATTATCACCGACCAAAAACTATTACGATGAAGATGGCGATAAAGGTAAAACTTCTGAACAAGGTACTTTTTCTTTTGGTTCAATCAACTTTAAATGGTTTGATAATGCTGAGCAAGAAATTGAAAAATCACAATATAATAAAGCCATTGGTTGCGGTAGCGGGTTTCAAATGCCACTTAAGTTAGCCATTACCCTTTCAGATGTGCAAGTCCATTCAGAATATGGCGTTCCAAAAGATAGTGAATCATCTCATTTAACCAAAATTTATCAAATTAATACTGATTCAGCGATCTGTTTTGCTAAACCAAACCAAATGATCGTCAATAATAATCAAACTTGGGGGAGTCCTTATCATTTTACCCAAAATGGAAAAACAGATTGTGCACTTATAGGTTATGAGAATATTGATAGTTCTGTAATTGATCCTAATCGTGGTAGTAAAGGTTGGAATAAGCCTGGCACTGAATATAGAGATTCACTTTGTGGCGGTGGATACGATCATAGTGTTTTTGACCCTATCAATGGATTTTATGCATCTGCCAATCCGAAGTTCCCAACAACAGGTTTTCCTGGTGCTCAGTTTCAATTACTTATGACTGGCGCCCAAACAGATTGGACTTATTCTGTAAATGCAACACCAACAGGTAGTGTGACTGTAGATAAAAATGGCATGGTTTTCCTAAACAGTAAACCTAATGGCTCAGTGACAATATCAGCAAAATTTAAACCTAATCAAAACATCGTACATACTTATACATTTAATCCAACCAAAACTTGGGTTGTGCCTCAAGGTGAAGTTCTTTATTCTTTTGAACAAGCAAAAGTCGCTTGTCATGGTGAACAAAATCTACCCACTAGGGCTGAAATGTCTAATTCACCAAATGCATCAGCGACATGGATAGAAAACCCTTTGACTTGGGATCTCTTTACACGTGCAATTAATCAAGGATTACTAAGTGAATGGGGAATGGCAGATGATATTAACTATCCAAACTCAAGGTGGTCTCACAAATATTATTGGTTTTTTTCATCTGATGTGTTTCCGCAAGCACATCTACACCCAGAGCTTTCTAACAGATATGCTATTGATGCTTGGATAGGGCAAATTCAAGTATGGGGAAAAGAACAGCAATTACATGCAGTATGTAAGGAATAATGACCTTACAATTAAGGTGATAGATAATGATGGTGCTTATTTTAGTTTAAAAATTGACAGTTTTTGATTGATTAAAAGAGATATTTTTCAAAATAAACCGATAATCCATGAAATTTTACTTGCTTGTTGGGCTGTCTTTCGCTAATATTCCGCACCAATAGATTCTGTTGTATAACATATAAAATTGACAGGTTGAAATGTACGAACTTCTAATTATAAGTTATTTGATCATCGCTTTGGTGATTATCGTTTTAGTTTTGATTCAGCGAGGTAAAGGCGCAGATATGGGTTCTTCTTTCGGCTCAGGCGCGTCAGCAACTTTGTTTGGTTCTTCAGGAAGTGGTAACTTTTTGACTCGTACAACAACGTTATTAGGTATTTTGTTTTTTGTCATTAGCATTCTATTGTCGAATTTAGGTAGTAAGCCTCATGCCGCTTCAAATCATGAATTTGATAACATTGAAGATAGCGTACCAGCAACGGCGCAGCAAAATGAAGGTGGAGCAGAGCAAACTACAGCACCTATTGCTCAACCGACACAACAAAATCCAACATCGGATATTCCTGAATAAAAACGGCGCCGTGGTGGTGAAATTGGTAGACACGCTATCTTGAGGGGGTAGTGCTCTAAGAGCATGCGGGTTCAAGTCCCGCCCACGGCACCAAATCAATAAACAGTAACATTCTTTTAAACCCTACAAAGCACACAAAACCCAGTAATAACAAGCCTTAAAGTCTATTTTATTGCCCATTAAGTATCAGTAAGATGCATTTACAACCAAAATTTTTAGTTATATGGTTAGTTATACGAAACTATATAACTAAAATTATTATGGCAAGAAAAATTCACCCATTAATAAGATACTCAAACTGCCATGCTAAGAGGCAAGGACTGCTGTTTTTATTTGATGGTGGAAGTGCTCCTAGCAAAGATTAGACAGAGTACGCCTTTATAAAATGGCTTAATTTGGCTCAATACCTCATATTGCTATTGAGCTTATAACCATATTTTTATACTAAAACGTATAGTTACCTGAAACTTTTTTACAAAATACGCCAATGTTTTGCCGACAATGTCGACAAAACAAATTAAGCGAAGCCCTTTAAACCAACCACATGCACATGCTCTTGGTTGTTCATCACTTTACGTACAAGTTTATACGTTGTGCCTTTTTCTGGGCTGATGTTTTCTGGAGCGGCAATGATTAATTGCATTTCTAGCCGTTCGCAAAGCTCAAATAGAGTTGCAATGGATTTGGCATCTAGTCGAGCGGCTTCGTCCAAGAATAATAAACGGCATGGTAAAATATCTTTATTACGTAGTCGTTTGGATTCTTCTTCCCAACTTTGAATAACCATGAGTAAAATTGACATACCCGTACCAATTGCCTCACCGGTTGATAGCGCACCACTTTCAGCACGTAACCAACCATCCGCACCACGGTTCACTTCAACATCCATTTCAAGATAATTCCGATAATCAAGCAGTTCTTCACCAATATTTTGTGCCGCTTTTTGTCCCATATCAATATGTGGGTTTAAACGTTGATAAAGTTTAGCTAAAGCTTCTGAAAATGTAATACGATTATTACTAAATAGATCTTGATGTTCGTTTTGCTCATCAGCTAATGCTGATAACAGAGTAGAGTGTGCTTCTCGAACACTAACATTTAAGCGTACGCCATTGACTTGACCGAATGCTACCGCTTGTAAGCCTTGGTTAAGCATACGTATACGATTTTGCTCTCGCTGTATGGTTTTACGGATAATATTGGACACACTCTTTGAACTAATTGCCAGCTGCTGTTCACGTGATGTGAGTTCTTCCGTTAAACGTGACAATTCAATTTCCATCTGTTCGATCGCTTCAATAGGGTCATCTGTTTTCACAATATCTTGGCGAATTCGTTCGCGTAAATGTGCATAAACTGCGATATAGAATTGAATTTTACGTTCTGGACGTTTTGGATCTTCTGATAATCTTAAAACATCCCGTAGATGTTCATTGTCATTAACTGCCAAGCGTAACGAACCCAATGCCTTATCCGACATAGAACGTAGCTCATCAGCACTTAAGTAAGCCAGTTCTCGGCGATGTAGTCGACGTTCAACACTATTTTCTTTAACCAACCTTAATACTAAACACCATCCTGCTTTCGCTTGTACTACCTGTTCACGAAGTTGTTTATAATCACGCAGTGTTTGAGTTAAGCGTTTTTGCATCTGTGTCATTTCGCTTTCACACATAATCAGTTGTTTTTCAAGCGATGTACAATGTTGACGGTTATTATTTAATTTTTGATGGATTTCATCACGGCGCAATCGCGCTCGTTCTTCTGTGATCGCGTCCGCTTTTACGCCAATTTGTTCGATCTCTTTTTGTAGTTCATGCAACATATCACGCTTAGTTTCAAATGCACTTTTAAGCGAGGCAAACGTTTGGTTATATTGATTGTATTTATCTTGATACTGTTGCATCTGACTACGCGCTTCAGCTCTTTGCGCTTCAACCACTTCTAATCGAGACCGCAATTTTTCATTTAAATCACTATTTTCACTCAACATGCCAGCCGAATCTTCATAACTAAAGTGAGCTCGGCGTTGTATGACTTCAGTTAACGCAAAAACTTGTTGGCGAATCGCTTGTTGCTGTGCTTTAACCATGTTGTAATGTTCACGAAGCGATTCATTTTGTTCAGGATCACTTTGTAATAGTGCCACAATCGGTTCAAGTTCTGAAACAGTATTGCGATTACGACTAACATACTGCGCAGATTCTTGCGCTTCAGCTAATTGCTCACGTAATTCATCAACCCGATCTGCTAAATCTTCATCTGCAAGCAAGTGCATCTGAGCAACAAGCTTATTAACGGTAGCTAATTGCTCTTTGCAATTAATAACTTGTTGTTGGTTTTGTTGATCAATGCTTTCTTGAGATGATAATTGACGTTCAATTTCGGTGCGTCTTGTCGCTAATTTTTGCGCTTCCGCTTCAGGGTCGATATCAAAAGCAACCGCAAGATATTGACCTATAAACTGTCCAACATTTTGCTCAATGCGTTGTAATTTTTGTAAATCAAATGAAATTGTTGCATAACGTTCATGTAATTCATCACGTTCAACCGATAGTTTTTCAAGATGAACTTCACGCGCTGCTCGACCAAATAGTGGTACACTTGGAAAACTTGAAAATCGCCATTGGCGATCGCCTGTTTTGACTAGTACAGATTTATTCATCTCTTCGCAATCAAAAACGCTATCATCAAATGATGAAGGATCACCTTCAATAAAGTAGATATCTTCTGGATAATCTTCATCACTTGCGGTAAGACTTTCTAATTGCTGTTTAACTAATGATAAGTCTGGTACAACGATAGCTTGCCTTGCTGGACCATAGAGCGCTGAAAAGTAAGGCGCATCATCAATGGTTACGTCTTCATAAATTTCAGAAAGTAATACACCGTTGAAGCGTTCAGACAATGCAGATAAACGACCATCATCAACACCACTAGGTTGGTTAAGTTGCTCAATTTGGACATCTAATTGATTACGTCTAAAGCTAATTTGATCTCGTTCAGTAACTAATATTCGCTCTCTTTCAAGCAGCTTTTGCATATGTTGAGTCACGGCTTGACTGTTATTAAACATTTCACCGGTTTGTTCTTGCAAAGCAATTAACGCATCTTGGGCTTTTAACCATAATGGTGCTTTTTGGTGATAATCAGTAATTTTCGATTGAATCTGTTCAAGTTCTTGCCTAAATTCAATACGCTTTTCGCTTGATTCGTTAGCCCGCTCCGCATTCTCATCTAGTTGGGATTCGATCTCTTGTTTTAATTCGTCAAGCTCATCATAATTAATTTGTCGTCCAATACGTTTACAAAACTGTGTTAGTAATGATTCTGCTTCTTTTTGCTCAAAAAAGCGTTGTTCTAGTTCATCAAGTTGTAGCTGTAAATGTTCCGCTTGTTCAGCTTGATAACATTGTGATGGCCATTTTCTTAATGCTTCTTTCGCTGCAACAAAGGCATCACTACGTGTCACATCACCAACTAATTTAATCACCAATTGATAAGCTCGATCAAATTGATTAATGGCTGCATCAGATACACTTAATTTTTGTTCAAGTTCAAGAACTTGTTCGGTGATCTCTTTTTGCTTTTCATCAAACACGGCAAAGTGATCTTCGATATTGCTAATATCTAGTTTTGGTAGCTGACATAATGACTGCGCATTTTTTAAAGCCTGTAAAGCCTGTTGGTATTGAATTGCTCGTGTTTGTTGAACATCAAGTGCTTGCTGATAATCCGCCAACTGTGTTTTGATTTCATCGACTTCTTGCTCTGTTTCGTTAACCTGATCGCGATAAACTTGGTACTGTTCATTCGCTTCAAGTACCACTTCGTTTTGTTCTTCAAGCTTTAAATTTAAGTCATCTAAATCTGCTTGATAGCGGTCGATTTTTTCTTGTTGGCGTAGCGCTGTTTGTGCTAAATTGAGGTGATCATTAGCGGCTTGTAAATCAGTTTCCAAATCGCTTTGCGCTTCTTGATACTCTTTAAGTTCTTTCGCCGTTTCTACTTGGCGGTATTGATTACTAATAAGCTGATCTTGCGTTTTAAACATATCACGACGCAAGCCAAGTACCGATTCAATATGCACTCGGCGTTCGTTAGCATGACGCATATAATCGGCCGCGACATAATTGGTCGATTCAGTAATAAGATGTTTGAATAAATCCCGATCGGATTGTGTAACTCGAATCGCTTCTAATGTCATTCGGTTTTCACGCAGTGCCGCTTCCATATCTTGGAAAGCTTTACGCACCCCACCATTTTCAGGTAATAAATAGTCGCGTAGTGAACGTGTAATAGCACTTGAGATACCGCCATAAAGTGAGGCTTCGATCAATCGGTAATATTTACTTCTATCTGATGGTGAACGTAAGCGTTTTGGTAAAATGCCAAAATCAAACATAACTGAATGATAATCAGTAATCGAGTTAAATTGTTTGAAGATAATACCATCCATCAATTCAACTTTATCTTTTAGCTCTAGTAACGATAAAATGCGAGCTTGTTTGTCATTGAGTCGTTCTGTTACCAATTCTGTTGGACTTATACCAATAGGTAAACCTTGCAATAAGAATGGTTTGATATCGACTTTTTTATCGCGACCTGCAACTTGTTGTAAGCGGACACCACAAATAATACGTTGGTTACGAGAATTAATCACATTAAGCATAGAATAACAAACACCCGGTTTTAATTTACCATGCAAGCCTTTGTCTCGTGAACCTGAAGTCGCCCCGGCTTCCGTTGTATTTCTAAAGTGTAATAAGGTTAAGTCAGGAATTAATGCGGTTACAAATGCTGCCATTGTGGTTGATTTACCAGCCCCATTACCACCCGATAGCGTTGTGACTAATTGGTCTAGCTCAAAAGTTCGCGCAAAAAAACCATTCCAGTTAATTAACGTTAATGAGTGAAATTTACCGTGTCCAATCATGTTTATTCTGTCTCCTCATTAACGTCTTCATCTTGTTCTTCGCTGTTATCATTATCTAAAGTCAGTGATGATTCAATTTTAATTGCTTCACCATCTCGGATTAAGCGCAATTGCGCTTCTTGCGCATCATCGCTACTACGTACATCTGCCCCAAAACGGAAGATAGCTTCGTTAATGCGAAAACGATTGCTATCATTACCCACAATAAAAAAAATCATGCCTAACCGACGTAAGCGATTTAAGGCTGTTTTTACTTTATCAAAGAGTTTTTGGCGATCTAAATCTGAACCGGTTGAACGCTGGTTGACTAATTTTAGTAATTTATTTTCATCAGCTAACGAAATCAGCTCATCAAATAACTCTTGTAAGGTAAAAATGCCTTCATGAGCCAATCGTTCCGGACTTAAATATAGATAACAAAGTACTTTACCAACAAGCATATCAAGTTCCGATAATACTGAACGAGGAATTAATGTTGTAGAGCGTGGACGCAAGTAGAAAAAGCCTTCTGGCGCTCGAATCAATTCAACATTATAACGTTGATAAAATTGCTCAAGCTCAAGTTGGAAATCCATTAGAAAGGCATGATGATCAAGCTCATCAATACCAATATGCCGCCCTGATCGTAGTAAGCTATCAAGTTCTGGAAAAATTGGATTAGCAATCGCCTGCGCCAATTTTACAGGCATATATTTATCGATTGATGCTTGAGAACTGGCTGCAATACGCCCCATAACTTTATCAAGGTGCTGGGCGGTTGATTCTATTTCTAAATTTTTAGTATTTGTTGATGACATGTGCTTGTACCTTAGCTCCATAATCGTTAATCAGTTTCCATTCGGCAGGGATACCTAGCAAATCGTCTTCGGCAATACCTAAACGAATAGCTTGATCGATAAATAACCTTGCAATATCAAAATGTTGTTCGCGTGGGAACTGCGCTAAATAACTGCGAATGGCAATACTGATATCAAGAGGTTTATTTTCTTGCTTAAAGATCAGTAGATTTTGTTCAATATGCGCAATAATATGCTCTTGGATTTCTTCAATCATTTCAAATTCGAGCTCTGATGGTAATTCGCCAGTTACCTCTGCTTCGTGTAAGACTAATTCTTCATCACGCATATCAAGCAAACGATCAGCATTAGCAAAAGTCAGTGACCAAGGCAAATCAAAGTAATTTTGAATTGATTTACGTAAACGCTGCGAAAAAACGCGATTCTTATCTAAATCAATTGCGGTACGAATAAACTTATGCACGTGGCGATCATAACCTATCCAAAGATCTATCGCCTTTTGCCCCCAACCAATAATCCGGTCAAGTTTGCCCTGTAAATCTATAATCACATTGTTAATCTTATCAAGATCAGGATTGTCCAATATTGCATCTTGGATCAAAAGAAGACTAGCTTGTAGCTTATCCCCTGCAGCAGCTAAAGTATCTTGTAACTCACGCAAGGTCTGCGATGTTTCGGTGAGTAAACCTTCACAACTGCTAATTGCTGCTTGCCAATCTTGGCTTAATAAGGCTGAAATGTTTTGCTTCACATCTGCCTGCTGCTCATCCATAACACGTTGCGTGATATCAATACTGTCAAAAATCTCAGCAACGGAATATTTTAACGGCGCAAAAACATTTCGATGCCAATGCAGATCATCACCGCCTTCAAGCGCAGCATCGGCAGCACGTTTTAACTCTTGTGCAACAATAGAAAGTTGAAGAGATAAACGTAAGGTGGAAAACTCTCGCTGACGAATATAATAATCAGTAATACCTATTCCCAATGGCGTCAAACGATAGATAGAAAACCCATCAGTCATTTCACTCGTAAATCGAGTAATAAAACGTTGGCGAACGAGATCATTTATCGCATTGTTCGCTCTAACCGTTATCGTTTCTTCACTCTGTTCGAAAATTTGCGACACATGGCGGAAGGCATCAACTAATTCAGATTCCGTCATTTCACCATCAAACCGTTCACTATTTAATACCGCTATTGCTAATAAAAAAGCAAGCCGTTCAACTGGTAATGAGATCGAAAAATCATTTTTTTTTGCCCAAGCAACCAATTCTGGCACTGATTGGGAAAAATCAATCATAAAGAATCCTTAATTCAAGGAGAACAAAATCGAAACATACCTCAGAGGTTTTATCTCCGTGCGGTATCAATAAAAATGCCATCAATTATATAACAATATAGAGTAAATTTGTAATGGAATTCGATGAAAGCGCGAAAACTATATTATTCAACTTACATTGTCTTTTAACGGTATGATAATAAAAAATAAGATAATCTGAAAAGACCAATACTTTTATATTGGTCTCAGATTGATGACAAACCTCGATATAATTCGGGGTTTATTTTTTTATTTAAACCATAAATAGGATTTTTAATTTGGATTTTATTAAATAAATTAAAAAATAGCTTAAAAAAACGTAACAAAAATA
>NZ_LZGT01000002.1 GCF_001690525.1 Gilliamella sp. App6-5 | reverse complement strand
ACGCCAGTTAGAGCGGTTTGGCTTTAATCCGGTTGGTGTCGGTCTTGATGCGGGTTATTTTACGGCTCCCATTTGCCATTTACTGCTGGCAGAGCAGATATATCCGGTGTTGGGTTATCGTCGTCCCACCCATGGTGCGAATCCCATCAGAAAAAAGCAGTTTATCTATAACAGTCAAAACGATACTTATACTTGCCCAAACGGGCAAACATTAATATATAAAACTACCAGCAGGGAAGGTTATCGTCATTATCATTCTGATGCAACAACCTGCAAAGTCTGTCCGTTATTGTCACAGTGTACACAGAGTAAAAATACACAGAAAGTCATCACACGGCATATCTGGGAAGCAGATAAAGAGAAAGCCAACGAGATTCGTTTAAGTCAGTGGGGTAAAAAAGTCTATGCTCGGCGAAAAGAAACCATAGAGCGCAGCTTTGCTGATGCTAAACAACACCACGGACATCGCTATGCACGATTTAGAGGAAGAGCGCAGGTTCAAATGCAGTGTTTATTGGCCGCAACGGCTCAAAATATCAAGAAAATAGCGATAAAGCTATTTTTGTTACGTTTTTTTAAGCTATTTTTTAATTTATTTAATAAAATCCAAATTAAAAATCCTATTTATGGTTTAAATAAAAAAATAAACCCCGAATTATATCGAGGTTTGTCATCAATCTGAAGCCATAAAATAGTATTTATGGCTTTAATGAACGATTATTTTTTTATCACTCAATCTTATTTATTTTTTGCTCGTTCAAATGACTCAATAATTTCTTTACGAGCTGCCTCAGCATTGTCCCAACCGTCAACTTTAACCCATTTACCTTTTTCTAATGCTTTGTATTGTTCAAAAAAGTGTTTGATTTGCGATTTTAGTAATTCAGGCAAATCATCAACATCTTTAATATGATCATATTCTTTTGATAGTTTACTATGAGGTACTGCAACCAGTTTTGCATCTTGACCTGCTTCGTCAGTCATTTTTAATACCCCGACTGGGCGACAACGAATAACAGAGCCCGGTTGTAGTGGGTATGGCGTTGGGACTAATACATCAACTGGATCACCATCTAATGATAATGTGTGATTAATATAACCATAGTTACATGGATAAAACATTGCTGTTGCCATAAAGCGGTCAACAAATACAGCACCCGTATCTTTATCGACTTCATATTTTATTGGATCAGCATTAGCTGGAATTTCTATCACAACATAAATATCATCTGGTAATTCTTTACCTGCTGGTACATTTAAAAGTCCCATTTTTGTATCCTCTATCTAAGTTTATATGTGTTTGTTAATAACAATAAGCGCACATTATAAAGATTATTTTGTATCGCTCAATTCTTTTAAATATTGAAAAATTTGCTTTGCCGATTTGACGGGTTTATTTGCTTCTTGCTCTTTTTTAGCTAAACGAGCTAAAGTGCGCAGTTGCTGGCGATCGGCTGTTGGGTATAAGTCCATAATGGTTTCAGCATCGCTAGTTGCAATCAGGTCATCGCGTAGCTTTTCAAGTTTGTGAAATAAAGCAATTTGCTGATTGTGGCGATTTTTGAGCTTATCAAGCGCTTGGCTAATAGGTTCAATATCTCGGCTACGTAGAAGCTTGCCAATATATTGAATTTGTCTGCGATACCCTTCTTTTTTTATCTTCTGCGCAAGTTCAATGGCATAAATAAGATCCTCATCAAGAGGGATTTTTTCCAGTTCGTTTTTGCTTAAATTGACAAGCTCGATACCTAATTTTTTTAGGGCTTCGGCATCGCGTTTGATTTCACTTTTACTAACGTAAATGATTTCTTCGTCTTCATTGTCAATAGCGAAGTTGGGTTCTAGATTTGTCTCTTGATTGTAATTCATGTTATTTCTTTTGTTAACTAATATTCAATTCTGGCTTATTATAACGTATCACTGGCAGAATTGTAGAAAATAATAAAATGAGTATTGAACAGATTAAAAGAGAAGCCTTACATCAAAAAGAGAATTTATCGGCGATTGTTGCTAATGCCATTAAACAAGCAAAACCTCGTGTTGATGCAGTTGAGGTGTCAATTAATCAATCAACTGGTATTAGTGTAAGTACGCGGATGGGAGAAACCGAAAATGTGGAATTTAATAGTGATGGGGCATTATCCATTACTGTTTATCAAGATCAACGTAAAGGCAGTGCGTCAACCAATGACTTGTCCTCTCAAGCCATTTTGCACACGGTGGATATGGCCATTAATATTATGCAATATACCTCGCCCGATCCTTGTTCTGGTTTGGGCGATGTAAGCCAAATGGCATTTAATCCATCCGATTTAGATTTATTTTACCCAAGTGATTTGAATGTCGATAATGCTATTGAGCAGGCCAAACAAACTGAGTTAATCGCGCTCAATCATTCAAAATTAATTAATACTGATGGCGGTTATTTTAGTAGTCGCTATGGTGTTTATGTGTACGGTAATAGTTTAGGGATGTTACAAGGTTATTGCGCAAGTTCACATTCACTTTCATGCTCTGTCATTGCTGAACAAGCAGGGCAGATGGAAAGTAATTATGCTTATACTTCATCACGCGATTTTAGTGAATTAAAATCAGCAAATTGGGTTGGTATGCAAGCGGCTGATAGAGCGATTTCACATTTAGGCGCTAAGCAACTCCCAACCATGCAAGCGCCAGTGCTATTTAGTGCGGAAGTTGCCGTTGGGCTGATTAGGCATTTAGTGGGCGCCATAAGTGGTGGGGCAATTTATCGTAAGTCCTCGTTTTTATTAAACAGTGTTGGGCAAACTGTTTTTCCTAATTGGCTAACCATTTATGAAGATCCTCATATTCTAAAAGGCGTTGGTTCATCACCTTTTGATAGTGAAGGTACCAAAACAGTTCAACGTAATATTGTTGAGCAAGGTGTGTTGCAAACTTATTTGTTAGGTAACTATTCTGCGCGTAAATTGGGTTTAACCTCGACTGGGCATGCAGGTGGAATTCATAATTGGTTTGTATCACCAAGCCAAACTAATGCGGGTTTTGATGATATGCTTAAAAAATTGCATAAAGGTGTTGTTATAACTTCGTTAATGGGGCAAGGTGTTAATAGTGTGACTGGCGATTATTCGCGTGGAGCCACTGGTTTTTGGGTTGAAAATGGCCAAATTCAATATCCAGTTAACGAAATTACCATTGCTGGTAACCTTAAAAATATCTATAAGAATATTGTGGCAATTGGTAATGATATTGAAACAAGAACGAATATCCAATGTGGTTCGATTTTGATTGATAATATGAGTATAGCCGGAAAATAAGGATCAGTATGGGCAGGTTTTTAAAAAGTACTTTTTTTCAGAAAATAACTTCATGGATGCCAGGATTAAGCAGTTTATTACAGTATAAACGCGAATATTTTACTTTTGACCTTAAGGCTGGTTTATCGGTTGCCGCTGTTTCATTACCCGTGTCAATTGCTTATGCTGAATTGACAGGCGTTGGCGCTATAGCAGGATTGTATTCGACCATTTTGCCTTTAATTGTGTATGCGCTTTTTGGTTCTTCTAAGCAACTGATTGTTGGGCCTGATACGGCTACTTGTGCTGTGGTTGCGGCTGTTGTATTACCGTTAGCGGCAAATGATCCAATCTTGCGTTGGCAATTAGTTGTGATATTAACAATCATGATCGGTATTTGGTGTATCATCGCAGGGAAGTTGCATCTGGGTGCCTTGGCCGACTTGCTTAGTCAGCCTATTTTAATTGGTTTACTAAATGGTATTTCAATCACCATTATGGTTGATCAGTTAGCCAAAACATTGGGCTTTAGTTATGATTATTCTTATTTGATTGAGCGAATTGTGTATTTCCCCTTTAAAATACTACAAATCCATATAGGTACTGCACTGGTTTCATTTTTTACGTTATTAATTTTAATTGTTTTAAAGCGTTTAAAGCCTCAATACCCAGCGCCGCTGTTAGCCGTTATTGTGATGACATTTTTTTCATGGTTGTTTAATTTTGAATATTTTAATATTCGTATTATCGGTAATGTGAGCAGTGATTTTATTCCTGTCGAATCATGGCTTGATTTTGATAAAGGTTTAATGCGTGATTTAGTTGTCCCTTCACTTAATATTGCCATCATCTGTTTTGTGAGTATGATGATAACCGTACGCAGTTTTGCCTCTAAAAATAACTATGAGACAAATGCTGATGTCGAATTTAAAGCGTTAGGTATCGCCAATATTGTAGCAGGATTATCTCAAGGTTTTGTTGTTAGTGGCACTTCATCAAGAACTGCTGTAAATGATGCCAATGGGGGGAAAACTCAGCTTGTTTCGGTTATTGCTGCAATGCTAATTGGTATAGTGGTGTTGTTTTTTCTTTCACCTTTGCAATTTATTCCAACTTGCGTATTAGGGGTGATTTTAATTTATTCTTCAATTTCTTTGATCAATTTTCAAACAATTATCCGCTTTTTTAAATTTGATCGAGATGCGTTTTATTTAAGCTTGACAACACTTGTGTCAGTACTGGTTATTGGTATTATTCCTGGTATGGCGTTAGCAGTGTTATTAGGGCTATTTTTATTTTTACGTCGTGTATTTAGGCCAAACGATCAATTGTTAGGTGTTGATGAAAGTGGTCGAATTCATTCAATAAGCCAAGATGTAAAACCGCTCAATAATACGATGATTTATCGATTTAATTCCCCATTGACGTATTTCAATATTGCTTATTTTAAACGAAGAATTATTAGTTATATTGACGAAGCGCAAGAGTCTATAAATTATGTGATTGTCGATGCGATTCCTTGCTTTACCTATAAAGATGTGAGTGTTTTGTCGGGTATTGATGAATTAGTAAAGTCTTTAAAAGTAAGAAACGTGACTTTAATCTTATCTGGTCGACGTAAAACAATCAAAAACTGGTTTAAACAAATGAATATTAAGCTTGATGATAAATATATTGATTTTGCTTATGATCTCTATTTTGCGGTTAAATTAGTCCAAAGTAAGGAACATATAAATAGTAAAGTTGATGATGAATCTGTTCAGTTATCGTGACCGTTAATAAAATTGGCAAGATTGTTTTTATTTATCTCACATCCCTTGATTTTGATAGATGAAGGAATATTAATATAGACAATCGCCTACAAATTTAAGTACAATATTGGATCTTTCAAATGAAGCATTTTAGTAAACAATTTTAGAGGTAAAAATGGCACGTGTAACTGTTCAAGATGCAGTAGAAAAAATTGGTAATCGCTTTGATCTCGTTATTGTAGCAGCAAGACGCGCTCGTCAACTACAGGTTGAAAATAAATCTCCACTGGTTCCGGAAGAAAACGACAAAGAAACCGTTGTTGCTTTACGTGAAATAGAAGAAGGTCTTGTCAATAAACAAATTCTTGATATTGCTGATTTCCAAGCACGTCAAGATGAAGAAGCAGAAGTGCGTGCAACACTTCATGAGTCGATTCTTCTCGAAAATACACCATCGTACGAATAAGCTTTACAGGAATTGCTTATGCAATATTTCGATAGCTTAAAAGAGGTTGTAGCATCTTATCTTCCGCCTAAACAAGTCGAATTGATTCAAGATGCTTATCTTTTTGCTAAAAATGCACATGATGGGCAATTCCGATGTAGTGGTGAACCTTATATCACTCACCCAGTTGCAGTCGCGACAAATTTAGCTGAGATGCGGCTTGATTATGAAACTATTATTGCTGCACTTTTACATGACACTATCGAAGATACTCCAGTTACCTTTCAAGATATTACAAATAAATTTGGTAAACATGTTGCCATTTTAGTTGAAGGTGTTTCTAAACTTGATAAATTAAAATTCCGTAATAGACAAGAGGCACAAGCTGAAAATTTTCGGAAAATGGTGCTTGCCATGACCGAAGATGTGCGTGTTATTTTAATTAAACTAGCTGACCGCACCCATAACATGCGCACACTCTGTGCCTTAAGACCTGACAAGCGCCGTCGCATTGCCAAAGAAACTCTCGAAATTTATGCTCCTTTGGCTCATCGTTTAGGTATCCATCATATTAAAACTGAACTCGAGATTTTAGGCTTTACAGCAATGCATCCTAATCGCGCTAAAGTGATTGAAAAAGTAATTAAAACAGCGCGAAATAAACGGAAAGAACTGATTCAACGAATTTTGTCTGAAATAAAGCAGCGATTACTCGATGCTTATATTGATGCCAAAGTAACAGGTATCGAAAAAAATATTTATGTGATTTATCAAAAGATGAAACTGCGTGAACAGCAGTTTCATTCGATTATGGATATTTACACTTTTAGAATTGTGGTTAAAGATGTCGATGCTTGTTATCGTGTGCTTGGACTAGTACATAATTTATATAAACCACGGCTTTATCGTTTTAAAGACTATATAGCGATTCCTAAAGCGAATGGGTATCAGTCGTTACATTCATCATTAATTGGACCACACGGCACACCGGTTGAAGTACAAATCCGTACTGAAGACATGGATCAAATGGCTGAAATGGGAGTTGCTGCACATTGGGCATATAATGAAAAAGATGAGTTGAATACTACCACGCAAATTAAAGCGCAACGCTGGATGCAAAGTTTGTTAGAACTACAACAAAGTGTAGGTAATTCTTTTGAGTTTATCGAAAATGTAAAATCAGATTTATTCCCTAAAGAAATTTATGTTTTTACCCCTAAAGGACGTATTGTTCAGTTACCTGAGGGGGCGACAGCTGTTGATCTTGCTTATGCAGTTCATTCGGATATTGGTTATCAATGTATTGGTGCGATTGTTGATCGTAAACCTTATCCTCTATCACAACCACTAAGTAGCGGACAAACCGTGGAAATTATTACCTCTCCAGAAGGGCAGCCTAACGCAAATTGGTTAAATTTTGTAGTTAGCGCTAAAGCAAAGTCTCGTATCCGTCATGCGCTTAAAACGCTTAAACGTGAAGATGCAATTGAATTAGGACGGCGTTTACTTAACCTTTCGCTAGTTAAATCTGGAGGTATTAGTGGGCTATCATCGAGTCAAAAAGATCGAGTGGTTGAATTAACAAAATTATCCAATTTTGATGATGTCTTGGCCGAAATTGGGTTAGGCAATATTATGAGTCATTTTATTGTCAAAGGTTTAGAACATAAATCGCTGTTACCAAATAAAGCAGAGCCAAATAAAACACTTGTTATTACCGGCAGTGAAGGCATTTTGGTTACGTTTGCTAAGTGTTGTCATCCTATCCCCAATGATCCTATTATTGGGCATGTTAGCCCTGAAAAAGGACTGACAGTACATCATGAATTTTGCCAAAATATTACGGGTTATCAACATAACCCAGACAAATATATTTCGCTTAAATGGGCTTCTAATATTTCTCAACTCTTTGTTGCTGAAATTTGGGTCGATATTTTAAATACCCAAGGTTCTTTAGCACATATTCTTTCAATTATTAATGATGAAAATACCCACTTGCAATGGTTAAATACTGAAGAAAAAGATAGACAAATTTATACAATCATCTTACAGATTGAAGTAAAAGATACTCAACAACTTAATGAGTTAATTCGTAAAATGTCACTACAACCAGATGTAGTAAGTGTTACACGAAATATAAATTAGTCATTATGATAAATCGTTTTTTTGACCATTTTCCGTTGATAAAATTAACAGGAATTGGCGCAAGTTTAGAAAAAAAATTCAATACATTAGGTATCTATACCGTCAAAGATCTATTATTGCATTTTCCTTTGCGTTATGAAGATCGTACTTTGACTTGTGCCATTGGTGATGTGGCTATCGGTGAGTATACCACGATTGAGGGGTGTATCATAAAAACTGAAGTGATCTTTAGACGTAAACAAATGTTAGTTTGTTATATTCAAGATGACTCAGGAATAGCGATATTAAGATTTATGAATTTCAATGCTGGAATGAAAGCAAGTTTAACGCCAGGTAAGTGGGTAAGTGCTTATGGTGAGGTTAAAAGAGGAAAAAGCTATCCTGAAGTAATTCATCCACAATATAAAATTAAAGATAGTCGTGAAGCTAAATTGTTAGCTTCTGATTGCAATGAAGAAAGATATACGCCTGTCTATTCAACAACTTACGGACTTACGCAAAATATTATTCGTAAATTGATACGCACTGCACTGCTACTATTAAAACGTAACCCACCAAAAGAAATCTTACCGACACCGCTAGCGAGTCGCTATTTCACTGTTTTTGATTCATTAAATATTATTCATAATCCACCAATAGATACTGATATAAAGCAATTGTCGAATGGGGAACACCCTGCAATTAGACGGTTTATTTTTGAAGAATTGCTCGCCTATCATTTAAGCATGTTGATGTTGAAAACCGATAATCAAAAGCAACAAGCTTATGCAATGAATGTTAGTCAACAGTTTATCAAACCGTTTTTATCTTCATTACCTTTTAACCCCACTCGTGCTCAGCAACGAGTGGTTCAAGATATTTATCAGGATATGGCAAAACCAATTCCAATGATGCGATTAATCCAGGGAGATGTTGGTTCTGGCAAAACGTTAGTTGCAGCACTAGCAGCACTCAATGCAATAGAAAATAATCGACAAGTGGTATTAATGGCGCCGACTGAAATATTAGCAGAGCAACATTATCACAATTTTAAACAATGGTTTGCTCCTCTTGGTATTTCTGTGGATTGGTTATCAGGGAGATTAACCGCTAAAAATAAGCGTCAGCGTTATGAGCGTATCTTAAATGGTGAAATTACCCTGTTAATTGGTACACATGCGGTGTTTGTTGATCAAGTGGAATTTTATTCGTTAGGTTTAGTGATTATTGATGAACAGCATCGGTTTGGTGTTAATCAGCGCCTAAGTCTTTGGGAAAAAGGTATTAAAGATAATCTTTATCCACATCAATTAATTATGACCGCAACGCCTATTCCCCGAACATTAGCCATGACAGTTTATGCTGATCTCGATGTTTCAGTTATTGATGAATTACCACCAGGCAGAACGCCTATCACTACAGTTGTAGTACCTAATACTCGCCGAGATGAGATCATTGAACGTGTCAACCAAGCTTGTTTAGATAATCGCCAAGTATATTGGGTATGTACCTTGGTTGAAGAGTCTGAAACGCTTGATGCACAAGCGGCTGAAATGCTGGTTGCTGAATTACAGGCGCGTTTACCTCATTTAAGTATTGCGTTAGTGCATGGAAAAATGAAATCTGATTTAAAGCAATCGGTCATGCAAGACTTTAAAGCCGGAAAAATTCAATTGCTTGTCGCCACAACAGTTATTGAAGTTGGCGTTGATGTGCCTAATGCTAGCTTAATGATTATTGAAAATGCAGAACGTTTAGGTTTAGCCCAATTGCATCAGTTACGTGGACGAGTTGGACGAGGTTCGGCTGTATCTCATTGTGTATTAATGTATCAAGCGCCCCTAAGCAAAGTCGCCCAAGCACGCATGAAAGTAATGCGTGAAAGTAATGATGGTTTTATTATTGCCCAAAAAGATCTTGAACTTCGTGGTAGTGGTGAAATTTTAGGGACTCGCCAAATGGGTACGGCTAATTTTAAAGTGGTTGATTTGATTCGTGATCAGCATTTGATTAGTGAAATCCAACACGCATCTTATGATATCCAAACAAACTATCCGCAAAGCGCCTTACAATTAGTTAACTGTTGGCTGCCAAATTGTGAAAAATATATTAATGTATAATTGTTGCAGTATTTTTTGAACAGATATTTAATGTTGTACTCATTTACAGATAATGAGTTTATGTGTGGGCTTCAACATTGTTGTTTTTAGTCCACACATTAAAGTTAACATAAAATTGCAGAGTTATAAGAATGAGCGATAAGGTAATTCTGGCTCATCGGTAAAGATATCTCTAAATCCACGATAATGTTGATAATGCATTTTATGTTTATCGGTTGGATAAGTATATTTCCCCCCCACTTGCCAAAAAAATGGCGTAAATTGATAATCTAGGCGATCTTTTTTCATTTGCCATAACACTTCGATTTCACGCGGGTCACTTTGGAAGTTGGCCCAAATGTCATGATGGAAAGGAATAACGACTTTAGTATTGAGTGATTCAGCTGCACGCAAGATATCTGCTGAAGTCATTTTATCTGTTACACCACGTGGATTTTCGCCATAAGATAGCAATGCAACATCAATTTTATAATCATTACCGTGTTTTGCATAATAATTAGAATAGTGTGAATCACCAGAGTGATAAAGTGAACCACCCGTTGTTTCAAATAGATAGTTAACTGCTCTGTCATTCATGCCATCTAAAATAGATTTATCTGTAGATGATACGCCTTTGGGTAGAGTAACGAGTGAAGTTCTATCAAAAGAGTCTAATACACGAATGGTTATGTCACCAACTTGAATTGTTTCGCCAACTTTGGCAACAATGCAGCGATCTTCTGGAACTCCCCAACTTTTCCATAATTCTACACAAGCTTTAGGACCAATAAATTTAACTTTAGATGAACAGTTTTGAATGACCGCAGCAGCCACATTGACATCAATATGATCGGCATGATCGTGCGTTGCCATGACGGCATCAATTTGTTTTATTGCAAAAGGGTCAAGAACAAATGGACTGGTTCTTAAGTTTGGTTGTAATTCACGCACGCCACCCATACGCATCATTTGATGTTGTTTGTTCATTAATGGATTTGCGTGTGTTTTTTTTCCAGTGCCACACCAAAAATCGACAGATATATTTGTATTACCAGCTGATTTTAACCAGATACCGGTACAAGCAAGCCACCACATTGTAAATGTGTTGGGTTTAACTTCTGTCGTTTCTATTTCTTCATTAAGCCAGGTTCCCCATTCAGGAAATGTATTTAATATCCATGATTCACGGGTAATTTCGTTCACTTTACTCATACTTTGTTCCTTTTACAATTTATAGTTAAACTAAAATAACTTTAACGCCTTGCTCCTTAATGCATTCAATCACGTCCTTATTTGCTTGTTTCCCAGTAATTAAAATATCGATTTTATTGACAGGACAAAAAAGCATGCCTGAATTGGCATTTTTATCAATTTTTGAACTATCAACAACAACAACTAAATTTTCGACTTGTTCAAGTATTTGCTGTTCAGCAACAGCGCCTAAAATTTCGTTTTTATAAAGACCGGTTGGCGTTAATGTTTTACCACTGGTAAACATCCATTTGCCTGCATAAGAATTGGTAATATTGGCAATGGGGTTAAGAATAATATTTTGTGTCTTGTTGTATAATCCTCCCATAATGATGACATTTTCATGGTCATGCTCAATTAAGTAACACGCTAATGGAAAGTAGTTAGTAATAATTGAGACATTTTTACCGCACAGTTCGCGACCGAGTAAAAATGCTGTCGAGCCACAGTTTATAATAATGTTTTCTTCATTATTGCATAGTTTAGCAGCACGTATGGCAATGCGTGCTTTTTCGTGATAATGGTCAGTATTGTGATTATCAATTGGTACCCAAGTTGGTTTTACTTCTTCTAATCGCATAATTCCATTGCGGACTTTTTTTACTCGTCCTTCTTGATCCAGTTTTGTGATGTCTCGCCGAGCAGTTGCGGGTGAAATAGCAAAAAGTGAAATTAACTCAGTAACTTTAACCATACCTTTTTCGTTAACTAATGCCACTATTTCGTTATGCCGAGATAGCTCGTTCATTATAACCTCTTTATAATTGTTGATTAAATGTGATTTAAATTGATGATAATTTTCATTTGTATTTATGTCAATTATTTTAAAATTTAATTCACTAAAGTAGTTATCTAATTCATTGATAATAATAACTTTAACTTAAAATTTTGCTCGTGCTTTTTTATCAAAATGTGATAAGTGTCACAGGTGCGGTTATTAATCGTTTGGAAAAGTGATCGTTGTCAAATTAATCAAAAATAATCATTGAATGAATTATTTTGATTGTGGAAGATATCGATGTGATTTAATTTTGATAAAACTTGATTTTCGAGATGTATTGTTTGAGTAATGAGAAATGTCGATAACTGATGAGAGGAACATATGGAAGTAATCTATAACGTATTTTATATTTTTTATAGTCAAGTTATGACAAAGGCGCCTTTGTTGCTGGGTTTGGTAACAATGTTAGGTTATTGTCTATTACGTAAAGATATAACAACAATTTTAAAAGGTACCATCAAAACCATTGTGGGTTTTATGTTATTACAAGTTGGATCTGGCGTGTTAGTTTCAACTTTCAAACCTGTTATCGCTAAACTGGCAGAGTATCATGGCATTAAGGGATCTATTATTGATACCTATGCATCAATGGTGGCCGTTGAAAATGGCATGCATGAAAACTATTCATGGGTTGGTTATGCAGTATTGTTAGCATTGGCTATTAATATCGTGTTGGTGATTTTTCGACGTATAACAGGTATTCGAACCATCATGTTAACTGGCCATATTATGTTTCAGCAGGTCGGTTTAATTGCATTATTTTACTTTCTTTTTGGCTACAGTATGTGGGAAACCATTATCTATTCAGCCGTTATTATCGCGCTTTATTGGGGGATCTTTTCGAATATGATGTTTAAACCCACTGAGGCTGTCACCGGTGGTGCTGGATTTTCAATTGGTCACCAACAACAAATTGGATCATGGATTGCCGTTAAATTAGCGCCCAAACTGGGGAATAAAAACGATTCGGTGGATAATTTAAAACTACCTAAATGGTTGCACATTTTTCATGATAGTATCGCTGCAACCACTATTGTTATGACATTTTTCTTCGGAATTATTTTACTTTCTTTTGGTTTAGATAATTTGCAAACCATGGCGGGATCAACTCATTGGACAATCTATATTTTTGAAACTGGTCTTAAATTTGCTGTGGCGATCCAAGTGATTGTAAGTGGTGTGCGTATGTTTGTTGCTGAGCTGTCTGAAGCCTTTAAAGGTATTTCAGAAAAATTAATTCCCAATGCTGTATTGGCGATTGATTGTGCTGCCATTTATGCATTTTCGCCTAATGCCATGGTATTTGGTTTTATTTGGGGAGCATTAGGACAATTTTTAGCGATTGCTTTATTACTTGTCTTTAAATCACCGATCATGATTATTCCTGGTTTTATTCCGATGTTTTTTTCGAACGCAACCATTGGTGTTTTTGCTAACCACTTTGGTGGTTGGAAGGCCGTTATGAAAATTTGTTTTGTAATGGGCATGATAGAGGTGTTTGGTTCGGCTTGGGTCATTTATATTTTTGCACAAAATGGTACACCGATTGATTCTTGGATGGGAATGGCTGATTGGGCAATATTATTTCCCCCGATTTTACAAGGTTTATCTATTTCGCATTTATTTATCTATGTGCTTATTGCATTAGCCATGCTTTATATGTTCTTTGCTGCTAAACAGTTACGTTTGGATGAAGCCATGCAAAAAAATCAACCAGAGATAAATGATGAACATCAAGATATCAATAAAGCTGTAGTTGAAAAAATGGATGATATCGATACAAGCAAAGATCGCGCAGTTCGCATTTTGGCTGTCTGTGGTAGTGGCCAAGGTTCCTCAATGATGATGAAAATGAAAATTGCCAATTACTTAAATAAAAAAGGAATCCCGAATGAAATGGACTCTTGTGCAGTGACTGATTATAAATCACGTCTTCCTAATGTCGATATTATTGTTGCTTCAAAACATCTTATTCATGAAATTGAAGTTAATGAAGGTCAGTATGCGTTAGGTGTACAAAATATGCTTAATCCACAAACTTTTGGTGATGAGCTTATTAAGCTGATTAATCAAGTAATTTCTAAATAGATTTTCCAATAAAAAAAGGAGTACAACATGGCTTTAAAAGAATCATTAATTGAGAATAACTCTATTTTGCTCAAAGCAGATGTTGCAACCTGGCAAGAAGCTATCAAGCTAGGCACGGATATGTTAGTTGCATCAAAAGCGATAGAGCCGTCCTATTACGATGCCATTATTAACTGCGTTAAAACAATGGGACCCTACATTATTATTGCACCAAATTTTGCTATGCCACATGCCAGACCTGAAGACGGCGTAAATCGAACTGCGTTTGCTTTAGTTACCTTAAAAAATCCCGTCTATTTTGAAGGTGAAGATGAACCAGTGGATGTTTTAGTGACGCTTGCTGGCAGTACGTCTGATCAACATATGGAAGGATTAATGGAAGTGACCCAAATCTTAGATGATGAAGATAGCGAAACCGGCATCGATCTTGACAAATTAAGACGATGTAACTCAAAAGAAGATGTTTATGCCGTTATTGATCAGGCTTTGAGCGGAGGTTGAGTTATGTATCAAGCTTTAAAAAAACGTGTCTTGCAAGCTAATTTATTGTTACCAAAATATAATTTGGTCACCTTTACGTGGGGTAATGTGTCTGAAATTGATCGCACTAAAGCGGTTATTGCCATTAAGCCTTCTGGCGTTGAGTATAGCAATATGACCGTTGACGATATCGTGGTGGTTTCATTATCGGGCGACATTGTTGAAGGGAGGTTGAATCCTTCAAGCGATACGGCAACTCATATTGAACTGTATAAAGCGTTTCCTGATATTGGTGGTGTTGTACATACACATTCACGTTATGCAACCATTTGGGCTCAGGCTGAATTAGATATTCCTGCTTTAGGCACCACACATGCTGATTACTTTTATGGCGATGTGCCCTGCACACGTGAATTGACCGATAGCGAAATTGCAACTGACTACGAAAAAAACACCGGGTTAGTTATTGTTGAAGAATTTAAATGCCGTGGGCTTGATCCTGTCGCAATGCCAGGAGCGGTGATTTCGGGACATGCGCCATTTTGCTGGGGTAAAAGTGCTTTTGATGCTGTACATAATGCCGTTGTACTTGAAGAAATCGCCATGATGGCATTGGCAACCCGCCAACTAAATCAGACAATTAAAATTCAACAAACTTTATCAGATAAGCATTACTTTCGCAAACATGGTGCGAATGCTTACTACGGTCAAAAATAAAAGAGATAAGGAGAAAAACATGTCAACACCAAAATTACAAATTGCGTTAGATCAAACCGAATTAGCACCAGCCTTAGATGTGGCGAAAAATGTAGCAGGATTTGTCGAAATCATTGAAGTTGGCACCATTCTTGCTTTTGGTGCAGGCATGCAAAGTGTAAAAAGGCTAAGAGAGCTCTATCCAAATCATATTTTAGTCTGTGATTTAAAAACAACTGACGGTGGTGCGATATTGGCAAAAATGGCGTTTTCAGCCGGCGCAAATTGGTTAACAGTATCAGCCGCAGCTCACATTGCAACCGTTGAAGCATGTAAAAAAGTGGCTGATGAATTTAAAGGCGAAATTCAAATTGAATTATATGGTCATTGGACATTAGATGATGCGAAAGCGTGGCGGAAATTAGGCATTAAGCAAGCAATATATCATCGGTCACGCGATGCTGAACTTGCTGGTATTGGCTGGAGTGAGGATGATTTAATTAAAATGCGTCAACTTTCTGATTTAGGGTTAGAACTGTCAATTACAGGCGGCATTGTACCTGAAGATATACATCTATTTGCGGGTATTAAAACCAAAGCGTTTATTGCGGGTCGTGCTTTGGCTAATGAAAATGGCAAAAAAACCGCGCAAGCATTAAAAGAACAAATAACTCAATATTGGTAATTACCATCATGTGGCCGTTAATTGGGCCATTTTTCTTTTTTGTTTAATTATTATCAGGTGGTCACTATGTCGCAAAGTACAGATATATCAAGAACAATGTATCAATCTAAAACGACTCCTCGTATAGGGATTTATGAAAAAGCATTGCCTAACGAACTATCATGGCAAGATAAATTAAATGAAGCTAAAACATTAGGATTTGATTTTGTCGAAATTTCAGTCGATGAGTCGCATGCGCGTCGTGCAAGGTTAGATTGGTCTGATGATGAGATATATTCGCTTAGACATTTATGCGAAAAGACTGGCATACCACTTCATTCTATGTGTCTTAGTGCTCATCGTAAATATCCGTTTGGATCAGCAAATAGCGATATTAGAAAAGAAGCCAAAGCCATAATGGATAAAGCAATTACGTTTGCTTATAAATTGGGTATAAGGGTGATTCAGCTTGCTGGATATGATGTGTATTATGAACCGTCTGATTTGCAAACACATCAACGTTTTATTGAAGGAATGAAATGGGCAGCAAAACAGGCCGAGCGAGTTGGCGTAATGTTGGCGGTTGAAATCATGGATACGCAATATCTTAACTGCTTAAGTAAATTTGAAATTCTGAAAAAAGAGATTAACTCGCCTTATTTTATGGCTTATCCAGACGTTGGAAACATCACAGGATGGAATTACGATACTTGCACCGAATTAATGTTAAGTTGTGAGCATATTGTACAAATTCACTTAAAGGACACCCATAAAGTTAAACCCAATTATCCAGGTAAGTTTAGAGATCTTGTTATAGGTGAAGGAGAAGTTGATTTTATTGCTATATTCAAAATGCTTAATGCCATGAATTATGTAGCACCCCTAGTTATCGAAATGTGGGCAAATGATGATAATTGGAAATCCAATATTATCACCGCTCAAAAACGATTGAAAGCAATAGGTGACAAAACAAATTTTCCGCTTTTTTGCTAATATTCTAATCTTTATTTTATTCCTTCAAGGATTAATACCATTGCTGTGATGGGGGAATTAAGCTCCTCGCAAGCCATTTAATGGGGGAGCTTAACATAAAATAGTTTAACGTGTATTAAGTTTTGTGGTTAATGGTGAAAACCAAGCTTTAACTCGCAGTTTATATTTTTATTTATCTTTTTATCTGCTCAAGTTACAAATTTTATATATGTGTTTGCTTAAACATGATTATTTACTCTTTGCACTGCTATGGCTATCGTGTAATATAGATAGCATCATAAAAAAATGGAAAGAATTGCGGATATTGTATGAAATCAACGATAAAATCACTCTCTATCTTTTTTGTTACTTTGGCATTAGTGGGATGTGGATTAAAGGGCCCGCTTTATCAGCCAGTTGAAAAGGCACAAACGCAACAGACCAAACTAACAACAACTGCCTCAATTCAATCTAATATATTGATTAAAAATGCATAGTGGGGTAAGGTGATGGACTTTTTAAATTATCGACATGCTCGCTTATTTGCCAATCAAATTGCGATAGCCGATCTTGCTAAACACTATGGTACCCCGTTATATGTTTATTCGGCCGATCACATCAGTAAACAGTTTCTAGCCTATGAACAGGCTTTGACTAATAATAAGCATTTAGTTTGTTATGCGGTTAAAGCTAACAGTAATTTAGCGGTTTTAAGTTTACTGGTAAAACTGGGAGCGGGTTTTGATATTGTTTCACAAGGTGAGTTAGAGCGAGTATTAAAAGCGGGTGCCGATCCTAAAAAAATTGTTTTTTCTGGTGTTGCTAAATCAATCGTTGAAATTGAACGTGCGCTTGAAGTTGGCATTAAATGCTTTAATGTTGAATCTGAAGCCGAATTGTATCGAATTGATGATGTTGCCAAACGATTAAATAAAACTGCACCGATTTCATTAAGAATCAATCCCGATGTAGATGCTAAAACACATCCTTATATCTCAACAGGTCTACGCGAAAATAAATTTGGGATTAGCTATGAGTTAGCTTTAGATGTTTACCAAAAGGCACGATCATTGGTTAATATTAATATTGTTGGTATTGATTGCCATATTGGTTCACAGTTAACGCAATTGTCGCCATTTCTTGATGCAGCTGATCGTATACTGGCCTTAGTGGATAAACTACAATCGGATAATATTGTTATTGAACATATCGATTTAGGCGGCGGTTTAGGCGTGTGCTATGATAACGAGCAACCTCCAGCAGCAGCACAACTTGTGACTGAGTTAAAAAACAAATTAGCTAATTATCCTGATATTGAAATTTTGTTTGAGCCAGGACGATCTATTGTTGCTAATTCAGGTGTGTTAATTACTAAAGTAGAATATACCAAACACCAAGATGGTATCCATTTTGCGATTGTTGATGCGGGGATGAATGACTTGATCCGTCCTGCACTTTACGATGCCTGGATGAACATATTGCCCGAAAAACAACCACAAGCTAGCGATGAATCTTTCGTATACAATGTTGTTGGTCCAATATGTGAATCAAGCGATGTACTGGCTTATCAGCGCCAGCTTTCGGCTAACCAAGATGATTTATTGGTCATTTGTAGCGCTGGTGCTTATGGCTTTAGTATGGCATCGAATTACAATAGTCATCCAAGGCCTGCTGAAGTGATGCTCATTGATGAACAACAACATAAATTAATCCGTGAGCGTGAATCTTTCGAAGATTTATGGCGCGGTGAAGTGGTTTTATAATATTTGTACATTATATCGAAATGCTCAACACAATAGCACTTCCTTTCGAAGTTGCTGCTGGTTAACAGCCTAAACAGAAGAATAACAAACTAACACGTTTGACAATAGAAGGTAAACTAACGATGAACTTTTCAAAAATGCATGGACTCGGAAATGATTTTATGGTTATTGATGCAGTGACGCAAAATGTTCATCTTTCGACAGAAATGATTAAACGCATGGCAGATAGGTATACGGGGGTCGGGTTTGATCAGCTTCTTATTGTTGAGCCTCCTTATGTACCCGATAGTGATTTTCATTATCGTATTTTTAATTCCGATGGTTCTGAAGTTGAGCAGTGCGGTAATGGTGCTCGTTGTTTTGCGCGTTTTGTTCGTTTAAAAGGACTAAGCCGAAAACGCGTGTTAAAAGTCAGTACCATGAAAGGTAATATTGTTTTAACCGTCAATGACGACGATACCGTACGTGTGAATATGGGGGAGCCTATTTTCGAACCGAATAAGATTCCTTTCAAGGCTATTAAAGAAGAAAAAACCTATATCATTCGTGCACAAGAACAGACCATATTATGTGGTGTTGCATCTATGGGGAATCCTCACTGTGTGATTCAAGTTGATAATATTGTAACAGCAGAAGTGGCAACACTTGGGTCATTATTAGAGCAACATGATCGCTTTCCTGAACGCGCCAATATTGGGTTTATGCATATTATTGATCGCGATAACATTAATTTGCGTGTATTTGAACGTGGGGTTGGCGAAACGAAAGCTTGTGGGACGGGGGCTTGTGCTGCGGTAGCAATCGGTATTAATCAAGGATTATTGAACCAACGTGTTAAGGTTAATTTACCGGGTGGCAAATTATTAATTGAATGGAAAGGCGGCAATCATCCCCTTTATATGACTGGACCTGCTACGCATGTGTATGATGGCTTTATTGCCATTTAATTTTGATATTTTTACTGTATGGCTCTAACATTTGTTGATAGAAAACTTCATAAAATAAGTTGATAATGGTGTTGATTTTTATGTTTGGCGTGATTCAATCAAAAGTAGAAAGCATTAGAAATATAAGATAATACGATAGACGTTAATTATGGTTGCTAAAAATACACGAAAGTTGAGAACAAAACAAATACAACAACAGCCCTCATCGGAAAAATTAAATGACGACATTGTGAGTCAATATCTTATTGATAACCCAGATTTTTTTATGCGAAATGCGCGGTATGTTGAGTACATGCGAGTGCCCCACCCCGTTCGGGGGATTATTTCGTTACCTGAATGGAATATGGCTCGTCAGCGTAACAAAATTAAGCAATTAGAGTGTGAAATATCATTATTAATGGAACATGCCAGCGCTAACGAATTGCTGTTTAGACAACTGATGGATCTACAAATTGAATTGATTAAAGCGCAGGATCTCAATCAATTGATTGTATTATTAAATACATGGGCAAAATCGTTAGGTCTTAGCGGTGCTTATTTATATCTCTTTGACGATAAATGGCTGCTTAGTGCACCGTCAAATTACCCTCACTTAGCTTTAAATTCATCACAATTTGATTTTATTCGTGTTAGACATTTACAGTATACTCAACAATATTTAGGCACTTTAAATTCAACTGAACTTGATTTTTTATTACCTGAACATGGTTATGTTGGGTCGGTGGCTTTAACTTTATTAGGGCAATTTGGGGATTTAGGGCTTTTAATGTTTACTAGCACTAATCCAGAACATTATCAAGCTGGGCAAGGTACATTGTTACTTGAGAAAATGAGTGAAATTTTGCCTATTTTAATTAGCCGATGGATTATGCGAAAAAAATAAGGAAATATCATGGTTCAACTTAACGAAAATGCTAATGCTCCCTTAACATTGCCTGTCGATCAGTTTTTGAATTATTTAAAGTCAGAAAAGCAGCTCAGTTTGAATACTCAAATCAATTATCGACGTCAGCTTTATGCGCTTATTTCGCTGGCAAAAGAAGGTGAAATTTCAACTTGGCAGGATTTAGATTCATCAGCAGTAAGAGTGTTAGTTAGTCGCAGTAAACAAAAAGGATTACAGGCAAGAAGCTTGTCATTAAGGCTATCGGCATTGCGTAGTTTTTGTGATTGGATGGTAAAAAACAAGCTCCTTACTGCCAATCCTGCTCGAGGCGTGTTAAATCCAAAATTAGGTCAGCATCTGCCTAAAAATATTGATATTGACGAAATTAATCAATTGCTTGATATTGAAGCTAACGATCCGCTTTCAGTCCGCGACAGAGCAATGCTTGAAGTTATGTATGGTTCAGGGGTGCGTCTGTCCGAATTAGTTAGTCTTAATTGTCGAGAATTAAATCTTATCGATGGCGAAATTCGCGTAATGGGAAAGGGTAGTAAAGAACGGAAACTGCCATTAGGCCGAGAGTCAATTAAATGGATTAAACATTGGCTTTCGATGCGCGACTCTTTAGTCCCACAAGATGATGCGTTGTTTATTTCAAAATTGGGTAAACGGATTTCACCGCGTAATGTTGAAAAGCGATTTTCACAATGGGGTGTCAAACAAGGGTTAAGTAGTCACGTTCATCCACATAAATTACGCCATTCATTTGCAACTCATATGCTTGAATCAAGTCGGGACTTGCGTGCAGTTCAGGAATTGCTTGGTCATGCCGATTTATCAACGACCCAAGTCTATACCCATTTGGATTTTTCACACTTGTCAGAAGTTTATGACTCAGCTCACCCGCGAGCCAAAAGGGGAAAATAACGATGTACTTTTATCGGTCTATTCATTGTATTAAAGCATTCACATTCGATCTTGATGATACGCTATATGATAACAGTATGATCGTTGAAAAAGCGGAAGAAGAAATGGTTAAAATGCTTCAACGTCATGAACAATTGTGCACTTTAACGACATCTGACTTTTTTGCTGAAAAGTACGCAGTACTGACATCTTATCCTGAAATTTATCATGATGTCATAGTTTGGCGAATTCAAACTATTAAATCGCTATTAAGTAAAACTAATATTCCAGTATCAAAATTTGCTGATGTGATTGATGAATCTGTCACCTGTTTTAATTTTTGGCGACACAAGATAAACGTTCCTGAATCAACACATTTGCTATTAACCAAATTGGCAACTAAATATCCTTTAGCGGTGATTACTAATGGTAACGTTGATATTCATCAAATTGGTTTGGGTGACTATTTTCAGTTTTCATTACGTGGTGGTGAACATGGGCGTTCAAAACCTTTTCCCGAGATTTTTGATTTGGCCTCTGATAAGCTAGCTATTCCATCACATCATATTTTACATGTGGGCGATAATCTATTAACTGATGTCAATGGTGCAATTAATAACGGCTTTTTGGCTTGCTTTATCAATATTTATCATCGTAATATTTTACACCTTGATAATGCAAGTTGTTTGCCTCATATAGAAATAACTCAATTGCCAGAATTGGAGAATCTGTTATAATCATTCCTTTTTCTGTATAAATAGACAGTAAATTTATATAAAGATAGGTTAAGTTCTGGCAAATTGCACTCAAAGAAACTTATCTTTAGATTCTGTTCGATTACAGTCGTCAAAATATCTCGAATTATGATAAAAATATTAATAACACACTCAACATTAATGCTGGTTAATGTTTTCTATTATCAAAATAGGTTTGAATTTAATGGAAATTAATAAAACATTATTAGATGGACTGAATGCAGAGCAACAAAATGCTGTCACCACTGATAACCAATATACCATTGTTCTTGCCGGTGCTGGGAGTGGTAAAACTCGCGTTTTAGTTCATCGTATTGCTTGGCTTTGTCTTGAAAAGCATTATTCGCCTAGTTCTATTTTTGCCGTTACATTTACCAATAAAGCTGCTGCCGAAATGCAAGAGCGGATTCAAGCATTAGTAGGTGAGGGTTATTTCAATGGCATGTGGGTAGGTACGTTTCATGGATTGACCCATCGTTTATTACGCATGTTTCCTGAGCAAGCTAAGTTGCCGCCTAATTTTCAACTTATTGATACAGAAGATCAAATTCGGCTTATCAAGCGAATTTTTCGTGAACTAAAAATCGACGAAAAACAGTGGTCAGCCAAACAGTGTGCTGGTTTTATTTCCACTCAAAAAGAAAAGGGACTTCGTGCGGATGATATTGTTCCTGAAGATCCTAAACAAGTTATGTGGCAAACGATTTATCGCGATTATCAAGCCATTTGTGATAGAGTCGGTTATGTTGATTTTTCTGAATTAATCCTAAGATCTTATGAACTGCTTTGCCGTGATAACGAAGTTTTAGCTTACTGTCATCATCGTTTTAGTAATATATTAATTGATGAATTTCAAGATACCAATAAAATTCAATACCGGTTGGTGCAAAAAATAGCGGGTAATACAGCTAATGTGATGATTGTTGGTGATGATGACCAGTCTATCTATAGTTGGCGTGGTGCTAATGCGGATAATCTTCAATTATTTAGCAATGATTACCCCGAAACAGAAATTATTCGTTTAGAGCAAAATTACCGTTCAACAGGTAATATTTTAGATGTAGCGAATAGTTTGATAGCGCAAAACCGAAATCGATTGGGTAAGAATCTATGGACAGATAGAGGCGAGGGTGAAAAGATTTCGCTTTATATTGGTTTTAATGATATTGACGAAGCAAGATTTGTTGTGAGTCAAATAAAAAAATGCCATCAAGAAGGCGAAAAGTTTGCAGATTGCGCTATTTTGTACCGCAATAATCTACAATCTCGCCTACTTGAAGATACATTATTACAAGCAGGATTACCTTACCAAATTTATGGCTCCATTCGTTTTTATGAAAGACAAGAAGTTAAATTAGCGCTTGCCTATTTGCGACTATTGCATGATCACAATAATGACATGGCGTTTGAAGCTACAATCAATACTCCAACACGAGGTGTTGGTAATATCACGCTAGATAAAGTTAGGTTGACAGCAAAGCAACATAATATTTCGTTATGGAATGCATGCTTAATGCTAATTCAAAGCAATGCATTGACTGAAAGACAGTGCTCAGGTATTAGTCGCTTTTTGGAATTGATGGAATCTATCTATAATGAAGTTGGGGAGCAACCATTTTACAAGCAGCTTGATGCCATTATAAAATTATCTGGTGTTTTGCAAATGTACGAGCAAGAACCTGGCATTAAAGGGCAAGCAAGGTTAGAAAATCTTGAAGAATTAGTATCAGCCGCTGAGCAGTTCTATCGTGCTAATGAAAACACAGTTATTCAAGATAGTATAACGGGTAAAACTTTGACGGTTTTAGAATCATTTTTGGCTTATACTTCACTAGAAAGCCGAGATGTGATTAATGAGCAAGATTCAGTTCAGTTAATGACTCTGCATTCAGCCAAAGGTCTTGAATTTGATAATGTGTTTATTGTTGGATTAGAAGAGGGTATATTCCCAGATTTACGATCTTCTCAAGAATTCGACAAAATGGAAGAAGAAAGGCGTCTTGCTTATGTAGGTATTACTAGAGCACGTAAATGCTTAACATTGTCATTAGCTCAGATAAGGCGTCTATATGGTCGTGAGGAGCGTAATTTACCGTCACGTTTTCTAGCAGAATTACCCATTGATAAATTAAATGAAATTAGTTATCAAGGTAATATCACGCTATCTGAGAGAAAAAAATCTTATCCTAAACAAAAGCCGCAATGTGATGGTTATAAATTAGGTCGTAAAGTGTTACATAAACGTTTTGGTGAAGGAACTATTGTCAATCTTGATGGCGAGGGTGAACACAAACGTGTACAAATTGCTTTTGTTAATGAAGGCATTAAGTGGTTGGTAGTTAAACTGGCAAACCTAACTTTATTGTAGGTTTTTCTTTTGAATAAGATTGGTTAATTATGCGATGAAAACGGGAGTTAAGTGTTAAATTAATTCCCTTTTTTGTATATATTATTGATCAGCTTGTTCTTTTACAGCCTCAGAAAAAATTTGGTCGAACGACTTGTTGGTTCGATTGCAAATCCAATTATTATCGACATAATCAAAATGATACCCTTGATTGCGAGTGGCTAGCCAAACTTGAAATAGTGGTTCTTGGGTATTGACAATAATCTTACTACTATTGGGGAAGCTAACTGTGATGACATTGCCGTTTGTTTCGTAATCTAAATCGATGTCATGCTCATCTGCATAACCATCCAAAAACAGCTCGATTTTATTAAATAACTGATCAGCAAGCGTATAGAATTGTTTGATATTCATAAAGGTGTAATCATTCAGGTAAATAATGGCGTGATATTAGCATAAATGGATATACTCTGCCACAGCAAGATGGCAAGAGTTAAATAAGTATTGACTAATTATTCATTTGCAAGAGGCAAAGAACAGGCAATAACAAGTAGCTTATATTGTTCTTGGTCTTGGCTCATCGCTAACCAGCGGTTTGGCATTTGAATGGTATTAACTAATTTGCCGTCACCAAAGTTGTTTTCGATTGTTCTAAGTTCACCTTTCGCTAACTCCATTTTGTCGCAATTGGCATAATAATCAATTTCAATGGCGTGATAGGGCGTTACAGTACTATCATCATTTTTTTGCACTAATGCTGGGCTATAATTTGTCACTTCTTTAAACATACGAATTTTGGCATTGAAAGGATGAAGCTTAATCGAATTCCTATCTAAAAAAGAATAACCAATAGTATTATCTTCTTTTGATTTAGATGTTGGAATAAATTGTTCACCTACTCTAGGATCTTTTAAACTCTCTACTGCTGTATTGGTATTCGCTTTAGCGTCAACATTAGTTTGTTCTACAACGGCATGACTAAATGTTGCAAAAGAAAAAAGAATTAAGAATAAACTAAGCTTTTTCATTAAATATTATCTCCATGTTTTGAAGCCGCTTCTGTAGGGGTAGCTTGTGGTTGAGATTGTTGTACTTGTTTTTCTTTTTGCTTTTTCTCTTTATAGGCTTTAATCCGTTCTTGACGTTCAGCTTCTTGTTTTTCAATGATTGGTTTTAGATCAGGGCGAGTTGCAAGAAGCGTCTCTTTATCTAAATCACCTTGAATAGAACAAAAAACACTAGTTTGATTATTGGTAGAGGGTTCTAAATAAAGTGACTTATTCATCGTGCCGAGCCTTGGAATAACACCATCAATAGCATAAGGATCATCTTGCCATTCTGGAGATTTCAATTGGCGATCATAAATTTTTGCGTTTGCTATATAAATATTAGCGTTGTATGGCAACCAATTAATATTATTTAAAGAGGCTTTAATTTCATCTTCAGTATTATTAAAGATGAACCCCCAGTACAAAAAATGACCTGACAATGAGGTTGGAATATAGATATTTTGATAACCAGTAATTTCTAAACCACGATACTTAATTGGTTTTTTAAACAGGACTTTGTTCTTATCATTTTGTTGAATAGATTCAACAGGGATATAAGTTACGTTATCGGGTGTTGTCATTAAGTCAACATATTGACTTATTGACTCTTGATGCATAGCAAGTTGCTCAAAAAACTGATTATTACATTGAAGAAATGTATCGATTACCTTATCAGTTTCACTCTTCCTATTGTTGTTTTGTGCAAAAGTTGTACAAGAAAAAAAAGCTGCACACACAAGCACAGAAAATTTTTTTAGAAGCATGTGAAAATCCTTTGTTCAATAATTATACTTATTGTTGTAAACCCATTGTAAAGTAATGTAAATGCTTGTGTCAATTAACATTCTATAAATTTTCAATAAAAACCATTAAATCTCCGTTTTTAAAAGATATTTTAACCAAATCGCTAATTGCTTTGTTTCTTAAACTAACACTGCCACCTAGGAATAAAGTTTGGTCAATCAAAGGATACTGAAAGCCGGTGATAGTTAAACCCGTTACTTTGGAAAGTGGCATTAGTGAAATAATATGATCTTTTACATGAGTAATTTCCTGATGATATTTGGCAAAAAAGAAATGGCAATAATTATCATAAAACGTTATTTGATATTGATGATAATATTGCATTGCAACAGAAAGATTTCCTAAAAAGTGATCGCTCGCCCTTCCTGTAGCGCCAAATACATCAAATGAAGTTATCCCTTTACTCATTAGAAATAAAAGTGCTTTTTCAAAATCCGTTTTATTTTGATCGGGTGTATGAATAACTTCAGTTTTGGGAGGAATTTTACCGTTTGAATTATAACTGTCTAAATCACCAATAATAAAATCAGGTTGGATTGTTGATGTGGACAGATAATTATGGTAAGCACCATCAGTACAAGCGATATAGGTGTACTTTTCTAAATTACAAAAGCTATGCAATGGCGGCTCACCATTGACAAAGAGTAAGGCTTTATTTTGTGACATCGGCTTCCTTTTAGGTTTACCTGATTGGTTAATTACAAAGCTAACGTATAAGCCATGATAATCGCATCTTCTTGTTTACCATCGGTTGTTGGATAATAATTTTTTCGAATTGTGATTTGATTAAAACCCAGCGCATGGTATAGCGAAATTGCTGACGTATTTGATTGCCTGACTTCAAGCCAAAGTGTTGAAATCGGACAAGGCGATTTTATGGTTATTAACGCTTCTATCAAATGGTTGAGTAGAGCTTTTGCCAGTCCTTGCTTTCTAAAATCGGGATGAATTGCAATATTAAATAAATTAGCTTCATCGGCGACTTGTTGGCAGATGCAAAATCCTACTATTTGGTTATCAATCGTTATTTTAAAATTTAAGTAATGATCACCTTGGTTTGAAAAGAACGTCTGTTTTGACCAAGGGATTGCATGACAGATCAGCTCTAATTCAAAAGCTTTTACTAAATCATGTTCGGTCAGGGTGGAAATAGTTTTCATATTGACATAACTGTTGCCAAAGTAGGCGTTTTTGTTGGGGTGCTTTTGCAAGCTGATCTAAGCTAGCGGTTTGAATCGTTAATGGGTTTTGCCAAGACTCTTCAGGCGTTATATCGATAAACCAAATCACTGTTTTAATATCACTCGCTGATACAATAAGTTGAGATGGTGTTAATACTAGCACCTGATCTTGGGTAAGACGAATCGCATTTAATATATCCAGATAGATTTTTTGGGTTGGTTGCTCTTTGGCAACGACAATTAGTCGGATCTTATCGCTGATATGAGTGGCGATTTCGCCCTTAAAGACATTTGTGTTGCGCAAAACATATTGCGTTATATTGCACTGCTTTAGGTACCAATCTTGTTGCGTCATTATTGACTTACTGTTTTTTATTAGAGATTAAAGATAGTTAATTGTATAATCAATGCATCAATTTATAAAGGTTTTTCATTGAGGAAATATGGCAACATCAGCTTTTACTCCAGCAAGTCAAGTACTTGAGCGTCATCAAACATTTTTTAGTAATAAAAATGTGATCATCGCTGGTGATATTCAAGACAGTTATCCCGCTATCATGTCAGCAAATCAAGTTAAGATTCATTGCACACAATTTCATACTTATTTACGTTTAAAAAATAGTGTCCGTGGCAAGTATACCTATTTTTCATTGTTGCCAGAAGCAGAACTCTATGTTGGCATGGATACGCTAATTTACTATTGGCCAAAAACAAAAAGCGAAGCACAATTTCAGATTTCTTATTTATTGCATAATATGCCAAAAGGCAGTGATATTTTTATCATTGGTGAAAATAGAACAGGTGTAAAAAGCGTGGAAGATTTATTGAGTGATTTTGGTACAATTCAAAAAATCGATAGTGCAAGGCGTTGTGGCTTATATCATTTTCAGGCGGATAGCCGTTTAGCGTTTGATCTTAATGAGTGGTGGTTAAGTTATCATTTAACTATTGAAAATCAAGATATCGAAATTAAAAGTTTGCCAGGTGTATTTAGCCAAAAAGGGTTAGATGCAGGCAGTGAGTTATTATTAAATGCATTAATAGATCATGCTGATATTATAAAAGGCAATGTATTGGATGTGGGCTGTGGCTCGGGTATATTATCTACAGTGCTTGGTAAATTATGCCATGATATAGAACTGACGTTATCCGATGTTAGTAGCGCAGCAATTGAGTCAAGCAAAATGACGTTAGCCAGTAATAGTGTAAATGGGGTCGTTGTGGCCAGTGATGTTTTTTCTCATTTAAATGGTAAATATCATCTTATTGTTTCGAATCCCCCTTTTCATGATGGTAAACAAACCAGTTACACTGCGGTTAATTCCTTAATTAAGGAAGCTAAAAAACATTTAAAATTAAATGGTTATTTGTGCATTGTGGCAAATTCATTTTTACCGTATCAAGCCATTTTAGATGAAACATTCAAATGTGTTGAAGTGATAGCCCAAACGACTAAATTTAAAGTTTATTTAGCAAGCCATTAATAAGTGAGGTTCGTTTATTTTTTAAAGAAAAGGATACGTTGCAATACATATCACAAGTTTTATCAAGTTTTACAAATAAAGGGGCGATTTTATCGCCCTCAGATTGATGACAAACCTCGATATAATTCGGGGTTTATTTTTTTATTTAAACCATAAATAGGATTTTTAATTTGGATTTTATTAAATAAATTAAAAAATAGCTTAAAAAAACGTAACAAAAATA
>NZ_LZGT01000001.1 GCF_001690525.1 Gilliamella sp. App6-5 | reverse complement strand
CATTGACCAACATTCACCTTGTTTATTAGGAACCAATAGCTTTTCTGGTGTTCGTTGGGGGATACGTTTTTTACGTTTAGCTCTAATATTAAGTTTTAACTCACAATACACCCGATACACCCGTTTATGATTCCATTTATAGCCGAGCTTTCTGATGCGATTAAAACATTTGGGAAAGCCCCAGCGTAAATGCCGGTCTGTGATAGCATTCAACACCGAAATAATCACCGAATCATCCGGTAACTTAGGTTGATGATAGTAAGCACAACGGCTTAAGCCAACAATGGCACAACTCATAGCAATAGTAACTGAATGATTTTGTTGTAGTTGCTGTGCCCACATTTTACGTACCTTTGTGGGCACTAAAGCTTTTTTATGATTTCTTCCTGAAGCTGGGATTTTAAGCTCAGTTCGGCAAACATCTGTTTAAGTTTACGGTTTTCGGCCTCAAGCTCCTTTAAACGTTTAATATCAGAGGTTTCCATTCCGCCGTATTTTTCTCGCCATTTATAGAAAGTTGAATTTGCCATGCCATATTTACGGCAGAGTTCCTTGACAGGAATACCTGCTTCAGCTTCTTTTAAAATAGCGACGATTTGATGTTCAGTCATTTTTTTCATAATTGAATCCTCTTTTACTTTTATCATAGAGAATTTTCTACTTTTTTGCTGTACTATTTTAGGGGATAGTTACATAATCACGCTATAATCAAGGAACACAACGTACCGATTTAGTTACTTATTGGTCTGATTGACTGACACTAAATATTGATAAAGGTTATATGATTATTTTTAATGTTGAGTTGCATAACAATTTTCTTTACATAAGCTGTGCATCTGTACTTATACATGGATAATATTTGATGTTGAAATCCATTATATGGTGAAACAGGAGAAAGTGACGTAATGATACATGTCACAAATTTTAAGTTAAAAGATTAATTATGAAATTTATTTATAAAGATGATAAAACAAAATCTATTCACTGGGAATTTTGTGAGAAAAATCATACTCCTTTTATAGAGTTAAGTATTATTAATCATAAATACACTAATATCTTTTATGATATAACCAATTATCATATTTCTTTAGAAGAAATTTCTGATGATATAAAAAAATTATATTTAGCTTACATCGAATTTTTTATGCTTTCCGATACGATAATTGAAGATTCGTATAACCAATACTATTTTTTTAATTTAATCGTAAAAAGTGAGCATGCTAATTTTTTAGCAGAAAAATTATATGATTATCTTTTATTTAGATTAAGCAATTAAGTTAGAATATTTCCACTATTAATCAGGTTTAATTAAATAGTAGTCAAAACAGTTAGGGCAATATTTTTCTAGCCAATTTTTGGCTCTTGCACTAATAAAACAACCTAGTATTTCAATTCCCATAAAAAAATCAGAATCATCAAGTTCGTTGCCAACAAAAGTAATATATGCCGAAGGATTTCGCATATCGATAAGTTTATTTTTGTTTAAATGAATTTGGCTTTCTATACTAGACAAGTAATAATCTGGCATATCCTGATTTAATTTTACATCATTAATGCCATCAAAAATTAAATCCACTGGTTCATATAGATCATCTAAATAATCAGTTATATCTTTATTCACATCCAATTTTGTCCAATTAAGATTAATAATTTTCTTTTTTTCTATTTCATACAAAAATTTAATGCCTTTTAATGAGGAATTTTCGATGAGTTCCTTTATTTCTTTTGTAAAAATAAAGTTATTACTTGAAAAATAAGCTTTTGGAGTAAAAGGGCCGGTACGTTCGATAGAAATAGACTGCTTGTTTTCATCCCAAGGTGTTAACCTGTCCAAAGTATATCGCCCAGTCGCCCCAAGGGGAGGTTTTACTTTCAATTAAGAATAGGAAGCGCTGATCTTCTGATTTCATGATTATGTACCTTTACATTGACATCTAAATAAACGTGTTATGACACTAGAAATGACAGCCTATATTCCATAGATCACTTAAGCTTTTTGTCAGACAATTAATTTATTTTTTAATCAATGCTTATAGCACCACAAAAACGGTTGCATAGTTATTACATACGCTGCTATATTTTTGTTAAAACATGGTCAAGCAAAAATCACTATCTATGAAACGATACTCTAGCCAGTTCCCAGATTTTTTACTATATCCTTGTAATATAAAATTATTTTGTTCAAGCGATATTTTCTGAATATATTCAAAAAACTCTAATTCATGTTTGAATAACATTTTCTGTTCAAAGAGATTATTCAAATGATTAACGATAAAAACATTTGCTTCAAAAAATGACCAATTAAAAATCGATAAACAAACATTAGTTATGCGTTGTTTTGTCTCTAATTGGTAAACTGATGCAAAATATATCTTAATTTCATGAGGAAATATTTTAGTATCCAAGATATTGCAATCAGCTGTTTCTATATGTTGTATATTCATTTATTAGCAGCTTAGTTTGTTTTAAACAATAGATTGCTTTAAATCAACAATATTATCGTAAATATCTAAAGCGCTTTTTACCTAATCATATAGGAGTACGTGATTGGTATAATATTACTTTATCTGGCGATGGTGTTGAGTCAATTAAGAAGATTTGCTTTTTTTAACTCAGCTTAATTTTCTATCAGTGACGGTTTTTTAAGCTTTATAGTTAATTCTTTGATACATTCATTCGCCATTCTTTTGTATTTTATCGCAATTTCTTCAGAATAGTTTTCATCAACCATTTTTTCAAAATCTGCAAGTGTACCAAAAAAGTCTGTTGCTTGAATTGCGAATGCTCCATTAGCCCAACAAGCAAAAATAGTTTGTGAGTTATCTTCGCCAGTTTTACGATAAGCTATATTCTGTATTTGATCTATATCCAAATATATGCCACGAGTAACCGATAAGTTTTCGGGTAATGATGTGATTTTGGTTGACTGTATATTTAAATGCTCACCAACAAATAAATTTTTAGGCAATGCTTGAATTTCTGTATTTGCTAGACTTAAATACCCGCCTACAGATAAATGTTCTGGTAATGTTTGGATTTTTGTATTTCTTAAATTTAAATACCCACCAACAGAAAATTTTTTGGGTAGTTGTTTGGTGTTTGTATTTCTTAAATCTAAATCACCACCGACTGTTAAGCCTTCAGGTAATGATTGAATATTTGTATAGGCTAAATCTAGATCGCCACCAACAAATAAGTTTTCAGATAATTTGTTGATCTGACTATTGATTAAATATAAATCCCCACCAACTGACAAATTTCTTGGTAGTATTTCAATTTCTGTATTTTCTAGATTTAAATTACCACCAATCGATAGGTTATCAGGTAATTCTTTGAGCTCTGAAAAGACAAGATCTAAATCGCCACCAATTGATAAATTTTCTGGTAATGATTGAATGTCTGTATTTCCTAGATATAAATCACCGCCAATAGATAGATTGTTAGGCAGTTCTTTGATATGTGTAAACGATAAATATAAACTGCCACCTACAGATAAATTGTCGGGTAATAATTGAATTGCTGAATCTGTTAAATCTAAATCACCACTAACAGAAAAATTTTTAGGTAGTGATGTAATTTTTGTATGAGCTAAAACCAAATCGCCGTTAATCAATAAATTATCGGGTAATACACAAATTCCTTTTTTTGTTAAATTTAAATTATTATTAACTATGATTTTATTATCGTTAATACAGTATTTTACGCTTTTTTTGTTTAATAACTCCAAAAACTTTTCCATTATATCTCGCATAAATAATAAAGGTTGTTATAATTTTATCATTATTCTGATATCAATATAAAATTACATATAATTACTACATTCGTATTCTAAATCAAGCAGTAAACTTTCAGCATTAACAACTGGGGTATTAGATAGACCTGGAACTGAGAAAATACCAACTTGAGTCCCTTTTGATGATAATTTAGGCAACAAATCATCCATTATATAATCAAGCGATAATGCTTTTGGTTTGTAATTTTCCCAACCATCTATAGCACAATTTGCAGCATATTCACGAGCTGGCCATAATATAAGAACTTCACTATTGTCATCATTTATGCCACTTAAGGCAAAACCATCATAATCCAAAACCCAAGCTTTTTCGTTATCAACAATTCTTTTTATAGAATAAATGTATCTCTCTTTGCTACCTTTATTTGACATAGCTTCGATTTCTTTGGCTGATACTTTCATAATTAGTCCTCATATTTTTTGCTACGTTTGGTAAGCATAGATAATAATAATTATCATGTCAATGTTGAAAATTTGTATAAATTAGAGTTTGGAATACAGTATATTGATATCCGTGCTTTTTTATAAAATGTTAAATTATTAAAAATAAAATGAAAGAATGATTTAAAATGACTGTCCACTAAAATGAGGACAGTTCACATTATTTGGTAGTATTCGGCATTGTAGTCATTTTGCCGATCTTATTGGGGTAATCAAGGAAGGTTGTTTTTTTACCTTATCTTAATTTACTATCGATGACGGTTTGTTAAGCTTTGTAGTTAACTCTTTGATACATTCATTCGCCATTTTTTTGTATTGTATCGCATTTTCTTCAGAATAGTTTTCATCAACCATTTTTTCAAAATCTGCAAGTGTACCAAAAAAGTCTGTTGCTTGAATTGCGAATGCTCCATTAGCCCAACAAGCAAAAATAGTTTGTGAGTTATCTTCGCCAGTTTTACGATAAGCTATATTCTGTATTTGATCTATATCCAAATATATGCCACGACCAACAGATAAGGTTTCGGGTAATACTTGAATTTCTGTCGATTCGATGTTTAAGTGACCATCAACGGATAAGTATTCAGGTAACCTAGTCATTTTGGTAAATTTCAAATCTAAGTCACCTTTAATAGAAAAGTGTTCTGATAATGCTTCTATTTCTGTAAATCCTAAGTATAAACTCCCACCAACTGATAAGTTTTCGGGTAGCATTTTGATGTTTGTCACTGTTAAATTGAGATCACCTTGGACAGATAGGTTTTCTGGTAGTGCTGTTATTTTTGTTTTTGCTAAATTTAGACTACCACTAATCGAAAAATTCTTAGGTAATGCTTTGATTTCCGTATTTGTTAAATATAAATAGCCACCAATAAGTATATTTTCAGGTAATTTTTTGATTTCTGTATTTGTTAAATCTAAATCACCACTAACAGAAAAATTTTTAGGTAGTGCTTCAATTTTTGTATGAGTTAAAATCAAATCCCCGTTAACAAACAAGTTTTCAGGTAATGCTTTAATTCCTTTATTTCTTAGATTTAAATTACCATCAACTGTGATCTTATTGTCTTCAATGAGGTATTTTATACCTTGTTTATTTAGTAATTCTAAAAATTTTTTCATGATTTCTCTTTAGCGATAAAAACTGTTTTAAATAGACTGCATTAATGCGGTTAACAACGGTAAATTTTACTACTACAGATTTTTGCTTAAAAACGGAAAGACCTTTTTTTGACCTTCCCATTTTGGATTAATCCAAAAAATCATCATTTTCAAGGTAATAAATAATAGCATCTAATAAATCTTTTTTTGTAGCATTAGGATGATGTTCAAGTTTATTATCGATAATGGCTTGAAATGTCGGATATTCTAACCATGCTTCATATTTATCAGGTGAATCATCCATTTCATCAAATTCATCTTCCGTCTCTGCAATGTAATAATTGGCATTTTTAATGCAATTGATCTCATTTATAAATTCAGGTTCCACAAAAAAGCGCCAAGGTTCATTCAAATTTTTATAAATACGGAATAAATTTTCAATTCCTCTTATAGTTTTCATTCATAATCTCCAATTATTATTTACAATAAATTGTATCTGGCTATTTTCTGCAATCATCACAAACATCATTTTGATTTATTTTATGATTCCACTCTAAACTGACTTGCTCATCATAGCATGATGGAATTTCTTTATCTAGAACAGGTAAGTATTCGTCGTGTAAATACCCCAAACTTAGTACAAGATTCAAGTAGAAAATCATGCTGTTTGTTTTAGTGTTTTATACTCAATCGGCGTCATGTTATTTAATGCCTCATGCGGTCTTTCGGTGTTATAAATCGTT